>NZ_FOKI01000050.1 GCF_900111985.1 Clostridium frigidicarnis
GTTCAAGGCGGTAAGTTTTTAATTAATGTTGATGGGGACTTGTTTAAAGTAACAATTATATTTAATAAGAAATAAGTAATGTAATAAGAGAATGTAAGTAGGTTTTTATACAAACCTACTTACATTCTCTATATTTTTTAAATTTATAATATATTATTGACTAAAAATAAGGTATAATTTAAAATCGGTTGTAACTTGTAACTTGTAACTTGTAACTTGTAACTTGTAACTTGTAACTTGTAACTTGTAACTTGTAACTTGTAACTTGTAACTAATCATTTGTGTTTTTTTTGAAAGTACAGTCTAAACGCTGTTAAAATTGAACCCACAAAACATAAAATACTTATTATAATGTAAACATACTTCATTCCATAGATAAAAATATCATCTCTATCATTAATGTAAGTTGTTATACGATATCCTATTTTATAACTCATTTTATTATATAAAAGAGTTGTAGATAAACACACTCCTAAAACTAAACCAAGGTTTCTAACCAATCCATTTATACTTCCGGCAATTCCTAATTTGTTTTTCGGAACAGAAGACATGATCAATGAATTGTTAGGAGATTGAAAAATTCCATTTCCAAGAGACATTATAAGTATAAAAATTAATACTAAAATTAAGCTAGAATATTGAGTTAAGGTGGACATTAATAAAAGGCCAATGCCTAAGATTGTTAATCCTAATATTGTAAGTAGTTCTGAGCCAAATTTATCGGAAAGATAACCACTTAATGGAGAGATTACAACTAATATTAAAGGGGCTACTATCATACATACTCCTGTAAAGGAAGGGGTAAACTTTAATGTATTTTGAAAATAAAAAGGTTGAATTATATTTGAAGCACTTATACACACAAAAGATATAAGGCCACAAAATATACTAAGAGAAAACAATTTGTTTTTAAATATTGATAAATCAACTAGCGGGGATGATATGTTTTTTTCTATTATTATGAATATAAACATACATATTATTGATATTATAATACCTAAAATAATAAAAATATTATTAAATCCAAATTCTTGTCCTTGTGTTAGTGATCCAAATAATAAAGTTATGGAGAGTACAAGTAAGGCAGAGCCTTTTAAATCTAATTTTTCTTTTTTCACAGTGGTTGGGTTAGGAAAAATGCACAAGGAAAGAATCAATGCAACTAATCCTACAGGAATATTTATTAAGAAGATAAACTTCCAACTAAATATGGAAACAATAAAACCACCTAGAGGGGGTCCTATCATGGCACCTAAGGCAGCAAATGCTCCACAAACACCTAGAGCACGTCCTCTTTCATTTAAAGGGAACACAGATGTTGTTATTGCTTGAGTTGTAGACATAGAAGCCGCAGCTCCAAGTCCTTGAATAAATCTAGATATTATTAAATTAGTTAATGAATTAGAAATGCCACATATAAAAGAACCTATTATAAATAAGGCAATGCCAAATTTAAAAACAATAGTTTTACCATGTATATCAGCCAGCCTTCCAAAAATTAATATTGTTGAAGAAATAATTATTAAATAGCTTGAAACCACCCACCCTATTGATGCAGTGCTTACTTGAAGTTCTTGTGCCATTACTGGTAAAGCTACATTTACAATACTGCTATCCAAATTTGCCATGAATATTGTAAGAACCACATTAAAAAGTATTACCCATCTATACTTATGGACACCATCAGATGAAATACTCATAAAAATCACTCCTATAAATCAATAATTATCATATATTATATATTTTATGTAAAAGAGGATAATAGGATATACCTAAAAATAGTAGTTTTATGGACGATAATGAAAGTTAGGCACATGAAAGAAAATAAGCCAAAAATTTAATTTAAAAGTGAGTTAAGCTAGTAACAATTTAATATTAAGATAAGAGTAAACTATAAGGAGAGCTTAGTAATAAATTAAATTTTTGTTATAATAACTTACTATTACAAAGCTCTCATTGAGAAATTTAAGGAATTGTAAGTGTTAATAAATATAAGGGGTGGGATAATATATAATAAATGTTGATTTAAATAATTAATCCATGACGTTCTGTTTTAAAAAGAATAATCCTTAGGTAAGGCTAATATAATTAATTAAAGAAAATGTTACTTGAAATTAAATTCAGTAACATTTTTTATTATAGTTTTTAATAGAACGAATCTTCCTTCAGATAAATTTAGATTGAATGAGTTTATAATGTAACTTCTAAATAACTAGAATAATTAAATTAAATAAGACATAATGGTAATATTTGTAGATGGAATAAGTAAAAGATGATAAAATAAAGACAGAATAATTAAAAAATTCCAATAAAGAGGGGGCGAATTTTCTTGCATTAGATTTTGTATAAAAATTAATGTAAGAAAGCTATGAATTATGGAAGAGATAATATTAGAAATGGATAAGTTCAAGATTTTCAGAGATAAGATTCAAGATAATGTTGGCAAAGTAATAGTTGGAAAGGAACATAAAATAGATAAAATAATAGTTGCATTTATTTGCTCAGGACATGTACTTTTAGAAGATGTACCAGGCACAGGAAAAACTAAGCTTGCAAGAGCCCTTGCAAAGACATTAAATTGTTCCTTTAAAAGAATACAATTTACACCAGATTTATTACCCTCAGATTTAACAGGAATATATTATTACAATCAAAAAAATTTAGAGTTTCAATTTAAGCCAGGCCCAATATTAAGTCAATTTGTATTAGCAGATGAAATAAACAGAGCTACTCCAAGAACTCAATCTGCACTTTTAGAATCTATGGAAGAAAGACAGGTTACAGTTGATGGAAATACTATCAAGCTTGAGAAACCGTTCTTTGTTATGGCAACAGAAAATCCAGTTGAACAGTATGGAACTTTTCCATTACCAGAAGCGCAACTTGATAGATTTTTTATAAAGTTATCAATGGGTTATCCAGAATTTTTTCAGGAAAAAGAAATATTAACAAGATTTAAGGAAGAAGATCCTTTAGAGGATTTAGAGCAGACTATAAGTTTAGAGGACATTAGATATGTTCAAGACAACTATGTTTATGTAAACGTAAGTGAGGCTATAAAGGAGTATATTGTAAATATAATAACAGCAACTAGATGTAATAAGTGTATTGAACTTGGAGCATCACCAAGAGGAACACTAGCTTTAATGAGAGGGGCACAAGCTAATGCAGCTATACAAGGTAGAGATTATGTAATTCCAGAAGATGTTAAGGAAATGAGTGTTCCAATATTGAGTCATAGAATAATGTTGCATTCTAGTGTTGGTATTTTGGAAAATAAAGGGGAAGATATAGTTGAGGAGATTTTAAATACTATTGAAGCGCCTTTAGAAAAGATATAGAGGTGATGATATGGAAGGCTATTTTATATTTGTCATAACAATACTTTTTATAATATATATATCAAATCTTATAAGTAAAAAGGGATTTGAAGAATTTTATTTTCATAGAGAAATAGATAAGGAAAAAGTTTTTCAAAATGAAGTATTAAAAGTTACAAATGTTATAGAAAATAAAAAGATACTTCCCATAGTTTTTTTGTTAATTAGAGAAGATTATCCAATTGGCTTATATAGAATACATGAGAAAAACAATATAGGAAAAGAAAATATTTATACAAGCACATATAGTATAGGAATCAAAGAAAGATTAAAAAGAACTTATAGTATTGTTGCTAATGATAGAGGGGTATACATACTAAGAAGTTCAAAAATAGTAATTGGAGACATGTTTGGATTTTCGACCTGTGAGAAAGAATTTGAAGATTTTAAGGAAATCGTAGTATATCCTAAATTTAATTCTCTAAAAAATGTTGAGTTTGACAACAATTCTATGCAAGGAGATGAGATAGTAAAGAGATGGATATATAAAGATCCTCTTTATATAAAAGGCATAAGGGAATATACAATAAATGACAGAATGAAGGATATACATTGGAATTCAAGCATGAAGATGAACAATTTAATGGTTAAAGATTATGAAACTACATCAGAAAAAAAGGTGATGTTCATTTTAAATATGCAATATGCAATTCCATTTTGGGCTGGAACGGAAAATAAAATAACAGAAAAAAGCATAAGTCTTGTAATGTCTATGAGCGATAAAATCATAAAATCTTCAGTACAAGTATCAATTAGCACCAATGCATATTTAATAAGTATTTATAAAGAGTATGAAAATCAAACTAATCCATACACAACAAATTTCTCAACTATATTAGAATTTGGAGCAAGAATAGATAATAATCCTAGAATTGAATTTCATAAGCATTTAAAGAATTTAATTAATGGTTTAGATAAAAACACTGTATATGTGATTGTGGCAGCATTTTTAGATGATGAAAGTTTTAATATTTTAATAAAACTTATGAAAATGGGATTTATTATAAAAATAATAGATGTGTCATCAAAGGGAAAAATACCAAAGCATCCTAACATAGAGATTTTAAGCTATAAGGGAGGATGTTGTTAATGAATATTTTTGGTGAAATAAACCATTATAGAATAGTAAAACTATTATACACATTATATATGGCTATATTTATGTTTATTATAGAAATCAACATATTTAGCCCTATGCCATCTAATAGGATTGGAATAAAGGATTTTCTTATCCTAATTATTTTAGGAGTGTTAATGGAGTATTTAAATTATAAGGAAAAAAAACCTAAATTAATATTATTAATAGTTCTAGCTATAGATTTAATTTATAGTGTGATTTTTTATTGGTTTGGTAGTAGTGAGAATTATTGTATTCTTTCTTTTATGTTAAATTTGATATATATCTTAATACACAATAAGTTTAATGAACCAAACATTGATAACTATCATTATAAGAGTTTAGGAAAAATATTAAATATCATATTAGTATTAAGTATACTTTTTTATGGGTTTTTAACTCCTTATGAAATCAATTATTTATTTAAGGCATACTTAGCATACTTAATATCTTATATATTGCTTTTGAGAGAAAGTAGACGTTATTCTTTTAAGCTTTATAAAAAAGAAGATAATATAATGACTAGCATATATGTGATATTTATTATATTTATGTTTACTCCTATATGTAATAAAATAATTCAAGGTATTATCGGGGTATTGGGAAAATTGTTGGAATTGGTAGCGTATATAATAGCAACTATGCTATATTATACCATTGGTATGGTAATACTTAAGCTAAAAGAATTTATAAAAGGAAATGCTGTTAAAACACCATCCAATGAATCAAAGGATATATTCAACCTTATGAAGGAGACGTTAAAAGATAAAAATCCTAATGCAGTATATAATACTTGGTTTTTCATATTAGCTTATTCAATAATTATAATTTCAATAATATTATTATTAATTTATGTTTTTAAAAAGTTTAGTCTACGAACAATAGAAAAAGATGGATTTGTACAGATAAGAGAAAAAGTTGATAATATACCTTTTATGAAAAAACGTAAAAGGGTTAGTTATGGAAATAATAAAGACAAAAACAAAAATTTAATATTCGTATATTACAGAAAATTCTTGATGTTGGCGTGGAAAAAGGGGTTATATAAAAATTATATGACATCAAGGCAAGTTAAAGGTATGGTAAGAACAGAAATATCAAATAAAGACGAAGAACTTAAAATTTTAAGTGAAGTTTATAATGAGGCAAAATTTTCAAATCATAATTTAAATGAAGAAAAGGTAAAAAATGTAGAAAATGCTTACAAAGAAGTTAAAAAGGTATTAAAATAGAAAAGAATTTTTTGAAAAGAATGGAAAGAGGTAATTCTATTAGTAGTAAATACATCGTAATTGCAGTGTTTTTTTCCAGTTACATGAATTTTCGCAAGTATTTTTGTGACAAAAAAATATAAGAACCAGCTTAAGATAGTATTATTTTACTATCAATAAAGAAGGATTAATGTTAAGAAACCTTATATAAAAGAAGGTTAAACTAGAATTCTGTCATACTGTGATTTCCAAATGCAATAATTGATAAACAGAGAGTGACATATTTTTTTTAATCTTGGTGTTATCATAATATATGCAGATGAAAATTAAGGACGAGTTTATTTAATATTATTTTTTATATTTTAATGGGAGGGATAAATTATGCTAATAGTAGAGCAACTAAACAGAGTGGAGGAAATAGGGGGGAATAATTATCTTTATAGTTATAGGATGATAAAGAAAGAAGTAGTTGTACCATTTTATGACTGCTCTACACCGATTCAAGGATATGGCATTGAAGTTGAAAGACAAGAACTAGTTAATGGGGTGGTTGTAAACATAGAGAGAGATATAGTTGCAACAATAAGCCCATATAGACATAAGGTTAGAGAATTGTTAAAGGTATTATATGCAAATTGTGTATCGCCAATTCACTTAATAGACGTGCTTGGAGAATATATAGACGAGTATGTTATTGATTTTAATGGAAGTGATTTTATAAAGGTGTGCACCAATTAATAAAAATATTCAATATTAGTAAGAGAGGATATTAAAAGCATATTTAATTTTTATATTTAATTTTTTAATTTGATAGAAAATGTGAATGTAGTTTGTGCAAGCTTATAAATTATACTTTAATGTATTATTCACTGAATGTAGTTAATTTCGGGAGCTAGTTAGATATAAATAGTATAATATTCATATTATTTATAAATGAAAGGGTTGAGAAATTTTTCATTTATAGATAATATATAAACTAATACAGTTAATTATATTTTTTATATTTAACAATTTTGGAGGAATTTTAGTGATACTTGGTTTGGGAACGGATATAGTTGAAATAGATAGAATAAAAAAAGCATGTGAATGCAATGAAAAATTTTTAAATAAACTATTTACAGAAAAAGAGTTAGAATACATTAAAGAAAGAAATTTTAGTTATGAAACAATTGCAGGTAGTTTTGCAGCAAAGGAAGCTATAAGCAAAGCATTAGGTACAGGATTTAGAGGTTTTTCTTTTAAAGATTTAGAAATTTTAAGAGATAAACTAAAAAAACCATATGTGGTTCTTCATAACAATGCTAAAAATATTGCAAATAAGAAAGGTAGCATTGGATTTAAGGTATCAATTTCTCATAGCAAAGAAAATGCAATAGCAGTAGCTATATGGGATAATGGTGTGTTAGATAATGAAAAAAATGTAAATATTGAATGTAACTATGAGGCACACATAAGAGATTTAATTCCTATAAGACATAAAGAAGGTCATAAGGGAACTTATGGTAGATGCCTCATAATTGCAGGATCAAAAGGATTTACAGGAGCTGCATACCTTTCAACTAAGGCTGCCATAAATACAGGGGCAGGGCTTGTAACTCTTGGTTGTTATAAGGAAATATGGGATATAATGTCCATTAAGCTAAACGAAGCCATGACTTTAGATAATCAAAGTTATGATTTTTTCAATATTATGAAAAAAGCTGATTCTATAGCCATAGGTCCAGGTCTTGGAATTACATTAACAACAAAGAGTTTATTACATAAGGTTCTTAAAAATAGTAAATGTAATGTTGTTATAGATGCCGATGCATTAAATGTTTTAAGTGAAGATTTGGAAATGCTACGTCTAGGTAAAAACAGAACTGTTATAACTCCACATCCGGGAGAAATGAGTAGATTAACAGGTTATGATATAGAGTACATAAATAATAATAGAGAATATGTAGCAGTTGAATTTTCAAAAAAATATAATGTGGTAGTTCTTTTAAAAGGGCACAATACAGTAATAACGGATGGAGAAAAAACATATATTAATCCAACAGGAAATTCTTCAATGGCATCTGGTGGAATGGGAGATGCTTTAACAGGAATTATTGCAGCTTTTATGGCTCAAGGATTAAATCCTATTTCTTCAGCTCTAATAGGAGCTTATATTCATGGTCTTATTGGAGATAAGCTAAATAAAGAAATGTATTGTGTACCAGCATCAACTTTAATAGAAAAAATACCTTTCATTTTGAAAGAATTAATAGAATAAATTTCGTTAAGTGTGAATATTAGTATTAATAAGAATAATTTATTAAGAGGGTATTACATGAAAAGAAAGAGCTTTGTTTTTATAATGGTTTTATCCATTATATGTATGTTCACAGCATGTGAAATAGCAAAAAATACACCGGAAAAAGTTTTATCTAAACTAAGAAAACTAAATACTTATGAGTCAAGTTTAGATATAGTATATTCCAATGACAGAGAACAACGTAAAGAAGAGTGTAATCAGTATTATTCAAAGGAGAATGGTTACTTACTAAAAATAGGAGAAGGTAGAACATACTTTTATAAGGATGGTAACATTAATGTTACAGATAACATAGCTCAAAAAAAATATGTTGTAGAGAATGAATTTGATGAAGTATATAAGTATACATGTATAGACGAAGTATTAAATTTATCAACCAATGACGACACTAAAATAACTACTAGAGAACATGAGGGTAAAATTTTTTTGAGCGTAGAGGTTGTACTACCTGGTGTAAATAGGAATTTAGCTAAGGGGGAGCTCATTATTGATATGGAAAATGCTCAACCACAGCAATTCAATATATATGATTTAAAGGGGGAGGAACGTATAAAAATAAATTATAGAGATTTTATAGCAAATCAAACAATAGATAAAGAAGTTTTTGAACAATAACTTGAGATTAGAGCATTAGTTGGAGAAATGAGAAAAAACAATGTTTAAAAGTAAAATAAAAATATTATGTACAAAGAAACTTAAACAGTATAGATCATAATATGTGTTCAAGTAACATTGGGTAAGGAAATAGTAAACTATAGTACAAAACAACCCCAAGTGAATATACAATGAAATTAGCTAAAGAATCACAAAGGCTTAAATAGCTTGTGAAAATACATATAGTAATTAGCACTATAAGTGAAGTGTTAAATTATATTTTAAGCAATGAAAATAATTCAAGGAAAGTATTTAAATTAAATAAACTTTCTAACATAAAAACTAACTGACTATTTTAAAAATTTTGCATATAGTAATAAAATAAATTATATTAAGTTAAAAGTTTCAACTGGTTTTATAAAGAACTTTAAAAATAAATATAATTTTAAAATCTATTTCAATGGGTTTTGTAATTATATATAAATTTAAATAGTTCCAAATAGTAAGACCAGAGATTATTTTATATAGAAAGTATTCTTCTAAGGAAGTTAATAAGAAAAACCTAAATTAAAAAAGTCATGATAATGAAAAGTAACATCATATATTAAAAAATGGGTAAGAATCAACATATAAGTTATAGAAAAACCTTTGAAACAGATAGGAAAAAGAACTAGACAGCTATTCTACACGAATATACATTAAGTAATGTAGTGTCTGTATATTCTATTTAGGACAAGTTTCTTTTGGTTATAAGGTTGTTTTATTAAGAAAACAAAATCATACAAAGTTTGATGCAAAAGATATAAAAAAATTAATAAAAACTATAAGTTATAAAGTTGAATGCATGATAAATAGAAGAGTTCTAAGGGAATACATAAGCAATTGAGAGGATATTAAAATAAAAAATTATGTCTAAAAATATAAAATCCTTTGACATACTGACAAATACAGCAATATAATTATAGTAGATACATATTTTTTGTCATAGAAAATAGGAGGTATTGTATTAATATGTCAGCTGTCAATAGTTTTAGTTTTAACCTCTCTGAAAAACGAGTAACAAAAAAAAGAGATGCAATGAAAAAAAATCAGTGTCAAATTGATAAGAACAACATTATATTATATATAGAGAATGATTTTGATCAAGAAGATATAGAAAATGGATATCAAGAGATGGCACAAATAAATCTAGAATTTTCTCAATTATCATGTGCCTATGATTTGAATGAATGTTCAGAATACGAGTCATGGCTTGCGGAGAGTGATACGTCTAATGACACAATTTATAGTAAAACGAGGAGACATTTTTTATGCAGACCTTAGCCCAGTGGTAGGATCGGAGCAAGGCGGCATTCGACCTGTTATAATATTACAGAATGATATAGGAAATAAATACAGTCCAACTGTTATAGTTGGTGCAATAACATCTCAAATTAATAAAGCAAAACTTCCAACCCATGTTGAAATTTCTTCTGAAGAGTATGGACTTAATAAAGACTCAGTTGTACTTTTGGAACAAATAAGAACTTTGGACAAAAGAAGGCTGAAAGAAAAAATAGGACATATGACAGATAATGATATGGAAAAAGTAGATAAAGCTTTATTTATTAGTATGGGATTAGTTCATTAATGATACTTATTTATTAAATTATACAAGACCTATGGTTCTTTAAGGTAAGAACCATAGGTCTTTTTTTATTTATCTACAGGAATTTATAATTAAATTGAAAGAGACAAGTTAAGGATAAAATCTTCTGGGGAAGATTTCTTAAATAAAGAAATGGAAAACCTGGTTGGAATTATAATTTTAAACTTCATAGTTATAAAAACCCTACATTGTAATTTCTAATTAAAATTTAGAGTAGCCTTTTTGTTTATAATCATGTTGAATCTATGAATAATTAAAGTAATAAATTGGCAAGTAATAATTTAAGAATCAAAGATTCTTGCAGAAGATTTCTAAAAGAAAAAGATACTATTAAAGAAAATATTAGATTTTAAGCTACAACTTGTAACTTATCACTGATAACTTGTAACTAAAAAATAAAATGTATTAGAGTATGCTAAATAATTAATAATATTATTTATAAGGTCAAAAACATATATAATAAGTAAAAAAGTAAGTTTTTAAGAGAAAAAAGTAGTTTAAATAGCTTAAAGGTGCTATATTAATTCAAAATTGTGTTATGTTTTAGTTGAGTTTTTAAAGTTTTATGATACAATTAATTTGAAGTTTTTTTTGAATTTTATATAAAAATATAAGGTTTACAATGATTTTGATTGAATAATTTAGTATAATAAACATAAATATATAAATATTACTCCATAACTTAAAGATACCTAGGAGGGAAATCTATGAAGATGAATATTGATCAATTACAAAGCATGGCTAAAACTATAAGAAAAGATATAGTAACTATGCTTACTGAATCAGGATCAGGACACCCAGGCGGTTCTCTTTCAGCAGTAGAAATTTTAACAACATTATATTTTAATGAAATGAATATAAATCCAGAAAAACCAAGGGATTTAGATAGAGATAGATTTGTACTATCTAAAGGACATGCTGCGCCTGTTTTATATAGTGCTTTAGCGAGAAGAGGGTACTTCAATGTTGATGAACTTAAGACATTAAGAAAGATAGGTTCAATACTTCAAGGACATCCAAATATGAATGAGGTTCCAGGAGTTGATATGTCAACAGGATCTTTAGGTCAAGGTATATCAGCAGCAGTAGGTATGGCTCTTGCTGGTAAAATGGATAATAAGTCTTATAGAGTTTATACATTATTAGGAGATGGAGAACTTGAGGAAGGTCAAGTTTGGGAAGCTTCTATGTCAGCAGCTCATTATAAGTTAGGAAATTTAACAGCATTTGTTGATTATAATGGATTACAAATAGATGGTAAATGTGAAGATGTTATGAATCCAGCCCCTATAAGTAATAAGTTTGAAGCTTTTGGTTGGAATGTAATAAGCGTTGATGGACATGACTTTGAAGCAATAATGAATGCTATAGAAAGTGGTAAAAAAGTTCAAGATAAGCCAACTGTAATAGTATGTAAAACTATTAAAGGTAAAGGAGTATCTTTCATGGAAAATCAAGCTGGATGGCATGGAACAGCTCCAAATAGAGAGCAATGTGAACAGGCAATAGAAGAAATAGGAGGGGAAAACTAATGGGAAATAAAATGGCTACTAGAGAGGCATATGGTAAGACTTTAGCAAAATTAGCAGCTGAAAACGAAAATGTAGTTGTTTTAGATGCAGACCTTTCTAAATCAACTAAAACTGCAGATTTCAAAGCTGTTGCACCAGAAAGATTTATCAATATGGGAATAGCTGAAGGAAATATGATGAGCGTAGCAGCTGGTATGTCTACATGTGGTAAGATTCCATTTGTTAGTACTTTTGCTATGTTTGCAGCAGGAAGAGCTTTTGAGCAAATAAGAAACTCAATAGGTTATCCTCATTTAAATGTTAAAGTATGTGCAACCCATGCTGGAATAACAGTTGGAGAAGATGGAGCATCTCACCAAGCTATAGAAGATTTAGCATTAATGAGAAGTATACCAGGAATGACTGTTATAAATCCAAGTGATGATATAGAAACAGAAGCTGCTATAAGAGCAGTAACAGAAATGCAAGGACCTTGCTATGTGAGACTTGGAAGATTAGCAGTTAACACTATAAATGATAACAGTGAATATAAATTTGAAATAGGTAAGGCTGTAACTTTAAGAGAAGGTAAGGATGCAACTATAATAGCAACAGGTTTAATGGTTGATACTGCATTAGAAGCTTACAATGTTCTTTCAGAAGAAGGAATAAAAGTAAAGGTTATAAACATGCACACAATTAAACCAATTGATAGAGAGGCTATAGAAAAGGCTGCAAGAGAAACAGGAGTTATAATAACTGTAGAGGAACATAATGTAATCGGTGGATTAGGATCAGCAGTTAGTGAAGTTATAACAGAAACTCATCCTGTACCAGTATTAAAAGTTGGTATAAAAGATACTTTTGGTGAAAGTGGAAAGCCTGTTGAATTATTAAAAGCATATGGTTTAACTTGTGATGATATAGTTAAAACTGTTAAAAAAGGTATTAATATAAAATAATATATGTAGTGCCAAGCTTTATAATAAGTTAAGCATTGCTATGAAAAATATAATAAAAAAGATTTAGTGCAGTTATCAAGACTCACTAAATCTTTTTTGATTTTTAAATTTTATCATAAACAGTTACTTTGATATATAAAATATGTTTTTAATTGTATTATAGGTATATCTTTATAATATATATTCTATTCAACAATAACAGCAGTACCATATGCAACCATTTCAGCAGCACCAGCAGCTACGGCAGAGGACATAAGTCTCATACCTATAATTGCATTAGCACCCATATTAGTAGCATCTTCTATCATTCTTTCAATAGCAATTTGTCTTGCTTCTACAAGCATATCATTATAACCATGCATTTCTCCACCAACTATATTTTTTAAGCTAGCAGTAATATCTTTTCCTATATGCTTACAACGTATAGTACTTCCTTTCGCAAGACCTTTAATTTCTTTAATCTCTTTTCCAGGTACAGTTTCTATAGTTAAAACTAACATTTTAAAAGCCCCTTTCTTTTGATTATAATTAAATATTATCATTTTTAAAATTTTGAGTCAATAAATGGTATTTAAAAGCTTCCAAAACAATATAATTAACCTTTTATTATAAGGAAAATTTACTTATAATTCACTTTATCTAAATAACTGACTAATCTATCTATTGATTTTAGAGTATCCTCACTAATTACATGTTCAATTTTTTCGGTTTTTTCTAGAATATTATCAGTTTCACCAATGATTTTTAAAAATTTTTCTATGGTATTATGCCTGTAAAGCAATCTACTTCCTATTTTTCTACCTAATTCAGTAAGTTGCAATGAACCATATCTTTCGTTAGTTAGTATGCTTTTTAGTTTTAATTTAGAAATCATTCTTGTTACAGAAGGGGCTTTAACATTGAGTGCATCAGCTATTTGTTTAACCCGTACAATTCCATTGTTATCTAAGGAAAGTCTATATATCATCTCCACATAATCTTCCTCGTTTGGAGATAAATCAAAATCCTTTAAATAAGAGCTAAAGGTATAAAAATGCTCTTCAACCATAGTATCAACTCCATAATAAATATAGTTTGTGTCCTAAAAGATATATGATTAACCCTTAGCTTATATTACTTAAAGTAAATAAAGATGAAATAATATTTAAACTTGTTGCCATAGAAAGGCTATAATATAATTAGGTTATAGAATATTTTTTATTAAAAGATAATTGATTTAATAAAAATTAAACGATGGGGTAGAAATATGATTTTTAATACTTTAAGTTATATAGGGGAAAAACTTAATGAAAATAATGTGCTATGGGGAGTTGGGGCATCTATATTGCTAAATCAATATGACTTAGCATATGAACCTAATGATATTGATATTTTAGTGCATATAAAGGATATTGAAAGGGTAGATGAAATTTTAAAAAATATTGGAAAAAAGAAAGTTTGGGAAAAAGAAAAGACATATTCAACAAAGCATTTTTATGAATATGTTGTTAATGATATAGAGATTGATGTTATGTCAGGACTAAGAATAAATCATGGGGAAGGACAGTACAAACATATTTTTGACTCTGAATCCATTAGTTATAGAAAAGAAATAAATAATGTTAGTATACCATTTACTTCTTTAGAAGATTGGTATGTAATATATCAGCTTATTCCAAAAAGGGAGAAGAAAGTGGATTTTATAGGAACTTACCTTAGAAAAAATTTAGTAAGAAAACCTGAGTTATTAATAAGGGCACTTAAAGGGGAATTACCTAAAGATGTAGTGAAAAATATAAATGGTTTATTGAATTTATAGATGATATATTTTAATACTACTATTTATAATATCTTAAACTTCTTAGGTGTAAGGTAAGCACTACCCAATAGATTTATAGGCGTAAGTGAGTATGGGTGAAAATTTAAACTTGGAGTTTTTTACATATTATTAAATCAATACAGTGTTTAAATTAAATATTATCAAACATAATGAAAATTTTATCAGGAGGAGTTTCATATGAATAATAAATACATGGGTTATTACAAATCACCAATAGGTATATTAGAAATAGTTTGTGATAAGGAATCTGTTTTATCATGCAATTTTGTTGATAAAGAGGGAGAAATAGGACAAGTAAATTTAATATTAGAAAGTGCTATTACACAGTTAGATGAAT
The DNA here is from genome assembly GCF_900111985.1 of Clostridium frigidicarnis. Classification (GTDB taxonomy): domain Bacteria; phylum Bacillota; class Clostridia; order Clostridiales; family Clostridiaceae; genus Clostridium_Z; species Clostridium_Z frigidicarnis. The sequence goes on from NZ_FOKI01000050.1 coordinate 14,879, forward strand.
ATTTTAAGGGTGAGAGAAAAGAATTTGATTTAAAAGTAGCTTTACATGGAACGGAGTTTCAAAAGAATGTGTGGAATGGACTTTTAAATATTCCATATGGAACAACTGCTTCATATAAAGATATAGCTATAAGTATAAATAATGAAAAGGCTGTAAGGGCTGTTGGTAATGCAAATAATAAAAATAAAATATCGATAATAGTTCCATGCCATAGGGTAATTGGAAAAAATGGAGCTTTAACAGGATATGCCGGGGGATTAGATAAGAAACAGTGGCTTTTAGACCATGAAAATAGAATCAATCTTAATGCAGGTGATGTATTTCCAGTATCTAAAAGTTAGATGAGTTAATCTGGTGGCATAGCCATCAGGTTAATTTTTAAATAAAAATTAATATTTTGGGGGATTAGAATTATGGATTTTTTAAATCAACGAAAAAAATATAAGGTAAACTGCATGCTTTGTGGGGAAGACCTTGTTTATGGAGAATCTTATGAAGATGTAGATTGTATTTATTGTAACAATAAATTTAATTCAAATGTAACATGTAAAGATGGACATTATGTCTGTGATAGTTGCCATTCACTAAAAGGAGTAGAGCTTATACTTACATATTGTAAGAGCACGGATAAAACAAATCCTATAGAAATAGCAGTTGATATAATGAAAAGTAAAAATTTTTATATGCATGGACCAGAACATCATTTCTTAGTTCCAGCGGCATTAATAACATCTTATTATAATAATATAGGAGAAACATCAGAACTTAAAGAGAAAGGGTTGTTAATTGCAAAGAAGAGATCTGAAGATATTAAGGGTGGGTTTTGTGGATTTTACGGTAACTGTGGAGCGGCAGTTGGTACAGGAATATTTATGAGCATTATAACTTCAACAACACCATTAACAAAAAAAACTTGGGGAATTACAAATGAAATAACGGGAAGAAGTTTAATAAAAATATCCGAGCTTGGAGGACCAAGATGTTGTAAAAGAAATTTATTTACAGCTATTAGGCAGGCAACTGAATTTGTAGATAAAAAACTTAATGTTAAGCTTTATGATTATGAGGATTTCAAGATTGTATGTGATTTTTCAAAACTTAATAGTGAGTGTATAGGAAAAGAGTGTCCATATAACTTATATAAGTAACAAGTTAAGAGCCTATGCTAGTTGAAAAAACTACTTGGTAGACTATGCGTTTTCTATGCTTCATAAAGTTATCCACAAATTTAAAATCTTTAATATCCTAGATTAATTCATCTAATATTCAGATGAGTGAGAGAACACCACCTAAATGTTAGATGAATTCTATTATTAGCTAGTATATTATAGATGTTATTTTAATCCATTTACAGATATGTTATGAGTGTAGTTTTCTGTAAACCATTGGTTTATATCTTCATTAATTACTCTTTTTCCTTGCATGTAAACAGAAATATTTTTGAGTTTTAAGTCGTCGCCTAAATATTTTTGTTTACGAATCCATACACGGCTAACTTGAGAAGGATCAAATTCTTTATCATCTATACAAAATTGATAAGATCCAGTACTGCCTATTACAAAGTCATTTCCAGCAAGGTTACATTCAAATTCAATATTCTTTCCATTGTTTAATTCCATACCAAAATAAACATAATCATCAGATCCAGCATATTTTTCATCATCTGTTTTTATAACTACATGAAATCTACCTATTGGAGAAGTTAGGGGAATAGATTTATCAGATGAAATTTCTTGTAAAAATTTATATACTATAATTGCAGAACTCTTTTGTGCATTTTTAAGAGAAATATCTAATGCTTCATCCCAATCAGCATAGGTATTTGACATTGAAACTTTAGGCTCAAGATTTTTTGAGAGTTTTGCATATTTGTTTGATTGATAAGTTAAAAAGTCTAGGAGTGGTTTTTCATTATTTAGATTAAACTCTTCTTTATCAGATCCCATAGTATTTATTTTATATTTATCCTTTGTTTTTTCAGCATAAGTCTCAAAATTTGTATGAGCAGTTCCCGGACCACCAGTCCAATTTAATGTATGATGAGGTTCATTTATATCCCCAAAGTAATGCATAGCTTTACCTAATAAGTAAGATCCATTTTCATGATTACCAGATTTCCATGCTGCTACAGCTTGGCTAAAATAATTTCTGACCTGGGATTCTGCTGTATCCTTTATTTCATAGAATGGATATGGATAATTAGAAGTGAAGTTTTCCCCACTATCTGGATCGTAGAAATGGTCTTGATACAATTTATAATCTCTGTCTACACCAACATCACCAAAATCAGGGGCTACAGAACCTTTTTTGTATTGAATGAGGTTGCTTTGTAACTCATTTAAAACGTTCATAGTTTTTTGGTCACTTTTCAAATCATTTTTTATAATTTCTAAAGCTTGTACAGCTATTGTTTTATGGGTATCCATAACGTTTACATCTTCTCTACTATCCCATGCATACGCAGGAATACCAGCAGACATTACAGAAGACATTATTAGGGCGCTTATTAAAACCTTTGTTTGTTTGTTCATAATAAAACCTCCTCATAATAATTTGAATTTTAAAATTTATATAAGTAAATAAATACATGAAAAAAATATCTTTATATAGTTATATAAACCATTATTTGAGTTTATTTTACAAAAAATACTGATTGTGTTCAAATTGATAAAATATGAATATAAAAAAGGAACTAGCATTATACTTTAAAATAATGCTAATTCCTCATTGTTTCTAATTATTTGAAAATTCCATCAATAACCATAAATTAAGGTTATTAGTTTTAATAAGTAACTAAATTATATATAATTTAGGGTTTTAAGGTAATTTGTATATTGGCTATTCTTTTTTCATCTAATGCCAGAAGTTTCAAAGTTACATCATCTAAATCCAACTCATGATGCTCATTCGCTTTAGGAACTCGTCCAAGAAGTTCCATAAACAGTCCACCCATAGTATCAGTAAATTTTGATTGTAGATTTAAATCAAGGGCATCATTAACATCATCGATTGTAAGAAGTCCACTAACTATATAAGTTGAATCATCGACCTTTTGAAGTTCTGGTTCTTCTTTATCATATTCATCTGAAATGTTACCCATAACTTCTTCTATCAAATCTTCCATTGTAACAATTCCTGAAAAACCACCATATTCATCAATCAATATAGATAAATAATTTTGTGATAACTGAAGCTCTTTAAATAATGTAGCTATTTTTTTAGTTTCAGGAGCAAAGTAAGGTTTTCTTAGAAGTTGTTCAATTGTTACACTTTCAATACCATGAGAAACTATATTAGAAAAAATATCTTTCATATAAATAATGCCTACAACATTATCTATATCTTCTTTATATATAGGAATTCTAGAAAAGTTTTCCTCTAGAATTTTATTTATATTATCACTAATACTGTCATTTAATTCTAACAAAAACGTCTCAGTTCTAGGTGTCATTATTTCTTTAGCTAATTTGTCATCAAATTTGATTATACCATCTATCATGTCACGCTCTGTTTCATTAATAGCGCCCTGTTCTTCACCTCTTTCAATAAGGTTTCTAATTTCTTCCCTTGAAACTTTTTCTTCAATGCCCTTAGTTTCTACACCAATTAACTTCATGAGTAAATTGGTTGAAAATGATAAGAACCAAACAAAAGGTTTAGTAAATTTAGAAACTAAGATTAGTGGTTTTACAGAAAACATAGCTACCTTTTCAGCATTCTGTAGTGCTATACGCTTTGGAAGTAATTCTCCAAGAACTAAAGTTATATAAGATATAAACACAGTTACTGCTATAAAAGATACTTTATCACTATAAGGCACATTAAGTTTTAAAAGTACATCGCCAAAACTTCCAGAAATAGATGTTGCAGCTGATGCTGATGCAAAGAAACCAGTAAAGGTAATGCCTACCTGTATAGTTGCCAAAAAACCACTTGGCTCTTCAATAAGTTTTTGTAGTAATAAAGCTTTAGAATTTCCCTTTTCAGCTAAGATATTTATCCTTGTCTTATTTAAGGATATAATTGCCATCTCTGCAGATGAGAAAAAAGCATTTATTAGTACTAGTACAAAAATTAGAATAAAACTGCCACTCGGGCTACCGTCCATTAGTAAATTCCCCCTTTTATTAAAAAACATGATGATAAGATTATAACACGAGATAGTACATACCTCAAAATTAGAAAATAGTGCAATTGGGGCTAAAAGGTTTATATAAACCGTTAGCTATAGAAATAGTTTCTAGTATCATAGTATAAGGTCATATATCTAAGTGTGAGTATGATTTTTCGATTTTTTAGCAATAAGAATTAATATTTTTATTTGAGTTTATTTAATAAATATGAGTTGTATTAAGTAATTATGATATTTAGATTTGAAGAGATTACTAAATGAAATTTAGTAGGTGGTAAGTTTGTGTTAAAAGGTAAGGGGAATTTAAAAATGGTAGAATTTAAAGGTGAAAAGTTAGAGTTAGTCATCACGTCTAGCATTGCTTATATTTTAGGGTATAAGCAATGCTAAAGTAGTGTGGAATGTTAAATTACTTCATTAAAAAATATCAAGGGTCTGTTACATGTTATGTATAAATGGTACCTATCTTATTAATGTATTCCATGAAGAAATTTTAGTTAAGTCTATAAGCTGAGATACAACCATAGCTCCAGAGTCTGTTGAATCTATTTCATCTTTTATGAATAAATAATTTTCTTTTTTACACTTAGTAAACTGAGAATCTAAAAGAGTTAAAATTAAATTGTTTTCAAAAAATAAGAATTCACCTTTTACACCTCGTAGACCTAATTCAAGGGTTAAATTATCTTCACCATAGTACATTAAAGACAGAGCTATAATTTTACTGTCTTTTAAAATAGCGAAACTTGCATCAGGACATAAATTATTAAATATTATGTTATCCCACTGAGAATCAGATAATTTACTAACTTTGTTAAATTTGTGATTTCTCATATAAATTTCTTTAAATAGAGATATAATGTTAGATTTTTTAAATTTAGTGTTATTTAATGAAGCAAAAGAATTTATAGAATAGCAAAAATCCAAATCATTTAACAAATTAATTTTAGGAATTAATGAGAGATCATATATTGGTTCAAATGTTTTACGCATAACATTAAAGTCTAACTTTTTAGCAAATTTCAATCCTATATTATTATAAGACCATAAAGAACATTGATATTGCTTTTTATGGTTAAATTCAAGAAGTTGAGAGAAAAGACTTGTACCCAAGCCCTTGTGCCTAAATTTTTCAAGTAAGTGTATTCCTATATATATTGAATCTTTATGAATTTTATTTTCCCATAGGCTAGCTACTCCTATAATTTTATTTCTATTAATTGCAACAAGTGTTTTGACAGTACTTGTAGAATTACCAAATTTAAAATAACCTATTGAGCAGACATCATCGTGGTAAATTTCTATTAATAAATCTTTAATATGTAATGTATCATCTTTATTAAATTCTCTTATATACATAAAGTCCTCCTAGTATAGTAATTCGATCTGTTAAGTTATATGAACATTGATCTTCTCAACCTAAGGAAATACAATAAGTTTGCGAAACAAAATAATACCCCCTTAAAAGGAGAGAAGAACAATGAACAAAGCTAATATAAAATGTCCTCGCTGCCATTCTAATAAATTGTATAAGTTTGGTTTGAATAAGCAGGCTAATCAAAAGTATCAGTGTACACAATGTAAGCGTCAATTCGCCTTAGGCGATGGCGACGGATTACCTAAATTAAATTATCCTAAATGTCCTATGTGTGGTAAGGGTACATACTTACATCATTCTTATAAATATTACAATCGTTATAAATGTAATA
>NZ_FOKI01000090.1 GCF_900111985.1 Clostridium frigidicarnis
TGACTTTTAATCATGGTGTCCGGGGTTCGATCCCCCGGTGAGCCACCAAAACCGTTCAGATATTTCTGAACGGTTTTTTTACGTCTAATTATAGAGTGAATCTTTATTGAGGTGGAGTTTTCTTCACTATCTAAATATTAGGTGATTTAATCTAGAATGCAACACCTGTTATGTAAGAGAATGAGCGATAACAGGTGATAAACATCAGATAAATTTATTATATAAGGTTATTTTACTTATTTAATCCAATTGCACTTGAAGTAGGATTATTTGATATTAAAAATTGAATGTATTTTATTAGTACATATAATGTAATTAAAACTGATAGTATTACTTGGAAGTGTACCAAATATTTAAGTGAAGTAATAGCTTGATTTGAATTTATTAAAAATCCATTTGTGAGTTTCATTGCTATACCACTGATAACAAGAGGGAATGTAAAACCTGAATAACTTGGGTAAAACTTTAGTTTTAATAATTTTGGTAACATAAATAAAACTACTACATAGAAAATAAATGATAAAGCCATTAGAATATAAACCAAAGTAATGTTTTTTTCTGAGAATGAATTCATATATCCCGCCAATAGTAGGCTTGCTGGAGCTGCTAAAATCGCAAGGGTTGGCAGCGTTGGCTCCGGTAATTCTTTAACTTTAATTACTCTTTTTAAAACTATATATAAAAGTATTATATATGTAGTTAATCCAAACCAAAAGGCAATCTTACCTATGGTTATCATACCGTATACATTTCCCGTAACACTTGCTATTACTATACCTACATATACAATGTACCATGATGGAAACACTTGTTTTATATTAAATTTACTAATAAATTTAACACTAAACCATAGGATAAGAATAATATGAATTGCTAATCCTGTAAGCCACATTCCAAATGCAAATGTAGATAAATAGGGCTTTAAATATGTAGATAATAACATAATAGCCATAGAAAATGTTGGGAATACACTAGCTATTACTGGATTGTTTAAATCCTCTTTTACTTGCTTTGGGTAAGTTATTAACTTTAATATAAATAAGATTAGAAGTATTCCAGCTACTATTCCAAAAGTATTTCTAAATATGTTTCCATAAGATTGTACTAGATTACCTAAAGCTGCAAGTCCTAATATTAATCCAGCAATAGGTAAAGGATATTTTCTTATAATATGTCCCATTTATAATCCTCCTTTTATTCTATATGTATTAAATAGTGTATCATGAGAATATTTATTATGCCAATTTGTATTACCTATAGGAAATTTATTATTATAGATATTTTCTATTTGTAATTAGATGATTAATACTTTATACTCTCAATTGTTTATACATAATATGTTTTGGGAGGATTATATAATGATTATAGATACTAAAAAATTTTCAAAAGAAGAACTTTTAGAAATGGTTCAAAAAAATGCAGAAGAATTATTTAGAAGCGGTACATTTTTTTGTAGTGAGGCAGTAGTTCAAACTATTAATGAAGTGTTGAACAAGCCTTATCCAGATGAAGTTGTAAAATTAGCTAGTGGTTTTCCTATCGGTTTAGGTAAAGCTGGTTGTCTTTGTGGCGCAGTTTCAGGAGGACAAATGGCTCTTGGCATGGTTTATGGTAGAGTTAAAGGCGAACCAATGCAAGAAGAAATGTTTGATAGATCAAAAGATCTTCATGATTATATTAAGGAAGAGTATAAATCAACTTGCTGTAGAGTAATTACTCGTGAATGGCAAGGTGATGATTTTAAAAGCCAAGGTAGGAAAAATCACTGTATTACTATAACTGGAAAGGTAGCAAGATGGGTTGCTAATAAACTTATTGAAGATGGAAGAATTGAAATTAAAAAAGTTAAATAATAAGATTGATTTTTAAAAATTAATTTGTTGATTTTATTTATATATTAAAATAAAAACCGCTGACTAAGGTGTGAAATTTGCATCTAATTGGCGGTTATTTTTAACGGTAATTATCTTTATTAGGATTTGTACTATCATAATTTGTTGTAGGTGATTTAAAGAATAAACAATTCAATAAGTTAGTATTTATATAAGAAGATTAATATTAAAATATATTTAGAAAGAACTTATAGTATTGAATCAGTTATTTAAGGTTTTAAAAGATAATATTATGCTTGAAATCTATTAAATTAAAGGATATTTTGTGTATGAATAATGAGAATATACTGTCTAAAAGACTAAACATAACCAGGTGTATCAATATATTTATAATGTAGTATTTTGTAGAAATAAGGAGTATTTTTAAAGTCATCAAAAATAACAGTAGATCATATCAGAACAAGAGTAAATACCTATGTTAAGATAATCCTTGTCGCTAAGGCAATGACTTAGTAGTTGAGAGATTAATGAAGATACAAATTGAAACAAAAAAGTTTTAAAAAAAGTATTGACATAAATCAATCAGGATGTTATTATGAAGAAGTCGCATGAAGCGGCAAACAAATTGGTCTTTGAAAATTAAACAGATTAAGATAAAGAACCAGCAATTCTTTTACAGTAAATAATTAGCGA
>NZ_FOKI01000049.1 GCF_900111985.1 Clostridium frigidicarnis
GTGACTTCCAACAATAATCGTCAATCGTCAATTCTCAATTGTCAATTAAAAAAGGGTGCAGCCTTTTGTTCCTTTTGATAAAGTTGTAAAAAGACAAACTTAATTAGTATTTTAAATAAACCTATGTGTTATAATCTTATATATAATTATGAAAGATAATGTTTTATTATCATTGAATGGAGGAAGCTTTAGTGGGAACAAAGATAGTTACTGATAGTACGTGTTATATACCAGAAGATTTACTTGAGGAATTTGATATATCGGTAGTATCACTAAATGTTTTATTTAAAACTGAAAGTTTTAGAGAATTGGATATAGATAAATCTACATTTTATGAAAAAATGGAAGCGGCAGATGAAATACCGACATCTTCTCAACCAAGCATAAAAGAATTACAAGATATATTTGAGAAATATGCAAAAAACAATGAGTCAGTAATTGGTGTTTTTTTATCAGAAGATATGAGCGGAACATATTCCAGTGCTAATCTTGTAAAGAACATGGTTTTAGAAAATTATCCAGATGCGGATATTAGAATTATAGATTCAAGGTCTAACTGTATGCAGATGGGATTTGCAGCTCTAGAAGGTGCTAAAGCCGCAAAAGCAGGTGAGTCTACAGAAAAAATTATGGATATAATAAAAAAGGTTATAAATAGTAGCAGATTTTTATTTGTTCCAGATAATTTAACATATTTAAAAAAAGGCGGAAGAATTGGTGGTGCAGCTGCACTTTTAGGTAATATACTTCAAATAAAACCAATACTTACAGTTGAGGACGGAAAAACAACTATATTTGATAAAGTTAGAACTAAAAGAAGAGCAGTAGATAAAATAGTAGATACATTCATGGAAGATATTAAATTAAATGGATTAGGTGATGTAATAGTTCACCATATTAACTGTGAAGAAGAGGGACTTAGGTTAGCAGAAAAGATTTCAAAAACAGTTGGAAAAGAAGTTAGAATACAATCAATAGGACCTGTTATAGGATTACATGTTGGGCCTAAAGCTATAGGTGTTGCATACTTCACGTTAGGTAGGTGAAACTTTCAACTCCCCACTCTCAATTAAAAAGTAGCGTAGTCACTTTTTAATAAGTAAAAGCTTATGATATACATAAGAAAAAAATGGTGTTAAGCATATAACCAGAGGATATATAATAGAAGAGATAACTATTAAGGGGTGGGTTTAAGTGTTTAACAAGAAAAAAATAGCTGAATTAAAGGGATTTGGATTTTTGTTACAAAATGATAATGAACATTTTTCAGTAAGATTTATATCTAAAGCAGGAAATTTTACTACAAGTGAGATGGAATCAATAAGTAAAATAGCAAACAAATATGGAAGAGGATATATAGGACTTACAACAAGGCTTTCTATAGAGGTTCCGTGGATAAATGGGAATGATATAGAATCAGTAATTAAGGAAGCTAAGGAGTTAGGACTTACACATGGAGGAACTGGTAAAAAATTAAGACCTCTTGTTGCATGCAAGGGTACTATATGTCTTCATGGGAACATAGATACACAGGGAATATGCAATAAATTAGCTGAACTACATTTTGCACAGGATACACCATCAAAATGTAAGGTAACGGTAACGGGGTGTGCTAACAACTGCTCTAAAGCTAGTCTTAATGACATAGGAATAATGGGGCTTACCATTCCGGAATTTAATTTAGATAAATGTGTTGGATGTGGAATGTGTGCTAATTCCTGTAGACAAAAAGCATTAACTGTTATAGATAAAAAAATAGTTTTTGATAAATCAAAGTGTGTTGATTGTGGAAATTGTGTTAGATCATGCAAATTAGGAGCAGCTACTTGTAAGAAAAAAGGTGCACAAATATATATAGGTGGTAGATTTGGAAGATCCTATAGATTTGGGACTAATTTAGGAAAAGTATTTGAAGAAGATGAAATATGTAATGCAGTAGAGAAGATTTTAAATTACTATATAGAAAATGGAATACCAGGCGAAAGAATATGTCATTTGATGGATAGACTTGGTGAAGAAAAAGTTTTAAGAGACATATGTAATCTACTCTTCAATTGATAATTGAAAATTGAGGATTGACAATGAACGATGCTTTTCTTCACGTTGTTTAGAAAAGCTTGAAATTGTATATTTTACAATAAAGAATTATTTAAAAAGTTGAAAATTGAAAGTGGGAAGTTAAGAGAGAGGGATGTTTTTCTTCAAGATGTTCAGAAAAGCTTAGAATTTCCGTAGAAAACTCAGCATTAATTTAATCTTAGGTGTAAGCGACTAATTTGTGTTACTTAGAACTGACTTTTCGGGTTAGATTAATTTTTATATTTTTCATAGTATATTCCTATAATAATAAAATTATCTTAATGAGAATAGAATGATAAGCGTTAGTAAACTAACAGAGGAAATCTGCTTGTTTACGATGCTTATCATTCTATTTTTATGTTTACATAAAGTTTTTTATTTTAACATAAAAAATAAATGTATATCCTTACAAATTAAGCAGATATAAGTTTATAATAGATATAAGATATAATTAAATTAATCTTTATAAAAAAATTGTAAATAAATGAGGATAAATATTTTATTATTACCTTAAATTAAGGAGGAATAAAATTTGAATATAATAAAGACTTCTAAGGTTACAGGTGTAACTAAAAGTGAAATAAAGTTTTATCAAGAAGAGGGTTTAGTTGCCCCACAAAAAAATAAAAAGAATGGTCAAAGAAATTATAATGACAATGATATAGATATGATAATGCTAGTATATGCCTTGAGAATAATAGGCTTTAATATAGATGTAATTAAAAAATGTTTAAACAATATGACATATTTATATGAGTGTATGGTAAAGGCTGTAAAAGAACTAAAAACTGTTTTTAGTGAAAAACAAGAAATTATAAATGCCATAGGTAGAATTGAAAATAGAGAAAAAGTTATGGATAATTTAGATGATATTATACTAATAGCTAATTCGGTAGAAGATTATAAAAAAGAAAATGAGGATAACTATGTATCTGATAAAATTCTAAAAAGTTTTCCTGGTAACTATGGAAAACTTATAATCCTACAGTATGGACAGTTTTTAACTGTAAAGTTAAATAATGAAGATAAAAAACAATGCTTTAAAAGGATTTTAAAGTATATAGATAACTTAAATAATTTTAAAATAAATAAAAACATGGATATAATGCTAGGAAGTTTAAATAATGATATTTTATATACTTTGAGAGATGAAAAATTAAAAACAATAAATAGCGTTATAAATAATAATTTAGAAGAAATAGAGAAGATAAAAAGTAATATAATTTCATTTATAAACTTATCTAAGGACGACGAAGAGTTTAAGAAGGCTTTTATAAAAAATAAAAATAAAGGCAGGACATTAGAGGATTGCTTAAAGGAAAAATCATATTACGATAATTTTATAATAGACTTAAGGTTTATAAGCAAATTATATGACGAGTACTCAAAGGCTATTATTAACATAGAAAAAGAACTTGGAATTAAGTATGACAAGGATGGCCTTATGTATTTTGAGTAGAAGTTGAAAGCGAAGATATAAAAGATATACTAAAAAAGAATTAGATATTTTTTGGAATTAAAAAATAAATATAAGAGTAATAAAATTAAAAAAAGTATGCATAATGATAATGCATCTTTTTAACAAAAAAAGAAAACGTTTTCTAAACTGGGTTTTGTATATATACTTAGTTTATTTTTTTACTTTATAGGATATTATAAAATTTCAAATCTGTGGATAACTTTGATAACTATTAAAATATATAGATTTTTTAGTTGAGAATTGAAGGTTGAAAACTTTAATGAGTGACAAGTTATGAGTTACAAGTTGCGGTTAAATCTTTTTAGGAAGATTGAAGTTAATTGAGAATTGATGATTGAAAATTGACAATTGAAGGATAAATCTTCTAAGGAAGATTTTGAAGATAAAAAAAATACAATTAAAGAAAATCTGTGATTTTCAACCTTCAACTTTATATTTAGGAAGTCCATGACTTTCAACAATAATCGTCAATCGTCAATTCTCAATTGTTAATTAAAAAAGGGCGCAGCATTTTGTTCTATACAGAAAAGTATAGAAAATTTTTGATTATAAAATGATAATAAAATCTAGGGTTAAAGGATTCTTGAATTGATAATTGATAATGTACAATTGACAATGTTGGATGAAATCTTATTAAAGAAAATCTGTGATTTTCAACAACAACTGTCAATTTTCAACTGTCAATTCTCAATTAGAACGTGGTGTAGCCGCTTTTGGTCTAATAATGATTATATTAGTGAATATGTTATATTAGTTAATAATTATTATTGACTAATATACCGGTTATGGGTATACTCTTAATATGATTAACGAATAAAAAAAATCCTTTAGAAAAAGCTAAAGATAAGAGAATCTCAAGGAGGAAAATTTATGATGAGTTCAAAATTTCAAGAATTAAAAAATGGAATAGTATATAAAAATTTATTTAATGGAAATTGGATTGAAAGTAATACAAAAAAATTAATAGATATAAAATCACCTATAAACAATAAGATTATAGGAAGCATTCAACAAATGACTAAGGAAGAAGTAGATAAGTCTATAGAGAATTCTAAAAAAGCTCAAAAACTTTGGTCAGATACACCTATAAATGAAAGATCAAGGATATTAAATAAAGCTGCAGATATAATAGAAGAAAGTGTAGAAGAACTTTCGGATATATTGGTAATAGAAATAGCTAAAGATAGAAAGAGCGCAGTTTCGGAAGTAAAGAGAACTGCAGATTTCATAAGATTTACTGCAGATGTTTCAAAACAGTTAGAAGGAGAAACTATACCAGGTGATAGTTTTCCAGGAATGAAAAATAATAAAATATCGGTAGTAACAAGAGTCCCGTTAGGGGTTGTACTTGCTATCTCTCCTTTTAATTATCCAATAAATTTATCTGCTTCTAAAATAGCACCAGCATTAGCAGCAGGAAATTCTGTTATATTAAAACCACCAACTCAAGGAAGTATATCAACATTATATTTGGCTCAAGTATTTAATGAGGCAGGTATTCCAAGTGGAGTATTAAACACAATAACAGGTAGAGGTAGTGAAATAGGAGATTATATAGTTACACATAAGGATATAGACTTCATCAACTTTACAGGAAGTACAGATGTGGGTCAGCATATATCCAAAATTTCTACTATGAAACCTCTTTTATTAGAGTTAGGTGGTAAAGATGCTGCAATAGTTTTAGATGATGCTGATTTAGATGAAGCAGCAGATAACATAGTGGCAGGTGCATATTCTTATTCAGGACAAAGATGTACAGCTGTTAAGAGGGTTCTAGCAATAGATTCAATTGCTGATAAACTTGTAGCTAAGATTAAAGAGAGAGTAGAAAAATTAAAAGTAGGCCATCCAGAAGAAGAGGGAGTAGTTGTTAGTACATTAATAAACAGTAAATCTGCGGATTTTGTAATGGAATTAATAGATGATGCTAAGGGTAAAGGAGCTAACTTACTTGTAGGTGGAAATAGAAAAGATAACTTAATTTACCCTACACTGTTTGATAATGTAGGATTAGATATGAGAATTGCCTGGGAAGAACCATTTGGACCGGTATTACCTATAATAAGAGTAAAAAGTATTGATGAAGCTATAAAAATATCCAATGAATCAACTTATGGATTGCAAGGATGTATTTTCACTAAAAACATAGACAGAGCATTTTATATAGCTAATAAATTAGAGGTTGGTACAGTACAGGTAAACAATAAACCAGAAAGAGGACCAGACCATTTTCCATTCTTAGGAGTTAAAGCCTCTGGTATGGGAACTCAAGGAATAAGATATTCCATAGAAGCAATGTCAAGACCAAAGGCCATAGTACTGAATTTAAATAAAGCAAATTAAAAATTAAAAGTTAATAAATGAATCAATAAAAAAACAAGCAATGAATTTAGGTTAACCTAAATTCATTGCTTGTTTTTAATGTATAGGATATTATAAAATTTCGAATCTGTGGATAATTTTATTAAGTGTTGAAACATATGTAATTGTTAAATAAATTGAGAATTGATGATTGACAATTGACAATTGAAGGATAAATCCTCTTAGTAAGATTTTAAAAATAAAAAAATATAATTAAAGAAAATCTGTGATTTTCAACCTAAATTTTCAACTTTCCACTCTCAACCTTCAACTTTATATTTAGGAAGTCTGTGACTTCCTAAATATAATCGTCAATTGTCAATTCTCAATTGTAAATTTAAAAAAGGGCGTGCCTTTTGTTCTAACGGTTATCTGCGTATTACTAGTCTATAATATGATTTCACAGTATAAATATAATAAATATAATAAATGAATATAAATATTATAACTGTTTCAGGGAAATATGAGATTTCAATTATTTCAAACTGTTTCAGAAAAAATATGGCAGACCAGGCATGTATCATACCTATAATTGAAGGTAATAAAAAGAGTATTCGAGTTTGTTTTTTTATAGATTTATAAATCTCTTCTTTTGATACACCTAAGTTTCTAAGTAGTTCATATTTAGAAATATCATTTTCAGCTTGATTTAATTGACTGAAAAATATTATGCTTGCAGAACAAATTAATAATATAAAAATAACAATGAAACTAATAAATAGTAAAACTGATGAATATTTAAGATTACTAAAATAGTAGGAAAACGGGTTAAAGATATAATCTTGCTGTTTATCACTTGAATGTTGTATTACATAAGAATATAATTCATCAGATAGATTTTGAGAGTTCGTAAAATCTTCAAAATTTAATAATCTTAAAGTATTATATTGAGATAAGGATTTTAGTTCATTAAAAGATTCATTAGAAACAACTATAAATGAAAACAAACTTTCTCCAGTAAAATTATTTCTTATAGGCATTATTACTTTAAATTCTTTATTTAAATTCTTTAAAGTAACATTTTTAATATTAGGTTTAATTTTATCTTTATCAATATCTCTACCATAAACCATAAGACATTCATCATTATTAAGGAAATTTAAATTAGAGTAAGCACCATTAGAAACCTTTTGAAAATCGTCTAAAGAAACTATATTTATATGAGATTCATCACCTTTATAATCATATTCGCTATTAGATGCTATAGAAGGATAAATTCCTTTATCTACAATGAAATTAATATAAATATCAGAATAAACTTTATGATTTGGATATTTAGAAAATATGTTATTTACTGTATCATCTAAGTTTCTATTTTCTGATAAATAAATGAAATCAAAATTACCTTTTTTGGCATCGAAGGTTTTAGATAATATATAAGAGTTAATAAACGAAGAAGAAGCTATTAATAATATAGCTATGAGCAATGAAATTGATGCAAAAGTTTTTGAATTACTTTTCAATTTAAACAGTAAGTCTGATAAGCTAACCATATTAAGATTTTTATAATATAAGTATTTTATTTTTTTATATATTTTTATGAATAAGAAAATTCCATTAGAAAATAATCCATAGGTAGCTATTAATATAGCTAATCCACCTAAAATAATATAATCAGAACTATTTTTGAATTCAATAAAAATAAAAGCGTATCCACCAAACATAAGAATTAAGCTAATCAAAGAAAAAAGTATTGATGTTTTAAAAGTGTTGTTTTTTATTGAGTAACTATTAAGCATAGTTAATATTTTAGATCTTTTTATCTTTATATAACTAATTACAGAGATTAAAAGAAATATAGTTAAGAATACGAATAAAGTATCTTTTAATGCTCTAGGAACAATTGTTATATTATAATTATTTGGTGGAACATTTATTAATTTTAGAAGTATCATAAAGAAAGACTTAAAAAATAAAGAACCAAGTATTAAAGCTATTATAGATGACATTACTCCCATTATTAATATTTCAAAAAATAAAACCAAAGATATTTCCTTTTTTTTCATTCCTAAAATAGAGTAGATTCCAAGTTCTCGTTTTCTCTTATTTATGAAGAATAAATTGCAATACCATATAAAAATTATAAGAAAAAACTTTAAAAATACAGAGGCAAGTTGAAACATAGAATCTATGTTATATCTTGATAAATCTAATATGTTGTAATCTAAAAAAGTAAATGAAGAAAAAATATAGTATGACATTACACCAAATATTAAAGTTACAAAATAGAGGGTGTTCTCATATAAGTTATTTATGGCATTTTTAAATGCTATGGAAAATAAAAACATATTCATCATCCTTTAATTTTGTTTTATAAGACATGTGAAAGAAAGTAACAAGTCAAAGATGCTATGTATATTTTGTGTCAGACAAGGAAGTGATATTAGTTAATAGTACAGGCTATGGGCTAATATTACTGACGCAGTATGACATGAAATAGGTTAGCATACTAATTTGTTGTTTTTTCAATGTACCTAAGTTAAATTATAAGTTATAAACTGATAATTATACAACTAAAAGTCCTAGCAAGATTTAAATTGCTAGGACTTTTTGTTGTAGTAGAAAAATCAACATTAACTTTCAACCTTCAAATCTCAACTTTCCACTTAAAACTTGGCTATGCTAAGTTTTTTAATCTGTTATTGATTTATAGTAAGATTCAACAGTTAGCTTGTAGTAAACTAAGTAAATAGCTATATAAGCAAAATATGTTATTAATATAGGCATGTTTAAACTTATATTTAATAACCCTTCTAATACTTTTAAAGCAACAGTTGAATGGGTTATACCAATAACTAATGGAAGTAGGAATACAAATCCTATTTGCTTTGAAACAGATTTTTTGATTTCTTTATTATCAACACCAATTTTTCTAAGTATATCATAGTTAAATTTATCAGCCTCAGCTTCAGATAAGTGTTTAAAGAAAATAATTGTTCCAGTGCAAATTAAGAATACTAACCCTAAGAAACCACCAATAAATACAATTAAACCGCTTGATTCAATTGAAGCTCTATAAGTTAAGTAAAAATCATCTGATAGTCCAAATGAGGAGTCAGTTATATCTTTATAAGTGTTTTTAGTAAGTTCCTGAAAATCATTTGATAAATCCTTTGCTGATTTCTCTCCTTTAACTTTATATAAAGAAGCTGTTGTTTTTTCAGTATAAGAATTTTCAAGAGATTTAAAGACATCATCTTTTACTATAACTAAAGAATTAAATAATATTATATTTCTTGGAAGTATTGATTCTTTAGATTCATCAACAAAGTTAAGTTTTTTATCATTAATTTCTAAGTTTTTTCCTTTAAAAGAACCTACATATTTAGATCCAACCATAGAATCAAATATATATGCATCATCATTATTTTTAAGATTTAAATCTAAATCACTACCTATAGATTTTAATAATTCTTTAGCTTTACTTTCGCTTAAAAAGCTTATAGTTGTATCGTTATATTCATCATTTGATTTTAATGCTAGACTAGGAAGTTTAGCTGTATGATCTAAAACCTCAATATTAACTTTAGATTCAACAGAATTATTTTTATGATTGTCTAATATTTTGTCAAAATCCTTTTGTATATTATCTAATTTGAAA
The DNA here is from genome assembly GCF_900111985.1 of Clostridium frigidicarnis. Lineage (GTDB taxonomy): Bacteria > Bacillota > Clostridia > Clostridiales > Clostridiaceae > Clostridium_Z > Clostridium_Z frigidicarnis. The sequence goes on from NZ_FOKI01000049.1 coordinate 9,525, forward strand.
TTAAGAGGTTCATGTTGAGGTCTTGTTTTTGCATCACTAGAAGTTGTTTTAGTTTCTTTTGAATCAACCAGAGCAAAAGAAAATGGTGATGACGACTTAGTAGTGATTTCTGAAAAATAATATATACTAAAAGTTGTACCTACGGCTGTTAATGTTGTTGCAGCAAGTATAGCAATTGTAGCTAAAGTTCTAGCATTACCTTTTATTCTATATAGTAACTGGGATGTACCAATCATATTTATTCCCTTATAATATGATTTTTTATTCTTTTTAGAATGTTTAATCATAAAAACAATGAAGAAACAAAATAATATATAGGTACCAACGATAGTTAGGATAATGGTAAGCAAAGCAAATATTTGAAAGTTTTTATCTAAGTTATTTGCACACCAGTAACCAGCCCCAACTAATACTACTCCTAGAATAGAAAGAGGAATATTAGTTTTGGGTTCTTTTTCTCCAGAAGAATCTGCTTTAAATAAGTCAATTAACTTAAATCTATATATTACACTATAAGAGTGCATAGATACTATTAAAAATATTACTGTAAATACTTCAATAGTTTGCATTATTGCTTTAGCAGAAAACCCAATAGAAATTGATTTTATTGCTTCTAATTGCATAAGCTTAAATAGAACCAATATAAAGCCTTTGGAAAGTAGCGTTCCAAATAATATTCCAAAAACTAATGCTAAGGCACCCATGCAAATTGTTTCATAAAATAACATTCTACCTATTTGCTTCTTTTTAATTCCAAGCATCGAATACAAGGCAATTTCTTTTTTTCGTTTTCTTGTAAAGAAAGAATTTGAATATCCTATAAAGATACAGGCAAATATTAATATTATTATGCCAGCAGCCTTAAATGGACCATCAAGTTTTGCTTTAGTACTTAAAAGTGTACTTATTTGATCATTATATTGTAAAGTAGTAAAAGTAAAATATATTACTATACTGAAGGCTATTGATATAAAATAAAGAAAATAATTTTTGAAATTTCTTTTTACATTTTTAAAAGCTACGTCAAATAAAGACAATTGAATTCCCCCTTTCTTACATATCTGCGACTGTATTACCTAAAGTAGATAATACATCAAGTATTTTTTGGAAGAATTCTTTTCTAGATCCGCCCTTTACTAATTCTGCATATAAGGTTCCGTCTTTTATAAATAAAATTCTCTTACAATAACTTGCTGCAAATGCATCATGTGTTACCATCATTATTGTAGCTTTATCATCTTCATTTAAATCACTTAAAGTTTGAAGAATTTCAGCAGATGATTTTGAGTCTAATGCACCTGTTGGTTCATCGGCAAGAAGTAGAGATGGTCTAGTTATTACTGCTCTTGCTATTGCTGATCTTTGTTTTTGACCACCAGAAACCTCATAAGGATATTTATTTAAAGTGTCTTCAATTCCAAATTTTTCAGATAAATCTTTAACTCTTTTTTCGATTTCTCTATGATTTGTTTTTGAAAGTGCTAGGGGTAGAACTATGTTTTCCTTTATAGTTAAAGTATTTAATAGATTGTAGTCCTGAAAAACAAACCCTAATTTATTTCTTCTAAAAGAAGATAGTTTATCCTCATTCATTTTTGTTATATCATCACCAGCAATTATTACACTTCCAGATGAAGGAGTGTCTATTGTGGAAATTATATTTAAAAGTGTAGTTTTACCAGCACCAGATGGACCCATTATACCAATAAATTCTCCTTCTTTGATTTCAAGGTTAATATCTTGTAATGCTGTATATGTAACACCTTTTGAGGCATAAACCTTTCTAAGATTTTTAGCAATTAATACGTTATTCATATTATTAATCCTCCTATAAGTTGTTTTTTAAACTCTATATTTATATTTTAAAGGATTAAGAGGTTACGAACCATTTATCTATATAACAAAACATTTGACGTAGCTTACATTTTTGTAATATATAAAACGAATCTTTATTTATATGATAGCCATAGCATGAAATAATTATATATAAGGCATATTTAAAAAAATAATAGACCAGTATTCTTGTATGTTTGGCATAATACTTCATGGTTAAAAGTCATCCATAGCATCACTATAAGTGGCTTTTAACTCTTTGTATTATACCAAATATACATGGAATCTGTGGTCTATTATTTTTTGAAAAGCAAGAAGCTAAATAAGGAGTTAAAAACTCCTTATTTAGCTACTTTTAAGAAATCACTTAATTTAGGAAAATGAATAGTAACTTTTGTATATTCATCAACCTTTGAATCTATAGATATGTCATGACCAAGTTTTTTACACATTTTTTTTGTAAGATACAATCCCATACCTGTAGATTTGCTAAACTTTCTACCATTATGACCTGTAAAGCCTTTATTAAATACCCTAGGTAGGTCTTCATTAGGGATACCTACACCATTATCCTTTACAATAAGTCTAGTTTCAAGCTTATCTTTTTCACAATAAATTTCTATTTTACCACCGATTTTTGAATATTTAAGTGAATTTTGAACTACTTGATTAATGATAAATAACAACCATTTCTTATCGGTTAGAACTGTATAATCAACATGATGCATATCTAAACCAATACGCTTACTTATAAATGATTTTACATTTCTTTTTACAAGTTCATTTAAAGTTTTTTTGATGTCAATATCATATAATAAGTAATCTTTTGAAAAGTCATCGATTTTAGAATAATATAATGATTGCTCAACATAATTATCTATTTTATTAAGCTCATCTTCTATGCTATCTAAGGTTTCCTCTAAAAGTTTACCATCACTATTCTCTATGATTAATCTGCAGACAGAAATAGGTGTTTTAACTTCATGTACCCAAGAAGTCATAAAGTCTATGTTTTCAATTTTATCTAAATACAAATTATCAAATTTGTTTTGATGTTCTTTTTCAATTTTTTTTAGCAATATTGAAAAGATTTCTTGTTCTTTAGTTAAGGATTTAGGTAAAGAACTAAAAATATTTTCTTCTTGATTGTTTACTAATAAAGTTAAGGATTTAAAATATCTATATTTTAATATAAAGTCAAAAACTAAAAACAAAAATAATAGACTATATGCAACAATATTTATATAAATTATATTATTTAAAGAGACCATTGTTGAACCATCAAGATATACTATTAAGCATATAAAAGAAATAGTGAAGATAAATAATATAACAATAGGCATTTTGTCTTTAATAAAGTCTTTTAGCTTCATTGAATAATATAACCTTGACCTTTCCTTGTTGAAATAAAATCATCTAGTCCGATATCAGATAATTTTTTCCTCAATCTATTTATATTAACTGTTAAAGTATTGTCATCTACAAAACTTTCATCTTCCCAAAGACTTCTCATAATTTTGTCTCGACTAACAACCTTACCATTATTTTTCATTAAAATATAAAGAATTTTAAACTCATTTTTAGTTAGTTCAACTTTTTCTTCATTAAACATAAGATTTGAGTCTTTTAAATTTAAAATTGCTCCGTTATATTCAACTACATCTGATTCTACGCTAGTATAAGAATAGGTTCTTCTAATTATTGCTTGAATTTTTGCCATTAACACATCTAAGGAAAATGGTTTTTGTATGAAATCATCCCCACCCATATTCATTGCCATTATTATATCCATATTAGTATTCCTAGAAGAAACAAATATTATAGGGACTTTTGATAATTCTCTTATCTTATTACACCAATAAAAACCATCAAAACAGGGTAAATTTATATCTAATAAAACAATATGAGGTTTAAATTCTATAAATGTATTCAGTGTTTGAGTAAAATCTTCAACATAAGATCCCTCATATCCCCATCTCTCAATGTTTTCTAGCATTATTTCTCTAATTTTAGGATCATCTTCAACGATTAGAACTTTAAACATGTAATCATCCTTTCACAAAACAATAATATTAGTATTATTATATATTATTGTGTTATATATTAAAAGAATCATTACTAGTTAAGTTCATAGTGGAATAATTTATACCAAGATTTATTCCTTAGTATGGTTAAGGGATACATTTTTGTTTTATTATTATTTAATGAACTATCTATATTAACAATTTCATTTAGAGAATCCTCTATATTAGAAGTGGATTTATATTTTGAAAGTAAGTATGCCACAGATTCTATTCTAAATGAAGGTTTATTAATGTCCTCTACAGTGAAATTTTCAATGTTCATTTCTTTAGCTAACTCTTTAAAGCTTTCAGTAGATAATCCAAAATCAGTATCAACAATAGATGCAACAAGGTATGGATCTACATCATATTTAGAACTAAAATACTTTATATCCTTACTATTATCTATAGGATATAAAACTTTATGTCCTAAAAGATACATTCCACCAAAGAGAAACACTATTAAGCTAAAATTAAGCACTATTTTTTTCATAACGAAACCTCCATGAATTAAGTTTATACTATAAGTTTAAAGGTAAGCATAAAAATTAGCCATAACAACACCTTACAAATTTTAAATCTAATCTAACAATTTTGTAATGTTAAGGCACATTCAAAATATACATGGCATCTTTGTCTTGTTATTTTCTTTTATGTGCCTAAGGATTAATTTATAAGTGAATAATTAAAAAAATTTTAAAAATACTAGAAGTATATATTAATATAAGGAGGGGAAACAATGGAAAATCAATTTCCTAAAAAATTTCCTAAACAACACCAAAATATACATCCTGGAATTGAGGATGAGATGAATCCAAAGCCTATATTTGAAATGGATGGGTATATGAGTAGTAGCAATAGACTAGAGGGCAAGGTAGCAATAATAACAGGCGGAGATAGTGGAATAGGAAGAGCTGTATCTTTAGCTTACACAAAAGAAAAAGCCAAGGTCGTTATAGTTTATTTTAGCGAGGATATAGACGCAAAAGAAACAGAGAGACTTATATGCAAAAATGGAGGAGAGTGCTTAATATTAAAGGGTGATATAAAAGATGAAAACTTTTGTAAATCCGTTGTTGACGAGACTATAAAGAAATTTGGAAAGTTAGACATTTTGATAAATAATGCGGCTGTTCAGTATGAATGTGAAAACATTGAAGAGTTAACAAGTGAGCAATTTGAAAAGACTTTTAGGACCAATATATTTGGAGCATTTTATTTTGTGAAAGCTGCTATGCCACATTTAAAACAAGGATCTTGTATAATTAATACTACATCAGTAACGGCATTCAAAGGAAATGAAACATTGATAGATTACTCTTCAACTAAAGGAGCTTTAACAACTTTCACAAGATCTTTGGCTATAAATTTAGCACCAAAAGGGATAAGAGTTAATGCAGTGGCACCAGGACCAATTTGGACACCTTTAATTCCATCTAGCTTTAAAGAAGACAAAGTTGAGAAGTTTGGAAGTAATACTCCAATGCAAAGAGCGGGTCAGCCAGTTGAGGTAGGAGGAGCATATGTATTTTTAGCATCAAAAGATGCATCTTACATAACAGGAGAAACTGTACATGTAAATGGAGGAGAAATAGTTAATGCATAAGGCACATGACAAAAAATAGAATGCTAAGCATTAGTAAACCTGCTTGTTTACGATGCTTAGCATTCTATTTTATCTATAAATGAAGTCTATTGTTTACCAACACTCTACATCATCTATACCATCTATATCATCTTTAGAGAACACTGGATCAAGTCCATCGTTTCTTTGTTTTACATAATTCTTAAGTGCACTAAAAGCAGTTTTGCTAAGTTGTAATATAGCTATTAAGTTTATTATAGCCATAAAAGCCATAAATAGATCAGCTAGGCTCCAAACAGCATCTAATCCAGCTATTGCACCAACAAATACCATTATAATAACACAGACTCTGTAACATAATAACCAGATTTTATTTGCATTCATGAATTCTATATTTGTTTCTCCATAATAATAGTTACCTATTATAGAACTAAAAGCAAATAAGAATATACATATAGCTATAAAAATATTACCAAAACTACCGATTTGGGAACTTAAAGCGGCTTGTGTTAATTGAATTCCATTTAAAGAACCATCAGTATAAACACCTGATAAAAGTATTAAAAATGCTGTAGCACTGCATATTAGAAGTGTATCAGTAAATACTCCAAGAGTTTGAATCAAACCTTGTTTAACAGGATGAGTTACTTCAGCAGCAGCAGCAACATTTGGAGCACTACCCATACCAGCTTCATTAGAGAATAAACCTCTTTTAACACCTAAAAGGATAGCTCCGCCTAATCCACCACCTACAGTTTGTTTAAAACCAAAAGCGTTTTCTATTATTAAGGCAAACATATGAGGTATAGCAGAAGCATTTTTTACTAATACAATCATTACTATAGCTAAATATGTAACAGCCATAACTGGAACTAGTATTTCAGTTACTTTAGCGATTCTATCAACTCCACCAAATATTACTAAACTTGTAAGGATGGCTAATATAAATGCCATTATAATACTATCAATTCCAAAAGCTTGATCAAAGGCAAGTGCTATAGTATTAGATTGCACAGAGTTAAAAGCAAAGCCAAAGGACACAGTAATAAGAATAGAAAAAAGTAATCCCATCCATCTCTTTTTTAATCCTTGTTCTATGTAATAAGCTGGGCCACCTCTATATTTATTTCCGTCTTTTACTTTGTATATTTGAGCTAATGTGCTCTCAACAAAACTAGAGCCTGCTCCAATAAGTGCTATAAGCCACATCCAAAATACAGCACCAGGACCACCTATTGCAATTGCAATAGCTACACCTGCTAAATTACCGGTACCAACTCTAGATGCGGTACTTATACAAAATGCTTGGAAAGAAGAAATTCCTTTTGCATCCTTATCTTTAGAAGAGGAAATACCTTCTGTAAGTAATTTAAACATGTGCTTTAAATATCTAATTTGAATAAATCCTGTTCTTATAGAGAAATATAAGCCTAAAGAAATTAATAATATTATTAGTACATATGACCATAAAAAATCATTAAATGAAGTTAAAATATTAAGCATAAAATTCGACCTCCTTCGATATTATTCAATTAAATTGTATAATAGAACAAATAATATGTCAATTAAAAGAATTTTCTAAAAACACTATAAGTATGATAAGCATTGATTATATAATATTCTTCAAATAAAAAAATAAAATTTAAAAAGTCCAAATGAATAATTGGCTTGTTAATTATTTAATTTTTTAAATTATGAAGCATTGAGATTTTGTTGCTAAATGAGTAATATAAGGTTGTAAAGAAAAAATTATGTATTGACATAAATTATTTTATTAATTACAATCATATGTAATAAGTTTAATTAAATAAATTTATCTGCTGGCTTTTATGGGCCAGGATAAATTCTTCTTAGATTCAGAGTGAAGCTAAGGATTTTTGATACACACTTTAAAATGGTCCTGTGAGACCAGAAAGGGGTATAGCATATGTGTAAGTTTTTTTGTGATACAAAAAAATTAAATACAAGAAATTTTGATTTAGTGCAATTACTAAATCAGTTCGAGGTTAAATTAAATAATAAAGAAAATTTTAAGGGTAATAAAGGAATTGATAGTTCAATTTCTTCATTACCCTTTTATTTTTTAAGGAGGGGTTAAGATATGAAAGCTAAGTTGATTTTAGAAAATGGTATGGAATTTGAGGGAAAGGCTTTTGGATATACAGAAGAAACTGTTGGAGAAGTAGTATTTAATACGGGTATGACAGGATATCAAGAAGTTCTTACAGATCCATCATATTATGGACAAATAGTAACTATGACATATCCATTAGTAGGAAATTATGGTTTGAACCTTGAAGATTTAGAATCTGATGCCCCTAAAGTAAAAGGATTTATAGTTAGAGAAAAATGTGAGCTTCCAAGCAATTGGAGATGTGAAATGAATTTAGATTCTTATTTAAAGCTCCATAAAATAATGGGAATAGAACAAATAGATACAAGAGCCCTTACAAAAGTTCTTAGAAACAATGGAACTATGAAAGGGATAATAACTACTAGGGAAATAAGCTTTGATGATGCAAAGGCTTTAATGAATAATTTTTCAAATAAGGAAGCAGTTAAGAATGTTACAACTAAGGAAAAATATATTGTAGAAGGCAAAGGACATCACGTAGCAATAATGGATTTTGGAATAAAATCCAATATAATAAGAAATTTTATAAAAAGAGATTGTAAATTAACTATATTTCCAGCAGATGCAAATTATAAAGAAATATTAGATGTTAATCCAGATTTAGTGTTTTTATCAAATGGACCTGGAGACCCAGAGGATTTAACAGGGGTAATAGAAAATATAAGACATTTAGTTGATAAAAAGCCAATATCAGGTATATGTTTAGGACACCAGCTTTTATGTATAGCCTTAGGTGGAAAAACAGGAAGGCTGAAATTTGGACACAGAGGAGCAAATCATCCAGTAAAAGATTTAGAAGAAAACAAAATATTCATAACATCTCAGAATCATGGATATGTGGTGAAAGAAATGCCAGAAAACACAGAGGTTACTCATATAAATGTAAATGACTCAACTGTGGAAGGTATGAGAAACAAAAAACACAAAATATTTAGTGTTCAATTTCATCCAGAAGCATGTCCGGGACCTCAAGAAAACCAATATTTATTTGATAAGTTTTTAGATTTAATATAGGAATTAGAGGAGGAGAGATATTATGCCATTAAATATAGATATAAAAAAAGTTTTAGTTGTAGGATCAGGTCCAATAATAATAGGTCAAGCGGCTGAGTTTGACTATTCAGGAACACAAGCTTGTGAGGCATTAAGAGAAGAAGGAGTAGAAGTTATATTAGTAAATTCTAATCCAGCTACAATAATGACAGATAAAGAAATTGCTGACAAGGTGTATATAGAGCCATTAACAGTAGAGTTTATTGAAAAAATTATATATAAGGAAAGACCAGATAGTATTCTAGCAGGAATGGGTGGGCAAACGGCACTTAATCTTGCAGTAGAGTTACATGAAAAAGGGATACTTGATAAATATAATGTAAAAGTAATAGGAAGCTCTATAGAATCCATAAAAAAAGGTGAAGATAGAGAATTGTTTAAATCTATTATGGAAGAAATAAACGAACCAATAATAGAATCTAAAATAGTTACAGATTTAAGCAAAGGAATGGAGTTTGCAAAGGAAATAGGATATCCAGTTATAGTAAGACCAGCATATACTCTTGGAGGAACTGGTGGTGGAATTGCAGATAACGAATATGAGCTTAGAGTAATCTTAGAGTCAGGGCTAAACTTAAGTCCAGTTAGTCAAGTACTTCTTGAAAAAAGCGTAAAGGGTTGGAAAGAAGTAGAATATGAGGTTATAAGAGATAGTTATGGAAATTGTATAACTATATGCAACATGGAAAATATAGATCCAGTGGGAGTACATACAGGAGACAGTATAGTTGTAGCTCCAAGCCAAACCTTATCAGATAAAGAATACCAAATGCTTAGAACAGCATCTATAAATATAATAAATTCAATAGAAATAGAAGGTGGATGTAACGTACAGTTTGCATTAGATCCAGTAAGTTTTAATTATGGGGTAATAGAAATTAACCCAAGGGTAAGTCGTTCATCAGCATTAGCATCTAAAGCTACAGGATATCCAATAGCAAAGGTTGCAGCAAAGATAGCCCTAGGATATGGTCTTGATGAAATAAAAAATGCAGTAACAGGAAAAACATATGCTTGTTTTGAACCTACATTGGATTATGTGGTTTGTAAAATTCCAAAGTGGCCATTTGATAAATTTAAGAAGGCAAATAGAAGTCTTGGTACAAAGATGATGGCTACAGGAGAAATAATGGCAATAGGTAGCAATTTTGAAGCAGCATTTTTAAAAGGTGTACGTTCACTAGAAATAGGTCAATATTCATTAGAAAATAAGAGTGTTAAGAATCTTACAATAGAACAACTTAAAAATAGGGTTATAACCCCAGATGATGAAAGAATTTTTGCTTTAGCAGAGATACTTAGAAAAGGATATTCAGTTGAAAAAGTATGCCAAATAACAGGGATGGATAGATTCTTTGTTGATAAGATAAAGTATATTGTGGATGAAGAAGAGAGATTAAAGTCATCAGCTGTGGATAATTTAAATAAAGAGTGGTTATTTGAATTAAAAAGAAGAGGATTTTCAGATAAAGCTATAGCGGACTTTTTAGATGTAAGTCCAGAGGTTATTTGTGAATTAAGACAAATATGGAACATAAAAGCATCATATAATATGGTTGATACATGTGGCGGAGAATTTGATGCAGTATCCCCATACTATTATTCAACATATGGAATGGAAGATGAAGTAGTTGTAAGTGATAGAAGAAAAGTTATTGTACTAGGATCAGGTCCTATAAGAATAGGTCAAGGAATAGAGTTTGATTATGCATCAGTACATTGTATAAAAGCTTTAGAGAAAATGGGTATAGAAACAATAATAATAAATAATAATCCTGAGACAGTAAGTACTGATTTTGATATATCAGATAAATTATACTTTGAGCCTTTAACAGAAGAAGATACATTAAATATAATAGAAAAAGAAAAACCATTAGGAGTAATACTTCAGTTTGGGGGACAGACAGCTATAAAACTTGCTAAATTCTTAGAAAAGAAAAATATACCTGTACTTGGAACTCTTCCAAAGCATATAGATGAGGCTGAAGATAGAGAAAAGTTTGAAGAAATATTAGAAAAACTTAATATAAAGAGACCTAAAGGAAAAGCTGTATGGAGTGTAGAGGGGGGAATGCTTGAGGCTGAAAAACTTGGCTATCCTGTACTTGTAAGACCTTCATATGTTTTAGGTGGACAGGGTATGGAAATAACATATGAGGATAAAGGGCTTAGACAGTATCTTGAAGGAGCCTTTGCAAGAGATAGTAAAAATCCAGTTCTTATAGATAGATATCTTTTAGGAAAAGAAATTGAAGTTGATGCAATATGTGACGGAGAGGATATATTAATACCTGGTATAATGGAACATTTAGATAGAGCAGGAATACATTCTGGAGACAGTACAACAATTTATCCAAGTCAAAATATATCTGAAGAAATAAAAAAAGCGGTTCTAGAGTGTTCTAAAAAACTTGCAATAGCATTAAATGTCAATGGTATGATAAATATTCAGTTTATAGAATTTAAAGGTGAACTTTATGTAATAGAGGTTAATCCAAGGGCAAGTAGAACTGTACCTTATATAAGTAAGGTTTCAGGAGTACCTATAGTTGATATAGCTACAAAAGTAATGCTTGGAGAAAAAATAAAGGATCTTGGGTATGGAGTGGATATCTATAAAGAACCAGAAATAGTTTCAGTTAAAGTTCCGGTTTTCTCAACACATAAATTGTCTAAAGTTGAAGTAAGTCTTGGACCAGAGATGAGATCTACAGGGGAAGTATTAGGAGTAGGACATAATCTTGAAGAAGCTTTATATAAAGGATTTATAGCCTCAGGAACATATCTTAAAAAGAGAACAGGAAAAATACTTGCCACAGTGAACAATAAAGACAAAGAGGAGTTACTACCAATAGCAAAAGGATTGAATAAGTTAGGATATACTTTCTTAGCTACAAAAGGTACATGTAACTTACTAAAAGAAAATGGAATTGAAGCAGAAGAAATTAAAAAGATAAAAGAAGGAAAGCCTAATATATTAGATTTAATAGAAAAAGGTGGAGTGGATTTAGTTATAAATACTCCAACTAAAGGTAATGATTCATCAAGGGATGGATTTAACATAAGGAGAACGGCTATAGAGCACTCAATACCAGTTGTTACATCAATAGATACACTAAAAGCAATGGTGGATATAGGACTTGCTAAGGTAAATGTAGATAAGCTAGATGTAATAGCATTATAAGATTAAAAAAGACCAATTATCATCGTGATAATTGGTCTTTTTGATGTATATGAACTTATTAGATTAATCAGTGACAAGTTAATGATGGTCTTCTTCACGTATAAGAAAGTATAAAATTTCGAATCTGTGGATAACTTTGATAACTGTTAAAATATATAGATTTTTTAGTTGATAATTGAAGGATAAATCTTCTTAGGAAGATTTTAAAACTTAAAAAATACAATTAAAGAAAATCTGTGATTTCCTATAGGCCCCCTAATTAGAATGGACAATGTTTACTCAAACAAAGTAAAATAGTTTTAAGATGATTAGGAGGTCTAAGGGATGGAGAAAAAAA
>NZ_FOKI01000054.1 GCF_900111985.1 Clostridium frigidicarnis
TTTCTCCATCCCTTAGACCTCCTAATCATCTTAAAACTATTTTACTTTGTTTGAGTAAACATTGTCCATTCTAATTAGGGGGCCTATAGGTCCTTTACTCTAAACTCTCCACTTTCAATTTTCAACTATTTTTACTTAGAAGAAAAGCTAGCACAATTAGTTTCACTATATAATCTTGCACCATTTCCAGCAACCTCAATAGAATTTAGTGCACATAGGCAGTTACTATTATGAGTACAACTTTCAACTTTACATACTAGACAATCACATTGAGAATCACCATTAGTATTATTAGTTAAGCTTCCATAATTTTTTTCATCTAGGAAAGAGCCACAACATGTATCACAACTATTGTTAGAACCTTCTCCACCTATATTTACACGGTTTGAATAACAAACATTTGATTTATTATGGGAACAATTACTAACACCACAGATAATTGAATTCATAATTAATTACCTCCAAATCTTATTTGAAATATCTATCTAATAATCCCTTAAATGCTCTTCCATGTCTTGCTTCATCTTTACACATTTCATGAACAGTGTCATGTATAGCATCTATATTATGTTTTTTAGCTAAACCAGCAAGTTTTTTCTTTCCATCGCAAGCTCCATATTCAGCTTCAACTCTTGCAGATAGGTTAGCTTTTGTATCAGCAACTACAACTTCACCTAAAATTTCTGCAAACTTAGATGCATGAACGGCTTCTTCATAGGCTATTCTAGTGTAAGCTTCGGAAACTTCAGGGTATCCTTCTCTATCGGCTTGACGAGCCATAGCTAAATACATACCAACTTCAGTACACTCTCCAATGAAGTTAGCTCTTAATCCTTCAATAAGTTCAGGATCAATATCTTTAGCAATACCTATATGATGTTCATCAGCCCATTGAAGGTCATCACCTAATTCCTTAAATTTATCAGCACCTACTTTACAAACAGGACAGACCTCTGGTGGAGCATCTCCTTTATGGATATATCCACATACTGTACAAACAAATTTTTTCATACGTTAATGCCTCCTAAATTAATATTAACTTTTGAAACTTCTATATAATAAAAGTATTTGCTATAACAAATAAAAAAATACTAATTAAAAGAAAAAACTCATACCACCTAATTGTGATACGAGTTTTTTTCATGTGTCTAACTTGATTTTTTACCCATAAGTATATTTATTATAGAAATACCTATTATGATTACATATCCAATAATAGATAAATAATCTGGAATTTCACTAAATAACATAAATCCATATAGAGCCGCAAATAAAAGTCCAATATAATCAAACATAGATATCTCTGAAGCAGGAGCATTCTTATATGCAAGTGTTAAAAAAACTTGTCCTAAGGTGAAACATAAACCTGCTCCCAATAGATACAACATATTAATTAGATCTATATTATTGTTTATAAACAAAGATGGAAACATGGTTATGGTTGCAATACCAGTAAAAGAAAGAATTACGGTAAAAAAGTCTTCTTTATTACCTAAAACTCTTATCATTGTATAGGCTAGTCCTGCACATAAAGCTGAAATTACTCCAAATAAAGCCGGGATAATAGATGAAGTAAATTCAGGTTTTATTACAAATAAACTACCTAAGAATCCTATTACTAAAAAAGAAAGTTGTTTTTTTGTGATTTTTTCTTTTAAAAATAAGAAAGAAAAAATTATTGTAAAAAATGGACTAAGTTTTGTAAGTATTGTTGCATCAGCTAAGAGTAATGTTTCCATGGAATAGTAAAGTGTTAAGATTGATAAAGTTCCCATTACTCCTCTTACAATGAGATATTTCCTGTTTTCTTTTTTACCAAAAAAAGATTGTTTTTTTCTGAAAATTATAATACATACTACTAGTGTTGCAACTGCATTAGATACAAATGTCTTTTGATAAGGTGTACAATCAGTAGCTAATTTAGCAAATAAATTCATGGTTGCAAATAAGAAAGAAGCAAGTACTATATATAATATTCCGTTTCTTTTATTCAAAATTCTATCTCCTTTTCAATTAAAGTAATTATTAAGGCAAATTAAAATAAATAGCAAGTCAGCATGATACTATAACGCTGATTTGTTATTTATCTTATATGTCAAATTATACATCATTAGATAATAAAATAAGTCTTTTGCAGAAAACTCAGTATATAAGGTACATTTAAAAAAATTACCTTATAAAAGTTAAATGCAAATTTTTACAGAATAAAATATAAAAAATATGTAAAAAATAATTTTGTGAATTTTTTTAAAGGAGTAAACTTATGAAGAAAAATAAGTATCTATTTAAAATAATTGGTTTTATAACCATAGTTTTTTTCTTAGGAAATACTCAAGTTACACAAGCCTTAATTTTTAAAGAATTGAAAAATAGTAAAGCTATTAATTTCAGAATAGAGGAAAGAAAAATGTGGTCGGACTATTCAAGATATTTAAGAGAATATGTATTAAGCGTAGCAAATGAAACAGAAGATGAATCCTTAATTTTAGAAAAATTGATACAAAATCAAGAAAAAATAGCAGCATCTTTTAAACCTTATTATGGAAATTATAATAGCAATAAACTATCAGAACTTCTAAAAGAACAAATTTATATAACATCAAAAATTTTGCATGAAACTAAAAATAATAACAACAAAGATGTAGAGCAAATCAATAAACTAAAAAATGAAAATTCAGAAAAAATAGCTAGATTTTTATATGGAATAAATGAATTATGGAAAATAGATTTACTTGAAGAAATATTAAATAAGCATTTAAATTTGGTTTGTAATCAAATAAATTCAAGGATAAATGGACAATGGGAAAGGGATATTAAAGCATATGACGATGATTATGATCATATCATAATGTTTTCAGATTTAATTTCAGATGGGATTATAAAAGAATTTCCTAATAAGTTTGGAAAACAATTAATGTAATTACGGATATGGTGAAAAATCTCAACCAAGGCATACTTTCTTTAGCATAATAAAATCTATAAAGTAAACCCTATTTTTAAGATATAAATTTCATAGATAAAATAGTAATCTATAATAAAAAATATTTGTTTGATTATAGAAGGAGAGTGAAAATAATATGCCAAATAAAATGAGAAACAAGAAAAAGGAATGCAATAAACATGTAAATCATAACCCACAAGCTGAAAGTGTAAAAGCCGCATTTGGGGAACCAAAGGCTAAGGAATATAATCCAAAGGATTTTAAAATTTAATAAAATAAGGTATAAGCGTCAGCAAACTATCTGGAAAACAACCAGTAGTGTTGGTGCTTAGACCTCATTTTTTTATTTAAATGAAAAATTATAGAATTTTAAAGTTCCTCTAAAAACAAAGCTAATTTCATTGTCTTTTATTGTAACATCTTTAATATCAAGCTGTTTAATACCTTCAAAGGATAAAATTACATTTCCATTATCTTTATCAAATTGAACTATAGATGTATCTTGAAGGTTGGAGAATATACGGTCTTTAGATATATTTAAGAATCCTACATTTCCTTCTTTATAATGAAATACTCCTTTACCATCTATACTTTCTCCTGTGAAAATCAATTTAGATTCAACAGGAAGACCTTTATATTTAAAATTTATATATAGATTTATAGTATCATTTTCTATTTTTGCTTTTAAACCTGTAACATTTTCCTTGAGTTCTGGTATCTCATTAAATGCTAGTATAAAGAAATCTGTTATTTCATCTTGGTTGAAAGATGCATCTGATTCAACAAAAATCTCTTTTAATGATAAATTAAATTTATCAGGTAAAAATTTTTTTATCATGTAACCTTTATCTATAACAATAGTAGAATTTAATTGTTTCACATCTGTTTTAGGATAGAAAGAACTATAATATGTTATAACTAAAGCTAAAATAATTACAAATAAAAAACCTAGAAATATTAATAGTTTACTTAAACCAGAACGTTTATTGCCTTTCATAAAATCACCTCTCTACATAGATTTATTATAATCAAATAAGAGATAATGTAAACATAATTTATAAAAAACTATTTAAGGCACATTCACAAAAATAATAAGTCAATATGACTCAAAATATACATTACATCTTTGCCTTATTATTTTATTTCACGTGTCTAACATATGTTGAAATAAAAATTGCAGATTCATTAGTTATGAAATCACCCATTCTAGTAAATATCCCACAGGGTTCATCATCTGCTATAAATACACCCATAACAGGAAATTGAAAAAGTTTTTTATAACCTATGGTTGAATATCTATCCATATAGAATGGCAGAGTATTAACCCTGTCTTGAAATATAACATTATCAACATTTTTTCTTATTCCTTCATAACTTAATACAATTCCACCACCTTCTCTAGAAAGATATGGCTTAATAAGACAATCTCTCGAAAGAATATTATTAGGTTCTAAGCAAGTATAAGGAATATGCTTTTCTATAAAATCTTCCTCAACACTATCATAAAAATTCTTACCAATAAGCTCATATATTACAGCAAGAAAAGCTTTTGATTGGGTTATTAAAGTATGGGTTGGGTTTATAACAAAAGTTTTTCTATTTAAAAGATTTATTAAATCTATAAGCTCTTCATCATATGAAATCCAATCTAATGGAAAATGCCTATAAATAGCTTGAAGTTCCGTACCATAAAGATATACTTTATCATTTTCAATTTGTAAATCATATATGTTTCCAACTATAATATTGAAATCTTGAAGTTCACTACAAATATCACTAAGTATAGAGGTGGTAAAAACATCCTCATAGTAGCTTGTTGATAAAAATCCTATGTTCTTAATATTAATATTAGAAGAAAAATCTTTTAAAATCTTGTAAAATACATTTTTAATCTTATCTCTAAGATTGTTATTTGGATCACAATAAGAAATATTAAGTTCTTCCTTAATTATTTTGTTTATACCAATGCTTTCAACTACACCAGCAGGTGTTTCAGAGTTGAATTCTAAAATTTTCAAAACTCCGTTATTATCTAAGGCAAAATCTATTCTACCTAGTGCACAAAGTACATTAGTATGAGAATTAAGAACTAAATCTTTAATATTACTTGGTATTCCTAAAAGTTCATAAAAAACATTGAAATTATCTGATACAAGTTTTGAAGTTTTTCTTAAAATCTTACAAAACATAGAACTACAATAATATAAATCATTATAGAGTTTTTTATCTATGATCATACTATTTAAAGAAATATATTCATTAATATTGGTATATGAACCAGTAAAATTATACTCAAATGAGGATCGTTCAGTTACCTTATCTAAAACAAATTTTCTATTGAGAAATTCATGTTTTTCTAAGGCTAAAGGATAATATTTAATTCCAATAGGACACATCCAAGTTGTATCATTATTAGTTAAAAGGGTATTACTCCATCTAATACAAATACCTTCTAAACTTTTATCTATCAAATAAGCGCCAAAATTACCATAGGCAATTGAAGGTATGTTCATATTATTGTCACTTGGTGCATAGGTGTATTCTTTTTTTATATTAATTAGATCTTGTACTATATAGATTCTATTGCTCTTTAAGGTAGAGATAAGTATATTATTCCATTCTTCATAGTTAAAGAAAGAACCTATATAAACATTATCACTATATCTTCCAAATGAAGGTTTAAGAACATATTTATCTTTATTTTTTAAAACCTCATTATAATTAGATGCTTTAAATATAAAGGTATAGGGAATACACTGTTTTATAATGTTTTTTTCTCGGTTAGAAAGTAGTATAGAATCACTATTTACTAAATCCCAAAGATAAGCAAAAAAACTTTTAGCTTGTATAGCAACTACTCTAGGATCATTAATAATTGATACATTACCTTCATCAAAACATTTAAGGATATCATGGATAGTATCTATCTCTTCAAAATATTCAGTAGGAAATAACCTTAAAATTATATTAATTTTTATATCATTAAAAGCATATACAGAATCATTTTTTACACATAGATTTTGAGGGCCAACTTGGATTATATTAATATTAGAGTTTATAAATAAATGCTTAAAATAATAGGCTAAATAAAGCTCTTCATAATGGCAAGGATCTATTAATACAGCCACATTATAAGATTTTAAATTATCACAAATTTCTGTGAGCTTACTAATAAAAGTTTTTTCAAAGTTTTTATTAATATTATTTTCAAAATCCAATTTTCCACTAAGTGAAATTTCCTTTTGTGCACAAGGTTTATCATAATTAAATTCACTAAAGAAGATTTTATCATTATCTTCTCTAAAAGTATCAAACCGTGTCCAAAACATTGGAGATAAAGGACATTTTAAGTTGAATATATTGTCTTTATAAGAGAAATTATCAATATAGTTTAAAAGATCTTTATGTGATGAAGTTATCTCATCTAAAACCTTTAAACATAATTTATTTATTTCCTCAGAATAGAATAAGATTTCACTATAAAAATTACTATCAATAAAAAATGGAATTTGGCAGTGAACCAAATTCTCATAGGAACTACTTACTATATAATTATTAAATAATCCATCTTCAGTAAAATTTTTTTGATCTTTCATATTACCGTCCTTTTCATATATTAATTAGCTAGAGGAACTTCCTCCTTTAGCACCTGAATAACTAGATTTGCCACCAGAAGAACTATCTGATGAAGTGCCAGATTTACCGCTAGAGGAACCACTATCTATTGATGTATTAGATTTACCATTAGAGGGGTTTCCATCTATAGATGTTTTTGGAGCAAATGAAGATCTATTTCCAAAAAACCACCATCCACCAGAAGAATGAGAACCTCCTTCAGAAGATTCTTCTTCCTCTTCATCTGGATTATTATGATTATTACATGCAGTTAGAGTTAATGGGCTAGAAACTACAAGAGCAGTAGCTACAGCTATGGATAAAGCTTTCTTTTTATTTTCTTTAAGTACGCTTTTAAAGTTTTGCAAACTAAATCACCTCTAATATAAAAGTATTTAAATCTTTATTTATAGTATTCAAATAGTAAGAAATATCTTCCTTAATTTTATTCATTGTAAAGATAACAACCTTTGAATAATTAAGCTCTTTTAAAGTTGAGCTATGGGGTAAATCATCAAGGGTTAATTCATACTGATTATTGAGTCTTACTTTATAAAGATTTTTAGGAAAATCATCATATCTATTATAATCAAGTAATAATACGTAAGCACTTGGACATATTGAATCTAAATTTAATCCGCATTTAATCAAAGATTCTATGGAAGTTTTATTTCCAACCAAACCATAAGGATGAAATAAAAAGTTCAAATTTAGTATAGGTTTAATTTTAAACATGTTGTTTAGAACATACCCAATTTCTAGTCCAATGTCTAAAGGAATATCTAATATTAAAAAAGTAGACGTTAAGTCAATATCTAAAATTTTAGAAATAGTAGATTTATGTTTTTTATATAGGTCTTTATTAATACAAGTATTTATATGAAAATTATCATAGGTTTGAAGAGAAACAAAAGGACCACTTCTTATAAAACATTCAAAAGGACCTGAATTATCTTTCCATTTCCTATAAAGAAACTTAAAATTACAATCTTTTAAATTCATTCACATCTACCTTTCGTAGGTTATAGAAAATATGCTACTGAGAGAAATAATTTGCTTATAACCATCTGTTGTAATAAAACTTATATGCTTATCACTACATTCATCTTCACAAATATATCCTTCTAAAGATTCCTCGGGATTAGAATTAACCCAGGAGTTAAAATTCTCGTATATATTGATTTCTTTGCTATAAGTTAAAAAACCTGAAGGTAATTTGTATACTATTGCAAATATCTTGTCGAAAGATAGTATTTGTCTAAAGGGTTTATGATCGCATAAAGTGTCAATGGATACAATTCCGTTTCTTAAAAAGTTAACTGTGCCATCTAATGTTTCTGAAGGGGTATCATTACACCAATCAGAGTAAGTTATATAAATGTAAATTTCCATGTTGAATCCTTTCTATAAAACAATTTTAATATATTATATTAAACTTAAACATAATATATTAATTTGTAAAAATATATTATTATGGAATATTATATAATGAAATGAGAATTTTCACAAAAAATAAACAGAAATTTAAGGTAATATTATTATTTTGTATAAAAAACATTGTATAAATACACACAAACAATAGTAATTAAATTCAAATAACATAAAAGTTCAATTAAAAATTAATTTTATATCTTAGTAAGTAATATGCATTAAACATTATAAGTTATACAAAGTTAGTACTTGTATGATAAATATAAGTTTTAAAAACAATAAAAGTAACAAGTAAGTGTTAAATAAAATATACTAAATTTATATTTTGTTTGTTTTTGAAAATTAAAAATCTTCCCTCTTTTGCTATAGTTGAAAAAGAAAGGAGGGAGATTATGTTGAAAACACAACTTATATTAAAAAAAATAGAAGAAGTTAGAACTTTAATGTATGACTTAATGAGTGAGAAACAAAAGCTTACTGATAAGGAGCTAGTTGAGTTAAGTCAAAAGTTAGACAAGCTACTTAACGAGTATGATGAACTCGTGAATAGTAGAAAGTAAATTTAAATTAAAGGGGCACTCATGTTATGAGCGCCCTGAAAATATATATTATTTAATATCTTCGAAAGGTTCACTGTTAAACCTATCTTTATCAAACTCTTTTTCTAAACTACCAACTATTAACGCTACAACAGATGAACCTGTAACGTTTGTCATGGTTCTTATCATGTCTATAACTATATCTACTCCAAGTACCATACCTAAAGCTTCTACAGGTAATCCAGCAGATGATAAAACCGTTGTAGATGCAATAAATACTGAACCAGGAACACCAGCTAGTCCAATAGATGCTATTGTAGCAGCAAGAATTATAGATATATATTGGCTTATTCCTAAATTCACACCAAAAGCATTTGCCGCGAATATACAAAGAATTCCTTGATATACTCCGCCACATCCATTCATACCCATAGAAGTACCAAGTGGTGCAACAAAGCTAGTTATTTTTTCAGAAACTTTAGTTCTGTTAGTTAAACACTTTATAGTAACAGGTAGTGTACCTAAGCTACTACATGTAGTGAATGAAACTACTTGAGCTGGATATACAGATTTAAAGAATCTAAATGGATTTATTTTAGCTATAACCTTAATCAATATAGAATGAACAATACCTATTTGAAGAATACATCCTATATATACTGCTATGATAAAGCTTATTAAAGGAAGCAAAGTATCTAATCCATTTTGAGAAGATAGACCTGCTATTAATGCAAATACACCATAAGGTGTTAATGATAAGACAAGTTCAGTCATTCTAACCATTATTCTACCAAAAGACTGCATAAATTCACTAAATGATTTAGTGGAATTTTCTCTTCTGCTTTCTTCTATTATAGCTGCTACAGAAACCATTATAGCAAAGAATATAATTGACATCATATTACCATTAGCTAAAGCAGCTATTGGGTTACTAGGTATTATATTCATCACAATATCACTTAGACTAGGAATTTCCTTAAGTTTAAAATCAGTAACAGGAGTAGTTATAAAACCTTGTCCAACATACATAACTTTTGCAACTATCATTCCTACTACAACAGCTATGGCTGTTGTACCTAAATAAAATCCAATTGTTTTAATACCAATAGTTTTTAATTGTTTAACCCCCTCTAACTTCATGAAAGAATTTATTATAGATACAAATACTAAAGGTATTGCTACCATTTTTATTAAACTAATATATACAGAACCAACAGGTTTTAATATAGATGCATTATCTTTGAAGATTAATCCAAATACGAAACCTAATACTAGTGCCACACATACTATTTTTGAAAAGCTTACTTCTTTGTATTTTAAGAACATAAGAAGTACTATTAATATAATCGCTGAAATTATTGAAACATATATCATTGTGTCATCATTGCTAAATATATAAGTTTATTTAACAATTCCTCCTATCAAGTTTTTTTGTAGATTTATAAATCTTTTATCATTACGTATAAAAATCAATTAATGTTTTCCGTTCAAGAACAGTGGTAATTATAACATAAAAAAACAATTAAGGTAGTAAGTTAATGCTTGTATAGAAATTTAAAATAAACAAATAAAAATCTATTTAAATTTTCTATACAAATGTAGAATGGTCACTTATTAGTTATAAATAATAATTATGAGTTGATAAATTTTCTGAATTAGTGTATAATTGAATTTGGAAATAATATTAAAAAAATTTTTAGGAGGTGTTAGAAGACACTAATTTTGAAAAATATGAGAAGTTGATAGGCACATTAAGTAATTTAGAGGTTAGAATATGGTATAACTCTAAAGATAAAAACATTGTTAAGAAAATAGATAGTTCGCTACCTATAAAAGAACAGGCTTTTCAAGCTCATAAATTAAGAAACCAATATAGAATGCAAGCTAGGAAATTAATGAAGGATAGACAGTTAGCAGATTATTTGGATAGTAATCATTCAAACTTACCATTTGAGTATTATGAAAAGAAATATTCAAAAAAAGGATTTGCTGATAAAATTCTTTATAAAAAGATACTAGAAGCTTCAACTAGAACTAATAAAGCTGTAAATAGACAATTAGGAATAAGCTAGCATTCAAATTAAAGAAAAATTATAATAAACATTAGATTAGAATTGACCCAAATTATTAATTGAATAAAATTAAACACCAACACTTGGGTTAATCTAGGTGTTTTTTTATTTTATATATTGTTATTCCACTAATGGAAGTACAGTAGAAGGTAATAATTAAATAGTATAGAAGGAATCTTTATTCATTGGTGTTATGGGTGATAGGCATGTATGGTTATAAAACGATAGGGATTAAATTATATATAAATTAATTTAAAAACAGTATTATTTGATTTTAGTTAGATTTATGTTCTATATTAGAAGACATAAAAAAAGAACTTTGAAAATTAATTCAAAGTTCTTTTTTATGGTGCCGAAGACGGGACTTGAACCCGTACGGGTGTTAGCCCGGCGGATTTTGAGTCCGCTACGTCTGCCAATTCCATCACTCCGGCTTGCTACATTTGTAATTATATCATGGTAATTTAAAAAATTCAAGATAAATTTAAGAAAAATTAGCCAAGCTAAAAGTTTGTACTATAACACTACAAAAAATAAATTTAATATTGTATTATGGTTATAGTTGATTATATGTTATTTTCCTTAAAGTAAAGGTTTAATTAATACATATATTAAAAAAAACGCTGATTTTAATAAAAAATATGAAAAAGATATTGTTACTGTAGGGGATATTTGCTAAAATAAATGGTGTTAGGTTAATTTTTGCCCATATGGGACAAAAAGTATCCCTTGTATGTACATGGGATGATAATTAAAGGTATTTGGTAATAAACCATATAGTTATATAGGGAGGAGAATTAAACATGATTTACAGTACTGAAGTTTCAAACATGTGTTCTATCGCAAAAGGACCAAATCATGGATCAGCACCAATTCCTCAAGAGGGAAAATGGGTACAATCTAAAGAAGTAAAGGATATATCAGGTTTAACTCACGGAGTAGGCTGGTGTGCACCTCAACAAGGAGCCTGTAAGTTAACTCTAAACGTAAAGGATGGAATAATCCAAGAAGCGTTAGTTGAAACTATAGGATGTTCTGGTATGACTCACTCAGCTGCAATGGCATCTGAAATATTACCAGGAAAAACAATATTAGAAGCTTTAAACACAGACTTAGTCTGTGATGCTATAAACACAGCAATGAGAGAGCTTTTCTTACAAATAGTATACGGAAGAACTCAAACTGCATTCTCTGAAGGTGGACTACCTATAGGAGCAGGACTTGAGGACTTAGGAAAGGGTTTAAGAAGCCAAGTTGGTACTATGTACGGAACTTTAGCTAAAGGACCAAGATACTTAGAAATGGCAGAAGGTTACATAACAAAAGTAGCTTTAGATGCTGATGACCAAATAATAGGATATAAATTCGTTCACCTTGGAAAAATGATGGAATTCATAGGCAAGGGAATGGAAGCTAATGAAGCTATGGAAAAAGCAACTGGTCAATACGGAAGATTTGATGAGGCTGTTAAAACTGTAGACCCAAGACATGAATAATTATTTGTAAGGAGGAAGCTAACATGGCATTATTTGAGAGTTTTGAAAGAAGAATAGATCAAATTACACCTGTTTTAGAAAAATATGGAATGGCTTCAATTGAAGAGGCTAGAACTATATGTGAAGAAAAGGGTATAGATGTTTATAATATAGTAAAGAGTACTCAAACAATATGTTTTGAGAACGCTTGTTGGGCTTATATATTAGGAGCTGCAATAGCAATAAAGAAGGATTGTGTAAAGGCTGCAGATGCTGCTGAGGTTATAGGAGAAGGTCTTCAAGCTTTCTGTATACCAGGATCAGTTGCAGATGACAGAAAAGTTGGTATAGGACACGGAAACTTAGGAGCTATGCTTTTAAGAGAAGAAACTAAGTGTTTTGCATTCCTTGCAGGACATGAATCTTTCGCAGCTGCTGAAGGAGCTATAAAAATAGCTGAAAAAGCAAACAAAGTAAGAAAAGAGCCATTAAGAGTTATATTAAGTGGTCTTGGAAAAGATGCTGCAATGATAATATCAAGAATTAATGGATTTACTTATGTTCAAACTAAGTTTGACTACTACACTGGAAATCTTGAAATAGTTAAGGAAACTCCATACTCAAACGGAGCAAGAGCTAAGGTTAAATGTTATGGTTCTGATGATGTTAGAGAAGGTGTTGCTATAATGCATCATGAGGGAGTTGACGTTTCTATAACAGGAAACTCAACAAACCCAACAAGATTCCAACATCCAGTTGCTGGAACATATAAGAAAGAATGTGTTGAGCAAGGTAAGAAGTACTTCTCAGTTGCATCAGGTGGTGGTACTGGAAGAACCCTTCACCCAGATAACATGGCTGCAGGTCCAGCTTCTTATGGTATGACTGATACTATGGGAAGAATGCACTCAGATGCTCAATTTGCAGGTTCTTCATCAGTTCCAGCTCACGTTGAGATGATGGGACTTATAGGAATGGGTAACAACCCAATGGTTGGAGCAACTGTTGCAGTAGCTGTTGCTATAGAAGAGGCAATGAATAAATAGAATATTGCTCTTAGATAAGAAAATTTCAAGTTAATTATATAGTACACGTTATTTTAGAAAATATCTAAATGACGTGTGCTATTTTTTTGCACAGAAAGGAATATATATGAGAAAAAAGTTATCAATGAATAAGAGCAATACAATGACATTTGCTATGGGATTTGAGGAGTACATTGATAATTGTAAAGTAAGAAACTTGAGATCAGCAACAATAAAGCGCTATAAAGAGAGTATTAACACTATATATAAATTTATTGATAGTAGTACGCCACTAGAGGAATTGGCTAAAGACACACTAGATAAGTTTGTAATTAACTGTAAAGAAAATCTTAAGATAAATGATGTAATATTACATACTTATCTTAGAGAACTAAAAACGTTAATGTATTACTTTATGAGATGTGACTATATACCAACATTTAAAATACAGTTAACTAAAGTTAATAAAAAACCAGTTGAGACTTATACAGACGGATAGCTACAGAAACTTCTTAGAAAACATGATACAAGGGTATGCAGTTTTAGTGAATATAAAAATTGGGTATTGATAAATTTTTTATTATCCACAGGAGTAAGACTAAATAGTTTTATAAATGTAAAGATAAAAGACTTAGATTTTGACAATGGGGTTGTTTATATAAATGTTACTAAGAACAGAAAACCTCTTATAATTCCATTAAATAAGATTATTATAAAAATACTATCAGCGAGGCTTTAAGTAAGTATAACTATAGTAGAGGTATTAATAAAACTTGTATTCATAGATACAGATATACATTTGCTAAAAAGTGGATTATATATGGAGTAAGTGTAGTTGCGTTACAAAAGATTTTAGGGCACAGCAATTTGCAGATAACAGAAAACTACATTAATATACTGAGCAGTGATATAAAGAATGATATTGACAAGTTTAATATATTAGAACAATTTAGTAGTAATCATATTAAAATGAAGTAACAAAAAGGATCTACGCAAATAGCTTCTCAAGTAACAATTAAATATTGTTAATAAATCTTTGAGTACCTCACTAGGAGATACATTTACTGCGATTAAATGATATCAAAGGGGGCATATGCAAGGGTTTATTTCCTATGCCGTTGATCAGGAATAGGTTAATAGCTAAGTACTAGAGCTACTATAAATAATTCTAGTAGGTGATGTAAGCCAAATCATAAAATCAGCTATAGTAAAAAAACACTATACCTCTCTTTAGTGGTACTATGTAAGGTGGATGCTACCATACAAAAGTGTGGAAGTTGTTTGGAAAACTAAAGTTTCGGTGGGTACTAGCATATAGACAGCATATAAGATAAACGTTATAAGTAGAAAGTTAGTATTGTCAATGACGGTAAATAGGAGAGATATTAAACGACGACTTAATTGTTTTATACAGCATATAAGTTTGATAATTTATCTATCTATATAGTTACATAATTTTATTTTTGTATCTTTATAGGTAGATAAACTATGGTTACTCAGAACTTATTACATTACCAGCACATTTAGTTGTTTTATGTAAAATTAGGTGATAAAATAAAACTAAAACAATATTATGTAAAAAGGTGGTGTAATTATGAAGTACATAGAAGCTAAGATAATTGATGAAAGTGGTACTAGGATTATGAATATAGAACATATGAATGAAAAACAAGCTGAGAAATTAGAAGGCAAAATGTTTTGTCCTGGAGAAGACTGTAAAGCTCCGTTGTATTTAGCTCATAATCCAAAGGATGGTGGGAAAACGATATTTTTTAAAGCTACTAATGAAAAACATATTGAAGATTGTCAATATAGAAATGAAAATTATAAAGGTAGTATAGGAACAAAAACATCAATTAATGGTGTTTATACAGAAGGACAAATAAATGATTATGTACGCAATTTATATAAGGATTTAAATACACCACAAGGAGAGAAAAAGAAAAAGACATCAAATGGGACAAAGAAAAGAAAAGATACGACTGGAACTGATGAAGAAAAGTATGTTATTAGAGGTGGAAGAATAGTTTCAGGAAAAGATTCTGAAATAGAGGGAAATAAAGGTAGGATGAGTAGAAGATATAGTGAATCAGATAGCGATATTGGTGCACAAATAGGCGTGTATGGAGATATAAAAGAATTCTATTTAGATAATTATGGACAGGCACATATTAGATTTAAGGAAGATAGAAATGCTAATATTGAGGTATTGATTGGACAAGTATATAAAAATTTAAACCCTCAAGAGTTTGGGTGGTTGGATAGGGTCAAAATATATTTTGATAATTTAATTGCTGATAAAAAAACAGTTAGCTTAGTAGCTGGAGGTTTGGTAGTTAAGTATAATGAACAGTTAACCATAGAGTTGCAGGCAAAATATAGTTATAGAATTAATGGACATATAATACTAGATATTGTTAGAGGAAAAATTTGATTTATAGACTTAGGGAGATAAAGTATAATGTCGCTAGTGCACTTTTATTATAAAAAATTTTATTAATAGAATTAATTTTTGGAAAATATAGGATATTAGCTGGTGCAGGAGGGGATTTTTAGATTATGGAATTGAGAAATATAACATACAAAAAATTAGGGAAAATATTATGTGGTGATGAAGGACCAGCCCCATATTTAAGTGGACCTAATTTAATAGAATTTTTTGGAGAGTTAGGATTTGAAGATGTGTATGGGAAAGGTTTTCCGACAAGGTATATATGCCGAGCAGAAAATAAGAGAAATAGTCAGTAATGGTAGAGTTGTTGATTTAATAAATGAATTGTTAGCGCCTATAAAGTATGTTGATTGTGATAAATCTGTTGAAGAAATTTTAAAATATGTAAATAATGTTCTTAATACTGAAGGATATAATATTATACCAAGTTCTATACCAGGAAAATATCAGTTATTAAGCACACAAAACAATACAATAGTTGTTAAAAAAGAAGAATTAAAAATACTTTCATCAGAGTTTTTAATAGAGCAGGTAGAAAAATGTAATAAAAAAATAGCAGAAGAAGATTTATATGGAGCAATAACTAATGCTAGAAGTATGGTCGAAGAGGTATTATTAGCGATAGAGGAAGAGTTATGTGGTGTTAGAGGTGAAAATACTGGAGATATGGCTGCATTATATAAGAGAGTAGCAAAATTAATAAATTTTGATGCTGGAAAACAAGGCTTAATAACTCCCTTAAGACAAATACTATCAGGTTTAAACAATATAGTTATTGGTGTAGCAAGTTTAAGAACGAAAGCAAGTGATTCACATGCACCAGAATATAAACCAGAAAAACATCATGCTCGAGAATATGCATAAGTTTGTGTAATTAAATAAAGACGGGCTTTTTTTAATTGGAAATTACTACTGGATTTTATTGTCAGTAGTAATTTTTATTTTTCAAGGCAATACTAATAATGGGTTAGTGTAACTTTTTATATAGTTATTATTTGCAAAAATAGTAATACTATTCATGATTATTAAAAGTTGTACAAGCTTAATTTTAAACTTCAAATCTTCCTTCAAATAAAATACTAAGTTGAGCTAAAGTACTCGCCCAATGTTGAATTGGTGAAGTCCATTTCTTCATTATCTGCTCTGTTGAAAGATACAGTGACTTCCTTAGGGAATCATCTG
>NZ_FOKI01000033.1 GCF_900111985.1 Clostridium frigidicarnis
TGATATGCTCCCCTTAAAGTAGACAGATTAAAAAATAAAAATCTGTTGCTGGAAAGGGGAGTATTTTTTTGTCCGGAAGAACTAAATATACAGCAGAGGAAAAGTACGAAATTTTAATGGATTATGAGAGTGGAACTAGCTCAATACAAGAACTCTGCATTAATTACAGTATTAGTACCTATGCTTTTTATAAGTGGAGATACAACTACGAGAAGTATGGAGTAGATGGATTGAGAGAGTCAAAAACTTACAAGAAATATTCAAGAGAACTAAAGGAACAAGTTGTTCTTGAATATCTATCTGGAAAATATTCACAAAGAGAACTTGTGAATAAATATGGATTAACAGATAAATCAGTGTTGAAAAGATGGATAAACAATTATAATAGTCATAGAGAAGTAACGGCAATACCGAAAGGAATGAGAAAATCTATGGCAAAAGGAAGAAGTACGTCTTTTAGAGAAAGAATTGAAATTGTACAGTACTGTATTGATCATAAAAATAACTATCAGCATACTGCTGAGACGCATAATGTTTCTTATCAGCAAGTATATCAATGGGTTAAAAAATATGAATTTGGTGGAGAAAATGCACTTCAGGATAGACGTGGTAAGAAGAATGAAACTGAGCTTACACCCGAAGAGAAAATAAAACTTGAAATGAAAAGGCTTGAGGCTGAAAATGAAAAATTAAGGGCGGAGAATGCATTCCTAAAAAAATTGGAGGGACTAGAAAGGAGGCGGTATTAAGCCGTATAAGACAAGAAAATAAGTATATTGCAATTTCAATGCTCCATGAAAAAGAGAAGTTCTCTGTATCTTTATTATGCGAAATAGCAATGATTCCACGCTCTTCATACTATAAGTGGACAAAGCGTGAAAAAAGCGTTCAAGAGACTGAAAACACGATGTTAACTGCAGAAATTGTTAAAATCTATGATGAAGTAGATGGTATCTATGGTTATCGAAGAATGACTTTGAACTTAAATCATAGGCTAAATAAAAACTTTAACCATAAACGCATCTATCGACTTATGAGACTGGCATCGTTACAATCTGTAATTCGCAGAAAGAAGAAACGTTATGTCAAGTCTGCTCCGCAGCAGGTAGCAGAAAATTTACTAAATCGTACGTTTTCAGCCGATAGGCTGAATCAGAAGTGGCTTACTGATGTTACTGAGTTAAAATACGGTAACTCTCAGAAGGCCTATTTAAGTGCCATTTTTGATCTATATGACAACTCTATTGTCGCATATGTTCTTGACCATTCTAACAATAATGATCTTGTTTTTAGTAACTTAGACCTAGCCTTATCGGCTAATCCGGGCGCAAGCCCTATGCTTCATAGCGATCGTGGTTTTCAATATACATCTTATGGTTTTAAGCGTAAGCTAGATGAAGCTCAAATGACACAAAGTATGTCACGTGTGGGCAAATGTATTGACAATGGACCAATGGAGGCTTTTTGGGGTACTCTTAAATGTGAAAGGTACTATTTGCATAAATATCATACATATGAAGAACTGACTAATGCAATCAATGAATATATTATCTTCTATAATACTAAAAGACTTCAAAAAAGATTAAACGGCCTAAGCCCATTGGAATTTAGGGCTTTAGCCGCTTAAGTAGTTTTTATTATTTCCACTGTCTACTTGACAGGGTGCAGTTCACTGATAGTTTGAGGGGATTTTTTATTATGCCTGTAGATAATATAATAAGATTTAAGATTGAAAAAGTACTAGCTTTTGTTTAACATTTATATGAAGTAGGATATAATAAAACTAACAAATTAGGTAGTTTAAAGAGAAGAGAAAAAGTTAAAAAGTTCACAATAGAATAATTGGATTAAAGAATTTTAAATGAAAATTAAAAGTGAGGTGTATTTTGTGAAAAAATTAAAAGACTTACAAATAAAAGTGATAGATAATATAATATCCCTTGCTATATTTGGAAGTTACGGCACTGAATATTGGAGAGAAAATAGTAGTGATATTGATATATTAGTTCTAATGAAAAAAAGAAATGATGTAATGGATGAATTTGATTTAGAGGATGAGTTAATACCTATTTTCCAAGAATATTTTAGCTATGATAAAATACATTTAACATTTATGAATATGAGAGATTTTGATACAGTTTTTGCAAGACAGTATTTAGATAGTGAGTATAAGCTTATAATTGATGAATTAAAAGAAATTGATTTTAGATTATATGTATTTCTTGAAATAACTAATGATAAAGTTAAGTTAGAAATTTTAGAGAATGAAAAATAAGTTTTATCTAAAGTGAATTTAATTGACTTTAGAGTGTGGGGGGGAAAATAAAAATGAATAAATTATATCAAGCATCTACTTTAAATGCTTTGATCCTAGGAAACTTTCAAGGGGTTACAACTGTAGGTGAACTTTTAGCTAAAGGAAGTTATGGCATTGGAACCTTTGAAGGGTTAGATGGCGAACTGATTGCATTAGATGGAAAAGTGTATAACGGAAAAGGAAATGGAAGTATACAAGAATATGGCAAAGATGAAAAATCTGCTTTTGCTGTAATGTACAACATAAGTGACAATGCAAAAGATTATTCTTTTCAAAATATAATTAACTTTGAGCATCTAAAAGAAAATCTTAATAGAGTTATTAATGAGGATTATAAAAATAAAAATGTATTTTATGTATTAAAAGCAGAAGTAACATTAAATTCCGTTAAAGTTCGTAGTTTTTATAAGCAGGAAAAACCATATAAAACATTACCTCAATTAGTATCAAGTCAAACAGAATATACATATGAAAATTGTAAAGGATATTTTGTTGGAGTATGGTGCCCTATATATGTAGAGGGTCTAAATATGCCAGGATGGCACCTTCATTTCTTATCACATGATAAAACTAAGGGGGGTCATATGTTAGAAGTAGATATTAAAGAAGCAAAGATTACAATTGAAGATAAAACTGATTTTGAAATGGTGTTACCTACAAATGAAGAATTTAAGTCCATTAATTTAAATTCTGATTTAAGAAAAGATACAGAAAAAGTTGAAGGATAACTTTGTAAGAATTTTAGATAGCTAATCACCAAGTAGTGTTTTATTTGTTGTGATATTCAGTTTAAAGGTATATAGTTATTTAAGGCATATGTAGTTATGCTATATTTATAAGCAAAGAAAGAGGAAACTAACATGGATGGAACTAAACGAGAAAATATAAAGCCTGGTACAAAAGTCATGGTTGTTCAAAAACAAGATCAGCGTTCAGGAAAATTAACAGAAGGTGTTGTTAAAAGGATTCTTACAAACTCACATATTCACCCACGTGGCATTAAAGTTATGCTTGAGAGTGGAATAGTCGGTAGAGTTCAGCAAGTATTGAATTAAATATTTAAGTAAACATCGGACAAAAAGCATTCAATCTTATGTAGGTTGAGTGCTTTTTTGCAATTAAAATTGGAAAGTATAATAATGAGAATAAGCATAGATCTCTTTAAAATATTATAAATTATACTTTTATTTTTTTGATTTAAGTTGTAAAATAGTATTAAGTCAATAATAAAAAATATTAAAAGATATTAATTATCGAGAATGCTGAATTTAAATATAAAATTAAGAGGGTGAGATTATGTATGATGTAAGTATTATAGGTGCAGGAGTAGTTGGAACAGCTATTGCTAGAGAGTTATCAAAATATAATTTAAATGTATGTCTTATAGAAAAAGAGGAAGATGTTGCAACAGGAGCCTCAAAGGCAAATAGTGGTATTGTTCATGGTGGATATGTAGCTAAATATGGAACTTTAAAAGGTGAATTGTGTATAAAAGGAAACAGTATGTACGGTGAGCTTGAAAAAGAGCTTAACTTTGGATATAGAAATCCAGGTGCATTAGTAATAGGTTTCAATGAAGAAGATGAAAAGAGAATAAAAGGATTATATGAAAACGGTATAAAGGTAGGGTGTAATGATTTAGAGATAATATATGGGGATAAAATAAAGGAATTAGAACCTCATATAAACAAAGATGTTACTGTTGCATTACATGCTAGAAGTGTTGGAGTAGCTTCTCCTTATGAGATGACTATAGCACTTGCTGAAAATGCAATAGAAAATGGAGTAGATTTAAAATTAGAAACAAAGGTATTAGGCATAGAGAAAAAACAGAGTACCTTTGAAATAAATACTAATAATGGACAAATAGAGAGTAAGTATATTATAAATGCTGCTGGACTATATAGTGATAAAATAGCTAGTATGGTGGGAATAAACGATTTCAAGATATTACCAAGAAGGGGACAGTATGTACTTTCTACAAAAGATCAAGGTTATCTTGTAAATAGAGTTATATTCCAAGTTCCTACAGAAAAAGGTAAGGGTATATTAGTTACTACTACTTATCACGGCAATTTTATGATAGGGCCTGATGCTGAAGACATAGATAATAAAGAAAATATAGGAACAGACATAGAAAGTATTGGATATATAATAGAAACAGCTAGAAAATCCATACAAGATTTTGATGTAAGAAAATCTTTAACTACTTTTGCAGGAGTAAGAGCAGTTAGTAATACAGGAGATTTTGTAATAGGAGAAAGTAAGGTTAAGGGATTTATAAATGCAGCAGGTATAGATTCTCCGGGACTTACATCTTCTCCAGCTATAGCTGAAAGAATAGTTGAGATTATTAAAGAATCTGGATTAGAGTTAATTAAAAATGAAAAATTTAATCCTTATAGAAAACCTATAATTATTAAAAAGGATAAGTCTTTTAGTGGAAAGATAGATGACGAAGATCCAAAGAAAAACATAATATGTAGATGTGAAAGTGTAACAGAAGCAGAAATAATAGATGCAATGCACAGAGGAATTCCAATAAAATCTACAGATGCTATAAAAAGACGTACAAGGGCAGGAATGGGGTTTTGTCAGGGTAATTTCTGTAGACCAAGAATAAAAGCTATAATATCAAGAGAGATGAATATTCCTGTAGAAGAGATTACTGTAAGGGGTAAAGCTGCAGGAGAACCTCCTGAAAGAGTAAATATTAATCTTATTAGAAAATGCAATAAGGCACATGAGAGAAAATAACATGAAAACTTTTTAAATATATGGATCAATTATGGATGGAAGTGAAACTTAGAATCTAACTTACGAAAATGTAATATTTATTATATAAAAATGTAAGACAATTAAATGTATTTAATCTTAAAAACTCCTTATACTTAGATTAACAAGTAAAAGCAATATATAAGTTTTAATATTTAACTAGGGAGGAATAAAGATGAAGAAATATTTGTCAGCAGTATTACTTATTTTCACTTTTTCAGTTGTGTTAGCAGGATGTGCAGGAAAAGAGGTATATGATAATCTCTATAATAACTTAAATACATCTAAGTGTTATGTACAAATATCAGATTCAACTGAAAATAAGAAAGATGGGGAAACTTTTTATGACTATAATTTAACTGGATATGATAAAAAGGGTAATGCTAAAGAGATTAAATTAAGTGAGCGTAAAAAATTACGTAAAGATGCTTATTTATGTGTCAAATTAAAAAATGATGGTGAAGCAATGAGCTGGGAAGAAGTGAAGCAAGAAGATTTACCTGAAAAAGTAAAAGAAAAGTTTGAGATAAAGTAATAAAATAGAAAATGAAAGTAATTTTATGATTATTAAATAGCATTAATTATAATTTAGTGTGAATTTTACATAATAAGAGCACTCGTTTAACGGGTGCTCTTATTATGCGTCAAGGAGGGACATCTAAAAAGCTAATATATTAAGATTCGTATTTTTGTCTAAGAAAATATTATTTCTAAAATTGAATCCTATTTAAATTCTTTGATGTTTTTAGAAAAAGTATGTAAATATGGAGAAACTAAAAGCTCATATAGTATAAAGAGTATAGCAGTTTAATCGAATATATTAATATGAGTTTTTTTGAAGTTACATATATAGTGTTTTGGAAAATCTCACAATAAGTTATTTCAAGCGTTTTGCAAAAAAAGGTGAGTGATATACAAAAAGATGTTTTGTATATTTTTGTAAGGATAGAGAGTGGTAAAAGAAGTATTATCATTAACTAAATTCAAAATTACAAAGGGTTATAAATTACAAAGATATAAGTAATATGATAAATGAATGTGTATGCGGAGGTTGGTAAGTAGTCGATAAGATGTTTCTGTAATTTGTTCGAATATAACATAAAAGTGTAAAAACCATGTGCTAAATTGAAGGGAATGGAATGCTATTTTAAATTTAGTTTTCTATATTTTCAATAATAAAAAAGATACAAAAGATCGGGGAGGATAAAAAATGGATATTTTTCTAGTCATAGGTGTTATAACGGGGCTTTTAGCAGTTGTCATAGGGATGATGGTAAAGGGGGCAAATGTTGCAGTATTATTGAATCCTGCTGCAGCCATTATAATTCTTATAGGAACTACGGCAGCAGTAATGAATTCTTTCCCAAAGAATGAATTTCTTAAGATACCTAAAATTTTGGGAGCGCTTTTTAAAGAAAAGCAAAAAGAAGATAAAGGGTCTATTATAATGCAAATTGTAGAAATGTCAAAAACATCTAGAAAGAATGGCTTATTGTCACTTGAAAAGGCCATAGAAAGTATACCAAACAAATTCATGAAAAAAGGTCTGGGAATGGTAGTTGACGGTACAGAACCAGATACTATAAGAGAAATCCTAGAGATAGAAATTGATGGTATGGAAGAAAGACACCGTCTTGGTGCTATGATTTTTACAACTGCAGGGGGCGCTGCACCAACCCTTGGAGTTTTAGGAGCGGTTGTTGGGCTGATTGGTGCACTTGGAAATTTAAATGATATTGAAAAACTTGGGCATATGATAGCTGGAGCATTCGTAGCAACTCTTTATGGTATTTTCTTTGGATATGTAGTATGCCATCCTTTTGCATCTAGACTTAAAAGAAAATCTCATCAAGAAATAGGTTCTATGTATCTTATACTTGAAGGTATTTTAGCTATTCAAGCAGGGGCGAACCCAAAGAGTATTCAAGAAAAACTTATAGGTATGCTAGAACCAGATGAAAGAATAACAATAGAGGCAGAAACTGCTGAAAGATAACTTAAAGGAGAATAAGAATGAAGAAGAAAAAAGAACATCATGAAGAGCATGTTGATGAAACATGGCTTATTCCTTATGCAGATATGCTTACACTTCTCTTAGCACTCTTTATTGTTATGTTTGCCATGAGTAAGGTAGATACAGAAAAAATGGCAAGAGCAAGTCAGGAGTTTAATTCTATTTTTATGGGAGGAAGTACTGTGCTAGAAAGAGGCGGAAGTGGAAGTGCTTCAGTAGATAATGCTGGTGTTTCACTTACTCCTAGTAATAGTGCAATTGAAGATGAAAAGATGAATGAAATTAAGGCAAAGTTGGACAAGGAAATTGAAAATAACGGATATGCTGACAAGGTTAAAGTAGGACTTGATGATAACGGTCTAGAAATTGACATACAAGATGTGGTGCTGTTCAATTCAGGTGATGCAGAGGTATTAAAACAGGTATCACCATTATTAACGCAAATTTCTAAAATGCTTAATGGATTAGATAATAATGTTAAGGTTACAGGACATACAGATAATCAGCCTATTAGTAACTCAAAATTCCGTTCTAACTGGGATTTAAGTGCAATCCGTGCTATAAATGTAATGAATTTTCTCAGTAATGCAGGTGGAATTCCAGCAAATAAGTTATCAATCCAAGCTTATGGAGAGTATATGCCTAAATTTGATAATGTTACAGAGGAAGGTAGAGCAAAAAATAGAAGAGTGGAAATTTCTATAGTTCGTAAGTATCCATCACCACAAGATGCAAAATAGAACTAATCTTTATTCAGGTCATAGCTATTAAATAAATTAATAATGTTGAAAGCAAAAATTAGTAAGGGCATACTTCTATGGCTTATTTAATTAATATAGACAATTTATAAAGATGATAAACTACCAATTATAGAGGAGTTTTTAAATTAGCTTATTTTATAGTAAGCTAATTTTTTTGTTTAAGGAAATAAAAGTGTTTATGTAAAAATTAATCTACTTAAGTTTTTCATGCAATTGTTTTGTGACTTACATAGATTTGTATAGTACTAATTATAATTTAATATAGTTTCTATAATCATATTCTCCTTAATGTTAAATATATTTATTAATGAGGTGGAAAACACATAAAGTAAATTTATTGAAGGGGGTAATGTTATATGAGTGCTATAGTATTATTAGTAGGAGCCGTGGTGATTTTTATTGTTGCATATTTGACATATGGTTCATGGCTAGCCAAAAAGTGGGGGATAGATTTAAAGAGAGAAACACCTGCACATACTAAATTTGACAATGTAGACTATGTTCCAGCAGATGCAAGAATTTTACTTGGGCATCACTTTTCATCAATTGCAGGGGCAGGACCTATAACAGGACCGATTGTTGCATCTGTTTTTGGGTGGTTACCAGTTTATCTATGGATACTTTTGGGAAGTATTTTTGTTGGTGGGGTTCATGATTTTGGAGCATTATTTGCATCAATAAGACATGATGGAAAAAGCATTGGAGAAATAATACACAAAACACTAGGTAAAAAAGGAAAATTACTTTTCAACATTTTTGCATGGGCAACATTGACATTAGTTGTTGCTGCATTTACAGATATATGTGCAGGTTCATTTGCTTATAATGCACAAGATCCAACTAATTTAGCAGGGGCACAAGCTGGTACAGCATCAATGTTATTTATAATATTAGCTGTTTGTTTTGGATTCTTTGTAAATAAAAAGGGAAAAAGTGTAGGCTCATCTACAGTAATAGGGGTAACAGCGCTATTTTTATGCATATGGATAGGATATATATTTCCAGTAATAAAATTGTCTAAGGGTTTATGGATGGTAGTGTTAATAATTTATATAGCGGCAGCATCTATATTGCCAGTTTGGATATTATTACAACCAAGAGATTATCTATGCTCATTTTTACTTTATTCTATGTTGGTTTTGGGAATTGTAGGAATTTTATTTAGCAAACCGAATATGCAAATACCTGCATTTCAAGGATTTATAAATTCTAGTGGGGAAACATTGTTCCCATTTTTATTTGTAACAGTTGCTTGTGGTGCAGTGTCAGGATTCCATTCATTAATAGGTTCAGGTACATCTTCTAAGCAAATAAACAAGGAAGGTGATGCAAAACTTATAGGATATGGAGCTATGTTGATAGAAGGAATAGTTGCAGTAGTTGCATTAATTGCAGTAGGTGCATTTGCTAAATCAGAGGGAGCACCAGCTACAGTCTTTGCAAATGGTATAGCTAATTTTATGAATAGCTTTGGAGTGCCAATTGAAATTGGTAGAGTATTTATATTATTAACATTTTCAGCATTTGCTTTAACAAGTTTAGATTCAGCAACAAGAATTGGAAGATATATTTTCCAAGAAACCTTCTCAGAATCTAAAGGGAAGGTTAAAGAGATATGCACAAATAAATGGTTTGCAACATTGATTACGATAGCAGTGTCAGGTGGACTTACATTATACGGATATAATAAAATATGGCCAATATTTGGTGCTGCAAATCAATTGTTAGCGGCATTAGCATTGCTAGCATTAAGTGCGTGGCTGTTAAAAATAGGAAGAAAATATGCCGTGGCTTTAATACCAATGGTATTTATGTTTATTGTAACAATAACAGCATTAGTAATTTTAATATATCAAAATCTGTTTACAGGTGGAAGTATAGTGCTAGGAATTTTAGGCTTGTTATTATTAATAGTTGCGGCTTTATTGTTAAGAGAGGCATATAATCAATTAATAAGAAATAGAAAATCAAAAACAGCATAGAAATATAAGCTAAATTGAGGGCAATGGAAAAGGGGAGGTTGCCCTCTGTTCTATCTTAAAAATGGGGGATTTAATGAATAAGAAAGAATATTTAAATAAATTAGAAAAGAAGTATGAAAATTACTTTAAGATATATAAGAATAAAAATGTTTTAGGGGAGAATATAGATTTAGTTGCCCATTATTATGAAGAGGCAGGTAGAACATTTATAACTCAAAAGGATATTATAGATAGGTTTGAAATTAATGAGTATTGTTTAGTAAAAACATTTGAAAAAATTGACAATAGTATATTTGAAAACTTTTGTGATTATGGTAAAAAACTTACTAAAGACTTGGTAAAACCACATTCTGAGCATAGAAGTAGTGTAATAACATTAGTAATGATAAGTGACAATCTACTAAAAGAAAACACATTAAAATTGCTTGGGAAATTTAAATACACAAAGTATTATAAGTTTTATTTTCATGGATTTAGCCAGGTTAAAGTTGTATTAGTTGATTTATTTAATAACAGAGTTTATTGTAGTAAAAATGCTAAATTATTAAAAAAAACATATAGTTAAGAAGAAAAGTGGATGTTAGAAGATTAAGTAAATTTTAATTTGATTTAAAATTTTGAAAAATAAGTCTTGACATGAAATGAATATGGGTATATTATAATAAACAATAATTAAAATAAATTCTATGAAGAGAAAAAGTAGGTATTATTTTTGTTCCACAGAGAGTTGGCATTTTGCTGTAAGCCAATGTTCAAGATATACCGAAAATCATCTCTGAGAAGCAAAGCTGAACTTAATTTTTGTAAGCTTTGACGGAGTCTTTCACCGTTAAAAGATAAGCGTATTGATAGGTACGTAACTAAGTGCTATAAAAGGTTTATTTGTTATAAGCTATTTTATAGAATTAGGGTGGTAACGCGGTTTATTCCCGTCCCTTGTTTTTTCAAGGGACGGTTTTTTTTATGTATTTATATGTAAAGGTGGCGATAGTATGGACAATGAAGATGGTATTATTAGTAAACAAAAGGAATGTTTAAAAAATCATTATGTATTTTAATTGCAAAATATGAACAAGGGGGACATTTAAAATGAAAAAATTATCAAAAAAAGATTTGTTATTTATAGGATTAATGCTTTTTTCACTATTCTTTGGAGCAGGAAATTTGATATTTCCTCCATTCTTAGGTCAATCAGCAGGTGAAAAAACTTGGATGGCAATGGGAGCCTTTTTTATAACAGCAGTAGGATTTCCAGTTTTAGGAGTAGTAGCAGTTGCTAAATCTGGTGGATTAACCAATTTAGCTAAAAGAGTTAATCCAGTGTTTGCAGTAGTTTTTACAGTTTTAATATATTTATCAATAGGACCCTGTTTAGGAATTCCAAGAGCAGGTAGTTTACCTTTTGAAATGGCAGTATCACCATATTTACCACAGAGTATATCAAAAAGCTTAGCATTATTAGCATATACATTTGTATTTTTTAGTGTGGCTTATTGGCTTTCACTATCTCCAGCCAAGTTAGTTGATCGTATGGGGAAGGTTTTAACACCAAGTTTGTTAGTTTTAATTTTGACAATGTTTCTAGGATCTTTATTTAAACCATTAGGTAACTATAGTATAGCAACAGGAGAATATTTAACGTCACCATTTGCTAAAGGATTTTTAGATGGATATTTAACAATGGACACAATAGCAGCTTTAAACTTTGGAATAGTTATTGCATTGGCAATAAAATCTAGAGGAATTAAAGATGAAAAAGTAGTAGTTTCAACATCAATAAAAGCTGGAGTAATAGCGGGAAGTTTACTAGTGCTTATTTATTCAATGCTTGCACATTTAGGAGCAACTAGTAGTGGAAAATTTGGAATAGCTGAAAATGGAGCACAGACTTTAACAAATGTTACAAGCTACATATTTGGAAAACCAGGGGCTTTATTATTAGCACTTATATTTACTCTAGCTTGCTTGACAACTAGTGTTGGTCTTATAACTTCATGTAGTCAATACTTTGGAACATTAACAAATAAAATATCGTATAAAAATTGGGTAAGAATACTATCTATTTCTAGTATGGTTCTTGCTAATATGGGATTAACAAAGATTCTTGCAATATCAGTACCAGTAGTAAATGCAATTTATCCAATATCAATAATGCTTATAGTACTTGCAATGTTAGATAGCTTATTTAAAGAAAGTTCAATAGTGTATTCCTTAACTATATTGTTTACAGGAGTTATAAGTGTTGTTGAGGCATTAGATCAAGTAGGCGTAAAATTAGGTGTTGTTACAAATTTATTAAGTAGGTTACCTCTCTATGAAAAAGGTTTAGGGTGGGTACTGCCAGCAGTATTGGGAATGATATTAGGTTTAGGATTTAAGGTTATAAAAGAAAAAGTGGTAGATATTGAAGTAGGTAAGAATGTTAATGTGGAGTAGTGATAATATTTTTAATATACAAAATATTAAAAATAATTTTATGTGTTTATCTAGTTTAAATATGTACTAGTTAATTTATTTGATACTAGTAAAAATATATATTTAAAAATAAAAAACCTTTATAAGGAAGAAAGATATTTATCAGCAGTATTATCTATTTTTACTTTGGCTATTGGGATATCAGGATATGGACAAATTAAATTAAAAAAATTCAAGAAGAGTTATATGAAAGAACATTAGTAGAATTATGATTTTAAATTAAATATAGTGCAATTTTGAAAGTATTAATTACCTTAAATAGTAGTTAGTACTTTTATTTTTTTATAGAGTGTAGGTGGTGAGACATTCTGTTATGATAATATTACATTTGTCATGGTGAAAAGGTGATTTTTCTAACTAACTAGAGAATCACTTTTTTTATATAATAAAATTAGAAAGTATAAGAAAATTAATTAATTGAATATAGT
This sequence comes from Clostridium frigidicarnis, assembly GCF_900111985.1. Taxonomy (GTDB): domain Bacteria; phylum Bacillota; class Clostridia; order Clostridiales; family Clostridiaceae; genus Clostridium_Z; species Clostridium_Z frigidicarnis. The sequence continues at coordinate 12,753 of NZ_FOKI01000033.1, forward strand.
GGACTTTTCTATAATAGAATGAATTTTCATTTAGTGGTGTTAGTTCAACCACATGAACGTTAGATGAGTTAGTCTAGAAGGGAAACCATCATATAAAGATAAACTGATAATACAGAATATTACAAAAAAAGTATATGTAAAAGGTGTATAATACAATTAGCATTTTTTATAAGTAAATATGGATTATATGTAGCTTATTCTAAGGCATTTAATAAAAGAAAATATAGATATATTTTCAGATATCAGAAAAAGGATAAGAAAATGATAAAATTCAGAATTCACTGAGTCAACTATATGTAAAGAATTAAAATAACAAATAAAATTTATGTATTGTATATAGGTATATAGATTAATAGAAGAACTCAGAACTAAAAATATAAGGCTAGGGGGAAATAAAATGTTAGAAACAAAAAGATTATTATTAAAATTTCACACTTTAGAAAATCTGGAGAAGATGAATAGGTGGAATAATGATTCCATTTTATCATATTATGATGATGACGGCCCAGAAGACTTTGAACCAATACCCATTGAAAATACTAAAAAATACATTGAGAGAATTATTAAAAATGATGATGATAGTATTATACGTTTTGGTATTCACAAAAAAGAAAACGATTCATTAATTGGTCTTTGTATGATAGCTTTTATTGATAATTATAACAAAAGCTGCAAATTTGGAATAACAATAGGGGAGAAAGATCAATGGGGAAAAGGTTATGGAAAAGAAGTTTTAAATGAGATTGTAAGATATTGCTTTAAAGAATTAGGTATGAATAGAATTGGAGCAGAAGTATACGCGTTCAATGAGCGTTCAATAAAAATGTTTGAAAAGATGGGATTTGTAAAAGAAGGTATTATAAGACAAGCTGTTTATAAAAAGAATAAATTTGAAGATGAATATATATATGGTTTACTAAAAAGCGAATGGAAGAAATAATTAATTAAGTGAATAAACTCGGTTTCAAACTAATGTAAAAATATGTAACTACATATGTGAAGAATAAAAAAATAAGGAGGCGTTAGTTTGAAAGCTATAGAAGTTAAGAATTTAGTTAAGAGTTATGGAAAGGTTAAAGCTGTAGATGATATTTCTTTTTCAATAGAAAAGGGGAAAATATGTGGAATACTTGGACCTAATGGTTCAGGTAAAACCACAACTATTAAAAGCATATGTAATTTAATAATTCCTGATAAAGGAACAATTAATTTATTAAGAAAAGATAATAAAAAAGCTGTAAACCATATATCAGCACTATTTGAGGGCACTCGAAATCTTTATTGGAGATTGACTCCAAGAGAAAATTTGCGTTACTTTGCAGGTATAAGGGGGTTAGGTGGTAGTAAGATAGAACATGATATAGATGTACTTTTAGATAGATTTAATTTAACAGATAAAAAGAATGTAATGGTCAATAATTTATCAAGAGGAATGCAACAGAAAGTTGCAATAGCTATGACTTTAATATGTGATACAGATATTGTATTGTTAGATGAACCTACCCTTGGACTAGATATTCAAAGTTTTATGGATATAAAGAATGTATTAGGAGATATAGCTTCTGATATGAATAAAACTGTATTATTAAGTACTCATAATATGAATTTAGTTGAAGATGTATGTAATGATGCTATTATATTAAACAAAGGGAAAATAGTTGCAAAAGATAGTGTGGAAAAACTTTTAAATATGTTTAAGACCATGACCTATGAAATTGTCTTATCACAAAATCTTTCAAGAGAAAACAAGATTTATTTATCAAGTTTAAGATATGATTTTTACTTTACTGACCACGATTCCCAAATAGAAATAGATATATTTGATTTAAATGATATATATACCATTATAGAAAAATTAAAGGTAAAAGACATTTTGATTAAGGAGATAAAGCAAAAGGATATTGACTTTGAGCGGGTTTATCTAAATCTTACTAGTGGGGAGGGAAAGTAATTGAGGAAAGTTTACTATCTATTTAAAGTATCTATGGAGAAATCTATAATAGAATTAATAAGATACAAATTTAACACGATTTCAGATATTTTAAGCTTTTACGCATTATTTATTTCAATGTTTTTAGGTATTAAAATTTTTGGCAATAGTATGAATGTATCGGCATTTAATTTAGGTAACACTTTAGAAGGATTCGTAGTTGGATATTTTGTGTGGACAATTATGGTGTCAGCCTACTCAGATACATCCTATAGTATAATAAATGATGCCAGTAGAGGTACACTAGAGCAACTAAGCATGTCTAACTTAGGACTTCATAATATATTAATTGTTAGAAGTATCTGCAATTTATTTATGAATTTATTAATATCACTTGTCCTTCTTTTCATTATAATGTATACAACTGGGTATTGGATTCATATAAAAATATTCTCTATTTTAATTCCGATATTTATTGGTATATTCAGTATATTAGGCATAGGACTTATCTTTGGAGGATTGGCCCTTATATTTAAAAAAATACAATCTATATTAAATATAGTTCAATATTTTCTAATAGTATTACTTCTTCCACTACCTAATAGTTTTGGCAAAATCACATCTATTTTAATCCCATTTAGACCATCTAGTAAAATGATCTTTTCAACTATGTTAGAAGGTACGTCTTTTGCTGGATTTTCAATGTTTGACTATGGATTGATGATTGGAAATTCTATTATATATTTTGGAATAGGATTATTGATATTTAATTACTGTAGCAAACTAGCAAAAAGAAAAGGTGTGTTAGGACAGTATTAAATAATAAATCAGTGTGTTATACGCAAGATTTTTAAGGGGGGATTTATTACTTTTGATTGGATATAAATTATAAATATGTATTTATAAAGAAGATGATAAAGTTTTAAATATTACAAGGCTTTTATAATATTTAAAACTTTTATGGTATTACAAAAAATATTGGATTATTTGTGAGGAGGATATATAGAAAAGTAACGTGAAAAACAAAATAGATTTTTGATGTTGGTGAAAGTGGATTGATACTTTTGATATAAGGCACATTCAAAAAAATAATAAGTCAGTATGCTAGTCTATTTCGTGCCATACTGCGTCAGTAATATTAGCTAATAGCCTATAATATGAACTAATATAACTTCCTTGTTTAGCACGAAATATACATGGCATCTTTGACTTGTTATTTTCTTTCATGTGCCTAAGATGGGGGAGAATAAAGTGTTTAAAACAATAAGTGAATTGTCATTTAAGGATAAAGGAAAGTATGGTCAGAAGGCAAGTGCTTTGGGTGAACTAAAATCTAATGGATTTAAGGTTCCTGAGGGGTTTGCCATATCTAATGAAGTTTTTATGGAATACATGAGATATAATAAGATACCTTTTTCACTTGAGGAATGTTTGGCTAGAAGTGAAGAGATGAGTGAGAAAATTATTAATGGAAAATTTCCCATAGGTATAGAAAATAAGGTGAAAGAATTAGTTAATAATATCAATAAAAATAAATTAAATACAAAGTATGTGGTTAGGTCTTCTGCATCATGTGAAGATAATAAAGAACATAGTATGGCAGGAATGTTTAGTTCATTTATAGACCTAAATTCATTTAAAGATATATTAAGATTTATAAAAAAATGTTATGCTTCAGCGTTTAATGATAAGGTAGTAGCATATGTTATTAATAATAACTTAGATATTGAATCTTTAAAAATGGGAGTAGTGGTACAAGAGTTTATAATTGGAGAATATTCTGGTGTGAATTTTTCTGTTGACACAATTGATATGAAAGAGGATTATATGCATATCAATGTGGCTAAGGGTATTTGTGATGGTTTTGTTAGCGGGAAAACTGATTCAAACTTTTTTTCTATATATAAAAAAGATGGTTCAATAGTAGAAAGTAAGGTTCAAGATAATCATAAGACAATATCATTAGAAAATATTAAAAAATTGTATGAAATTACTTTGAATATAGAAAAATTTATGAAACAGAAAGTAGATATTGAATGGACTATAAATAAAAATATAATTTACATTCTTCAGACAAGACCAATTACTACATTTAAAATAAGAGAATTTCCTATAAGTTGGTGTAAAACAGGTGATGATAATTACACATGGTATTGTGAAAATAATGAGCCATTATTTCCACTAATGAACGAGATTAGCAAAAGGGAAGTACAGGCATTAAATAAGGATGCATATGATGTAGGGGATGAAAGTAGATACATGGATTTTATTATACAAAATGGGTATTCATATTATAGGAATATGGAAATGCTAAACAATGAAGAGAGGCAGAAAAAATTTAGAGCTCAATTAAACCAAATAACTAAAGAAGAAAAGAATATTTTTCAAGATATTATTTTTCCAAGTCTATTTGAGATGGCTAATGAGCTTGATTCATATGTAGAGGAAGATAAATCTCAGGAAAGTGTAAGTGATTTTTTAGAAAAAAGCTTAAAATACATGGAGTTTACTTCAGAAAATCATTTGAAATCTACATACGCATGTGAATATGTAAAAGAGTTTGAAATTTATTGCAAATATATTATTAAAGAATTAAGTCAGCAAGATTTTTATGACTTAGTATTTAATAAAAGTTTTTTAACTAAAGAAAGAGAGTATTACATGTTAATGGCTGAATTTATTAATTCAAATAATAAAATTAAAAGTTTATTTGAAAAAACCAGGTATAATGAAATTATTTATGAACATTTAAAAACTATTCCAGATGCAGGTAAGTTTTTAAAAGTAATGAATGATTATATAAAAGACTATGGAACAACACATCTTGAATGTGATATAATAAGTTCTTTCATAGAACCTACTATAATGGAGAAGCCAGCAAGAGTTTTAAAGTATATTAAAGGATTTATTGGAATTGAACAAAAGGTATATTTTGATTCCATTAAAAAAAGTCAAGAAAATAAGGAAAGGGTTAAAACTTTATTTCTAAAGAAACTTGATAAAGCTAAAGGTGAAGAGTTTTTAATAAAATTAAAGTTAGCTGAAATATCATATCTATCAAGAGATAATCATCATTATTACTTTGAACGAAAATCAAATGCATATTTAAGCTTAGCTATAACTGCTGCTTCAGAAATTTTGAAGAACAATAAAATAATTAATAAAAAAGAAGATATATATTTTTTAAAGTTTGACGAAATTAAGAAAGGTTTATTATATAATTCAGATTTTATTTCTTTAGTTGAGGAAAGAAAAGCTGAATATGAAAATTAAAAGAAATTACTTCCACCTGAATATATAGGAAAAGAACCATTGAAAGCATGTAGAGCAGATAATGATGAATCGGATAATAAAAATGTTGATTTAGATAATTGTAATTTTGATGTGTTAAGAGGAATATCAGGTTTGAGAAAAAAGGTTAAGGGGAAAGTATGTATTGGCATGCCTGAATTAATTAAAGAAAATAGTATACTGGTAATACCTTATACACGGTGTGGTGATATTTTTCCTGTACTAGATAAAGTAACAGGAGTAATAGTTGAACAAGGATCTCCTTTTGAACATTTAGGAATTATATTAAGAGAATTGAACATTCCATGTATTTATAATGTTAAGGATGCATGCACTTTATTAAAGGATGGACATAAAGTAGAGCTTGATGGGATAAAGGGTGAAATTATTATTATAAAGCCATTGTTAGATTAGGATACAGGATTATATTTTTAAACTAAAACTTATCATAATAAATAATATCTATAATTTTGTGTGATTAAAAATAACTTTATACTATATTGTTAGAAAAATAATATGGTATAAAGTTTATCTTAGGCACATTCAAAAAAATAACAAGTCAGTATGCTAGTATATTTGACTTGTTATTTTCTTTCATGTGCCTTATTAAATAATTATTCTATTAGTCCTTTTATTGCTCTAGTTGAAATTAGACATTCTTCTCCATTTATCATATAAGCAATTCTATTTTTTGTATCTATTTCTTTTATCTTATCTTTATTCACTATAAATGATTTATGACATCTATAAAAGCTATTATTATCAAGCTTGTCCTCAACTTCTTTCATACGTGCATAAAATTCTACTTGCCTATCTATAGCATGTATTATTATTTTATGTGTAGTTTTGGAAGTTTCAAAAAATAAAATTTTATTATATTCAATATTTATAAACTTATCATTAACTTTAATAGTAAAATTTTTTTGAATATCTGTTACCTTTAGTGAGTATTTGCTATTGGCATTTAGAATACATTGATGTACTCTTTCTTTTATATTATTGTAGTTATCTTTTATAATATAATCCATGGCTTCTACTTTATACATGAAAGTAAGATAACTCATTTCTGCATGGGTGGTTATAAATACAATAAAACCTCGAGGGTCATACTCACGTATTTTTTCTGCTAAATGTATACCATTTATATTAGATTTTAAATCTACATCTAAAAAATATAAACCTGATCCTGTATTATTCTTTAGATAGTCTATAACAGCATTAGGATTTTCTGTAGATAAGGCTATTGCCATATCAAAATTTTCAATGGTTATGATATTTTCAATTAGTTTGTTAAATCTCTCTCTTTGTTCATTGTTATCTTCACAAATAAATACTTTTAGCAATAGTATCTCCCCTTTTGTTATGTAAGTGATATTTCAATATTTTGAATGAATTCATCATCTTCTATAAATGTATCTAAGATAACATTATTATGATTTTCAATGATTTTTTTCAAATTACTAAGACCTAATCCACGATTTTCTCCTTTGGTAGAAAACCCTTTTTGAAATATTTTATATATAGGAGGTAAATCCTCAGAATAACTATTTATTATGGAAATAAGAACTGAGTTATTCTTATTTATAAAAGCAATTTTAAGAGAGGGTTGTCTACAATTTAAAGCCGCTTCAATAGCATTATCAATTAAAATACCTAAGGATCTACATAAATCTATAATATCCATGTTTATTTTTTCTATAGGTTCCATAATATCAATAAATACATCAATGCCTAATTCCTGAGCGCTTATAATCTTAGAAGACATTATACCTTTTACTTCCGGTAATTTTATATTTTTTAAAAGGCCTATTCTAAAGTTATTAGATTCAATTCCCTTACTTAAAGGCATAATATTATTATTGAAAAAAACTGAAAGTCCATCTATATCTTTACTTTCTATATATCCACCCATTGATGAAAGGATATTTATGTAATCATGCCTAAAAGTTCTCATATCCATATAAAGAGCCTCTAATTTTATTGTATATTCTTGTAAGCTTTCAAATTGACTTTGTCTATTTTTTATTTTTAATTCCTTAGTAATAATCATAACTAATATATACATTATTGACATTAAAAGCGTGAAATAAACGAAGAATAGTAACCCATTTAATTCTATAACTTCATTAGAGAATCCGTTATCATTTCCTAAAATTATATTTGCATAAAATATAATAAGGGTTAATAAAAAACTCATAACGATTAAGAATCCAAACTTTATTTTAAAATCTATGCTAAATATTTTTACTTTTCTATTTATTAGACGTCCTATTAACTTACTTATCATAAATATTATTAAGAAATCACTAACAACACTTACTGTATACATATAAGATCCTAGGTAACCTGGATCAGGATTTATTTTTAGAACATAGATTTTAATATAACTTAATATATAATCTCCAAGTACACTTATTAGAGTAGAAGCCAAGGGAACTATTATACTGATTATTACATTTCTATATTTTTTGTACAAAAAAATCATGGCAATAATATTTATTGGAATTATTGATAGAAATCGTAATTTAATATAAAATGGAAGCCCTATTAATTGAGTTAAAAGTATTACTGCCAATAGTTCTTTTTTATCAAATTTAAGGCAAATTAAATTTATTAATGATATGTATATAAATATAGTGGTGAGTAATGTACCAATAAAGTACTCCATATACAATCCTCCTATACTATAACCTTATTTTTCTACATTATATCACATAATCTATCTGATAAAAAAGCTTGTTTCAAGAGTTTGATTTTAGAATTATTACTTATTTGTAAATTTATAACTTAATAATTTTCAAAAAAATAAGGACTAATAAAGTCCTTATTAAATGGTTGCTATTTATCTATATTTTCTTTTAACATTTCAATTGGAACCTTAGGTTCATAAATTGCACCAATAAAACATTTTCCCATAGCTTTTTCACTTAATTTTATTGAGGCCTCTCCTAAATTTACTGCTAATTTTTCACCTAGTTTGTTAAATAAGTTCTCTTTCATATTTTTCATAGTTTCGATACCCCCTGTTTAATATTTTATATGTTATTGGTAATATGGTTATCACTTCAAAAACTGTAGATAAAGTAATTAGGGTTTTTATTACATTATTAGGTACTATTAATGCTAGTACCATCCATACTATACCAGTTACAACAGAATCCTTTTTTAATTTATATCTTAACTTTTCCCCTAATAATGGATGGTATTCAGTATCTCCTGGAGCATATTTATATAACAATATGTTTACTAGTGTAAATATACTAATAACAATATAATTATTAAAGTTTAAATAATAACTTAGGTGAGCGCCAAAGACAAACAATGTTATACAAGTAAGAGTACATATTATACTACTTTTTGCATGGAGACCAAAGGCACTTCTTCTAACACTTGCAAAAACAAATGTCATAAGTAATGATTCCTTTAATAGATTGAATTTTGTTGATATTAAAAATATTATAAAAAATTTAGAAATATTGATTAATAAAATTTCAAAACCTAATTTCATTTTTTTTAATTCTAAACCTTCCTTATTTAAATAACTGTTTATTTTTAATGTAATTATTTCTGACAATTTTTCCATTATACTTATTTCATTTTTTGACTTATTTTTCATTTTTATCACCTAAGTAAATTTTACCACTATTTATGTTATAAAATCTACAAAAAAATTAAATTTTATGAATTTAATTTCTATTTTGAGGTAATTTATTATGATTTATGCTGAAAATTAGTAATATATTGTAAAAAGTTAGAATTTATAATTAGGCAGCAATAAAATTCTATGAAAAATCATCTTAACTTTTAATAGAAAATAAATAAAAATATATCAAATTATTTTATTTTATTTCACATAATATAATTTGATATATTTTAATATTGTAAATTTAAATAATTATTTGATAAATTTATAGTGTTAAAGAAAAATTACAATGCCTATTGAAACATATACAAAATATTCAAATAAATGATATAATTATGCTGGAATATATTGCAATTTGAAATATTTACTCTATAAAGTTTTAAATTATTCAAAATTATATGAAGTGATTCTTAGATTCACATAGAGGTCAATTGAAAATACTATATTACTTTATACAAAAGATTAAAAGAATTCATCTAAAGGATTAGAAGTATTTTACTAAATTCATTTGTTTATTGAATTTAAGATAGGTTAACTATGTTCTAAGTTAAGAAATTAGTTGAATTAGAATGATTTATATTATATAAGGAGAGGAAATGATGATTTACTATAAAAATGATGAAATTAGTATAAGAGATATTTGTAAGGAAGATATTATAAATTTATTCTCTTGGTCTATAGATAAAGAATTAAATAAGTATGATCCCAAACCCATTCCTAGAAACTCAAAAGAATTAGTTCAAGAATGTCATAATTATTGCACAAGATTTGACGAAGAAGTAATGAATGAAAATATAGAAGACAGAAAATATAAGTATTTTATTATAACCAACATTGAAGATGTTCCTATAGGATTTGTTAACTTTTTTAGCATAGATGAGTTAATGAGGCAAGGAGAAATGGGGATTATGTTAGGGGATAAGAGGTATTGGAACAAAGGTATTGCTTTTATTGCTGTAAGAACTGCTATTAATTACATATTTGGTAATATGGATATAGATAGAATATATATAGAAACAGGAGAAAATAATATACCAGCATTAAAACTATTTAATAAACTTAGTTTTAGTAAGTGTGATGAATTTGTTGAAGAGGATGTTTTTAAGTTTATTGTGATGGAAAAATTAAGATGGTAGATAAAATAAGAAGGCTTTAGTATAAATGTAGTATTAGCAGATAAAAGTAAGTCAAATATTATTAAAAATATGTATCAATTATACTTGCATGATATATTAGAAATATATGGAATTTTGCCAAATAAATTTTCTTGGAATGGAGAGATGAAAAATGAGTATTATATTTAAAGAAGTTGAAAAAAATAATTGGGAAGAATGCATTGACTTAAAGGTTAATGAAGAACAAAGAAATTTTGTATCTGCAAATTGGTATTCAATATTACAATCAAAATTTGAGGACAAGTTATATCCAACTTGTATTTATGATGATGAAACTATGATTGGATTTTTAATGTATGATTTTGAAATGGAAACTGGTAGATGGGAGCTCTGCAGATTTATGATTGATAAGAAATATCAGCATAAAGGATATGGGAAAACAGCGCTTGTGGAAATATTAAAAGTGATAAAAAACAAACTGGGAAATATAAAGTTTTATTTAAGTGTTGATCCTGAAAATATTATCGCTAAAAATTTATATAAAAGTGTTGGATTTGAATCAACAGGGGAGATAATGTGGGATGAAGAAGTAATGGTTATACAATTATAATTTAATACTTATGAAATATTATATATTTATATAATATGAACCATTGAAAAATTAAAAACTCTAACTTTAGAGATAATCTAGAATTAGAGTTTTTAGTCTATAAAAATTTAATTTTTAAGATTATTTAATCCACTGACCATTATTTCCAAGTTTGCATCCATCAATAGTAGCATTACATGCAATTCCTTCATTAGAATACATGAAATATAAGTTAGTATATTGTTGTAACAAACATATTTTTAGAGGTAATACCCGAGGGAAAAATCAGAACTTAGAGGGTCTTATATTTGTAAAGGTAAGTTTACATAATGGTTTCAGCAATAAAAAACTTAACAATAAATATATTATTTAGTAAAATAGTAATGTTAAGAGTCGTAATTTTTTAATATGTTTAAAAAATTTTCAAGGTAAAGATACAGCATGTTATAAGAACGTTTAACAATTAATATAAAAGAACAACAAGGGGGACATAGTAATGATTAAGTGGAAAGATGAGTATTCAGTGGGAGTAGAAAAAATAGATGAACAACACAAGCATTTATTTGAAATAGCAAATAAGGTTCATGAAGTTTTAAATAATGATTTTTACACTGATAAATATGATAAAATTGTGGAAATACTTAAAGAACTAGAAGATTATACAGTTTTTCATTTTAATGATGAAGAAGAATATATGAAACAAATAGGATATAAAAAGTTTTTCACACATAAAATTGAACATGAAGAATTTGTCCAAAAAATCAAAAATGTAGATTTGGGAAAAATTGACTGTAACCAAGACAAATATTTGTTGGAAATTATGAATTTTATAGTTAATTGGTTAGTAAATCATATATTACAAAAAGATAAGCTTTATTAAATTTATAATTTTAAATTGTATATTATCATAACAATAATAAAAATGTATGGGTATAAGCAACACAAGCTAGCTGACTACATATATCATTCTAAGTTATAAAAAACATTGATGGCTAAATTCCAATAACTTGTTTTTCTTTGAACAAATTGGAAATATTCACGCCATCAATGTTTTTTTATAGTAAGAATTATTAATGTTCCCTAGATATTTTACTAATACTTGTACTCATACACTTTTATGAATTTCTATTTCTATATTTAGGTTTAATCTATATTAAACTAATCTTAGATTAAGTTGATACGAAAATAAGGCAAAACAGTAGTAATCTAGAGAAAAATAAATTATAAGGAGATAGGGTTAAGGAAGTTTTTCTTTACTTTGTTGATAAAAACTAATAATTTAGTCTTTAATTTAAAAATGATGTAGTCACTTTTATTCTATGGTGGGTATAAAGAAATATATATAGGTAACAATAAAAAAAGTTATAATTTATTTGGGATATGGTGGACTAGATTAACGCATCTAGAACAACTGAATTTTGTGCGGTTATTAGGAAAGACGGTTATGGGATAAAATATGTTTAATGAAGAAGGGATAGATAATGAAAAAACGTTTAATTATGGTATTAGCAATTGTATTTATTATCACGAATGTAATTGTTCTTTTGCCATGTGCTAAAGAAAATATCAATGAAGATGAAAATAATACAAGTGAAGAAAGTAAAGTGGTGTTAAAAAACCAAGGTACTGATGTAAGTGTAGTTCAGGATATACTTCATAGAAGAAGTGAAAATGATGGAAAAAAAATTGTGTTTTTAACTTTTGATGATGGACCATCAAACAAGATAACACCTAAGATTTTAGATATTCTTAAAGAAAATAACATAAAAGCCACTTTCTTTGTATGTGGAAGTAACATTAAAGACCAAAGTGATTCTAAAATACTTATAAAAAGGGCTCTAGAAGAGGGACATTCCATTGGCAATCACACTTGTTCACATAGTTATAGTAAACTTTATCCCAATGAAAATACTAATGTAGAGTTATTTCTTAAAGAGGTAGAAGAGACTAATAATTTAATTAAAGAAGCTGCAGGTAGTGATTTTTCAACTAGACTTGTACGAATGCCTAATGGTGAAATGACTAGAAGACATAAGAAGGATAAAAATATAGATAGGCTTATAGAGAAGCTTAAAGAAAAGGATATGTATAGTGTAGATTGGAATGCATTAACAGGGGATGAAGAGGGAAACAGAAATAAAAATACAAGTGAACTTTTAAGATATCTTAAAAAAACAAGTAAGGACAAAGAAAAATTAGTTATACTTATGCATGATTCTAGACAGAAAAAAAATACTTTGGAAGCTCTTCCAGAAGTAATTGCATATTTAAAATCAGAGGGCTTTGAATTCTCATCTATGAAATAAATAGTAAAATTGTATTTACAAGACATAAATGAAAGCTATGCATCTTATTAGTAGTATGCATAGCTTTTATAAGTTAATCTATCCATTTAGACGCCCAATTTTGAATGCTGTCCATAACTTTTTCTAAATCATTACCTTTTTCAGTGAGTTCGTATTCTATGCGTACAGGGGTTTCAGCATAGACATTTCTTTTAACAATACCATTAAGTTCTAACTCCTTAAAACGTTCAGTTAACATTTTATCACTTAGTTCTGGAATGACTAATTTTATATCTGAAAATCTTTTAGGTCCATTCATTAAAACCTTTAAAATTAATCCAGTCCATTTTTTGCCCAGTAAGCTGAAAGCTATTTCAAACTTAGGACATAATTTTGAATTATCCATTTTCTCACCTTCTATCAATATCTTGTGAATCTTGCCCTACTTTAATCTATTTTAAGTATTTTTAAGAAGAAAGTAAATAAAAAAATATATTTAGTAACTTAATTTTATATAATGAATTATGGTAATATACTTACATAAAGTAAGTGATAGTGATTATTATTTTAAATTAATGCAATGAAAGAGTGTGATAATATGTTTTTTTCAGAAGTAGTGAATGGAAGAAGAATGGTTAATAATTTTAAAGAACAGGCTATTGGAAATGGGGCATTATCAGCTATGTTCTTTATGATTAGTAATGTTAACTTAGTGATAATTAAGGAGGAATAGAGGTATGAGTAAAAGATTACCAGTATTATTTATAGCACATGGAAGTCCTATGAATATAATTTTAGACAATGACTATACAAAGGCTCTAAATAAAATAAGTTCGAAATTTGAAAAACCAAAGGCTATTTTAGTTATTTCAGCTCATTGGAAAACTAAAGGATCTTTTATAAATATATCAGACAGCCCAAAGCAAATATATGATTTTTATGGATTTCCAGAAGAACTTTATAAGATTAAATATGATGTTTTAGGAAGTAAAGAACCAGCTCTTAAAGTATTATCTGAACTAAAGGATATGAAAGTTATGTCCACTGAGTCTTGGGGGCTTGATCATGGTGCTTGGGGAATATTGAGGCATATTTATAATGGACAAAAAATTCCGGTTTTTCAACTTAGTTTAAATGGAGCAAAAGATGAAAGGTATCATTATGAGTTAGGAAAAAGGCTTAGTAAATTGAGAGAAGAAGGTATTTTAATAATAGGTAGTGGAAATATAGTTCATAGTTTTAGATATATGAAAGATGATATAAATTCAAGTGCACCTGATTTTGCAGTAGAATTTGAAAAGTATGTAAAAAACAGTTTGTTAAGTGAAAATCATGAAAATCTAATAAATTATAAAAAATTAGGAACAACAGCATTAAAATCAGTTCCAACAGATGAGCATTATTTACCTTTGCTATATATAGCAGGGGCAAAGAAATCAGAAGATAAAATTACATTCATATATGAAGGATTTCAAAATGCTTCAATGGCTATGACTTCATTTATGATAGGGTAGATTATAATATTGGAAACTTGTTATAACTTTAAAATTATAAAAATAAATGACTTTATAAATTAAAAAAATATAGTAGAAAAGGTTAGTAATATATTGCTAACCTTTTATTTTTGAAAATATTAAAGAATCTATTGACTTCTTATTAAATAATAACTATTATTAAATCAAGAAACAAATGATAAGAATTATCATTTGTTAAATAATTTCAATCATAGGAGGTTTATTATCATGTCATTAATAAATAAAAAGGTATCAGATTTTACAGTTCAAGCTTATCACAATAAAAATTTTAAAGAAGTTAATCTTGAATCTACGAAGGGTAAATGGTCTGTATTTTTCTTTTATCCAGCAGACTTTACATTTGTTTGCCCAACAGAATTAGAAGATTTGGCATACAATTATGATAAGTTTAAAGAAATTGATTGTGAAATTTATTCAGTATCAACAGATACTCATTTTGTACACAAGGCATGGGCAGATGCTTCAGAAACAATATCTAAAATTAAATACCCAATGTTAGCTGATCCAACTGGAAAACTAGCAAGGGATTTTGATGTTATGATTGAAGAAGAAGGAGTAGCATTAAGAGGAACATTTATTGTTAATCCAGAAGGTGAAATTAAAGCATATGAAGTTAATAATTCAGGGATTGGGAGAAATTCTGAAGAATTATTAAGAAAGGTTCAAGCAGCTCAATTTGTTGCTGAACATGGAGACAAAGTTTGCCCAGCAAGATGGACTCCAGGAGATGAGGCAATAGTTCCGAGTTTGGATTTAGTTGGGAAACTATAATTAAAATAATTATTTTATAAAAATAAACACATATAATTGTTATAAATACACAACCCCTTCAATGTGTATAAAAAAAGATGGCTATATTTTAGGATATGGTCATCTTTTTTTCTAAAACAATATATTAAGAATATTTAGTTTAGGATATGGATTTATTTATCAAAGGTTTTTATATAATTATCTACATTTTTTAAAACTTCATCTTCACCAACATAAACTAAAATATCGCCTTCCTGTATTGTAAAATATGGACCGGGAGATAAAAATATTTCATTATTTTTTTTCACACCTATAATTGTGGCTTTAGTGTTATGCCAAAAAGATAGTTCACCAATACTTTTACCTACTGCAATGCTATTTTTCTCAACTATACTTTCAAATGGAATTATTGTACCAACATTTCTTAGTTGAGTAGCAAATTGTATTATAGAATCTATGTTTTGTTCAATTTTAGAGTCTAATTTTTTTCTTTCAGAAATTAAATTATATGTATCGTTATTTATAGATGCAAAGTCAGAGTTAGCTTTAAATTTGTTTAAGAAGTTTTTTGCATCATTTTTACTATTTATTATTAAGCCGCTTTTTTCATGTATAGTTATAACATTCATATCTTTCAATAAAGCAACTGAACGTCTTATGGTTTCAGGTGAAACATTATATATACTACCTAAGGTTGTTCTACCTGTTATTTTTTGGCCTTCTACAAATTCATTATTTGTTATTCTATGAGCTATATCTACAGCTATTTTTATATAATTCGGGGTTTTACTTTTTCTTACCATAGCAATTTAACACTCCTTTGATAATAAGATTTTAACACCCTAGTAATGAAAAGTAAATTATTTGGTTGAACAGAAAATAGTAGTATGGTATAATTTACATAAGATACTAACAACCTCAAAAAAACCAAAGGTTGTCAGTATCTATTTTTTAAACAAATGTGACAACTTTATAAGAACAATAAAGTTGTAAAGGGGGAGTTATTTGAAGAATTCAATTAAAAAAGATGATAAAGTTATCTATGTGGGCTCATTAGTAATTTCATTACTTATTTTTATATGGGCAATATTTTTTGAAGAACAGTTTTTGGAGGGGACAAGCAGTTTGTTAAACTTAATAACAAATAAGCTTTCGTGGTTTTATTGTGGGCTTATGCTAACTTTTTTTATATTTTGTATATGGATTTTATTTAGTAAATTTAGAAATATAAAACTTGGGGAGGATGATTCTAAACCAGAATTCTCAAATATAAGTTGGTTTTCAATGCTTTTTAGTGCAGGTATAGGCATTGGATTAGTATTTTGGGGAATAGCAGAACCATTAACACATTATTTGAATCCATTAGGAGTTCAAGGAGGAACTAACGAAGCAAAAATGTTCGCCTTTAAGAAAACTTTTTTACATTGGGGAATATCGGCATGGGCATGTTACTCTATACTGGCCTTGGCTTTAGCATATATGAATTTTAGAAAACATAAACCAATGCTTATAAGTAGTCTTTTCATTCCTTTAATTGGTGAAGAGAGGGCAAGAGGACCTATAGGAAAAACAATAGATATATTTACAATATTAGCTACTATATCTGGTATTGTAACCTCGCTAGGAATGGGAACACTTCAAATAAATAGTGGTCTTAATTATCTTTTTAATGTGCCGGAAAATAAACTTGTACAAGTAAGTATCATAGTTATAATAACAATATTATTTTTAATATCAGCATGTACAGGAGTTAATAAAGGAATAAAGATTTTATCAAACTTAAATATGTTGCTAGCAGTAGGCTTATTGTTGGCAGCAATGGTAGTAGGTCCTTTTAAGGATATGATAAATAACTTATTTTTTGGAATGTTTGAATATGGAAAAGCTTTATTATATGAAAATAATAATATCTTTATTAAAGGTGATTGGTATAATAATTGGACATTATTTTATTGGGGATGGTGGATTGCCTGGGCTCCATTTGTAGCAATTTTTATAGCAAGGGTGTCTAAGGGTAGAACAATAAAAGAATTTATATTAGGTGTATTATTCGTACCATCAGGTTTTTGTTTAGTATGGTTTAGTGTATTTGGAACTATAGGAATTAATGCACCCAAAGATGTTGCATTAAATGCTATACAAAATGTTGAGACAGCATTCTTTGTTATATTTAGAGAGTATCCTATGGGGTTTGCAATTTCAGTTTTAGCCATAATATTAATATTTAGCTTCTTTATAACAAGTGCAGATTCAGCAACATATGTATTGGCAATGATAGCTTCCAATGGAGATACAAATCCTAAAATATCAAGAAAGATAATTTTAGGGTCAGTTCAATCTTTATTAACTATAGCATTGCTATTTGCAGGTGGTTTAAAGATGGTTCAAAACACATCCATTATAATGGCCTTACCATTTGGAATTATAATGGCATTTACAATAGTTGCATTTGTAAAAGAACTTTATACAACCGAGGGATTAATTGATTCAAGACCAGTCTTGAAAGAAGTAAATTGTGAAAAATATTAAGTAAATAAAAACACTTGTGTTAAACAGGTGTTTTTTTCACAAGTGTTTGTATATTAATACGTTAAACAAATATTTATTATGTATATTTATAAATTTAAAAGTTATCAAGATATAATTTAAAAAAATTTTTCTGCAATAATCTTTTTAGATTATATCAGATATGAAATGAAAAATTAGTGAATGTTAACCGTTTTTATTTATAATTAATCTTTATTTAATATATTGTTTTGTTGATTTATTAATATTTTAATGGTATCATTTAAACAATATATTTACTGAATTGTAAAAAAATTGATTATTTCAATTGATCAGCTATTCAATAAGGGGGATTAATTTATGAAAAATGACTTTAAAAACTGTATAATTATAGGTTTTGCATTATTTGCAATGTTCTTTGGGGCTGGTAACTTAATATTTCCAATTTATTCGGGATTAGTTGCTGGTGATAGTGCTCCTTTGGCGGCTATTGCTTTTGTGTTAACTGGTGTTGGTATTCCATTTTTAGCTATATTAGCTGGTACCAAATCTGGTGGTAGTTTTGAAAATATGGCTTCTCAAGTTGGTAAAACTTTTGGGGTAATATGTACAATTGTTTTAATGATAACAATAGGACCTTTAGTAGCAAGTCCGAGAACTGCTGCAACAACTTTTGAATTGGCACTTAGTCCTCTTGTTCCTAGTATGTCTCCAGTTGTTGGAATGATAATATTTTATGCTGTGAACATAGCTCTTATCTTAAAACCATCTACAATAGTTGATACTATCGGAAAAGTATTAACTCCCGCTCTTCTAATTATATTAATAATATTGATTGTTAAGGGAATTATCTCTCCAATTGGACCAACTACAGATCCAAGTATTGATTCAGTTTTTTTTACTTCCTTAATTGTGGGATATCAAACAATGGATGCACTTACAGCTCTTGCATTTTCATCAATAATCATAAGTTCCATAGTCAGCAAAGGATACGCTAAAAAAGATATTTTTAAAACAACTATAAAATCTGGAATGATATCTATTGTTTGTTTAGCTATTGTATATGGGGGACTTGTTTATGTTGGGCATACAGCATCTTCAATTTATCCAACGGATATATCTAAAACTCAACTTTTAATAAATATATCTGCTAACTTACTTGGAAGAGGAGGAAGGGTTTTAATAGGTATTGCAATGGCGTTAGCTTGTTTAACAACTTCAATGTGTTTACTTAGTTCAGCTGCTGCTTACTTTGAAGATTTATCCAAAGGTAAATTACCTTATAAAGTTAATGTATTTGTAATGTGTATTATAAGCGGAATTATAGGAGTTTTAGGAGTAGATAAAATTGTGACTTTAGCTAGTCCATTATTATCAATACTTTACCCGGTTTGTATAACACTTATATTATTAACTCTTGGCAAGAAATTTGTTAAAAACAATTCAGTGGTTAAATACAGTGTTTATGTTGCTTTAATCTTTGCAGTAATAGATGTATTTAAACCTTTTGGATTAAACACTATTATACCGTTGTCTGAATTAGGATTTGGCTGGGTTATACCTACTTTTATAACATTTATAATTTGTAACTTCCTAATCTTCAATAAAAAATATACTATTTCAGATAATTTAAGTAAGTTTGAGGTTTAATAAAGATTCAGCTGTAAGTCTAATATGTTAAAAATATTTCATTAACATTATTTGAACAGTTAAAGTACTATAATTATTATAAATAAAATATGGAGAGTATTTAAATGAGTTCAAGAAAAAATAAAAAACCTCTAAAAAAGAAACATAAACAAATGAAATATAATAGGAAAGAAGAATTAAATAAATTATATCCAGCAATGATAAATACTAGATATGGACGTGTTTTTGGATATATTAATTACAAAGGAAAATTTATTATAGAACCTAAATATGAAAGAGCAGGTAATTTCAATGAATTTGGATTAGCAATAGTTGAAGAGAAAAATTTAGTAGGTCTTATAAACACAAAGGGAGAGTATATTGTTAAGCCTATTTATGAAAGTATTTCTCCTTATAAAGAAGGAAGAGCTATATATGTATTAAATGAGAAAATGGGGGTTATGGATGAAGAGGGTAAGAGCATAACTAAAAAATCTTATGATTTCATAATGGATTATAGCGGAGATAGAGCTGTTGTAGGAATTAATAATCCAAATGGATCTTACAATTATGGGTATATTGATAGATATGGGAATGAAGTAATTATTCCTAAGTTTCTACAGGCTGATGATTTTAAAGATGATGTAGCATTAGTTAAAATTAAAGATAAAGAATATGGATTGATAGATAAAAATGGAAATATAATAAATACTTATAAATATGATTATGTAGGTCAGTATGGAAATGGTTTAATGGTTTTTGCTAATTCATCTGGAGGTCCATTTGGATATATAAATAAAGAAGGTAAAGAAGTTATTAAACCAATATATACAATGGCTCAAGGGTTCAAAGATGGAATTGCAGTTGTAAGTGAAGATGAAGGATATAATGGACCTTATGGAGGAATTAATGTAAATGGACAATATGTATTTCAACCTATTTACAGTGAAATAAAGTCTTTAGGCCAAGGGAAAGTTGCTTTAGGAATGCCTATAGGAAAAGAGAAAATATCAACGTCTAGCATATATGCCATAGCTGATAATAATGGAAAAAGATTAACTGATTTTAATTATCTAGTAGTAGGAGATTATGAAAATGGATTATCATATGCATCAGATACTTTAAACACATTTTTCATAAATGAAAGTGGAAAAATAGAAAAAACTTTACCAGTAGTAAGTGGTAGTGGGGAATTAAGAGTTAAAGATAATATAGTGTTTGCTGATATAGATTTTTATCCATACTATTTAACTAAATCAGGTAGAATAATTTATAAACCTAATAGTACCATAGAACTTAATGATAAGTATTCTGTTACAAGAGTTAAGTATAGACCTAATATCAATTATTTAGTATATAATCCAGAGATTAATGGAATATTAAACGAAAAAGTACGACAAGATGTGAATGTGAAATTAAAGGTTATGTCTAGAGTTAACCCATCCTTTGAAGAAAAAAAATCAGAACCTTTAATTATAACACCAGATGATGTGCTGGATTTTAATTACTATGGGGATTTTTCAATAAAGTTTTTTAAGAAGAATTTATTGGTTTTAGATATGACAGGTTATTATTATCCATTTGGTGCGGCTCATGGAATGCCATCTAGAAAAACACCTAATATAGATTTAGTTACAGGTAAGTTTTATACTTTGGGAGATTTATTTATGGGGGGAGTTTATTGGACTGGTGAATTAAATAAAATTATTGAAAATATGATAAAAACAGATCCCCAGTATAGTGAGACTTATCAAGATGGGTTTAAAGGAATAACAATGGATCAAAGTTTTTATGTGGATGAAAATAATTTATATATTTATTTTGTACCTTATGATATAGCACCTTATGCAGCAGGATTTGTAACATTTAAAATACCATTTGCTGAAATTCAAGGTATGATAAATAAACGAGGGGATTTCTATAAGGCATTTAATTAGTTACAAGTTTGAGTGAAGGGCAACATTATAAAGTGATAACCTTAATTAGTGGCAAGTTTATTATAGTTGTGAATTAAGAATTTAGAGTAAGGGTGTTTTTTTCATGGTGTTAAAAAAATAATAATTTTAATACCATATAAAACTTTAAGGGAAGTCATTTTTGAAGTGCACCCCAAATGTTAGACACTGAAAATAAGAAGTGTATAATAAAAAAGGGGTGTATATTTTATGTCCAAAAGAAAAACGTATAGTGGAGAAATAAAACAGAAGGTTATAGAAGATATTAGGAATAATAATCTAAGTTTTAGTGATGCAGAAAAAAAGTATGGAATTGCTGACTCAATCATCTCAAGATGGGATCGGATATATCTTGAAGAAGGTGTGGATGGATTATACAAACAGAGGTGTGGAAGAAAAAAAGGTGGCAGTAATCAAGGATATCCTAAGCAGCTGACTAAACAAGTTGAAGAAGATTTAATCGCTGAAAACCAAAGACTTAGAATGGAAAATGAATACTTAAAAAAATTGAATGCCTTAGTTCAAGCCAGGGAAAAATCAGCAAAAGAGACAAAATAATTGTTGTCACAGAATTAAGGCATAAGTATAATTTGGCTGATTTATTGATACTAACAGGTATCGCTCGCAGTACGTTTTACTATTACCTAAAAAGCATGAAAGAGCCTGATAAATATGAAGATGTTAAGTCCATTATTACCGAAGTTTTTCATGAAAACCGAGGTAGATATGGCTATCGAAGAATTACGCTAGAATTACATAACAGAGGTCATATTGTGAACCATAAAACCGTTCAGAAACTAATGAAACAATTGGGCTTAAAGTGCATGGTTCGTATTAAGAAATATAAATCATACCGTGGAGAAGTCGGAAAAATTGCTCCAAACTTGTTAAACCGTAATTTTAAGTCATCAAAGCCTAATGAGAAATGGGTTACTGACGTAACCGAGTTCTCCATCTTTGGTAGAAAACTATATCTTTCACCAATACTTGACCTTTACAATAGAGAAATTATAAGCTATACCTTATCTGAAAGGCCTACTTTTCATCAAACAACAGATATGCTTAAAAAGGCATTTGAGAAAATTCCAGATGATACAAAATTGATACTTCATTCTGACCAAGGATGGCAATATCAAATGTTCAGTTATCAAAATATGTTGAAGAAGAAAGGCATTAGACAGAGTATGTCTCGTAAAGGTAACTGTCTCGATAACTCAGTTGTGGAAAATTTCTTTGGCTTACTGAAAACAGAATTGCTATATTTACAGGAATTCGATAACATAGAACATTTCATTAAAGAATTAGTAGCTTACATAGATTACTATAACAATAAACGAATCAAGAGCAAATTGAAAGGACTGAGTCCTGTCCAGTACAGGATCCAGTCCCTGGAAGTAGCGTAATTATACTTTGTCTAACTTTTTGGGTTCATTTCA
>NZ_FOKI01000055.1 GCF_900111985.1 Clostridium frigidicarnis
TTGGTTAATATTCTTTTAGCTAAAGGTTCTGAGGATGTAAAAAATGATCTTCAGACTTTAATCAAAGGAGATTCTATAAGCAAAACTATTGATGAAAATATAGTTATGGGAGACATAGAAAAATCAAGCAATAATTTATGGAGTTTTTTATTGTTTACAGGGTATTTAAAGGCAAGGGAAGACTATAGACGAGAAGAAGATATATTTTATAGTTTAACAATACCTAATAGAGAAGTTAGAAGTCTTTATAAGAACATAATACAACAGTGGTTTTTAGATACAATTACAAAAAATAACTATGACATTATGCTAAATAGTCTTATAAATGGTGATATAAAAATATTTGGAAAACTTTTAAGACAATTTGTATTAAAAAGCATAAGCTACTTTGATGTGGGAGGATATGAAGGGGAAAAGGTTTATCATGCTTTTGTACTTGGAATGTTAATTTCCTTAAATGATACCCATGAAGTTTTATCTAATAGAGAAAGTGGTTATGGAAGATACGATGTAATGGTAATTCCAAAAGACATCTCTAAATTAGGCATTGTTATAGAATTTAAAAAGCTTGATCCTGACGATTATGAAACATTAGAAGAAACAGCAGATGATGCTTTAAAACAAATAGAAGATAAGAAGTATAGTGTTACTTTAGAGAATAAAGGAATAAAGAACATAAAAGAAATAGCTGTAGTGTTTAAGGGAAAAGAAGTGTATATTAAGGAAAATAAGTAAGTTGTAAATTAAAATTTTACAATAAAAAAGTAACAAGCAATTTAAATTTCACATAGATATTAAAGAAGTTTATAAAAAATAGTAGTATCCGATTAAGAGGTATGCTACTATTTTTTTGTCTTATTTTACTTACCTTTTTAACTTAATAATATACTTATCAATAAACTATTGAAAGCACAGATAATGTTATTTGAAAAATGGATAATGAGGTATTAAAAATCATATATATTGTGCACCCATTTATTTTTAATAGAATAAGATGGTAATGAAGAAGTTTTATTAGGAGAGGTATTTATATGGGATATTATGTTAAAGTAGAATCAAATGTAAAAGTTTATGTAGAGGATCTCAACCCAGATGGGGATAAGACAATCGTGTTTTTACACGGGTGGCCTGGAAGTCATAAGCTATTTGAATATCAGTTTAATCAGCTTCCTAAAATGGGGTACCGATGTATCGGTATAGATCAGAGAGGATTTGGTCAATCAGACAAGCCTTTTACAGGATATGACTACGATAGATTATCAGATGATGTTCGATGTGTAGTTGAGGTACTTAAATTAAAAAATTTTATACTAGCAGGGCATTCTACAGGAGGGGCAATTGCTATTAGATATATGGCTAGACACAATGAATATGGAGTGTCTAAACTTGCACTTTTTGCAGCAGCAGCTCCTAGTCTCATAAAGCGTTCAGATTTTCCATATGGTTTAGAAAAAGAGGCTGTAAATGAAATTATTCAAGGAACACATAATGACCGCCCTAAAATGTTACAAGACTTTGGAGATATGTTTTTCTTTCAATATGTGACTAAGCCTTTCTCAGATTGGTTCTTTCAATTAGGATTACAGGCAGCAGGTTGGGCTACTGCAGCAGTTGCAAATTCTTGGTTAGGTGAGAAAAGTTTATTTTCTGATCTTAAGAAAATAAGTGTTCCAACTTTAATTCTTCATGGTATTCATGATAAAGTTTGTCTATTTCCATTGGCAGAAGCACAAAAAGAAGGTATTAAAAATTCTAGACTCGTAGCATTTGAAAACAGTGGACACGGATTGTTCTATGATGAGCGTGACAAGTTTAATAAAGAATTGACCCAATTTATTGAGGAATAAAGTTTTTTGCTTTTGACTTGTCTAGATTAGCAGAATTTAAAGATATTTATAATTTGTAAAATAACTTCTAATAATAAATAAACTAAATTATTTAGCAAAATACCGTATTATTGCAGAAATATACGGTATTTTTATGCCATATTTCAAATATAAGGTGATATAATTACTGAAATTAGAGATATAGATAATGTTTCTTGAAAATTGAATGCTATGTTATTATAAAATAAGAAATTTTATATAATAATTTAGAAAATATATTATAAATTTTTCGCTAGATAGTTCTGATTTATTTTATATTATTACAGGAGGATAGAATAGTTGATAATTGATGGACATGCACATGCTTGTGGAGCATATTATAGTAAAAAAAGTATTACTAATTCTTTAAAAGAACAACATATAGATATGATTGTTCTTTGTCCTGGAGAACCCAATAGTGATAAAAGCTATAGTTATCCAATGTTATCTGAAAAAATTAAAAGTTCAAATTTAGGTTTTATATTTAATAGGATTATTTGTTTTATTACAAAATTGACAGGTGTAGCGAAGCACATAGATGAACAAAACAAATATGTTTATGAACTTGCAAAATCATTTCCTAAACAGATTATTCAAGCTTATTGGATAAATCCATTAGACAATTGTTGTATGGAAAAACTAGAAAAAGATTATCTAGAATATGACTTTAAAATGCTTAAATTACATCAGTGTTGGAATAAGTTTGATATTTTATCAGAAAAAAATATTAGAATATTTGAGTGGGCAACAAAAAAGAACATGCCTGTATTCATTCATCTTTTATCAAAAAAACAGGTTAGAAAATTTGTTGCGTTAAGCAATAATTTTCCTAATACAGTGATTATTGTGGCTCATATGATAGGATTTAAAGAAATTAGTGATAATAGTATAAATACAAACATTTATTATGATATGTCTGCTCCACAATTGATTTCGAAAGAAATATTGGAGCAAGTTGTAAAAAGAGTAGGGTGTAATAGAATAATACTGGGTTCAGATATTCCATATGGAGAAAGAAATTTGCAAATAAATATAGAGCGCGTTAAAAATCTTCATATTGATGATAGGGGAAGGAGTAATATAATGGGAGGAAATATCATGCAATTATTATTAAAAAAGGGTGATTTTTAGTGATACTAATATGTAATATTCATATAGTCCCTGGGTGTTAATATTGAAAAGTATAATACTGTAGAAGAATTTATAAAAAAGAATTTACTGATTTAATATGAAAAAATTTATTATTGATATAAGTACAAACGAAGAAGCAAATTGTAGTTTAAAAGGGTATTTTTTATCTAAAGTTCCTTTTACCCAAGAGTCAATGTTTGTTTTAATTAATAGAGTTATAAAGGGGTTAATTAAGTGAGTCAAATAAACTATAGGGGGGTGTTAATATGAGTGCTATTGATATTATTATTCCAATGCTTTTTATTGCTATTATTTTAAAAGAAATAGGATATATTAAAGGCTTACTAATAGCAACAAGAAAAAGCCTTATTGAAATAGTTACTGTAGTATTGGCTATAATTATTTTTATTGGAATCACATATATTTATGGAAATAGTTTAATTCACTATATAACAGGGGGATTAGGTGTTTTTATGTTTATAAGCATGTGGGTTAAACAAGGAATTAGCGTGAAAGGCTTCATATCAATGTATAAGTACAAAGATGTTATATCATGGGAAGAAATAGACAAAGTTATTTTAATTAGCTCAAAAGATATAAACGTTAAATTATTAGGCGGTTTTATGGGGCAGACATTTCATTTTAAAAAGAGTGATTATGATAAAATTATTACTATTTTAAAAGAAAGATTACCGAATAAAACAGATTTACAGGTAATCGAGAAAGGATAACTATGTACAAAGTATGAAGCAAAGATTAGTTATAATAGATTTAGAAAGGAGTTTATCATGGGAATAGATTACAAAGACAAATCATACAAACTTTTAATAATGTGGATAATTGTATTTTTGGGGTTAATGATAGCAGGAACTATTGTGCCAAAAATATATTTTTCAAAAGTTACAATAGAAGTTATGATGAAAATAATGTTAATGCTAGTTCTTTTGGCACTTCTTACGCTATTTTATATTATTTATAAAACTGAGAATATTTACTGGATTAATGGAACAAGTTATGATGAGGCAAAGTTTGCAACAAGTGAAAGGCGTAAAAAATTTGCTATGAGGCACTTAAAACCTTTTCTCAAAGCAACAGCTATTTATGGTGTTTATTGCATAATAGGTATTATAATTAATACTTCTGAATGGATAGATATTACTACTTTTATACTTATTATTATTATAGCGGATGTAAAGACAATACCTATTAAATTATGAGTATAATTGTCCATTGGGACATAAATTATATTATATGAAAAAGAATAGATAGTTAATTTTCTGAAAATAAAGAAGGGTGTATAAAATGTTATAAACGGGGGGAGGAAAAATGAGAGATAATAACAATTCAATTTTAAACGAGATTTTTAGACTTTTTCAACTAAATATATTAGAAGTTAATATTAATGAGATTGGTAATTCAACTAATTTAATTTATGAATTGCAAAATGAAAACGATGCATATATTTTAAGAATTTCAAGACAACCTTTTTATAATTTACCACAATATGAAGCTGAAATGGATTATGTAAATTATCTATTTTATATGCAAGTAAATGTATCAAAAATTATTCTATCTATAAATAATAAACTTGTAGAAGTTATATATAGTAATGCTGAATGTTATTTTATAAATGGGGAAAGACAATGGGTAAAATTCATTGTTTAGCAAAGAATTATACACTAAAAGAAGGAGCATGTACAAGGAAACAATGGAATGAAGATCTTAATTTTAAAGGGGAATATGCAATTGATGAAGAAGATTGTGTTATTTATAATATATGGACTGAAATAATAAAAGAAATGAATACTTTTCCTAAAGACAAGGACTCTTATGGTTTGATACATAATGATTTTCATCAGTATAATTTTTTTATTTATGATGGTGACATAACCGTTTTTGATTTTGACGATTGTTTATATCATTGGTACATTTGTGATGTTGCAATTGCTATTTATCATTCTTTGCAAACAATTTCTGTGAAAAGTGTACAAGAGCGTGTAGAGTTTGGAATTAAGTTTACTGAAAGTTTTTTGAAAGGGTATTTAGAAGAAAATAAAATTAAAGAAAAATGGATAGACAGAATACCATTATTTTTAGAGTACAGAAGGATTTGCTCATACAACTTTATTTTAAAATTGTGGAGAAAAAATGAACTTAATGATTGTCAGAAGGAGTATTTAAGAAATATGAGGTATAATATCGAGAATCGAATTCCATATATTAATATTGATTTCAAGAGGTTAAAAAAATTAAGTGAGTCAAATAAACTATAGGGGAATGACTAATAAAGCATATTATTCTTGTATTATAAATTAATAAAAGTAAATAATAAATTTAAAATCTCACATTCTTCAGAAATGAATGTGAGATATTTTTTGCTACGCAATACAAATAAAGATATTGAATCTATAAAATTAATTGACACTACCAAAGGTATTTCAATCTCAATACAAAAGCTTTGTAAATTTGAATAATGTCATATTTACAATATATGCTATAATTAATTCATAATAGTAAATTATAAGGAGTAAAATCATGAATTATATAATTGTTGGTGTACTTGCAGGAGCAGGGTTCTTAATGTGGATAGTAAGTATTATTAATCAGATGCGAAGTGATATAGCACGTATAAATATAAATTTAAATAAAATTGCTAAACAAGTTGGAGTACCTAATACAATAAATGATGAAATAAAAAGTCTTCTTTTAGAAGGCAAAAAGATTGAAGCAATAAAAAAATATAGAATTGCTACTGGACTTGGATTAAAAGAGTCAAAAGAATATATTGATTCTTTAAGAAAATAGAATATTAAAATATATAAATAATTTACTTATATTATGGATTATTAAAAATGAGTAGTAGATTAAAATATCGCAATATTCAGAAATGGATTTGGGATATTTTTTGTTTACAATACAAATATAAACATAAATTGACGTAACTAATATTCTATAAAAATTGAATACCATTGTATTCTAAATTAATATAATAATTTAGAAAATATGTTATAATTTTCTTGTGTTATAGGCCGGATTCATAATAAAAGGCAAAATAAAAATTATTTAAGTGGAGGATGAGCTTATGATTAAAATTAGGCAATTAACGGAAGGGGATATGGAACAAGCAATAGAATTAAGGATATTGTGTTGGACAGAAGAATTGGCTGGTAAGGCTGAAAACACTCTTTCTGTTTCGAAAGAATTAGATCTTTGGTTAGAATGGATGAATACAGCTAAAGAAAATAAGGATATTCGTTTGTTGATTGGAGCATTTGAAAATAATAAGATGCTTGGTGTAGCCTTTAGCAGTTTTGCTGAAACCTTTGACATACCTGAAAAAGGGATAGAGTTGAATGGTCTTTGGGTATATCCTGACCAGCGAGGCAAAGGAATTTCCCTGATGATGATGATTTACACATTGGATTTTTATTTAGAGAAAGACATGGAGAAGATTGTTGTCTATAACCATCATTATTCATCATCAAATGAGTTTTATCGTAAATTTGGTGCAGAGGTTGCCAAACAGGAATATCAGATGGAAAGTAGACTTTTGGTGGATGTATTCTTAGCAGACATGCTGTCAATGAAAAGGAATATGGAGAAGTCGTTAAAGAAATACGTATAGGAGTATAAGAATAATCTGTATACAAAGTAATACGCATTATGTAAATTAATTAGAATTATATGCCACTATTGTTAATAGTTAAATAAGGATAATAAAAAAGGTTGTATTAACCATGGTTTTATGATTGGTATAATCTTAAAGGATATGATAACATCTGCTTTATTTTGAAGGGGGGTGAAAAAGATGAATCCAGTAATAAGCCTTATAATGTCATTTTTTTTAGTGACTATGTTAAATATTATCTTAAATAAAAACAGCAAATATCTTAAAAAGGAAATACCATGGCAACATTACTTATTTGGGTATTTTTTCATATTGTATCTTATGATTACTTTAGTATTAATAGTAGGGGTTCCTTCTTTGTTTGAATGGAAAAGATGTTTAAGATTAAATCAACCAATATTTAATCCTCATATAAATTTAGTGCCTTTTAGAGATGCATTTGAAATTACAAGTATATTTAACATTATATTATTTATGCCTTTTGGATTTTTATTGCCAACTCTGTGGGAAAAATACCGTAACCTATGGTCAACCTTTTATTATGGACTATTTTTCTCGTTTATTATTGAATTTAGCCAATTATTTGTAAGAAACCGTGCTACTGATATAAATGATTTAATATTTAATACTCTAGGAACTATATGTGGTTGGATAATTTTTAATAGCATGAGAAAGGTCTTGCACAAATTGACTGATAAAACAGTAGTTAACATTTTATCTAGTGATACCTTGGCTATTAAATTAGAACCTTATCTATACATTGTGATTGCGATTATATGCGCTTTTTTTCAATAAAAGAAAGAATAAAAAGTCTCTCTTTAATATCTTATAATTTATTTAGATTAAAGTGATAAATAGAAATTTTATAAAAAAGTGAGGGATAAGTATGAAAAGTAATGTTGATATACGCAAAGTGAAAATTGGAGATGAGAAAGTATTAGCTTATATACAAACAGAATCATGGAAATTTGCATTTAGTAAAATTTTATCCAAAGAAGATTTAGATAAATATACTAATATAAATAAAGCTGAAGAAATGTACACTGTGTTATTAAACAAAGATATAGGGAATGGATTTATTTTATCAGTTGATGGTAAACCTCATTGTATAGCATACTGGAATAAGACAAGAGATGAAGAAATGGATAATTATGCAGAGATTATTTGCATACATAGTTTATATGAAAATTGGGGGAAGGGATATGGCTCAATAATGATGGAGTATATCTTAAAAGAAATAAAAGGAACTGGATTTAATAAAGTAATGTTATGGGTTTTTGAAGAAAATAATAGAGCACGTAAATTCTACGAAAATCATGGATTTGTTTTGACAGAAAAATCTAAGAAATTTAGTGATGCTATTGAGGTCATGTATTACAAGGAGTTATAAATAACAAAAATAACACAGTTAGTAAAATTCCAATTTAAGGTTTAGTATTATAAATTAGTAATTTATGAGGAGAAATTTATTATGAATAAAATTACATGTATTTGTTTAGGTGTAAGAAGTATGGAGAAGGCAATAAAGTTTTATAGAGACGAACTTGGATTTCAAACTGATGAAAAAAGTAATAACCCTGATGTTATATTTTTTAATACATCTGGAACAAAATTTGAACTGTTTCCTTTAGAGTTATTAGTAAAAGATATTAGCGAAGAAAATACTCCCAAAATAGCTAATGGTTTTGCAGGAATCACATTAGCTTATAATGTAGAACATAAAGAAGATGTTGATAAGGTTATCGAATTAGTCAGAAACGCTGGTGCTCAAATAGTTAAAGAACCTCAAGATGTATTTTGGGGTGGATATCATGCATATTTTGCTGATTTAGATGGTTACTATTGGGAAGTTGCTTGGGGTCCAAACTTTGCATATGATGATAACGGAATGCTTGTTTTTTAACAGGTGAATTCTATACTAAATAGTAATTTGAGGTGACAAATATAGATTATTTATATTACTGGAGGTGCGATTATATGGTTATTGAAACAAGTCGTCTTTTAATGAGGAAACCCCAACTTCAGGATTTTGATAGATTCTGGGGGATGATTAATGACCCTGTTGCAAAGTATTATACAGGAGGAATCACAAAGTTAAAATATAATCAGCGACTGGAATTGTTCAAAGATGACTGCATAGTTCCATTTTCAGATGATGCCGTTGAATTCGCTGTTATAGAGAAAGAAAGCGGAAAGTATTTAGGGTACTGCGGATTTAGGAGTTCAGATGATTTAGGCGGAAATGAATTTCTATATGGCTATTGTCAGGATTGTTGGGGACAAGGGTACGGATTTGAGGCCGCTGACGCTGTATTGCAGCATCTGTTTAAAACTCTTAGGAATGATAGTTACATTGCAACTGCAGATGCAGCTAATATTGCAACAGTAAAGATTCTAAAGAAACTTGGGTTCAGAAAGGCAAGTGAGGTTGCAAGTGAGAATATTGGAGTAGTTGATAAGTATGTCATTGAAAAAGGAAATTACTTGGCAAGGTCAAGAGTATAAGGTGAACTTTGAAAAATAAGTATAGTATATATTTGTAAAAATAATTCATTTGATATAATATAATTAATATTAGTTAGAATACACTGAGCAACAATTATTTATATAAATTTGTGAGGTGAAATGGATGGATAGAGAAAAAAGTAAGGACCGAAAAACTTATTTTAAAGTTATAGTCAGTGCATTAATTGGTGCTGTATTAGGAATACTAGCTTATACAAACAATTGGTTGGGATAATAATATGAAATTGAATAAGGATAATACAATTTAGCATATTATTCTTATTTAACACAATAACTAACCATAAAAATTTATAACTCCGTAATTGAAATATATTAAAAAAACACTGTACTATTCAAAATTGAATTTTACGGTGTTTTAATTTTGTATTACAAATATAGGATGATACAGCTACTAAGATAAGATATGCGGAAAGTGTTCTTTAAAAAATGAATAATATGTTATGATTTTTTTATAACACATGGTGAAATTGATTAAAAAAGCCATATAAGGATTATTTATATAATCTATAAGATGAAAGGGTATGTAATTATGGGAATAAGTTTCAAAAATTATGATGGAAAAAGTGGGTGTACTGCTAACTATGAAAAGGTTAGAAAATTTTTGATTGAAATTAATGAAAATAAAATAGTTAGTTCAAATTTTTTGTGGGCACGTTGGGAATGGATGCATTCATTAACTCGTTATATGGATGTAAAATCTTTACATAATATAGGATTATGGATGGAGGGAGACAAAATTGTTGGTTTAGCAACATACGAATTAGAACTTGGATATGGATATTTTATCTTGGACCCATCCTATGGATATTTAAAATCAGATATGCTTTCTTATGCAAAAAAGAGTTTTGCCAAAGATGGTAAGTTTAAGGCATTGATTAATGACACTGATAGAGAGTTTCAAAAAATAGCATTAACGCAAGGATTTTATCCTACCGAAGAATATGAAAAAACAGCAATAATAGATATATCAGATGAAATCTCATATGAATTGCCAAGAGGATTTTCAATTCACAGCTTGGAAGATGGATTTAATGAATATAGATTAAATCGTTGTAAATATCGTGGTTTTAACAATGGGGAAGAAATGCCAGAAGGTGAATCAACTGAAATGAATGAAGAATATTTAGGACCAAATTTAAATAAAAATATCCATATTTATTTAACTGCACCTGATGGTGAATATGTTGCTTATTGTGGTTCTTGGTATGACAAAATAACAGGTTATGCTTATATAGAGCCTGTTTGTACTGACCCCTTATATAGAAAAATGGGATGTGGAAAAGCAGTAGTATTGGAGGCTGTAAAACGTTGTGGTCTTCTCGGAGCAAAACATGCATTTGTTATTTCTTCACAACAATTTTATTATAATATTGGTTTTTATCCATATTCTAATAATACATGGTGGAGTGCAAAATAACATAATGTATAGTTGAATTAATACACTTTATTCTTATTAGGAGTACTATCTTATTAAAAATAGAACGAATCTTCCTTCATATTTATTTTATGTTGTTTTTAGTTAGATATAATATTATAAAAAGGATAAGAAATACTAAAATTTAGATTTTGAATCCCTGTATTTTAAAGAAATAATTAAGAAACTTCTTCCTATTGTATATAATGTCTTTATAATATTATTAGATAGCTTATTTTGAAAATCATACATGGATATGAGGTCAAAAAAGCGTTAATAAACAACTTTGGGGTGAGAAAATTGAAAACTATAGTTTTAATCACAGGTACCGAGCTTACAAGAATATTTTTACATAACCAATTACAAGAATGCCTGGGAGAGTTTGCTATTATAAAAAGTTATGCGGTAGATGAAGGTATTAGCAAGGATGACATTTGTGGAGATTTTTTAGTTTTTTCAAGTAAAATTACGTATGATAAGACGAATACAGACATAATTGATATTCCATATATTATTGCAAAAAGAACTTTTAATTTCGCTAATGTGGACAAGCTTTTATATTTAAAACAGGGAACTGAAGTACTTTTTGTAAATGATGTAAAAGAAACAACTTATAGTGTTATCGAAGATTTAAATAACTTAGAAATAAATCATATAAAATTTATACCTTATTATCCTGGGATAGATAAATATAAATGTTATGAAGTTGCAGTAACTCCTGGTGAGGTTGACATGGTTCCTAAAGGAGCTAAAACCATTATAGATATAGGAGGTAGGCCTATTGAGATAAGTAGTCTTATTGAGATAATACAGGGTATCGGATATTATGATGAAAGGGGAAATGATATTTCATCTAGCTACGTGAAAAAGATAACAGGAATGAGAAATGTATTGTCAATAACAAATGGTGAGGTAATTACATCAAATAGGGATCTAGAAAGGATAGTATTATCTTTAAATAGGTTTCAAATAAAAAATTATAAAAATCTTTTTCAAGTTGCAAAAAACTTTCTTTTAATAGACAATATGAATCTTAATATTAAAGAAGATCTTTATAAAAAGAGGTATTATGCTAAATATACCTTTGATCATATAGTAGGAAAAAGTAAAGAGATAACTGAAGCTAAAAATATAGCAAAAAAACTTGCAGGAACAAATCTTTCAGTATTAATTGAAGGCCTTAGTGGTACTGGTAAGGAACTTTTTGCTTCTGCCATACATAATTATTCCCCAAGGAGTGACGAGCCATTTCTTGCAGTAAATTTTAGTGCTTTACCTGAGGAACTAATTGAAAGTGAGCTATTTGGATATGAATCAGGAGCCTTTACAGGTGCTAGAAAGGGAGGTAAAATTGGCTTGTTTGAACAGGCAAGTGGAGGAACTATATTTTTAGATAAAATAGGTGATGCTTCATTTGCATTGCAAATGAGATTATTAAGGGTACTTCAGGAAAAAGAGATTATGAGAGTTGGTGGAGACAGGATAATACCTATAGATGTAAGAGTAGTTGCGGCTACTAATAAAAATCTCACTAAATTAGTTGATGAAGGTAAATTCAGAGAAGATTTATATTACAGATTGAAAGTTGGATATCTAGTTATACCGCCTTTAAGAAATAGAAAGGAGGACATAGCTGATATAATAAATGAGTTTTTTATACGTAAGGATAGCAAAATGAAAGTTTCATCTGAAGTAGTAGAAATTTTTAATAATGCACAGTGGAGAGGAAATGTAAGAGAACTTATAAATACATTAGAATATGCATATGAATTTTGTGATGGTGATTGTATAAAAGAAGAACATTTGCCTATAGACTTTAAGTATGTTGAAAAATGCTCTTATAAATCTCCTAAAAAAGACATAGATTATGAGCTTAAAACTATACTAGAGGAGATATATAAGTATCAAAATGAAAACTTAATAATAGGTAGAAGACTTTTATCAGAAGTGCTGATAGATAGAGGTTTGAATTTTAGTGAGCAAACAATTAGAACAAAATTAAATAGTCTACAACACTTAGATTTTATAACAAAAAGTAAAGGGAAAAGTGGAACTAAGATTACAAGTAAGGGTATCGAATGGTTAAAACAAAATGGTTAAAGTGTATGATATAAACCAATAAAACAACCAGAATAAACTTATAACATGAAAATAAAAGTTTTGAATTATATAAATATAGCTTTTTAAATGTGAAAGAAAGGGACTAAATTTGTAGATTAAAGTAACATTATATAACTTATAGCTGTAAATTAAAAATTTACAGCTATTTTTGTTGGCATAGTTCTTGCTTTAGTTTATTAATGAGACCAAAATAGGGGGTATGAAAATGATTACAATTATTAAAAATGGTGAGGTTTATTCACCAGAATACTTAGGAAAGAAAGATGTGGTACTTGTCGGTGACAAAATTGAGGGGATTTATGATAATATTGATATTCCAAAGGAGTTCATAGATATCAATGTTATAGATGCCAGTGGCAAGTTAATTTTACCAGGCTTTATAGATTCTCATGTTCATATATTAGGAGGCGGAGGTGAGGGTGGATTTAAAACAAGAACACCCGAAATCCAACTATCTGATTTATTATTAGGTGGAATAACAACTGTAGTAGGTTGCCTTGGAACAGATGGTGTATGTAGGGATATTAAATCCCTATTAGCTAAAGCTAGAGCTTTAGATGAGGAGGGCATAACAACTTACATATATACAGGTTCTTATGAAATACCGGTAAATACTATAACTGATACTGTAAGATCAGATGTTATTCTTATAGACAAGATTATAGGAGCAGGAGAGATAGCAATCTCTGATCATAGGTCTTCGCAAGGTACTTTTAATGATTTTGTAGATGTTGTAGCTCAGGCTAGAGTAGGAGGAATGCTGTCAGGTAAAGCAGGAATTGTAAATGTTCATATCGGAGATGGAAAAAGTGAATTAAGTTACCTTTCAAAAATGTTGCAGGAAACAGATTTACCAGTATCTCAGGTTGTTCCAACTCATATAAACAGAAGTGAAAAAGTTTTTCATGCCGGAATTCAGTTTGCAAAGTTAGGAGGATTTGTAGATTTGACTACAAGTTCTGATCCAGAGTTTTTAGAAGAAGATGAAGTAAAAGCAAGTATTGGATTAAGAAGGATGATGGAAGAAGGCATATCTATAGATCAGATTATGTTTTCATCAGATGGACAAGGAAGTTTACCTATGTATAATAAGGTGGGGGAACTAATTGGATTAGGAATAGGTTCAGTTCAGTCTTTGTTTAGAGAAGTAAAAGATGCAGTTAAAAAAGATAGAGTTAACCTTGAAGATGCGATTAAGGTTATTACATCAAATCCTGCTCGTGCTTTAAAACTAAACAGCAAGGGAAAAATAGAAAAGGGAATGGATGCAGATGTAGTAATTATTGATAAGGATCAGTTTAAAATTGCAAATGTCATTGTTGAGGGTAGAGAGGCACTATCAGAAGGCAATCTTTTAATTAAGGGAACCTTTGAAAAGTAAATAGTATTCTATAAATTTATTAAAAGTTGGTCTGAGTATTCTCAGACCTTTTTTATTGACAAAACTGTACTTGGTGTGTAGAATGTGATGTAAAGACATACACAGTTAGGAGGGATAAATTGAACGTTGTTCTTTCAAATACTTCAGAAAAACCTTTATACCAACAAATTAAAGAGCAAATAAAATCAGCAATATTAAAAGGTGAACTAAAAAATGGAGAGTTATTACCATCTATCCGTAATTTTTCAACAGATCTTAGAGTCAGTGTCTTAACAATTCGTAGAGTGTATGATGAATTGGAAAAAGAGGGATTTGTAACAAGTCAGGCAGGTAAAGGGACTTTTGTATTAGCTGGGAATACAGATTTAATCAAGGATACAAAAAGATTAATAGTGGAGGAGAAGATGTTTGACATGGTGTCCACAGCAAAAATGATGGAAATAAGTAAAAAAGAGCTTATGGACATGATGGATATTATTTACGAGGAGGAATAAGTTATGAGTGATGTATTAAATGTTTGCGAGATTTCAAAGAAATTTCAAAATTTCGGACTAAACAATGTATCTTTTAATATTCAAGAAAACTGTATCACTGGATTTATTGGGAAAAATGGTGCAGGGAAAACTACATTAATAAAGACTTTATTAGGTTTATTGAAAAAAGATAGTGGTGAAATCGCATTTTTTTCAAACAAATATCAGGGAAATGATTCTTTGATAAAGAATAAAATAGGTGTTGTCTTAGATGATGGATTTTTTTATGAACATCTAACTCTAAATGAAATGAAAAATTTGATTGCTTCTTGTTATAGTTATTGGAATGAAGGAAAGTATCAAGAATACTTAAAAAAATTCCGATTAAATCCAAAGCAATCCATATCAACATTGTCAAAAGGAATGAAGCTTAAATATTCTTTGGCGTTAGCTTTATCCCATGGTGCTGATCTTCTTATTATGGATGAACCAACTTCTGGACTTGATCCTAAAATACGAAAAGAGTTAATGGATATATTAAGTGAATTTGTCCAAGAAGAAGGAAAGAGTGCTTTTTTCTCAACACACATTACTAGTGATTTGGAACGATGTGCTGATGAAATCATAATTATTGATAACGGAAGAATTATTGAACAAGCAGGGAAAGACGATATAATAGAGTCTTATCGCTTAATAAAAGGCACATTAGATGATTTAGAAAAAATAAGGGAAGTTCCTCTTAAAATGCTTGATCAATCAAGGTATGGTTTCACAGGCATTACGAAAGAATTTCAGACAATACAATCACTAAATTCTAATATGGTTATAGAAAAAGCAACTTTAGAAGATATATTTTTGACAATTATAGGAGGAGAATAATATGAATGCAATTTACAATTTATTCAAAAAAGACTTTTTACTAATAAAGAAATATTTACTACCCATTATTGGGTTCATTATGGTAGCTCCTATATTCATTTCATATAGAACTCCTGCATTTCAACAGAACGGAAATATTCTTTATAGTATGTTAGTATTGATGATAACATTTATGGTATATCATGCAATATCTATGGAGGAAATGAAGCAAAAAGGTGAAATCTATCTCAGAATAACACCTATGTCAATTAACAAAGTTGTTATGGCAAAATATGTTTTGGTCACCTTTATATTCATAGTAACCACAGCTTTATTTTTAATACTATCACATTTGCCAGTGGTTCCTGTAGGTAAAGTAGATATAAAAAACATACTACTATTTTTTGCAGTAATAGAAATATTTTTTGGAATTTATATTCCCATGACATTTAAACTTGGCTATGTTAAGTTGCAAATGATAAGTGCAGGAATTATTTTTATATCACCATTCGTCATATCTCTTATTACAAAATACTTAGGAAGTGACATCCCATTAATAGCTACTATTGAAAATAGTTCTATATGGATGGTTGCTATGCTATCATTATTGATTACAGGTGCGTCTATTAGTCTTGGAATTATGGCATCAAATAAAAGTATTAAGAACAAAGAGTATTAGGATGGTGAATTAAATGGAACAAAATGCACAAGCTATTGTGCTTTTTAGATTTGCAGCAGCATTTTGCATATTATATTCTGTACACCAGTATATTAGTTTTATGATGAATAAACGACTAATAAGCTACACAATGGCAACAATTATTGATACAAACACCGCTTTACCAGAAACCATGAAAAAAAGTAACTCTAGATGGGCTGTGGTAAGCTTTATAGTAGATGGAAAAGATTATATATCTTCAAGTAGAATTCAAGTTTCCATGAATGATTCTATAGGAGATCAAATAAAAATTGCTTATTATAAAGATAATCCTAGTGACCTTTTCACACCAAATTTAAAAAAAGCAGGTATATCTTTTGTCATTGGTATTTTATGTACAGCCATTATGTTTTATCTTAAGGCTAATAGTTAAATGTAAGTTATTGAGCATTATCATTAGTTAATCAATTATAAAATTTTAAATCTGTGGATAACTTTGATAACTATTAAAATATATAGATTTTTTAGCTGAAAACTTTAATGAGTGAAAAATTACAAGTGGCAAGTTGCAAGAGTTTAAGAAATTGACAATTCAAGGATAAATCTTCTAAGGAAGATTTTAAAATTTAAAAAATATAATTTAGAGAAAATCTGTGATTTTCAACCT
>NZ_FOKI01000110.1 GCF_900111985.1 Clostridium frigidicarnis
TGACTTTTAATCATGGTGTCCGGGGTTCGATCCCCCGGTGAGCCACCAAAACCGTTCAGATATTTCTGAACGGTTTTTTTACGTCTAATTATAGAAAGAATCTTCATTAAGGTTGAGTTCTTTTAACCATTTAAATGTAGATGAAAGTTAATGGAGGGGCATAATATTATTATCTTACATGATGTTATAAGTGTATAGGAAATTTATAGTTTTATTATGTTCAATTGACTAGATGTAGTGTGTGATATTATTTTAGATTCACGGTAAGTAAATGCTTTGGATATAAATTTTTATAATTGTAAATTCTCTAATAAATTAATTAAGAAGACAATTGCATATGAGGTACATTTTTGTTTAATATATATTAAGTTGTTAATAAAATATATAATGGAAATTATTTAAAAGAATTTATTCGTTTAGTAAGTTGAGGATGATTTCTCTTTAGAATATATAAATAACAGTTCTTTAAAAAGTGGTTTATTATTGAATCTAGTTTTTTATTATAGTATTTTGTGCCT
Organism: Clostridium frigidicarnis; assembly: GCF_900111985.1. Taxonomy (GTDB): domain Bacteria; phylum Bacillota; class Clostridia; order Clostridiales; family Clostridiaceae; genus Clostridium_Z; species Clostridium_Z frigidicarnis. Next base: position 519 of record NZ_FOKI01000110.1, read on the forward strand.
TCAATTGATATTATAAAAAGAATTTTGTTGTTAATTTACTTGGTAAAGAGTTTTTACTTTATATGAAAGTATAAAATTTAAAATCTGTGGATAAATTTTAAAAACATTAAATACCTATAGTCTTTTTTAGTTAAAAGTGGAAATCTTATTTGCGTGACAAGTTACAACTTGCACTAGTCACTTAAAAATGGCTTTGGGAGAGTATATATTGTGTATGAATAGTGAGAATATACTGTCTAAAATACTAAACATAACCAGGTGTATCAATGTATTTATAATGTAGTATTTTGTAGAAATAACGAGTATTTTTAAAGTGATCAAAAATAACAGTAGATCATATCAGAACAAGAGGAGGTACCTATGATAAGATAATCCTTGTCGCTAAGGTAATGACTTAGTGGTTGAGAGATTAATGAGGATACAAATTTGAAACGGAAAAAGTTTTAAAAAAGTGTTGACAGAGATTAATCAAGATGTTATTATAAATAAGTCGCATGAAGCGGCAAACAAATTGGTCTTTGAAAATTAAACAGATTAAGATAAAGAACCAGCAATTCTTTTACAGTAAATAATTAGCGAAAA
>NZ_FOKI01000056.1 GCF_900111985.1 Clostridium frigidicarnis
AATATTATGTTTTAAATCTGTATCTTCTATCTCTATTTGTATAACTTCTTCTAATTTTCCACCTAAAGTTCCAATAGCATTCTTGGCTTCCTGTAACTCTTCATCTACAGAAGGTCCTTTTAACGCTATAAAGTATCCACCTACCTTAACATATGGTAAGCATAATTCACTTAATACACACATATTAGCAACAGCTCTAGATGTAGCTATATCAAATTTTTCTCTAAATTCTTTTTTTCTTGAAACTTCTTCTGCTCTTCCATGTATAGTCTCAAAATTCTTAAGATTTAGCTTTTGTATAACATCATTTAAGAAATTAATTCTCTTGTTTAATGAATCTAACAGTAATACATTTATGTTTTCATTCATTATTCCTATTGGTAAACCTGGAAATCCTGCTCCTGTACCTACATCTATTATAGATATATCGTCCTTAACTTCACTAAATTTAAATGCTTTTATGCAATCTATAAAATGTTTTTTTATAATTGCTTCATCTTCAGTTATTGCTGTTAAATTTATTTTTTCATTCCATTCTTTTAACAAATCTTTATATAGCATAAATTTATTATACTTATCCTCATCAAAAGGCATATTAACATCATCACTGGCTTTTTTCATAATATCAAAATAAACCATATAGACCTCCATGATTTTATTTTATTGTTGATTTCTCTTCATTTTGTGCTCTAAATATATTAATAAAACTGATATATCCGCTGGTGATACACCTGATATTCTTGATGCTTGACCAATGCTTATTGGTCTTATAGAATTTAGTTTTTGAACGGCTTCTATTCTTAATCCTTTTACATCATTATAATCTATATTATCTGGTAATAGCTTTCTTTCAAATTTTTTAAATTGATTTACTTGTTCTAACTGCTTTTCTATATATCCTTCATATTTTGCTATTATAATAACCTGTTCTTCCACATCCTGTGGTAAATTATGTCTTTCGCTGTCTAATTCCTTAGTATTTTGGTAACTAAGTTCCGGTCTTTTTATTAATTCATATAGACTAATAGGTTTTTTTAATTCTGAAGAACCTACTGAAATTAAAAATTCATTTACTTCTTTTTTATTAGTTATTTGTAAGTTTTTTATTCTATTTAACTCATTGTCTATTTGATCTTTTCTACTTATATACTTATTGTATCTTGTATCCGTTACAAGCCCAACTTTTCTTCCTAACTCTGTAAGTCTTAAGTCCGCATTATCCTGTCTTAACAATAATCTGTACTCTGATCTTGAAGTCATCATTCTATATGGCTCATTAGTTCCTTTTGTAACCAAATCATCTATTAAGACTCCTATATATCCATCAGATCTCGTTAATATAAGTGGATCTTCTCCTTTAATTTTTAATGATGCATTTATACCTGCTATAAGACCCTGAGATGCTGCTTCTTCATATCCAGATGTTCCATTAATTTGTCCGGAACCAAATAACCCCGAAACTTTTTTTAATTCTAATGATGGTTTTAGTTCTAATGGATCTATACAATCATACTCTATAGCGTATCCAGTTCTCATTATTTCAACATTTTCTAGTCCTGGTATTGTTCTAAGCATCTGTATCTGAACCTCTTCTGGTAGTGAACTTGACATACCTTGAACATACATTTCTTCAGTATTCTCACCCTCTGGTTCAACAAAAATTTGATGTTTTAATTTATCTGGAAATCTCATTACTTTATCTTCTATAGATGGACAATATCTTGGCCCTATGCCTTCTATTTCTCCATTATATAAAGGAGATCTATTTATGTTATCAGTTATAACCTTATGAGTATCTTCATTTGTATAAGTTAACCAACAGGATATTTGGTCTCTATCAACATTTTCACTTAAAAATGAAAATGGAACTATTTTCTCATCACCCTTTTGTTCAATCATTTTTGCAATGTCAACACTTCTGCTATTTACTCTAGCAGGGGTTCCTGTTTTAAATCTTCTTAAAGATAAATTTAATTTTTCTAATGATGATGTAAGATAATTTGCTGCTGCTAATCCGTTTGGTCCACTATTTTCAATAAACTCACCAATTATAACTCTACCTCTTAAATAAGTACCACTAGCTATTATAACTGCCTTAGCTTTAAAAGTTGCACCTGTACTAGCTACAACGCCAGAAACTTTACCATCTTCAACTTCTATTTCAACAATTTCACATTGCTTAACATCTAAATTATCCTGGTTTTCTAATACATGTTTCATTCTATCTTGATATTTTTTCTTATCTGCCTGAGCTCTTAATGAATGAACTGCTGGTCCTTTAGATGTATTTAACATTCTAGATTGAATGAATGTTTTATCTATATTAACACCCATTTCTCCACCTAAAGCATCTATTTCTCTAACTAAATGACCTTTAGCTGTTCCTCCAACATTAGGATTACAAGGCATCATTGCTATACTATCTAAATTTATTGTAGCTATAAGTGTTTTCATACCCATTCTAGCTGCTGCTAATGCAGCCTCACAACCAGCATGCCCTGCTCCTATTACAATAACATCATATTCTCCTCTTAAGTATTTTCTCATACTACACCTACTTTCCTATACAGAACTCTGAGAAGATCTTATCTATTATATCTTCTTCTAATGTTTCACCTGTTATTTGACCTAAATCCATCCAAGCTGATCTAACATCTATAGAGGCTAAATCAATAGATATTCCCATATCTAATGTGTTTAATGCTGCTACGCATCTTTCTTTTGATTTATATAAAGCTTCTTTATGTCTACTATTAGTTATCATAACATCTGTTGCACTTATTTCTCCACTAAAAAACATATCTTTTATTTTGCTCTTTAATTTATCTATTCCCTCACCAGTCTTAGCGGAAATATCCATTATATTTTCCATATTTAATCCACTTAACTCATCTAAAACTAATTTTTTATTTAAATCTACCTTATTTAATAGCACTACATATTTCTTATCTTTTATATATTCTATTATTTCCTTATCTTCATCATCTAAATTCCTACTTGAATCTAACATAAATACAATTATATCTGCTTCATTTATCTTCTCTTTGCTTTTCTCTACTCCAATTTTCTCTACAACATCTTCTGTTTCCCTTATGCCTGCTGTATCAATAATTTTAACAGGTATACCATTTATATTTATGTATTCTTCTATAACGTCTCTAGTTGTACCTGCAACCTCTGTTACTATGGCTCTTTTTTCCATAAGTAAACTATTTAAAAGAGATGATTTTCCTACATTAGGTTTTCCTACAATAACCATATTTAAACCTTCTCTAAGTATTTTACCTTCATCAGCTGTAGCTAATAAATGTTCTATCTCATTTATTATTTCTCTTAAATTATTTGATACTTGTTTTGATGTAATTTCTTCTAAATCCTCTTCTGGAAAATCAACTGTTGCTTCTATATGAGCTATAACTCCTAAAAGTCTTTGTCTAAGACCATTGATTTCTTTTGAAATTCTTCCTTCACTCTGTAGTAATGCTGATTTCATTGATAAATCAGTTTTTGCTTTTATTAAATCTATTACTGCTTCAGCTTGTGTTAAATCTATTCTTCCGTTTAAAAATGCTCTTTTTGTAAATTCACCTGGTTCTGCATTTCTTGCTCCGTTTTTAATAATTTCTTCTAAAATTCTATTAGTAGCAAAAACGCCACCATGACAATTTATCTCAACACAATCTTCTGAGGTAAAACTTCTTGGTGCTTTCATATATGAAACTATAACTTCATCCAATATTTCTTCAGTTTCTTTATCTATTATATGGCCATATCTCATTGTGTATGGCTTTATGTTATTTAATGGTCTATCATTCTTACCCTTAAATATGGAACTAGCTATTTTTAAAGCCTTATCCCCTGATAATCTTATAATTGATATTCCGCCTTCTCCAATAGCCGTAGCAATAGCAGCTATTGTATCAAATTCTCTCATACATATCCTCCTTTTTGGATATTATAATTTTATCCGATGGCCACATTTTTGTTTCCAGTAACTTTACGACAAAAAAATCAAGATAAACTAAGACTTTTTCAACTTTTTTTATTAATAAACTACTTTTATATAATCATTTAGAATTTTATGTTATAAACTCATATTTTCATACAAAATTCTAAATAAATTCACATCAAAAAACTTATTATTATACTGTTTTTAAACAAAAATCACTACCTTATAGTATAACCTAAAAACTTATTAAAAGAAATTTTTTTTCGCATTTATCCTATAAATTTGTATACATTGTATATGTTTTTTTATTATTTCTAGAATTATTACTTTAATCCTAGAATCATAAACTTACCTTTAAAAATTATCCACAATGTTAATTAAACTTTTTAATTATAATTATCCACAATCATTCTTTATATTATAGCCAAAAAAACTATCCACAACCTAAAAAAACAAATTATTTTTCTCAAAATATGGTCACTTTTCCAATAAAAAAAGCTCTAGTAATTAAACTAGAGCTTAAAATTTACTTTTTTATATCTATTACCACTCTTCTAAATGGCTCTTCACCTTCACTATAAGTATAAACTTCTTGATTATTTTGAAGTGCTGAGTGAATAATTCTTCTTTCATAAGGATTCATAGCTTCAAGCCTTATACGTTTTCCTATTTTCTTTACTTTGAAAGCAGTTTTTTGTGCTAAATGCTTTAAGGTTTCTTCTCTTTTTGCCCTATAATTTTCGGTATCTAATACAACTCTTTTATATTCATCATCGTTACCTTTATTTATAACTAAACTAACTAAATACTGGATAGAGTCTAAAGTTTCACCTCTATAACCTATTACGGTTCCCATGTTAGATCCTAATAAATTTATGTTTAAAGAGTCCTTATTTTCAACTATTTTTATTTCAACTTCTACACCCATCGCATCTAAAACATTTTTCAAAAAAGCCTTTGCTTCTTTAGCATAATCTTTTTTTAGTTTTACAAGAATCTTTGCCGGCTTAGTACCTATAAGTCCTAATAATCCTTTAGAACCTTGCTCTAATACTTCAACTTCTATTTTATCTTCTGTAACATCAAGTTCTTTTAAAGCATTCTTAATTGCTTCGTCAACTGTTTTTCCTAAAACTTCAAAAGTCTTCACTACCTACTCACCCACCTTTAATAAAAAAACCCCTTTTTTAGTTACCAACATTTTGTAATCATTAAAATACAAATATTACTTTGCATTCTTTTTCTTAGTTTGCTTTTCAACCTGCTTTACTTTGTTTTCATCTTCAAGCTGATCTTGTTTTGCAGCCTTTTTTTTATTATCAACTGCTCTTAAAACTAATGTTTGAGCTATTTGTATTATACTACCTGCAACCCAATATATAACTAGAGCTGATGTCATTCTTAGTGACATAAATCCAATCATACCAGCCATAAAGATGTTCATTGTTGCCATTTGCTTAGCTTGAGGATTATCTTTATTTTTACTAGCTATTACAGCTGTTGAAAAATAAGTTGTAGCTACAGCTAAGATTGGTAATATATAGTATGGGTCTGGATGTGATAAATCAGGTACCCATAAAAATCTTGCCCCTGCTATACCTTGTAAATTAGAGAAAACATAATAAAGTGCCCATAGAATTGGCATTTGTATTAATAACGGAAGACATCCACTGAATGGATTAATCTTATATTCCTTATACATCTTCATTGTTTCTTCTTGCTGTTTAGCTGGATCATTTTTATATTTTTGTTGTAATTTACTCAATTCAGGTTGTATTTCCTGCATTTTAACCTGAGATTTAATAGATTTTAAGTTTAATGGGAGCAAAATTAATCTAATTATTATTGTAACAGCTATTATAGATAATCCATAAGCTATCCCTGTATCAGGTACTACATTAAGAATAATATTATGTATTTGCTCAAAAAACATACTTATAAAATTTCTTAAAACGTCCAAACGAAAAAACCTCCTGACAACTTTTTACTTATTTAACAGGATCATATCCACCTTCAAAAAATGGATTGCACCTTAAAATTCTTTTAATTGCTAAAAATGTCCCCTTCAATGCTCCATATTTTTCAATGGCTTCTAATGCATATTGGGAACACGTTGGATAAAATCTGCAACATGGTTTCTTCAAGGGCGAAATATAACGTCTATAAAATCCAATTAATTTAATTAGAATTTTTTTCATCATTATTATATATTCCTGCCTTCTTAAATAAATTTAACATAGCAGTCTGTACATCTTTATATTCTCTTTCTTTTATAGCCGATCTTGCTACAAATACTAAATTGTATCCAGGTCTTAAACCTTTACTATTTAATCTATAGCTTTCGTTTATAAGCCTTTTTGCTCTACTTCTTGTAACACTCTTACCTACTTTTTTGCTTACGGAGATTCCGACTTTATTATAGAGCCTACCATTTTCATCTCTATTTCTATTACTTCTAACAAGATATAATACTAAAATATCATTAGAAAAAGACTTACCTCTTCTATAAACAGATCTAAATTCTACATTTTTTCTTAATCTTTCGCCTTTCATCGTAAAACCAAATCTCCTTTTTCCTGCAATTGCAGAAAAAGGCCACTAATGCGGCCCTTATGCTGTCAATCTTTTTCTACCTTTTAATCTTCTTCTCTTAAGAACATTTCTTCCAGCCTTAGTTTTCATTCTTTTTCTAAAACCATGTTCTTTCTTTCTTTGTCTCTTTTTTGGTTGGTATGTCATAAACATTCGTCTACACCCCCTTTAGCTATTTTCTTTAATTTATAGCAAGTTACTTACTATCTAATAAAAATACATTTTAGGTTTTACTTTATAATTATATATTTAAGCATCATTTATGTCAAGAATGCTTATCCCTGTTAATAAAATTACTTAAGTATAATTCTTTTTGTGGATAAGTTATTGAAACCCTCTATTTCTTTATGATATTATTAAAAAGAATTGTGAATAAAATTTTTCAACAAAAAGTTATCCACAGCTGTTGATAACTCTGTGCATAACTTTCCTATTTCTGTAGAAAGATTTAATTCATATATTCTATTTTAGGCTAAATTGCTGAATTTATTCAATGTTGATTATGTTCATGTTTATTTTCACACAGTTGTTAATAGATTTTTTTTTGTGTATTTTATATACAATTTTATAAACATGTGAATAATTTTATTCCCATATGTCAATATGAATAGATGGTGTGTATAACTTTGTTCAAAACTTGTTACTTAAGCTTTTTATATAGAAGTATTAATTTTTTTAAATTATTGATTTTTGACTGGAGGATAAGAAATGGATACCCAACTTAATGAATTATGGGAAAAAACCTTAAATATCTTAAAGGGTGAACTTACCGAAGTAAGTTTTAATACTTGGATAAAAAGTGCTACGCCTCTATCTGTTAATAATGACACTATTAGCTTAGGGGTTCCCAATAATTTTACCAAGGAGATTTTAGAGGCACGATATAAAGATTTGCTTCAAAATGCAATAAAACTTATATCATCTAAAAAATATAACCTTGAATTCATAATATTATCCGAAGAACAGGATAATGATAAACAAAGTTCAAAAAAAGAACGAATCAAAGAAATTGAAAATAATAATGTAAAACCAAATGATGTAATGTCTGCAAGTTTAAATCCTAAATATACATTTGATTCCTTCGTAATAGGAAACAGTAATAGATTTGCACATGCTGCATCTTTAGCTGTAGCAGAATCTCCAGCTAAAGCATATAATCCATTATTCGTGTATGGTGGAGTTGGACTTGGAAAAACTCACTTAATGCATGCAATTGGTCACTACATACTTAAAAACAATCCTAAAGCAAAGGTTGTTTATGTATCATCAGAGAAATTTACAAATGAACTTATAAATTCTATAAAGGATGATACCAATGTTGAATTTAGAAACACGTATAGAAACATAGATGTTTTATTAATAGATGATATACAATTTATAGCTGGTAAAGAAAGAACTCAAGAAGAATTTTTCCATACTTTTAATGAATTACATGATGCAAACAAACAGATAATTCTATCTAGTGATAGACCACCAAAAGAAATCCCAACTCTAGAAGATAGACTTAGATCTAGGTTCGAGTGGGGTCTTATTGCTGATATTCAGCCACCAGACTTCGAAACTAGAATAGCCATTTTGAAGAAAAAGGCTGACGTAGAAAATCTAAATGTACCAAACGAGGTTATGCATTATATTGCAACAAAGATAAAATCGAATATAAGAGAACTTGAAGGTGCATTAATTAGAATAGTTGCTTATTCTTCATTAACAAATAGAGATATTACAGTTGATTTAGCATCAGAGGCATTAAAAGATATTATATCTAATAAGCAATCAAAACATATTACTATTGATTTAATTCAAGATGTAGTTGCTAATTATCACAATTTAAGAATTGAAGATTTGAAATCTCAAAGAAGAACACGAAATGTTTCTTTTCCAAGACAGATTGCTATGTACCTATGCAGAAAGCTCACTGATATGTCTCTACCAAAGATAGGAGAAGAATTTGGTGGAAGAGATCACACTACTGTAATACATGCCTACGAAAAAATTTCAGAAGGACTAAAGGTAGATGAAGCCTTACAAACTAAAGTTAGTGAAATAACGAAGAAATTAACCGATAAATAGTCCACAGCTGTATATAATATCTTACCCATTGCATGTGGATAACTTAAAACTTAATAGGTATCAGTTAATAATGTGGATAAGATAGCATGCTTTGTTCTTACTTATCCACACTTATTTTTTCATTTTTTTCGTTGCGCATCAAGGCTTAAACCCACTTATCAACAAATCCACAGCACCTACTACTACTATTACTATAAATATTTATCTATTTATTATTATCTATATATATAAAATAATAGTTCTACTGTGCATAACTTAAGGAGGTTATTTAGTATGAAATTTGTATGTGAAAAAAATAAATTACAAGAAGCAATATCAATAGTACAAAAAGCAGTTACAGGAAAATCCCCTATGTCTATTCTTGAAGGTATTTATATAGAATCTAATGACAATGAGGTTAAACTAATAGGGTCAGATATAGATTTAAGCATTGAAACAAAATTATCTGCTCAAATTATAAAACCAGGAAATGTAGTTGTAGACTCTAAGCTTTTTGGAGAAATTATAAGAAAATTACCTAATGCTCAGGTTACAATAGAAACTCAAGAAAATAATTTATTAAAAATACACTGTGAAAAGTCAGATTTTGAGCTTAGTCATATGAATGGTGAAGATTTCCCCACATTACCTACTATAAATGAAAATATATTCTTTTCAGTACACCAGGAAACTTTGAAAAACATGATAAAGGGAACATCTTTCGCTGTAGCTCAGGATGAAACAAGGCCAATACTTACAGGAATATTGTTTGAGGTTGATAACAAAACTTTAAATTTAGTTGCATTAGATGGATATAGATTAGCTTTAAAGAGAGAGCTTTTAGATACTGAAAATACTATTAGTGCAGTAATACCAGGTAAGACCTTAATCGATGTAGCTAAAATTCTAGAAGAAACTACTGAAATAGCAAATATAACTTTTACAACAAATCATATTTTATTTAATTTAGGTGTAACAAAAGTTATTTCTAGACTTTTAGAAGGTGAATTTATAAATTATAGTTCTATAATTCCTCAAGAGCATAAACTTTCTCTTACAGTAAAAAAACAAGAACTACAAAACTGTATAGAAAGAGCTTCGCTAATGGCGAAAGATAGTAACAGTAATTTGATAAAATTGGATATTCAACCTGACAACTTAATCATCACTTCTAATTCTCAATTGGGAAAAGTGAGAGAAGAATTAGCTATTAATTTGCAAGGTGAACCTCTACAAATTGCATTTAATTCTAAGTACTTGATTGATGTCTTGAAAATTATGGAAGAGGAAACTATTGTTATGGAATTTACAAGTGCAGTAAGTCCATGTATTGTTAAAAACAGTAATACAAATAATTGTCAGTATTTAATTTTACCTGTAAGATTAGCTAATAGCTAAAGGAGGATTTAGAAGTGATAGAAATAACAACAGAAACAGATATAATAAAATTAGATTCGTTTTTAAAGTGGTCAGGTGCTGTAAGTATGGGATCTGAGGCAAAATTCTTTATACAAAATGGAGATATCATAGTTAATGGAGATATATGTACTCAAAGAGGTAAAAAACTTAAAAAAGGTGATATAATTGAATTTAATGGAGAAACATATAAGTTAGTATGATTATCTTTTAAATAAATATGATATAATTTAAAATAGGTGTTTTATATGTATGTTCAATATATACAATTGAAAAATTATAGAAATTATGAATTTTTAAATATAGAGCTTATAAAAGGCGTAAATGTATTTATAGGTGATAATGCTCAAGGAAAAACAAACGTGTTAGAAGCTGTATACTATTGTGGATTTGGAAAATCCCATAGAACAAATAAAGATAAAGAACTTATATCTTGGAATTCAGACAATTCTATTATCCAAATTTATGTTTGTAGAGAAAGACTAAATAAAAAAATAAATGTAACTATACTTAAGAATGGAAAAAAATCTATAAGTATTAACTCTATAAAAATAAATAAAATATCTCAACTTATTGGAAATTTCAATGTTGTAATATTTTCCCCTGAAGATCTTAAGATTGTAAAAGAATCTCCAGGGGTTAGACGTAAGTTTATTGATATGGAGATTGCACAGCTAAGTTCAAAATATTATTATGCTCTTGTTCAATACAATAAAGTTATGAATGAGAGAAATTCTATTTTGAAAAACAGAACTTTAGATGAGGCTATGTTAGATGTTTATGATGATCAATTATGTACATTTGGAGAATATATAATTAAAAAAAGATTAGAATACTTAAATAAATTAAATATTCATGGCAAAGATATACATAAGGAGATAACTACAAACAAAGAAGAAATAGAGTTTAAATATTTAACATCTATAGATTACAATAAGAATATAAAAGAAGAACTTAAACTTAAGTTAAAGGTTAATAGAAAAAAAGATATGGATAAAGGTAATACATCAGTAGGACCACATAGAGATGATATTGGTATTTATTTAAATGGTGTAGATGTAAAATCATTTGGCTCGCAAGGTCAACAGAGAACTGTAGTTTTAACTATGAAATTTTCATCTCTGAAAATAATAAAAGATTTAACAGGAGAATATCCTGTTTTATTATTGGATGATGTTTTATCAGAGTTGGATATAAATAGAAAAAGGTATATACTGAGTTCTATTGATGAAATACAAACAATCATAACTTGTACAGGAATTGAAGATATAAATGAAAATTTAAATGGAAATTATAAGATTTTTAATGTAACAGAGGGTCATATAAGAGAATAAGAGGAGGAAAAACTGTGTTTTTACATTTAGGAGAGAATGTAGTAGTGCCAATAAAGGATGTAATAGGTATATTTGATATCGAAACAAGCATGTATAGTTCAGATACTGGCCAATTTTTAAGATTAGCAGAAGAAGACGGTTTTGTTGAACGTATAACTAAAGAAAGACCTAAATCTTTTGTTATAGCTGAAGTTGATAAGAAATCAAAAATATATCTATCACCGATATCATCAGCTACATTGACTAAGAGAACATATATAGACTATGACCTTTAACATTTAGTTAAGCTAGGAGGGTTTTATAGTGGAAGAAAACAAACAAACCTACGGTGAGAGTCAAATTCAGGTTTTAGAAGGATTAGAAGCCGTTAGAAAAAGACCAGGAATGTATATTGGTAGCACAAGTGCAAGAGGATTACATCATTTGGTTTATGAGATAGTTGACAATAGTATAGACGAAGCTTTAGCAGGATACTGTAAAAATATTACAATAAATATTCATAAAGATAACTCAGTTAGTGTTTCAGATGATGGTAGAGGAATGCCAGTAGGTATACATCCTAAAATGGGAAAACCTACTGTAGAGGTTATAATGACAATACTTCATGCTGGTGGAAAATTCGGAGGCGGAGGATACAAAGTATCTGGAGGTCTTCATGGTGTTGGAGCATCTGTTGTTAATGCATTATCTGAAAAATGTATAGTGGAAGTAAAAAGAGATGGATTTTTATGGAAACAAGAATTTGAACGTGGTAAAGTTAAAACTGGCTTTGAAAAAGAAGGCGAAACTGATGAACACGGAACAAAGATTTATTTTAAACCCGATCGAGAAATCTTTGAAGAAATAGAATTTGATTTTGAAACATTATCACAAAGATTAAGAGAAATTGCATTCCTAAACAAGGGAATAAAAATAACATTTAATGATGAAAGAGAAGAGAAAGTAGAGCATTATTGTTATGAGGGTGGAATAAAATCCTTCGTTACCTATTTGAATAGAAATAAAGAAGTTCTCCATAAAGAGCCTATTTATGTTGAAGGTACTAAAAATGATTGTCTTGTTGAAGTAGCACTTCAGTACAATGACAGTTATGCAGAAAATATATTTTCCTTTGCGAATAATATAGCAACAATTGAAGGTGGAACACATCTTATTGGATTTAAGGCAGCTTTAACAAGAGTTTTTAATGATTATGCTAAAAAGTTTGGTCATTTGAAGGATAGTGATAAAAACTTGTCCGGAGATGATATAAGAGAGGGACTAACTGCTGTTATATCTGTAAAATTAAGTGATCCACAATTTGAAGGACAGACAAAAACTAAACTTGGAACAAGTGAAGTTAGAGGAATAGTTGAAAATATAGTAGGAGAGACTGTAAGTACTTTCTTAGAAGAAAATCCAACTACAGGTAAAATAATAATAGAGAAGGCTTTACTAGCAGCTAGGGCAAGGGATGCAGCAAGAAAGGCTAGAGAACTTACAAGAAAATCAGTATTAGAAAGAACATCTTTACCAGGAAAATTAGCAGATTGTTCATCAAAAGACCCTCACGAATGTGAAATTTATATAGTCGAAGGGGATTCTGCTGGTGGATCAGCTAAGCAAGGAAGAAATAGAAGATTCCAGGCTATATTGCCTTTAAGAGGTAAAATAATAAATGTTGAAAAACAAAGATTAGATAGAATCTTAAACTCAGATAGTATAAGATCAATGATAACTGCATTTGGAGCAGGTATAGGCGATGAATTTGACATAGAAAAAATAAGATATAACAGAATAATAATAATGACAGATGCCGATGTTGATGGAGCTCATATCAGAACTCTTTTGTTAACATTCTTTTATCGTTATATGAGGGAGCTTATAGAGCAAGGTCATGTTTATATAGCTCAGCCACCATTGTATAAAGTAACTAAGAGTAAAAAAGATAGATATGCCTATACTGATAAAGAACTAGATGATGCTTTAACTGAGTTTGGAGGAAAAGATAGTAGTGTTGCTATCCAAAGATACAAAGGTCTTGGAGAAATGAATGCAGAACAATTATGGGAAACTACTATGGATCCTGAAAGAAGAATTCTTTTAAAGGCCGAAATAGAAGATGCAATGGCAGCTGATGAGATATTTACCATATTAATGGGAGATAAAGTTGAGCCTAGAAGAGAATTTATTCAAAAAAATGCTAAGAAGGTTAAAAACCTAGATATATAGCGATGTAACGAGGTGAAAAGTATGTATAATGAGGGAAGAGTATTACCCGTAGACATAAAAAATGAAATGAAAAAGTGTTATATAGATTATGCTATGAGCGTTATTGTAGGTAGAGCACTTCCAGACGTAAGAGATGGATTGAAGCCTGTTCATAGAAGAATTCTTTATTCTATGCAAGAATTAGGATTAAATCCTGAAAAAGGGTATAGAAAATGTGCAAGAATAGTAGGAGACGTTTTAGGTAAGTACCATCCACATGGAGATTCGTCTGTTTATGATGCATTAGTAAGAATGGCTCAAGATTTTTCAATAAGATATACACTAGTAGATGGTCATGGAAACTTTGGTTCTGTTGATGGTGATTCAGCAGCGGCAATGAGATATACAGAAGCGAAAATGAGCAAAATTGCCGTGGAGCTTTTAAGAGATATAAATAAAGATACTGTAGACTTTATACCTAACTTTGACGGAGAGGAAGAAGAGCCAGCTGTTATTCCGTCTAGATTTCCTAATTTATTAGTAAATGGTTCTTCGGGTATAGCTGTTGGTATGGCAACTAACATACCACCACATAACCTTAATGAGGTTATAGATGGAGTTACGATGCTTATTGATGATCCAGATACATCTATAATGGAACTAATGACACAAATAAAAGGTCCTGATTTTCCTACAGCTGGTATAATACTTGGTACATCAGGTATTAGAGAGGCTTATGAAACTGGAAAAGGAAAAGTACTAGTTAGAGCTAAGGCAGAGATTCAGGAGAAAGATGGAAGACATAGAATAATTGTTAATGAAATACCGTATCAAGTTAATAAGGCTAAATTAATAGAGAATATAGCTGAACTTGTAAAAGATAAAAAAATAACTGGAATATCTGATCTTAGAGATGAGTCAGACAGAGACGGTATGAGAATTGTAATAGAATTAAAAAGGGATGCAAATCCAAATATTGTATTAAATCTTTTGTATAAGCATACAAAGATGCAAGATACATTTGGAATTATAATGCTTGCTCTAGTAGATAATGAACCTCAGGTTTTAAATTTAAAGCAGGTTCTTAGTCATTATATAGATTTCCAAAAGAGTGTTATAAGAAGAAGAACTGCATTTGAATTAAGAAAAGCCGAAGAAAGAGCTCATATATTAGAGGGATTAAAAATAGCCTTAGATCATATTGATGAAGTTATAAGTATAATAAGAGGATCTAAGAATAGTGAAATAGCTAAAGAAACTCTTATATCTAGATTTGGACTAAGTGAGAAGCAGTCACAGGCTATATTAGAAATGAGATTAAGAAGATTAACTGGTTTAGAAAGAGATAAGATAGAAGATGAGTATTCACAGTTAGTTGAATTAATATCTAAATTAAAAGAAATATTAAGCACTGAACAATTGGTACTTAATATAATTAAAGAAGAATTAGCTGCAATAAAGGCTAGTTATGGTGATGAAAGAAGAACTGCTATAGAGCAATATGCTGATGATATTGATATAGAAGATTTAATTCAAGAAGAAGAAGTAGTAATAACATTAACTGAGACAGGATATATAAAAAGAATATCTGCAGATACTTACTCAGCTCAAAGAAGAGGGGGTAAGGGAATCCAAGCAATGACAACAAAAGAAGATGATTCTGTAGGAAGAGTTATAATTACATCAACTCACACGGATTTATTATTCTTCTCAGATAAAGGAAGAGTATATAAAATTAGAGCATATAAAATACCTGATGCGAGAAGAACTGCTAAGGGTGTTAATATAATAAATATACTTCCATTAGATCAAGATGAGAAGATACAAGATGTATTATCTATAAAGACTATGGAAGAAGGAAACTATCTAATAATGGGAACAAAGCAAGGTATAATTAAAAAGACCCCATTAAAAGAATACGCCTCAATAAGAAGAAATGGATTAAATGCAATTAATCTAAGAGAAGGTGATGAGTTATTAAAGGTAAAAGTAACTCATGGAGATGCTGAAATAATAATGGTTACTAGAAGAGGATATTCTATAAGATTTAGCGAGAAAGATGTAAGACCAATGGGTAGAAATGCATCAGGAGTTAAAGCTATAACACTTAGACAAGATGACATAACAGTGTCTATGGATATAGTTGTAGAAGATCAAGAATTATTAGTAGTAAGTAAAGAAGGCTACGGAAAGAGAACAAGAATCTCTGAATATCCAAGGCAAAAAAGAGGCGGAAAAGGTATAAAAACTTATAAGATAACAGAAAAAACTGGGGAAGTTGTAGCAGGTAGAGTATGTAAGAGTGGTGACGAATTGATGCTTATAAACTCTAAGGGTGTTGCAATAAGAATAAATATTGATGATATTTCTATTATAAGTAGGAATGCCATGGGTGTAAGGTTAATGAGGACTAAAGAACAAGAAGAAATAGTTGCTATTGCTAAAATATCTACTAATTATGATGTTGAAGAGTTAGCAGGAGATAGTTTGGAAGATGATAATTCGTTAATTGAAACTGAAGAATTGGAAGACGTAAAAGAAGTAACTGAAGATCCAATTGATAAAATAAATGAATAGATAGGAGAAACAAGGGGTTTATTAAGTTTAAACCCCTTGTTTTTTAATATACTTTACCTAGTGTGTCTATAAATGAAAATAATAGAATAATCTAGATAAATAAAGAAAACAAGATATAAACTGTATAAGTGGTATAATTCATGCAAATAATATTATTGTTATATGGTAAGATAAATATCGTCGCTGATGTGAGAACAAAGTGATGGTGAAGTTAACAGCTTGAAGGAAATAAAAAATATTTCAAAAAAGTGTTGACAAAGGAAAACACAAATGTTATTATAAAGAAGTCGCATGAAGCGGCAAACAAATTGGTCTTTGAAAATTAAACAGATTAAGATAAAGAACCAGCAATTCTTTTACA
>NZ_FOKI01000057.1 GCF_900111985.1 Clostridium frigidicarnis
TCCCTCCTTAAAATTAATCCATATATTATATATTAAAGCTTTTATAAAATATATTAAACTAGATTCACCACATTTAATTAAATTCTGTTATAGAACAGAATTTAATTAAATAATATTACTCTGCATAAACAAGAAAAAAGGCTACGCCCTTTTTTAATTAACAATTGAGAATTGACGATTGACGATTATTGTTGAAAGTCACGGACTTCATAAATATAAAGTTGAAGGTTGAGAGTGGAAAGTTGAAAGTTCAGGTTGAAAATCACAGATTTTCTCTAAATTATATTTTTTAAATTTTAAAATCTTCCTTAGAAGATGTATCCTTGAATTGTCAATCTTCAATCGTCAATTTCTTAAACTCTTGCAACTTGCCACTTGTAATTTTTCACTTATTAAAGTTTTCAATTAAAAAATCTATATATTTTAATAGTTATTAAAGTTATCCACAGATTCGAAATTTTATAATATCCTACTAAAGTAAAAAAATTCAACTTATATAAGTTGAATTTTTTATAATATATATCTTATAAATAATAAAAATAATTGCTTTTATTTAAAACTTTATTTTAGTCCAATCTAGTTGTTTAATTGTTTCTTCAACAAATTCTAAACTCATTTTTGGATGAATTGTTTCTTCATGCGCTATAGTTATAGTAGACATTGCTATAGCAAAAGTCACAGTATCATCTAATGATAATTTGTTCATATATCCATATGCTAATCCTGCCACAAATGAATCTCCAGCACCTGTAACATTTTTAACTGGTACATTATTTGCTTTGAACTTACCTGCTTCTTTACCATTAGAGAAGTATATTCCATCCTCATCTAAACTTATAAATACATTTTCAACTCCTAAATCATGAAAATATTGGGCTGCTGTTTTTAAGTCATTATCATTTCTTATTATTATTCCACTTAAAACTTCAGCTTCATATCTATTTGGTTTTATAGTATGAAAGTGTTTTATTAAATTTCTTATATTTGCTGCTTTACAAGCCGATACTGGATCTAAAACAAATTTTGTTTTTCCTTTAAATTTAGTTAATATGTATTCTAATATCTTTGGATTATCTGCATCTAACAATGTGTATTCTGCATTTTCAATAATCTCTGCCTTAGAGTCAATAAATTCAGGAGATAGTCTATTAATACTTTCCATATCAACTACTGCTGATATCATTTCTCCCTTTTCATCTAATATAGCCAAATATGTTGGTGTAGTTCCGTCTTTAAGCATTAGGGATTCTTCCATGTTATATCCAACAATCTTTGAATGCTCAAGCATATTTCTTCCTTTTTCATCATCACCCAAAATAGATATGAATTTAGTGCTAACATCAACTCTTGCCATATTTTCTGCAATGTTTCTGCACACTCCACCAAAAGACATTTTTATACTACCTGGTGTAGAGTTACATTCTCTATACTTAGACCTGCAAAATCCAAATATATCTACTATTGATGCACCCAAAACCAATGCATAACCTTCATTACTCTTTTCCATAAAATCTCCGCCCTCCAAAATATTAACCCTTTTATTTTATCATATTTTGAGATTTTTTGAAGTATTAATGTCGAATTTCTCCGATTAAGACACATGGAAGAAAATAATAAGCCAAAGGTGCCATGTATATTTCACATTAGACAAGGAAGTGATACTAGTTCATAGTAACCAATTAAGCTTTATTTTTACACAAAAATAGAACTTAGAATCATTTAAGTCTAAGCTCCGAAATAAATAATTTATATATTAAATTATAAACTACTCAATATATATATTTATCAATTTTTGCTTCTTCTTTTGATGCTTGTTCGATGTTTTGATAATCTTTAACAAGAATTCCTTTACCAATAAAATAATCACATATTTCTGGTAAACTCAAATAAGTTCTTTTTTGATTTTTAAAATAGTCTAATGAAATATCAAGTTCAATTATTGCATTATCCTTTGTTAATACATTGATGTAAAAAGGATCTCTTAAATAGGGCATATATGCAGTAGGTGCATATGATGTTAGTGTAAATGTTTTAGAAACATCCATTACTTTTCTTTTATATACAATACTTATTTCTTTAATATCCTGATAAAAAATTACCTTTTCGGAATTTTTCTCATTACCGCATAGTCCTTCTAATAATCTTTTTACAGATTGTTGATAACTATTACTACTAACATACATAATTTTATCTTCATCCATTGTCCAATAATTAAAAAAACTATTTAGATACAGTGGATAATATATAAATATAACTAGAGAAAAAAGTACTATAGCTGTTAGAATAGTATAGGTAATCGACTCAGTTACTAGATAACCAATGAATCCAAAAACAACTCCAATTAGCAAAGAAAATAACAGTGGTGTTTTGTTGATTCTTCTCCCTGCAAAAAATGGTAATTCAAGTCCTTTTTCATTTATTTTGTGATTCAGCATATATATGTTCCTCCTTAAAATAAATATATAATAAACTCTTTTTTATTTAATAATTAAGTCTATATTTTTTAATAAAAAATCATCTCTACTTTTTAAATAAAAGTTTTAAAACTCCATATTATTGATCTAATCTCCTATTTTCCATATGCTTCACTATTTTTAAAAAATTAGTTTAAATTATATAATCTATTCTATTAAAAGCCACAATAAACCTTTTTATATTAAAATATTCTCCTAAAATAATATTTAAGATACTCGCCCTGTCTATTACAAAAGTTACAAATTACATTTTAAAGATGAAACAACTATTTTTCGTGCTAAAACATTTACACACTCTATAAAATCCAATTTTCTATAGAAAATCTCCATATGAACGCCACGATGGATATTATTATCTTGTTCAATAAATTAATTCAATAAAAATACCCCAAAATAAAAAACAGAAAATATCCTTGAAATCTATAAATTTCAAGAATATTTTCTTTAACAATTATTTATAAAAATTAGTTATTCAACAACCTCTTACAGTGTTATTATATGGTCAACTCCAACCGAGTTAAGTGTTGCGTATAATATTGGAAAGCATCCTATAGTAGCCCCGTCTACTAATTTATCATCAATTTCTCTTTCTATAGCACATTTATCACATGCAAGCATAACCATGCCTGTTTTTTCATGAATCTTTTGTAATCTCTCTGCTATTTCAGTCCCCTTAGTCAATAAATAAGTATTATCAAATACAAAAAACATACCTACAACATCTGCTCCATGTATTCCATCTTCTATTTGTGGAATTATCATATCTCTTAATATTGTTCTACAATTATCTGAACTAATAACATATGCAACTTTCATTTTTTTACCCCTCTTCACTTATTATTTATCTACTCTAAAGATCATCTTTGCAGCATCTAATGCTTCCAATATATCCAGCTTAAAATATAATTCTTTAGATATATTCATTTTATTAACCCAAGTATCTAGTTCATTCTCCATACAGAAGAAATTCATGATATTTCAGCAAGTTTTAGCCATTTCCGTGAATTTTTCTGTATTCACATGAAGTATATTTAAGCTACTTGGTTGGCACTCTACCACTTCACCATTATTGATTTCAACAAAAATTTCTTGTCCACATTCACTGCATTTTGAATTTATTTTTATATTTTTATCAAAAGTAAAATGTGATCCCATAGCATCTATTGCACACATAGCAAAAAACTCTCTTCCATCTTCAATTCTAACTCTATGATTAGTCTCTATAGATGAAACTGGATATACAAACTTTATAAACCCATCTTCTTGCCATAATCCTTCTTTCTCTTCAATTGATTTAACTAATTTTTTGACCTCTTTTTTTTCTAATTGAAGTTTATCTAAATATTTATCTATAGAATCTAATTCAAATGGTTGTTTTTCTTCTATGATATAATCCATAAAGAATCTTCTTAGTTTTTCTTCCTTAAGTGACATTTTAGAACATATACTAGCTCTATACACCTCATCAAAATCATAATTTTTAAAACCTTTATATTCATTCATATATAATTCTTTCATTTGTACCTCACACTTAAATTTCTTTATTTTAATAATTTAAAGCTCCCTTTAAAACATTTGTAAGATTAATTTTATATTCATTATATTCATCTGATTCTCTGTCTCTAGGTCTTGGGAGGTTTACTTTTAAATCCTTTAAAATTTTTCCTTTATCTGTTGACATAACGATAACTCTATCACTCATATATACAGCTTCATCAACATCATGTGTAACCATAATGACTGTTGTCCTATCCTGTATCCAAATTGACTCTAACTCTTCCTGAAGTATTTTTCTCATTTGAAAATCAACAGCACCTAATGGTTCATCCATAAGTAGAACCTCTGGCTTACATGCTAGAGCTCTTATAACAGCCGTTCTTTGCTTCATGCCACCAGATATTTGGTGTGGATATAAATGCTCATTACCTTCTAGATGAGACATTTCTAGCAACTCCTGTAATCTGTTATTTCGTTGTTCCTTATTCATTTTTTGCTGCTTCATTGGATACAGTATATTATCCTTAACCGTCATCCAAGGAAAAAGTGCATAACTTTGAAATACAAATCCTCTATCTGGCCCTGATTTTTTAACTTCTTTACCACTTACTAATATTTTTCCACCTGTAGCTTGTTGAAATCCAGCTATTATTGTTAATAGTGTAGTTTTACCACAACCTGATGGTCCAAGTAATGATATAAACTCACCTTCTTCAACTTGAAAACTTATATCCTTTAAAACTTCTTTTACTTTTTTATTATTTTTAAATACCTTACTTATATTTTGAATATCAACTTTCATTACTTTACATACCTCCATTTAGTAAGGCTTTTGTTTAATAATTGTAGTGTTCTATCTATTAAGAATCCTACAATAGCGGCTAAAAACATAAGAGAAATCAGTGAATCTGATTGCATTCTTACTTGAGCCTCAACCATAGAGTAACCAAGACCGGCACTCGTTGCTATGAACTCTGCTCAGATTACAGACATCCATCCACTACTTATTGCTATTCTTGATCCAGTTAGTATATCAGGTATAGATGCTGGTAAAATAACATCCTTAAATATACTAAAATAACTTGCTCCCATACTCCTAGCAGCATGATAATAATCTGGAGATATATTCCTTACTCCTTGAATTGTATTAAGTATTATTGGGAATATACCTGAAAAGGCTATTAAGAATATAGTAGGTCCATCCCCTATTCCAAACCATATTATAGTTAATGGTACCCATGCCATAATAGGAACTTGTCTTATAGAATCTACTATTCCACCTATTAATTTATTGGCTAGCTTGGATAATCCCATAAGAAACCCTAGTGGCAATCCTATAATTAATGCCCACACAAATCCTCTTAAAACTCTACTTAAAGTTATTGATATATTAGTTATAACTTCTTTATTTTGAATGTTTTCAACAAATCTATCAAAAGTAGCCTTAGGTGTTGGCAATAATAAAGCACTATCATAATAATTTGCTGCAACTTGCCATGCTATTATAATGGCTATAAATAAAGCAATTTTATATACTAATTCTTTTAAATTCTTTTTATCTATAATCATTGAATTTTTAGAAACTCCACTTTCCACTTTTTCCATAAGTTTGCCTCCTTTTCTGAAAATTCTCCTGTATTATATATAAGCTTTATAGCATGAAATAACTTATTATAATCATTATTGATTTCATCTACTCCGTCATTATATATTTCTATAAAATTACCAAACTCTTTTGACTCCCTAAACTTCTTATTAACTACCATTACATATGAAATATATTCCCCAATAATTTCATATGCCCCCTCATCATATCCATTTAAAAATGTAGCATTTTTTGCATCTATAATTACCCCATCTACTTCCCCTTTTTCAAGTACATAGGGCAATATATTATGAAGTGTAGGAACTATTTCAACTTGGTCTTTAAATTTCTTTTTTATTATTTCTGAATCTTTAATTCTCTTCTGACTTACTGCTATTTTTTTTGGATTATTTTTGTTTAAAATAAGAACATCTGAATTTTTTACTATAGGTCCAACTACTTCAAACTCCTGATTATTTTTAATAAACTCCTCAGCTGCATCACTACAAAGCAATGCAACTTGAAGAGAATTAGAACTCAATGCCCATTGAGCATTATTGCCTCAGCAATCATTCATTGTAACACCATCTATATCTTCCACCATGGTATTACTTAATTTTTTTTCTTCTATAACATAATTTATAACAACTCCTGAAGCATCATTTCCATATGCAACATTTAGCTTGTTGTTATTTTTTCCATTATCCTTTGGTGTAAAAACAAGTAATAATACTACTAAAACCCCAATAATAATAAAAATTAGTTTATTTATCAATTTCATTAGCTTTTGTTTTCCAGTCCTCGTAGCTCATTCCTAATGGGAAAATAGGATCTACTTTTTCTTTTATATATTGATCAAAATCTTCAACTTTTAACTCATCTAATAATTGATTATCTACAACGTCTTCATACTCAACATTTTTATCCACTGATCCTATATCTTGACGAGCTTTTATTTCTCTCTTAGCATCTTCTTCATCCATTTTCCAAGTTATTGTTCTGCCTATTGTAGCTGTCTTTTTATATATAGTCATTAATCCAACTTCTTCTGGTACCTTGTAAGCTTCAGCAAACATTTTTGATGATTGAACTGGATGCTCGTACATAAACTTTATTGCTTCTACGTGAGCTTGAACTAATTTTTCAGCTAACTTCCTATGTTCTTTGACGAAATTTTTATTTAATGTAAAAGCACAGCATAGTCCCATATCTCCTTCTGGTCCAACATACTCCTTCATTATTTTTCCCACTTTTTCATATTCAGCCATAGAACCCCATGGATCACATGCTGTATATCCTTTTATTTGTCCTGATTTTAATGCAACATAGGAATCCTGTATACTATTCATATTAATAGCATCATAATTAGACCCCTCTACAGGTATGTTAAGTTCTTTAGCCATAGTTGCCCATGATAAATCCTCTTCTGGTTTAGAACCTATTCCTAATGTTTTTCCTAAAAGATCTTTTGGTTCATTAATATCATTTGACACAACTAAATAATAAGATCCACCCTCATGATTATTAGCACCAATAACTAAAGGAACATTATTTTTAGGTGAATTTAATACATTACCTATTCCTATATATCCAGCATCCATTTGCCCTGCTGCCATAGCCTGAGGAACCTTTCCATTACCAGTAAGCTCAACCTTCAATCCAAGCTTGTCATATATACCAGCTGCTTTAGCAATAGGTGCTGCTGTCATATGATCACAGTTATAATATCCAACCTTTATTGTGTAATCGTTATCCTCAGATTCTGCTGAATCTTTTTTTCCACATCCACTTAATGCTCCTAGTGAAACAGTTACTACCCCTAAAATCAATAATAAATTTTTTAACTTCTTATTCATATGTACCTCCTAAAATTTTTTTCATGAAATTTTTATATTAATTAATTTTAATATTAGCAACAATCATTCATATCTTCCCCAAATAAATCTATAACTTTATCATTTTCTAGCCTATAAATACCATATCCCACTGCGCCATTCTTTGACCCAGATATAATAAATTCTATTGGATCTTTGTCGT
Organism: Clostridium frigidicarnis; assembly: GCF_900111985.1. GTDB lineage: Bacteria > Bacillota > Clostridia > Clostridiales > Clostridiaceae > Clostridium_Z > Clostridium_Z frigidicarnis. The sequence continues at coordinate 7,594 of NZ_FOKI01000057.1, forward strand.
CTATATCTTTAAATTGAATACTTTGATTTTCTATTGGTGCCTTGTGAGAATTGGATAACTTAAACTCATCTTTTTCATTATTTATTGCAACAACCATTTCATTATTATTATAACGAGTATAAATTACGACAATATCTTTAAGACCATCTCCATTTAAATCCTCTTCTTTAGCCAATAAAATCTCTGCATCAGGTATCTCATTTTCAAAAAACTCTAATAACTTACTATTTGAAACCTGTATTTTTTTATCGCCTTTATTATTGGATTTATCACATGCTGAAAGCACACATATACTAGTAATAAGAATAAAAGCAACTGCTAATTGTCTCATTTTAAATCTCATTATTTTTCCACCTTCATTTTGTGATTTAGATATTTAATTCTTAAATCTTTCCATATTGCAATAACGCCTAATACAACTATTCCTATAGTACATATTACCTTCATCCAATGTGGAAAAGTTATTATAAACTTATTTGCTGTATTTACTGAATGATTTACCTTATCAAAATCCATTACTGGTTTAAAGTTAGGCAATAATATCATATTTGCTACATATCCTCCTATAAGTGAACCACCAGTTATTATAGAGAAATATATTAATACAGCTTTTTTCCCAATTATCTTATACAAGCTTAAAAGTTCTGGCAAATTTGTTGCTGCTCCTGCCATAAGAAATGTTATAGCTACTCCTGGTGCAACCCCTGTAGCTATTAGTGCTGCTATGAATGGTATATGTCCCACCGCACAAACATACATTATCCCAGCAAGTATAGCTACCCCTCCTAGCGATATCATACTAGGATCTCCAAGTATTTTTTGAATACTATTATCTTGAGCTATGGTTAAAATAAATCCTGCTAAAACCATACCTAAAACTACATATTTACTCACTACCATGGCCAAATCCGTAAATGCCCAATTTATGCCTCTTTTTATTTTTTGAATTACCGATGGTTTGTCCTCTTCTAATTCAAACGCGCCTTGTCCATCAAAAGAGTTATCTAAGCACACTTCGCTTCCTGAAAAATTATTAGCTACTATTCCAACTATAATTGCAAGAGTAAGTCCTGTTATTATATATATAACTGTTAGTTTTGGTCCTAACAGTCCGTAACATAAAATTATAGCTATTGGATTCATAACTGGATTAGCTGTTAAAAAAGCAAGTGTAGGTCCTAAATATGCACCTGAATAATACATGCTTATAGCTAATGGAAATGTACCACAACTACAAACAGGTAATAATAATGATGAGAATATACTTTTTAATATAGATGAAAACTTTTTATTTCCTAACATTTTTTGAAATTTTTCTGGTGATACTAAATTTTTTAAAGTTCCTGCAAGCAGAAAACTAATTATAAGCCAAGATGATGAGCCATTTAAAATGTTCACCGATGATAATATTGATTGTTCTATAAATTCATAAATCATATAATTGCCTCTTCAAATGCTTTCCTTATAGTTTCTTTTGATATATTATCTATTTTCTTTCTCTCATTAATTATCAATATACTTTTCATAACTGGCCCATATTTTTTTATATAATCAAAATCTTTTCCTACCTTATATATCTTTACATTTACCCTGTCTCTATATTCTTTTGCTAGTCCTTCAACGAAGGATGTATAAACATTGCATCATGCACATGCATTTATAAATTCTAAAAACCCTTTTTTCACGTATTATCCTCCCCTGTCTACATTTTTCTTCTTAAAAATACATTCCCCGTACTTATGGTAAAACAGTTAGGTATATTTTTCTACTATTTACATCATTTTTAATTATAGTTATTTTCTATATATATTCCATCTTCTATATTTTTTTTCTATAACCCGTACTTAATTGTTAATTTTCATAAATAAATAAATGCTTTTATATAAAATAAATAAAAGCACTACCTCATAACCTCTAGTAATTTCTTCAACAAAAATTACTAGATCCATTATAAAGTAATGCTTTTATTTTATAAGACTTAAGTCCCCTATTATAGGTGTGACCATAATATAAAAATTCTAGGATAAATTGTTTTTTACATATTCCAGTGCTACATTTTTAAATCCATTTTTATTTAATATACTAATAGTTGCACCTATTATTTCATAACTTGATGTGTTTTTATTTCCTAATTGTGAAATAGATTTTTCAATATCTTTTGAAATAATTTCTAAATCACTTGAATTTAATTCACCTCTAAATTCTTCTGATGCATTTTCTATACTCACCTTTGTTTTATTTATATTAAACTCTTCTCTTCTTCCATCTTTTTTTATAACCATCATAAGTTTTCCTCCTAAAATTCATAAAATATAATAGTATGAATATAATTATTTTTTTAATTATATTCTATATTCGCTTAATTTTCAAACATTTCTTAATTATATGTATTTTCACCTTATTAATACAAATATTTTTCTGTCACAATTAAATATATTTGACAATATACTTATAAGGTAAATACTTTACTTTAAAGGATGAAGATTTTATGGGATTTTTTTCAGCTTTTTTATTAGCCTTTGCAGCAAGTCTAGATAGCTTAGCTGTTGGAGTGGTTTATGGGTGTAATAAAATAAAAGTTGGTTTTAAAAACCTTACCATAATTTCAGCAATAACTGCACTTGGTACATTTTTAGCAATGATTTTAGGATATTTTATATCTAGTATAATTTCTGAAAGTGTATCTAATATAATAGGTGCCTTATTGTTAATATGTTTAGGTATATGGTTTTTAATTCCGGTGTTTAGAAAAGAAGCATCTGAAAAAAATGAAATCAGGAAAACAAATGATGTACATGTTTATAAGGATATCTTAGATAATCCTGAACTTGCTGACTCTGATTCATCTCACACAATAGACACTAAAGAATGTGTGTATTTATCAATAGCTCTTAGTTTAAATAACTTAGGAATAGGTATAAGTGCTAGTATTTCCGGCATAAACCCATTTATTGCAACTTTATTAACTTTTTTTATAGGAATGATATTTTTTGTTTGTGGAATGTATTTTGGTAGAAAGTGCTTCTCCAAAATATTCGGCAAATATTGCAATTTAATATCCGCTTTATTAATAATTGTTTTAGGTTGCATTGAACTTTTATTTTAAACTAAAATATAATTAACATTTAACATTGTACAGCATATAATATATTAAAATTCCTCTTTTCTTAATTTTTATGTTATGCTTCTGCTATTCTCATTTATTTACTTTAACACTCCTTTAATCAAATTAAACTTTAATTTTACTAAAATAGTTTTGAAGTTTTTGTAGCTAATATCTTTTTAGCTACTTTTTATTTTTATATTTTTATTTTATGTTATTTTAAAAAAACTATGAAATCATAATTTAAAATCTTAATTTCATAGTTTAGCAATCCTTATTATTAAATTATTACATATTATTTTGTAGATTTAGCTATTAAAAATTTAGTGCTTATACCCTCTTTAGTAAACATATCTTCATGTTCAGTTGAAACATTTCCTTTAAATCCTGATTTATGTAAATCATATGTTATATATGTTATTACAAAACCACTTTGAGTAAAATATTCTTGAGAATCTCTGAATAATTCGTCATCATCTGTTTTAAACCAGATTTCTCCACCTGACTTTAAATATTCTCTATACTTCTTCAAAGAACTAGTATGTGTTAATCTTCTTTTTTTATGTCTTTTTTTAGTCCAAGGATTACAAAAATTTATGTAAATATGAGATATCTCATTTTCTTCAAATACATTCTCAATTAAACCTATCTCCTGAGACATTATTTTAACATTATCAATTTCTTTTCTATTATTCTCTTCAAATGCTTTTTCTATATGTCTTTTAGCTAAAACTAAAACTTCATCTTTTATATCAATAGCTATATAATTTTTGTCTGGATTTTCTGCTGCATGAACAGCTACAAATGTTCCTTTTCCACACCCTAATTCTAAATATATTGGGTTATTATTATTAAATAGTTCACTCCATTTACCCTTATATTCAGGTGGGTTTACTAAAAACATATTTGACCCTTCAAGCTCTGGTCTTGCCCAAGGTTTTCTTCTCATTCTCATATTCTTCACTCCATTAAGTTTTATTTCGAAATCACGTACTGATTATTATATCATTTTTAGCATTAACTTTTCTACATTTATTAATGTTTACATGAAAAAGCATTGCAAAGATATTAACTCTACAATGCTTTTTTATTTTTACATATTCTAAAATTATTTTTGTTTTACTTCTTTAAATGTGATCCAACCTCTTTTAGATATATATCTCATATAAGTTACTAATCTATATATAGATGCATTTATTTCTTCATTATACCTTTTAGCCATAATTTTTGAAATGTCATAAATACTTTTTTCACCATCTATAGCTAACCAAGCTTGTGAACACATATCATCAAGTTCAACATCACATGAAGGTGATTTTTTTACAAGCCATGATGCAAACTTTTTTACTGGATCATTAACTTTAAAATAAAGAGTAACTTTACCATCCTCTACTTTCCATTCATTATGTTTTATCTCTGGTACATACATGGCAAAATTATATCTATCATTCATACTAATTTACCTTAACTGCAGTATCTTTTTTGCAAGCTACTTTATATATCCATACTGCTAAAACCATAAACATAATAAATGCAAATAAGTTGCTTTGAGTTATACCTGATAAAATATTCTTACCAAATCCTATATCAATACCTATAGTTGCAAAAATAGCTATAACAATTCCCATAAGCGCATCCCCTGCAACTAATCCTGATGCTATAAGAATACCCTTTTCAAGTGATTCTTTTTTACGATCTTCTTCTTTCTTAAATTTCTTCTCAACTAATACTCTTATTATCCCACCAGCTAATATACCTGCATTCAATGTTATTGGCAGATAAATTCCTAGTGCAACAGGTAATATTGGTATTTTAGCTAGTTCACAAAATACTGCTATTGCAGCACCTATAATAACTAGTGTCCAAGGTAGTTTCGCTGTCATTATTCCATCAACTATCATACTCATTAATGTAGCCTGTGGTGCTGGTACAGCTTGACTTCCTATTCCATATGCTTTATCAAGCATACTTATAACTAGTGCTACAAAAACAGCTGATATTGCTATTGCTATAAACATACCCATTTGTACTTTCTTTGGAGTTCCACCGATTACAAAAGTAGTTTTTAAACTTTGGGCAGTTCCTCCAGCTACAGCTATAGCTACACATACAATCCCACCAATTAGTATAGCTTTAACCATACCATCTGTACCTATATTTCCTGTTAATTTTAAAATTGTAGTTACAAATAATAAAGTTGCTATTGTCATACCTGATACTGGATTATTTGACGCCCCTATTATTCCTACCATTCTTGCTGAAACTACAGCAAAGAAAAAACTAAATATAACTGCAAGTAAACCACCTATAAAACCAGCTCTGATTGTAGGCATTAACCAAGTTAAAGCAAATCCTAATGCAGTTGCACCTATAACCCATGTAATTGGTGCTTCTATATCCATTCTCTTTACTTCGCTTACCCCTTCACCTTTTCCCATTCCAGACATAGCTTTTTTAAAACTACTTATAATGGTTGGAATAGATTTTGCAAGAGATATAAATCCTCCCATTGCAACAGCTCCAGCACCTATATATTTTATATAGTTTGACCAAATTTCCATAGATGACATATCCGCTATAAGTTTTGCCGATGGAAATACTGGTGATATTAATCCTGAGCCTAAAAACTTTATAAGAGGTATAAGTGCAAACCAGGCAATAACAGAACCTCCAAACATAAGAAGAGACGCTTCAGTACCTACTATAAATCCTACCCCTAGTAAAGAAGCTAAAGTATCAAATCCCATCATAGTTCCTTGATAACTTTTAAATATATATGTGGCTTGTTCTCCCCATAATGCAAAACCACCTGAAAATAGCTTATATCCACTACCTACACCAAGCCCAGTAAGTACTGTCTTAAACCCTCTTCCACCTTCACTTCCTGTAACAAGAACTTCTGCTGCTGCCATAGATTCTGGATATACAAGGGTTCCATGTTCCTCAACTATTAAAAATCTTCTAAGAGGGGTAACAAAAAATATACCCATCATACCCCCGATTATAGTTATAATTACAACTGTCCATATACTTAAATCAAGTTTCCACAATATTATAGCTGGTAATATAAATATTACTCCTCCAGCTATAGATTCGCCCATAGCAGCTAATGAAGCTACCATATTGGCTTCTAAAATATTATTTCTTCTAAAGATTCCTTTTAGTATACCTGTAGCTAATATAGCTCCTGGTATACCTGCTGATATAGTTAGTCCTATTTTTAATCCTAAGTAAGTATTAGCAGCTGCAAATAGACATGCAAATATGATACCTAAAATTATAGAATATCCTGTAGTCTCTGGCATAACCGCCGATGTAGGTACAAAAGGTATATAGTCTTCCCCTTTACAATTACCATACGCATCTCTTGATAATTTTTTCGATTCTACATCCATACGCAACACCCTCTTTTTATAAAATTAAAAGACTTGTAATATTGTATATTACAAGTCTACATTATATTTATATTATTATTTTAATTTTTTAGAACCTTATTTTATATTCTCTAAAAGAGCCTTTAAGAAGTTCCAAATAGTTGCTACTGATTCTATATTCATATGTTCATTTGGAGTATGAACATCTGCTAAATCTGGTCCAAAGCTTATCATGTCTGTTCCTTGCATTTTTTCCATTAATAATCCACATTCAAGTCCAGCATGTATTGCACTTACTTGTGCTGCTTGTCCAGTTACTTCTTTATAGACATTTACACACAAATCTCTGATTTTCGAATCAGGATTGTACTGCCACTCTGGGTATTCTGATTCAATTTCAACTTTTGCTCCAACTAATTGAGCTAAGTTGTCAAGTTTATCAGATAAAGCATATTTTGAGCTTCTAACAGCACTTCTTATAGCCGCTACAAATTCAACTGATTCCCTAGAAGTTGATATAACACCTACATTTAAACTAGTTTCAACTAGTCCTTCTATATCGTTGCTCATAGCTTGAATTCCATCTGGAATTAAGTTTAATAAAGATATAAGTTTACAAGTTGTATCATTTGTTAAATGCTCCTCAACTTTAGCTATATCAGTTGCTACAGCAGAAACATCTTTATCTTGAACTCTTAACTCATTTTTAAATGTAGCATCGAACTCTTTAACTAATGCCTTAACTTTTTCTACATCTTTATCATTTAATGTTATTATTGTTTCACAGTGACGAGGAATTGCATTATGTTTTGCTCCACCATTTAAGGATGATATGTTAAAGTTAACTTCTTTACTTATTACATATAATAATCTTCCCATTAACTTATTAGCGTTTCCTCTTTGCTTTATTATTTCCATTCCTGAGTGACCACCTTTTAAAGCAGTTACTTCTAATTTTAATGTAGTATTTTCATTTTTCTCCCAATTACATGGTAAATAAACTTTCTTTGTTATTCCACCAGCGCAACTAACTAGAAAAATCCCCTGTTCTTCTGAATCTATGTTTAATAATATTTTACCTTTAAGATCTTTTGTATCTAAAGCCTCTGCTCCACCCATTCCAGTTTCTTCATCTGTAGTAGCTACAAATTCTATTGCTGGATGATGCATGTCTTTAGAATCTAGAAGAGCTAGTCCATAAGCAACAGCTATTCCATTATCAGCTCCTAATGTTGTATTAGTAGCATATACTTTTCCATCTATTATTCTTAATTCTAGCGGATCTTTTTCAAAATCATGATCGCTATCACTAGTTTTTTCACAAACCATGTCCATATGTCCTTGTATTATAACAGTTGGAGCATTTTCATATCCTTCTGTTGCAGCCTTCTTTATTATTACGTTTAAAGCCTTATCTTGGATTACTTCTAAATTTCTTTCTTTTGCAAAATTAACTAAATAATCACTTATCACCTTCTCATTTTTTGAACCGTGAGGTATTTGGCATAATTCTTCGAAAAACTTAAAAACATTTGTTGGTTGTAAATCTTTTAATACTGACATATAAAATCCCTCCAAAATAATATTTAGAATCTTAAGATAATTATTTATCTTTATACTTTCCAATGTAATACATTTTACTCTCTTAATATTACTATGTCTCACCTAATATTTCAAACATTTTTAATAAGTTAAAAGTTCTACAAACTTAAGATTTGGTATTATTTAAACGTTTTCTATTTTCACGCAAAAAAACCGTTCAGAATATCTGAACGGTTTTGGTGGCTCACCGGGGGATCGAACCCCGGACACCATGATTAAAAGTCATGTGCTCTACCGACTGAGCTAGTGAACCATAAATAACCTGGCAACATCCTACTCTTCCACACAGTCACCCATGCAGTACCATCGGCCCTCTAAAGCTTAACTTTCCTGTTCGGTATGGGAAGGAGTGTGACCTTTAGAGGCATCATTACCAGATTCTATGAAAGATTGCTCTTTCAAAATTACACATAGATTTTTATTTGGTCAAGCCCTCGACCTATTAGTATGAGTCAGCTGAATATAT
>NZ_FOKI01000101.1 GCF_900111985.1 Clostridium frigidicarnis
AAATCAGCAACCTTTTGACATGCTCCCCATGCAACATTACCAAAACCTGATACTGCAACAGTTTTTCCAGTAAATTCTTCTCCTTCATGTCTTAAGATTTCTTGACAGAAGTAAGCAACTCCATATCCTGTAGCTTGTGGTCTTATTAAGCTTCCGCCGTAAGACAATCCTTTACCAGTTAAGACTCCGTTTTCGAAAGCCCCTCTTATTCTTCTATATTGTCCATAAAGGTATCCTATTTCTCTTGCTCCAACTCCAATATCTCCAGCTGGTACGTCAACATCTGGTCCTATATGTCTATATAATTCAGTCATGAAGCTTTCACAGAACCTTCTTATTTCTGCATCTGATTTACCTCTTGGATCGAAGTCAGAACCACCTTTACCTCCTCCTATTGGAAGACCAGTTAAAGAGTTCTTTAATATTTGTTCAAATCCTAAAAATTTGATTATTCCAAGATAAACTGATGGGTGGAATCTTAATCCTCCCTTGTAAGGTCCTATGCATCCATTAAATTGTACTCTGAATCCCCTGTTAACTTGAACGTTTCCATTGTCATCAGTCCAAGGAACTCTGAACATGATTTGTCTTTCTGGTTCAACAAATCTTTCAAGTAAATTTGTTTTTATATATTCAGGATGTTTATCTAATACTGACTCAAGTGATCCTAGAACCTCTTCTATTGCTTGAATAAATTCAGGCTCTCCAGAATTTCTTTTTTTAACGTTTTCAATAACTTGCTCAATATAAGCTTTTGAATTTAAAGTTTCCTTTGTCATAAAAAAATACCCCCCAAAATGAATTATGTATTCATTTTTTTTATTTCAGCAATGTTTTAAATGCTGTTTACTATACTATATATATTCTCTAATGCACCTAGTATTCCTCCCCGTTTGAATGAACTCAGTAATCTTTATGAAACCGATTAATTAAACAGAAGTTTAATACTGATTCTTAAAAATTTTCTTAATATTCTTAACTGATTTTTATTAAAATATAATATTTTTTAATTTTATAGTATGTTAATTAAACTTAAAGTATATGCTATATACAAAAAATATTGGTATTGTATATTTTTTAACAAATTTAATGTATATTATTTTTATTAAATTTAATTATATTATTTTTTAAATCTATTTATATAATATTCATTAAGTGATACAAATTGGAAATTTGTGGTTCCCTTTTTGAGATATATAAGTTATAATTCATGACTTACAACTAACCAACTCAAACTTATAACTCATGAGTAAAAAAAGTTTGTTATATAACAAAAGAGAAACCCATTTATGAGTTTCCCCTTTTTAAAGTTAAGAATTGAGAATGAAAAGTTGAAAGCTTTTTAAGAAGATTTCATCATTTACTTTCAACCACAACTTTCAATTTTAAACTATAGTATCTTAGTAAATTCCTTGAGCATGCATAGCTTCTGCAACTTTTACGAATCCAGCTATATTAGCACCTGCAACTAGGTTATATCCTAAGCCATAAGTTTCTGCAACACTTGCAGCTGTAT
>NZ_FOKI01000059.1 GCF_900111985.1 Clostridium frigidicarnis
GGAGTTCAAAGAGCAGACATCGAAAGAGGTCAAGTACTAGCAAAAGCTGGATCAATAACTCCACACAAAAAGTTTGTAGGTCAAGTGTACGTACTTAAAAAAGAAGAAGGTGGAAGACATACTCCATTCTTTGATGGATATAGACCACAATTCTACTTTAGAACAACAGACGTTACAGGATCAATAAAATTACCAGATGGAATGGAAATGGTAATGCCTGGAGACCACATAGACATGAACGTTGAGTTAATAACTCAAGTAGCGATGGATGAAGGATTAAGATTCGCTATCAGAGAAGGTGGAAGAACTGTAGGTTCAGGAGTTGTTACTTCAATAGTTGAGTAATAGAATCAATTGAATTTGCTGAGGGACTGGGTGTTTAAGCCTAGTCCTTTACATAGTAAATTCAAGTTGACACAATGTTCTTATTATGATAAATTATTAAGGTAATACGTACTTTTTAGAATAAAGTAGGGACGGATATTCTAATAAACATATATAAAAAATACTGGAGGTGCTGATTGTGAGAGTAAAAATAACTTTAGCATGTACGGAGTGTAAACAAAGAAATTACAACTCAATGAAAAATAAGAAGAATGATCCAGATAGATTAGAGATAAAGAAGTATTGTAAGTTCTGCCAAAAGCATACACTTCACAAAGAAACAAAATAATTTAGGTCTTTATCTAAATATCTTTTAAGGATGTGTTAAAAGATGGTTATGGATGGGAAAGCTAAGAGTCAAGTTGATGACAAAGGTGGTTTCTTTAAGTTTTTAAAAGAGGTAAAAGGGGAAACCAAAAGAATAACTTGGCCAAATAAAAAAGAAATAAAAAAGGCCACTATAGCAGTGGCAACATTCTGCCTTATATACATAGTTTTGGTAGGTGGATTAGACATGATTTTTCAAAACCTCTTTAGGATAGTATTAGGAATAAAGTAAAGGAGGTGGGGGTGACTGGGTTACCCCTTGAAATATGAGTGAAAAAGCTAAATGGTACGTTGTGCACACATACTCAGGTTATGAAAACAAGGTAAAAGTCAACTTGGAAAAAACTATAGAAAATAGAAATTTACATAGTTTTATTCATGCAGTAGAAGTGCCTCTAGAAGAGCAAATCGAAGAAAAAGATGGCAAACAAAAGGTAACTTTGAAGAAAAAATTTCCTGGTTATGTAATAATAAAAATGATAATGACAGATGATTCTTGGTATGTCGTAAGAAATACTAGAGGGGTCACTGGATTTGTTGGACCAGGGTCAAAACCTGTTCCACTTACCGATGAAGAGGTTGAATCTATGGGTGTTAGTGAAACAGCTATAGATATTGACTTGGAGGTAGGAGAAACTATTCAGATTATTTCAGGACCGCTTAAGGACTTTACTGCGGTTATCCAAGAAATAAATATTGAAAAACAAAAAATCAAAGCTATGGTTAGCATGTTTGGAAGAGAAACTCTCGCTGAACTAGAGTTTAACCAAGTTGAAAAATTTGATTAATGTTTAAAAAATAAATAAAAGTACGAGACGAAAGTCTTAGTAAGTGGGAGGACGAAAAGTCCGTAATACCACAGTATAGGAGGAATAACTCATGGCTAAGAAAGTTACAGGAATGATTAAACTTCAACTTCCTGCAGGAAAGGCAACTCCAGCACCACCAGTTGGTCCAGCATTAGGACAACACGGTGTTAATATTATGGGATTCTGTAAGGAGTTCAATGCTAAAACTGCAAATCAAGCTGGATTAATAATTCCAGTTGTAATAACTGTTTATCAAGATAGATCATTCAGTTTTATATTAAAAACTCCTCCAGCAGCAGTGTTATTAAAGAAAGCAGCTGGAATTGAGAGCGGTTCTGGTGTACCAAACAAAACAAAGGTTGCAACACTTAAGAAGGACCAAATAAGACAAATAGCTGAGACTAAAATGCCAGACTTAAATGCAGCAACTATAGAAACTGCAATGAGTATGATAGAAGGAACAGCTAGAAGTATGGGAATAGTTGTTGAGGACTAATTTTTAAAATAGTGGGAGGTAACTACCGTTAATACCACGAAGGAGGCTTAGTAATGGGAAAGAATTATATTGAAAGTGCAAAATTAGTAGATAAGAATGCATTATATACAACAGTTGAAGCTATGGAATTAGCTGTTAAAACTGCAAAATGTAAGTTTGATGAGACTATAGAAGTTTCTGTAAGATTAGGTGTTGACCCAAGACATGCTGATCAACAAGTTAGAGGAGCAGTTGTACTTCCTCATGGAACAGGTAAAAGTGTAAAAGTATTAGTTTTCGCTAAGGGTGAAAAAGCTAAAGAAGCTGAAGCTGCAGGAGCAGAATATGTTGGAGCTGAAGATTTAGTAGCTAAGATCCAAAATGAAAACTGGTTTGACTTTGATGTAGTTGTTGCTACGCCTGATATGATGGGAGTAGTAGGAAGACTAGGTAGAGTATTAGGACCTAAGGGATTAATGCCAAACCCTAAGTCAGGAACAGTTACTTTTGATGTAACAAAAGCTGTTCAAGAAATAAAAGCTGGTAAAGTTGAATATAGAGTAGATAAAACTGCTATAGTTCACGTTCCAGTAGGAAAGAAATCATTTGGTTCTGAAAAGCTAATAGAAAACTTCCGTGTATTAATGGAAGCTATAGTTAAAGCTAAGCCATCTGCTGCTAAGGGACAATACATGAAATCAGTAGCTGTATCTAGCACAATGGGACCTGGAATCAAAGTAAATCCAACAAAAGTTTTGGATTAGTATTGACTAATAAGAAGAATTATGATAACATAGGTTTTGTTGAAAACAGAATATTTAATATTCCGTAGATAGTGGGTGCGTAAGCGTAACGTAAATCGACCTACCGAGGTTCCATACAAAGCTTGAATTTGTAAGGTCTTCTTGCGTCTGCGAGGAGGCCTTTGTTATTTTCATAAATAGCATAATCGTAAGGAGGTGGCAAACTGTGAACAAGAATAGACAAATAAAAGAAGCTAAAGTAGCTGAAATAAGAGAAAAACTTGAGAAAGCTCAAGCAGTTATTCTTGCAGACTATCAAGGTTTAACAGTTGAACAAGATACACAACTTAGAAAGAATCTAAGAGAAGCTGGAGTTGAGTACAAAGTATATAAAAATAGTTTAGTAACTTTAGCTGCTAAAGAACTAGGAATGGATGGTATCGTTGAATACCTAGAAGGACCAGTTTCTATAGCACTTGGTTATGAAGACGTAACTGCACCAGCAAGAATTTTAAATGACTTCGCTAAAGACCATAAGAAGTTAGAATTAAAAGCTGGTATAGTTCAAGGAGAAGTTTATGATGCTGACAAAGTTAAACAACTTGCAAGCATTCCTTCAAAAGAAGTTCTTATTGCAAAACTTCTTGGAAGTATCAAGTCTCCAGTATCAAATCTTGCATACTTATTAAATGCAATAAAAGAGCAAAAGGAATCTGCAGAATAATATAATTGATGTAGATATACTTAATAGATTACTTAATAAAAAAACAAATAAATAGAAATTTTGGAGGTGCTTTAAAATGACAAAAGAGCAAATCATTGAAGCTATAAAAAATATGAGTGTATTAGAATTAAACGACTTAGTTAAAGCTTGTGAAGAGGAATTCGGAGTAAGCGCAGCTGCACCAGTAGCAGTAGCAGGAGCAGCAGCAGGAGCTGCAGCAGAAGAAAAAACTGAATTTGAAGTAGTATTAACTAACGTTGGTTCAGAAAAAATAAAAGTTATAAAAGCAGTTAGAGAAATAACTGGATTAGGATTAAAGGAAGCTAAAGAAATAGTTGACGGAGCTCCTAAAACATTAAAAGAAGGCGTAGCTAAAGACGAAGCTGAAGCTATGAAAGCTAAGCTTGCAGAAGTTGGAGCTACAGCAGAATTAAAATAATTACTTATGTAGTAATATAAGAGGCGCTTATTCAAGTGCCTCTTTTTTATCGAATGACAGTTGACTAGTCTTTTTCATTGTGTTATTATTATTTAATGTACTGTTATATGCTTTAAACAAAATAAAGTTTAAAATAGTACTAATTTTGATTAATTTTATAAAAAATTGGTTATAATAATATGATGATTGTATGCAATCCAGAAGCTTAATTAAAAAATGTTTTGCTTTTGGTTATTTTAGTTTATACAAGGGGTGAAAGCTTAATGGTACATCCTATTCAACGTGGAAAAAGAACAAGAATGAGTTTTGGTAGAGTAAAAGAAGTTGCTGATATGCCGAACTTAATAGAAGTACAACTAGATTCCTACAAATGGTTTTTAAAAGAAGGTTTATATGAAGTTTTTGACGACATAAACCCAATAACAAACTACACAGGAAATCTTGTTCTGGAGTTCATTGACTTTAAGGTTGAAGAAGAGAATACAAAATATTCAGTTGATGAATGTAAAGAAAGAGACGCAACTTATGCAGCACCATTAAAAGTAAAGGTGAGGCTACGTAATGAAGAGACAGGAGAAATAAAAGAACAAGAAGTCTTTATGGGAGATTTCCCATTAATGACAGAACAAGGAACTTTCGTAATCAATGGAGCAGAAAGAGTTATAGTAAGTCAGCTTGTAAGATCACCGGGAGTATATTATTCTGTTTCTAGAGACAAGACAGGAAAGAAGCTGTTTGCATCAACAGTTATACCAAACAGAGGAGCTTGGCTTGAGTACGAAACTGATTCTAATGACATAATATATGTAAGAATTGATAAAACAAGAAAATTACCTATAACAATTCTTGCTAGAGCTTTAGGTTTTGGTAATGATCAAGAAATAGTAGATTACTTTGGAGAAGATGAAAGACTAAAGTGTACTATTGAAAAAGATAATACTAAAACTAAAGAAGAAGCTTTATTAGAAATCTACAAGAGATTAAGACCAGGTGAACCACCAACTGTAGATAGTGCCTTATCATTAATAGATTCTTTATTCTTTGATGCTAAGCGTTATGACTTATCAAAAGTTGGTCGTTACAAATTTAATAAGAAGTTAGCTTTAAATTTAAGATTAACAAACCAAATAGCAGCTGAAGATATAGTTAATCCTTCAACAGGAGAAATCTTTGTTGCTAAAAATGAAAAAATTTCAAGAGAAACTGCTCTAGAAATTCAACATTGTGGTATTAATTCAGTAGATATACTAGTTGAAGACAAAATTGTTAGAGTTATAGGTAATCATTTTGTTGACATACATAAGCATGTTAACTTCAACGTAGACGATCTAAATATAAAAGAGCTAGTTCATTACCCAACTCTTAAAGAAATCTTAGATCAATATTCAGATGAAAAAGAATTAAAAGATCAGATAAAGAAGAGTTTACACAGGTTAGTACCTAAACATATTGTTAGAGATGACATATATGCAACTATAAGTTATGAAATAGGATTGGCTTATGGTATAGGATATGTAGATGATATCGACCATTTAGGTAATAGAAGATTAAGAGCAGTAGGAGAGTTATTACAAAATCAATTTAGAATTGGTTTATCAAGAATGGAAAGAGTAGTTAAAGAGAGAATGACTATTCAAGACCAAGAAGGAATAACTCCTCAACAACTTATCAATATAAGACCTGTTACTTCTGCCATAAAAGAATTCTTTGGAAGTTCACAACTTTCACAATTCATGGACCAAACAAATCCACTTTCAGAATTAACTCATAAGAGAAGATTGTCAGCATTAGGACCGGGAGGATTATCTAGAGAGAGAGCTGGTTTTGAAGTTAGAGACGTTCACCATTCTCACTATGGAAGAATGTGTCCGATAGAAACTCCTGAAGGACCTAATATAGGACTTATCAACTCTTTAGCTACTTATGCTAGAGTTAATGAATATGGATTTATGGAGACTCCATATAGAGTTGTGGATAAAGTTACAGGCGAAGTTACAAGTGAAATAAGATACTTTACTGCTGATGAAGAAGATAGATATCTAGTGGCTCAGGCTAATGAACCATTGGATGAAGAAAACAAATTTGTAGATAGTAAAGTAACTATTAGAGTAAAAGAAGATGTTTTAATTGTTCCAAGAGAAGATGTTGATTTAATGGATATTTCTCCAAGACAAATAGTATCTGTTGCAACTGCAATGATACCTTTCTTAGAGAATGATGATGCATCAAGAGCTCTTATGGGATCAAACATGCAACGTCAGGCAGTTCCATTATTAAAGCCTCAAGCACCAGTAGTAGGTACAGGAATAGAGTACAAAGCTGCTGTTGATTCAGGGGTTCTACCAAAGGCTACAAATGCAGGCGAAGTAATTTATGTAAGTGCTAACGAAGTTAGAGTTAGAAGAGACTTAGATGGAGGTTTAGATACTTATAGACTATTAAAGTTTAAAAGATCTAACCAAGGTACTTGTATAAATCAAAGACCTATAGTTTCTAAAGGAGAAAAGGTAGAAAGAGGTACTGTATTAGCAGATGGACCATCTACTGATTTAGGAGAAATAGCTTTAGGTAAGAATATCAGAATGGGTTTCATAACTTGGGAAGGATATAACTATGAGGATGCTATGCTAATCTCAGAACAATTAGTTAGAGATGACGTATTTACATCAATTCATATAGAAGAATACGAGTGTGAAGCTAGGGACACTAAATTAGGACCAGAAGAAATAACAAGAGATATACCAAATGTTGGAGAAGATGCTCTTAAAGATATAGATGAACGTGGAATAATAAGAATAGGTGCAGAAGTTAAATCTGGAGACATATTAGTTGGTAAGGTAACTCCAAAGGGAGAGACTGAACTAACTGCAGAAGAAAGATTACTTAGAGCAATATTCGGTGAAAAAGCTAGAGAAGTTAGAGATACTTCTTTAAGGGTTCCACATGGTGAAGCTGGAATAATAGTAGATGTAAAAGTGTTTACTAGAGAAAACGGCGATGAATTAACACCAGGAGTAAATCAATTAGTAAGATGTTATATAGCCCAAAAGAGAAAGATCTCAGTTGGAGATAAAATGGCTGGACGTCATGGTAATAAAGGGGTTATCTCAAGAGTATTACCAGAAGAAGATATGCCATTCTTACCAGACGGAAGACCACTTCAAATATGTCTTAATCCTCTAGGTGTACCATCTCGTATGAATATTGGTCAGGTACTAGAAGTTCATTTAGGATGGGCTGCTTCGAATATGGGATGGCATGTTGCTACACCAGTATTTGATGGAGCTAGAGAAGAAGATATAGAGGCGTGTCTAATAAAAGCTGGATATAACTCAGATGGAAAAACCTACTTATATGATGGAAGAACTGGAGAAGCATTTGACAATAGAGTTACTGTAGGATACATGTATATCTTAAAACTAGCCCACTTAGTTGATGATAAGATACATGCTAGATCTACAGGACCATATTCATTGGTAACTCAACAACCACTAGGTGGTAAAGCTCAATTTGGAGGACAAAGATTTGGAGAGATGGAAGTTTGGGCACTAGAAGCATATGGTGCAGCTCATACTTTACAAGAAATCTTAACAGTTAAGTCTGATGATGTAGTTGGTAGAGTTAAGACATATGAAGCTATAGTCAAAGGTGAAAACATACCAGAACCTGGTGTGCCAGAATCATTCAAGGTTCTTATAAAAGAACTTCAAGCTTTATGTTTAGATGTAAAAGTCCTTAATAATGATAAAGAAGAAGTAAAAATAAAAGAATCTGTTGAAGAAGAATTAGAAGATTTAGAAGTTAATATAGAAGGAACTGAGAAAGTGGAAACACCAGTTCCAGATAATACTTATGTAGAAGAGACTGAAGAAGTGGAAGCAGAAGAAGAAATTGATATAGATTATGAATCTATACAATTAGATGATTTTAATACTGAGATAGAGATAGATGGTTTTACTGATGAACACTAATATTGAAGGGAGGATACACCCTTGATCGAATTAAACAATTTTGATGCGTTACAAATTGGTTTAGCTTCCCCAGAGCAGATAAGAGAATGGTCTAGAGGCGAAGTTAAAAAGCCTGAAACAATAAACTATAGGACATTAAAGCCAGAAAGAGATGGCTTATTCTGTGAAAGAATATTTGGACCTATGAAAGATTGGGAATGTCACTGTGGAAAGTACAAAAGAGTAAGATATAAAGGAATAGTATGTGATAGATGTGGTGTAGAAGTAACTAAGTCTAAAGTTAGACGTGAGAGAATGGGGCATATAGAACTTGCTGCCCCAGTATCTCATATATGGTATTTCAAAGGAATACCATCAAGAATGGGTTTGATTCTTGATATGTCACCAAGATCTTTAGAAAAAATACTTTACTTTGCTTCTTATGTTGTACTTGATCCAAAGGAAACACCGTTATTAAAGAAGCAATTATTAAATGAAAAAGAATATAGAGAAGTTGTAGATAAGTACGGTGAAGAAAGCTTCGAGGCAGGAATGGGAGCTGAAGCTGTAAAAAGACTTCTTGAAGCAATTGACTTAGAAAGATCTTCGAAAGAATTAAAAGAAGAGTTAAAAACTTCAACAGGTCAAAAGAAAGTTAGAATAATAAGAAGACTTGAAGTTGTTGAATCTTTTAGAAAATCCAGCAATAAACCAGAGTGGATGATAATAGGAGTTATACCTGTTATACCTCCAGATTTAAGACCTATGGTTCAATTGGATGGAGGTAGATTTGCTACTTCAGACTTAAATGATTTATATAGAAGAGTTATCAACAGAAACAACAGACTTAAAAAGCTTCTTGATTTAGGAGCACCTGACATAATTGTCAGAAATGAAAAAAGAATGTTGCAAGAGGCTGTAGATGCTCTAATAGATAATGGTAGAAGAGGTAGACCGGTTACAGGACCAGGAAATAGACCTTTAAAATCATTATCAGATATGCTAAAGGGTAAACAGGGTAGATTTAGACAAAACTTACTTGGTAAGAGAGTTGACTACTCAGGAAGATCTGTTATCGTAGTTGGTCCAGAATTAAAAATGTATCAATGTGGTCTTCCAAAAGAAATGGCATTAGAATTATTTAAGCCATTTGTTATGAAAAAGCTTGTGGAAAGTGGTGCAGCACATAATATTAAGAGTGCAAAAAGAATGGTTGAGAGAGTTCAATCTCAAGTATGGGATGTACTTGAAGAAGTTATTAGAGAGCATCCAGTATTACTTAACCGTGCTCCTACTCTACATAGACTTGGAATTCAAGCATTCCAACCAGTGTTGGTAGAAGGAAGAGCAATAAAATTACATCCATTAGTATGTACAGCATATAATGCTGACTTTGATGGAGACCAAATGGCTGTACACGTTCCGTTATCAGTTGAGGCTCAGGCAGAGGCAAGATTTTTAATGCTTGCAGCTGGAAACATACTTAAGCCATCAGATGGTAAGCCAGTTTGTGTACCTACACAGGATATGATTCTAGGATCATACTATTTAACTTTAGATAAAGATGGTGAAATTGGAGAAGGAAAAGTATTTTCTTCAGAAGAAGAAGCATTAATGGCATATCAAGTAAAGGATGTTACATTACATTCTAAAGTTAAGGTTAGAGTATTCAAGGAAATTGATGGAACATTACAATCAGGAATAATAGACACAACTGTAGGTAAACTTATATTCAACGAGTCTATACCTCAAGATTTAGGGTTTGTTGATAGAACAAATCCAGAAAATATATTGAAGTTAGAAGTTGATTTCTTAGTTAATAAGAAAAAGTTAGGCGAATTAGTTGATAAATGTTATATGAAGTATGGTCCAACAGAAACCTCTGTGATGCTAGACCAAATTAAAGCTAAGGGATACCATTATTCTAGTATTGGAGCTATAACAGTTTCAGCATCTGATATGATAGTACCGGATGAAAAAGAAGCTTTAATAAAGGATGCAGAATCAACAGTTGATAAAATTGCAAAAATGTATAAAAGAGGACTTATCTCAGATGATGAAAGATATGAGAGAGTTATAGATAAATGGACTAAAACTACAGAAGAAGTGGCAGATGCACTTATGAATAGTTTGGATAGATTAAATCCAATATTCATGATGGCGGATTCAGGAGCCAGAGGTTCTAAATCTCAGATCAAACAACTTGCAGGTATGAGAGGTCTTATGGCCGCTCCATCAGGTAAGATAATAGAGCTACCAATCAAAGCTTCATTTAGAGAAGGTCTAGATGTCTTAGAATACTTTATATCTACTCACGGAGCTAGAAAAGGTAATGCTGATACAGCTCTTAAGACAGCAGACTCTGGATACTTAACAAGAAGACTTGTTGATGTAAGCCAAGACGTTATAGTAAGACAAGAAGATTGTGGCACTAATGACGGTTTATATGTAAGTGAGATAAAAGAAGGTAGTGAAGTAATAGAAGAACTTAAAGAAAGATTAACAGGAAGATACACTGCAGAAGATATTCTTGACCCTAATACAGGTGAATTACTTGTAGCTAAAGATTTTTATATGAATAATGAATTAGCTGAGAAAGTAAGTAAGTCTGGAATTAAGAAGGTTAAGATAAGATCTGTATTTACTTGTAGTTCTAAAATAGGTGTATGTTCAAAGTGCTATGGTATGAATATGGCAACTGCTGATAAGATAAACATAGGTGAGGCAGTTGGTATAGTAGCAGCTCAATCAATAGGGGAGCCTGGTACTCAGCTTACAATGAGAACATTCCATACTGGTGGAGTTGCAACAAGTGCCGATATAACTCAAGGTCTTCCAAGAGTTGAGGAGTTATTTGAAGCAAGAAAACCAAAAGGTTTAGCTATAGTTACAGAGATTGCAGGTACTGTTAAGATAGAAGAAACAAAGAAAAAGAGATCAGTTGTTGTAACTGGTGATGAAGAAGTAAAAGAATACGACATACCATTTGGATCAAGATTGAAGGTAAGCAATGGAGAAATAATTGCTGCTGGAGATGAAATAACTGAGGGATCAGTAAATCCTCATGATGTATTAAAAATAAAAGGAATAGATGGAGTAAGAAGATACTTACTTTCAGAAGTTCAAAAAGTTTATAGACTTCAGGGTGTTGATATAAATGATAAGCACTTAGAAGTTGTTGTAAGACAAATGACAAGAAAAGTTAAAGTTGCAGAATCAGGAGATACAGATATGTTACCAGGTACATTGGTTGATATATTTGATTTTAATGAAGCAAATGAGAATGCAAGAAAAAATGGTGGGACTGAAGCCGTTGGTGAAACAGTTTTATTAGGTATTACAAAAGCTTCTCTTGCAACAGATTCTTTCTTATCAGCAGCATCGTTCCAAGAAACTACTAGAGTATTAACTGATGCAGCGATTAAAGGTAAAATAGATCCTTTAGTAGGCTTAAAAGAAAATGTTATAATTGGTAAGTTAATACCAGCAGGTACTGGAATGACTAAGTATGGAGCAGTAAAATTAAGTACTGAAAAAGAAATTATAGATAATGAGTTAACAAATACCAAAGAGTAAACAAATATATTTTATTGACAGTTAGTTTAGTAAATGATAAAATACAATTTGTGTGATTTTATAATTAACAAACTCTAGTGGTTTTTAATTGTCTACATGTATTCAGGGAGGCAAAGAGTAATAACTTTGCCTTCATAATGAATTCACTTAGGGAGGGAATACTATGCTAGACAGAATTAAAGAAAAAAAGGTAGTAGGTTTTAAACAAGCTACTAAGGCCATTATGAGTGGAATAGGTAAAAAACTTTATGTAGCTGAAAATGCTGATGAAAAAATAATATCTAACCTAATTGAATTAGCAAATGAAAGAGGGGTAGAGGTTATACATATAGATACTATGAAGGATTTAGGTAAACTTTGTGGTATAGATGTGGGAGCTTCAGCAATGGTTACATTAAAGAATTAATTAGCTATTTCCTAGGATTTAATATATAGATGATTAAATTTTATGAAGTTTTTAGGAGGTGAAAAGCACATGCCAACTATTAGTCAATTAGTAAGAAAAGGCAGAAAGACAGCAGTAACAAAATCAACTGCACCAGCATTAAAGGAATGTCCACAAAAAAGAGGAGTTTGTACAGTAGTTAAAACTATGACTCCTAAGAAGCCTAACTCAGCTTTAAGAAAAGTTGCTAGAGTTAGACTTACAAACGGATACGAAGTATCTGCATACATTCCAGGTGTTGGCCACAACTTACAAGAACACAGTGTTGTTTTAATAAGAGGTGGAAGAGTTAAGGACCTTCCTGGAGTTAGATACCATATAGTAAGAGGAGCATTAGATTGTTCTGGAGTAGCTAACAGAATGCAGGCAAGATCCAAGTACGGTGCTAAGAGACCAAAACAAAAATAATTATTTATGTTAATTAGTGCTAAGTCTTCAGCATTTACATATATATGAGTAAAACCTTTTATAGATGGTTTTGCAGAAGATAAAAGCGCTTTACGGCAAAAATGATAGTGTCGAGTACCGATGACTTAAATATTCATTGTTAAGGAGGGAAGAAAAGTGCCAAGAAAAGGACATGTAGCCAAAAGAGATGTTTTACCAGATCCAATATACAAGAGTAAAGTTGTAACAAAGTTAATAAACAACATAATGGAAGATGGTAAAAGAGGAGTAGCACAAAAAATATGCTACGGAGCTTTCGAAATAGTTGCAGAAAAAACAGGTAAGGATGCAACAGAAGTTTTCGAAGAAGCTATGAACAACATAATGCCTCTATTAGAGGTTAAAGCAAGAAGAATAGGTGGAGCTACTTACCAAGTTCCAATAGAAGTAAGACCAGAGAGAAGACAGACTCTAGGTATAAGATGGTTGCTTATAGCAGCAGATAAAAGAGGCGAAAAGTATATGAGAGAAAGATTAGCTAATGAATTAGTTGATGCTGCTAACAATACTGGAGCCGCTGTTAAGAAGAGAGAAGATACTCATAAGATGGCTGAAGCGAATAAAGCTTTTGCTCATTACAGATACTAATAACAAAACTGTTTTGGCTTAAACCAAAACAGTTTTGTCAAATTTAAAATTACTGTATTTGAGAGGAGGAAGATTAATGGCTAGAAAATTCCCGTTAGAAAAATTCCGTAATATAGGAATAATGGCACATATAGATGCAGGAAAAACAACAGCTACAGAGCGTATCCTATTTTATACTGGAAAAACTCATAAAATAGGCGAAACTCATGAGGGCGGAGCAACAATGGACTGGATGGCACAAGAGCAAGAAAGAGGTATAACAATAACTTCTGCTGCAACAACTTGTGAATGGAAAGGTCATGAAATAAATATAATAGATACACCAGGACACGTAGACTTTACAGTTGAGGTTGAAAGATCTTTAAGAGTTCTTGATGGAGCTGTTACGATATTAGACGCTAAGAGTGGGGTTGAACCACAAACTGAAACTGTTTGGAGACAGGCAGATAAGTATGGTGTACCAAGAATGGTGTTCGTAAATAAAATGGATGCTACAGGAGCTAACTTCTTTAATTGTTTAGGATCTTTAAGAGATAGATTAAAGACAAATGCAGTTCCTATACAAATTCCAATAGGTCAAGAAGACCAATTCATAGGAATGGTTGACCTAATAACTCAAAAGGCCATTATACATAAAAATGACCTAGGAACTGAGAAGGAATACATTGATATTCCAGAAGAGTTAAAAGAAAAAGCAGCAGAATATAGAATGGCTATGGTAGAAGCAGTTGCTGAAACAGATGAAGAGCTAATGATGAAATACTTAGAAGGTGAAGAGTTAACTGTTGATGAGTTACATTCAGCTATAAGAAAAGCTACAATAGCTAATCAAATGATCGTAGTTTTATGTGGAAGTGCTTATAAAAATAAGGGTGTTCAAGAATTAATAGATGCTCTTATAGAATACATGCCATCACCACTAGATATACCTGCAATAAAAGGTACTAAGCCAGAGACTGAAGAAGAAGATGAAAGACCAGCGGATGATAATGCTCCAATGTCAGCATTAGCATTTAAAATAGCAACAGACCCGTTCGTTGGAAAACTTGCATTTACAAGAGTTTATTCTGGAATAATGGAGAGTGGAACTTATGTGTTAAACTCTACAAAAGGAAAGAAAGAAAGAATAGGAAGACTTGTAAAAATGCATGCTAACCATAGAGAAGAAGTCGCTGAACTTAGAGCAGGAGACTTAGGCGCTATAGTTGGTTTAAAGGATACAACAACAGGAGACACACTTTGTGCTGAAAATAATCCTATAATACTTGAATCTATGGATTTCCCAGAACCAGTTATATCTGTAGCTATAGAGCCAAAGACAAAAGCTGGTCAAGAAAAAATGGGTATTGCTTTATCAAAACTTGCAGAAGAAGACCCAACATTCAAGACTTACACAGATCAAGAAACAGGTCAAACTATAATAGCAGGTATGGGAGAGCTTCACTTAGAAATCATCGTTGATAGACTTCAAAGAGAATTCAAAGTTGAATGTAATGTTGGAGCACCTCAAGTTGCTTATAAAGAAACAATTAGAAAAGCTGTTAAAGCAGAAGGTAAGTTTGTAAGACAATCAGGTGGACGTGGACAATACGGACATTGTTGGATAGAAATGACACCTACTGAAGGAGAATATGAATTCCAGAATGGAATAGTTGGAGGATCAGTTCCAAGAGAATATATCCCTGCTATAGATAATGGAATTAGAGAAGCATCAGAAAGTGGTATAATCGGAGGATTTGAAGTTATAAACTTCAAAGTTAAGTTATTCGATGGTTCTTACCATGATGTTGACTCATCAGAAATGGCATTTAAAATAGCTGGATCTATGGCGTTCAAAAATGCTATGGCTAAAGCAGACCCAACATTACTTGAACCTATGATGAAGGTTGAAGTAGTAGTACCAGAAGAGTACATGGGAGATGTTATGGGAGACATAAACTCTAGAAGAGGAAGAATAGAGGGAATGGATCCAAGAAACGGAGCTCAAGTAATAAGATCATTCGTTCCACTTTCAGAAATGTTTGGATACGCAACTACTTTAAGATCAAGAACTCAAGGTAGAGGAACTTATTCAATGGTATTTGATCACTATGAAGAAGTACCAAGAAGCATACAAGAGCAAGTTGTAGGTAAAAAAGCATAATTTATTAATTAAATTTATGTATAACATATTTAATTATTTGTAAAATAATATTATAATATTTATGTAAAAATAACTTATATGTATATTTAAGGAGGAATTTATAATGGCAAAGGCAAAATTCGAGAGAACAAAACCTCACGTTAACATTGGAACAATAGGTCACGTAGACCACGGTAAGACAACACTAACAGCAGCTATAACATCAGTATTAGCAAACAGAGGATTCGCTGAAGCTTTCAAATACGATGAAATAGATAAGGCTCCAGAAGAAAAAGAAAGAGGAATCACAATAAACACAGCTCACGTTGAGTATGAGACAGAAAATAGACACTATGCACACGTTGACTGTCCAGGACATGCTGACTATGTAAAGAACATGATAACAGGAGCAGCACAAATGGATGGAGCAATCTTAGTTGTATCAGCAGCAGATG
>NZ_FOKI01000075.1 GCF_900111985.1 Clostridium frigidicarnis
TTACCGGCTAGTCCAAAATTAGCTATTGGTGTTAAAGCTACCATTATTAACCCATAAACTATATTAAAAACTCCTGATACAAAAACTTTCTTCCTTTTGCTCTCAGTAAATGTAACACTTTTATATCCAATAACACCATACATCGGTAACATCATTGCAATGCTAGTTGCCATAAGTTTCATATTAACATCACCTTTTAATAATGGCCACCACTGAGGTGTATCTATGGACCCACTAGATATTCCTGTAGCACTAGATGTTAATAACATTATAGCTATTGGTATAGGCCAATATCTTTCAAATGCAAACCCACCCACTAACTTCTCATCCTTATAACTAAAAACTGGTATAGCACCTCTGTCTCCATCTATCATTATAAGAAATCCTTCAACTATATGAAGTACTGCTATTAAAACAACCAAAGATGTAACATCTAAAGATATATTTGATATATATATACTCTTTAATATTCCATTGTCCTTAAAGAAATTTATAGCTATAACTAGTAATCCAAGTAAAGCCCCAGAATATGAAAAACAAATCCACCTAGGCTTTATTATCATAAGGAAAAATGAAAACAAAAATATTAATTCTATTCCTGAGTTTTCATGAAACATAACTCCTAAATTACTTAAAACTACACTTCCTATAATTCCTCCAATTATACCTAGAACTAATTGTGATAGTGTTAATTCAAGGGGAGAGACAAATCTCTCTCCCACCATCATCTTTTGCATTAATGTAATTTTTTTGTTTTTTCTATATAAAAACACACACAATAGAAATAATATTAAAGCCATATAAGGGTCACTTATAACCTGCGCCAACGACTTTAGTGTGTATATAGTTAATTCCATTAGCCAAGCCTCCTATTTTATCTTCTCATTAATTGTTTCTAATGCTTTTTTAAATTGAGGGTCATTATCTCTAGTTAACCCTTTATTCTTTAACTCATCTGGTATGCTAATTTCAATATCAGGCGCAATACCCTTTTTGTGTATATTCTCTCCATTTGGAGTATAATATTTTGATATTGTAACCTTAAATCCTGTTCCATCTTTTAAGTCTAGAACTGTTTGAACAATTCCTTTACCAAATGTTGTTGTTCCTATTAACGTACCTGCTTTATAATCTCTAACAACTCCTGCTACAATTTCTGATGCACTAGCTGTATTACCATCAGTTAGAACTACAAGTGGAAGACCAATCGCATTTCCACCCTTAGAGTTATACTCTTTTTTGTTATCAAACTTGTCAACTGTTGATGTTAGGATTTTATCTTTCTCAACAAAATTTGATACAACTTTTATACATTCACTTAATAATCCACCTGGGTTTTCTCTAAGATCTAAAACTAACCCTTTCATGCCCTTTCCTTGCAATTCTTTTAACTTATTATTAAATGCATCTCCAGTATTTTCATCGAACATGTTTATTTGTATATATCCAACATTATTATCAAGCATCTCGCCTTTTACAGAAGTCATAGTGATTGTATCTCTATAAACATCCACATCAAATACACCCTTATCTGTTCTTTCTAGAGTTAAAGTAATCTTTTCTTTAGCTTTGCCATTTTTCATTGTGGCTACAGCTTTTTCTAAATCACTTCCAAGAATATCTTCTCCGTTAATTTTATCTATTACGTCTCCTGATTTTACACCTGCCTTATCTGATGGGGAATTTTCAAAAGCAGCTATTACAACTACCTTATCATTCTTAACTCCAACTTGTAAACCTACACCAACATAACTACCTTCATTTCTTTCACTAAAATCTGAAAACTCCTTTTCATTCATAAACACTGTATATGGGTCATTTAGAGAATTTGTCATTCCTTTTATAGCACCCTCAACCAATTTATTTTCATCAATTTGGCCATCATAAAGTTTATAAATTAGTTCTCTTACTTGAAAAAGTTTCTTAAAATCAGAAACATCTCCTACGCCTTCCATCGCCTTAGTATATTTTGAATTATTAAACCCTAATGTTGGGATTGCTACTGTTGCAACTGTACCTGCATAAAATGACCCAACTCCCACTAACATAACTACTAAAACAGCTATAATTATGTTTAAAATTTTGGTTTTTCTTCTTTTCTTTTCACTAAAGCTTTTTTCTTCATTATCCATGTTTAACACCCTTTCCCATATAAGCATTTATGTCATGATCACCATACAAAATACTTAAAGGGTATAACATCATTTTTATTGTATGGTTCCATGCTCAACTATATTGATTATAAGTTCTATTTTATAAGTGACCTGTACTAGACTGTATAATTTTTATAATAACTTAGCTTCGATATAAATACTAAATTCATAAAAATTTCAAACAAAAGTATTATGTACACTATATTATTTATCTAAATCTATAATATTATTAAATAATATTTCTCACATATTATATTCTTATATTATACTTATAGAATCTCTATTTCAAGTTAATTAAAAATTTATATTATGTGTTTCTATAATAATGTAATACACTTTATTTTGTTTTATCTCAAACTTAAAACAAGTTAATATTATAACATTAAAGTATAATTTTATGCCAATAGTTTGTTGGCTTAGAATCTCTTTATTAAAAAAAATATTATACACCTACTCTTTCTAGCACTCTAATGCTATCGAAATGTAATATTTAATATCCTCCTATAAAAAGCTTTAAAAACTATGGCCAATAAATTATTTTACTATTATTAAAAATCTAATACTATTCTAACTCTTACTATATTATTAGATATTTTTTTTAACCTTTATACTGATAACATATCCATATATATTTTTTAAATTCATAATTGTATCATATAATTTAAGTTTTAACTTAATGCTATATAAAAATACACAACAAAAAAATTCACCTCTGCAAAATACAAAAGTGAATTTTTTATAAATTAAGGCATCTTCAAAAAATAATAGACCAGTCTTCTTGTCTATTTAGTATATTGCTTCATCGTAAAAAGTCACCCATAGCACCACTATGAATGACTTTCAACTCTTTGTCTTATACCAAATATACTTGGAATCTTTGGTATATTATTTTTTTAGATGCTTAAACATCTAAGAATTTTCTTAAAGATATAAAACTTCCCACTGCTCCAACTAATATACCAGCTAATAAGAATTCTGCTAATAAATAGCTCACTATGTATCCTGGTGTTACTAGCTGAGAAGTTATTAATGAGCTTATCATTTTATTAAAGAACATTTTATATGCCCCAAATAAAACTAGATTAGAGAATATTGCTCCTATAACCCCTATAACTACACCTTCTATTATAAATGGCCATCTTATAAACCAGTCTGTAGCCCCAACAAATTTCATTATACCTATTTCCCTACGTCTTGAAAAAACAGTAAGTTTTATTGTATTTCCTATTAAGAATAAAGATACACCTGTTAATATTATAAATATTGCTACTCCAACCCATTTTATAGTGCTAGATATTTTAGCGACCTTATCAACAAGATCTTTTTGATTTCCTATTTCCTCTACTCCCGGCATGTTATTCATTGAATCTTCAACAGTATAAGCTACCTCAGGAGTTTCAATTTTTACTATAAATGAGTTAGGCATTGGGTTTTTATCATTAGTGTAACTATCCAATAATGCTTTATTGTCACCTAATTGATCTTTAAACTTAACTAATGCCTCTCCCTTGCTTTCATAAATAACATCCTTAACCCCTGAAACTTCTCTTAACTTAGTTTCAACACCTCTTTGATCGGAATATGTAATATCATCTTTCAAGAATACAACAACTTCTACCTTAGATTGAACATTATCTACCTGTTTATTTACATTTATAGCAACTAACATAAATACTCCAAAAATAAATAATGTTGCTGCAACTGTAAGAGCAGAAGCTATACTTATAGTTTTATTTCTTCTTAAGCTTTTAAATGCATCACTAATAAAGTTTTTAACAGTATTAATCTTCATAACCGTAACTACCTCTCTCTTCGTCTCTAGATATCTCACCTTGTTCCATAGCAATAACTCTCTTTTGCATATAGTCAACAATTTCTTTAGCGTGAGTTGCCATAACTACAGTAGTACCAGCTCTATTTATATCATCTAATGTCTCCATTATACCTCTTGCTGTTTCTGGATCAAGATTTCCTGTTGGCTCATCAGCTATAAGTATTGCTGGATTATTAACTATAGCTCTAGCTAAAGAAACCCTTTGTTGTTCTCCTCCTGATAATTCATTTGGAAACATCTTATTTTTATCTGAAAGACCAACCATAGCCAAAACTAATGGCACTCTCTTTCTTACCTCCTTAGGAGATGCTTCAACAACTCTCATAGCAAAAGCAACATTCTCATAAACATTCAAACCAGGTATCAATCTGAAATCTTGGAAAACCATCCCTATTTTTCTTCTATAATAAGGTACTTGATTTCTTTTTATAGATACTAAATCCACTCCGTTAACCTCAAGTGTTCCAGATGTTGGATCAACCTCTTTTAAAAGCATCTTTATAAAAGTTGACTTACCAGCTCCACTAGGGCCAACTAAGAAAACAAATTCTCCTTTTTCAATTTTAACATCTACGTTTTTTAAAGCCATGACATTATTATCATAGGTCTTACATACATTTTTAAATTCTATCATTTCTCCAACTCCTTGTAAAAATATTTATTCTTTAGCTACCAACCATAATTCCCTTCTATACATAACAGTAACGTTCTTTAATAAAACAAACTTTTCTTTTTTCTACTGTCATGTCACTTTTGATATGATACCTAATACTCTTCCAGGTAAGTTTTTCCGCACTTAATATGTAAAGTATTTTTAAAGCTATACTGAAAGATAAGAATAACTTAATCTATAATGAAATATATAACTTAAACTCTATTTCAAAGTGATTTATAATTTGTCTAATCTTAGTTTATTACTTTTATAATTATATCATAACATAAATATATTTGTAGATTTATTTTGATAGTTAAAGAAATGTTAAAGGCTTCTCTGTATAATTTACAATACTTGAAATTTTGTTATTAGTTTTTACTCTTTACATCTATATTATAAATGATACAAACAATATTTAGTAAGATTTTCAATGATATTCACTTAAATGTTACATTAAATTTAATTATTTATAAACAAATTATACATAACACTTCAAAATAACCCACTTTTTTCTTGTTATCACTAACAAATTAGCTCTAAACTATATTAGGTCTATCTTATTTTTTATATTAAATAAGCGCTTTTGTAAAGTATTTTCTTTAAACTATAATATTTAATTTATATAAACTTTACTATATACAATGAAATAAATAAAGATGTAAAAATAAACAAATTTAAATTTCACATCTTTATTAAAACCTATTTAGTTATATAATTTATAATTTCAAATGTATTTAACCCATAATTTTTTTATACGGAATCCTATCCTGCAATGATTATATATTTACTCTAACCTTAATGTTATCATATGTTAAAATTTTACATTTATATCTTAAAGTTCCATCAATATGATTAACCTTTCAAACTACGAACCATTTTATAAAGACATACTGCTAAATCCTTGTCCAAAAACTTCATGTGCCTCTGTAACCGTTATAAAAGCCTTAGGATCAACCTCCTTAATATATGTTTTTAAATTCATAAACTGTTTTCTACTTAATACACAATAAAGTATATCTGCATTTATTCCACTATAAGCACCTTTCCCCGCTATGACAGTGCAACCTCTATCTAAATTTTTCATTATATATTTACTTATAGTATCACTTTCATTACTTAAAATCATAATTTGCTTACAATTATTAAATCCATTTATAACCTTATCTATTATAGTACCATTTAGAGCTATTATTATTATTGCATACATGGCTTTATCTAATCCAAATCTTAACGCTCCTAATATAGTTACAATAGCATCTATTATAAGCATACATTTACCAATATCTATCTTTGCATATTTGTTTAGAATCTTAGCTATTATATCTGTTCCACCTGATGATGCATTTTGACTAAACACAAGAGCTAACCCCGTACCTGTTAAACAAGGTGCTATTATAGCTGTTAACATTAAATCCCCTGTTATAGGTCCTGGGTGAATAGTGTTTTGTATAACCCACATAAGTCCTGATAACCCAAGAGATGCATAAATTGTCTTTAATCCAAAATCTCCACCAATAATTTTAAATCCAATAACAATTAAAAAAGCATTTATTATTAAGGAAAATACTTCAACTGATATTGTTGGAATAAAACTATTTAAAACAACGCAAAGTCCTGTTATTCCTCCCGCTGCTATTTCATTAGGAATAAGAAAAAACTCTGCTGATATTGCTATCAAACATATTCCTATTGTCATAACAACGTATTGTCTAAGTGTATTCTTTTTAGTCATTACTAAACCCTCTCCTTTTGTTTTAAAAATCCTTACATTATTATAATTGAAATAATTTTCAATTTAAACACTATTTTAAAAATATATGAAATTCAATGTATTTAAACATTTGTTTTCATATTAATATATTTTTACAATGTAATTTTTAACATTTTACCCTTTAATGTGATAAATTTCAGAATGTATTTTAAATAATCTTATATAAATTTAATTTCTTTATTAAGTTTTTAAAAGATTATTTTTTAATATATCTATAGTGTCATAAATTTATACATATGCTATAATATGTATAATTCAATTGATTAAAATATTCTGTTAATTGTGTTTATTTAACAGGCCCAATCGTAGCTGAATATACAATATGTATTTCATTTTAAAAACGATTAAACCTAACTATTATTCAACCTAAAATGAAAAGTTTTTATTTATTTTTTTCATTTATTACTTATTAAGTATAATTCAATGTATTTATATATATATCAATAGCTTTAGAAATTACTAGAATCTGTTAAGCTGATATGAAAAAATAGCTTAATATTTCATAGAATTGCTCGTTCTTTGAAAATTATATAAGTTTGGATAGTTTATTGTATGGTAAACAAACCTGCAATAAACGTAATTTTTGCAGGTTAATCAAAGATATTAATTTTATATTAAGCCGCTGAAAACCAAGAGTTTTTATCTGAGCTATCGCTAGCGAAGCCAGCAACTTCTGCTGGAGTACAGTTATTTAATGAACCATGTGGTCTAATAAAGTTATAGTGAAATACAAATAAGTATATTAAATTATTTGCTTTTTCAAAAGAATTAAAGCCTTTTTTAGCTTTATACCACGCTTTAAATGTTTTGTTA
>NZ_FOKI01000087.1 GCF_900111985.1 Clostridium frigidicarnis
ATAAGATAGTTACAATGATAGATATTGATAAGCTGATTTAAATTTATAAGGAAATGAGGGAATTGTATGGCAGAGGTTTTATCCCAAAGTGAAATAGATGCGCTGTTGTCTGCCTTGTCCTCTGGTGAAATAGTTGCTGATGATTTAGAAAAAGATGAAGAAAAGCAAAAAGTAAAAGTATACGATTTTAGAAGCCCTCAAAAGTTTTCAAAAGATCATATAAGAACTTTAGAGCTTATTCATGATAACTATGCAAGAATCATTACAAACTATTTAACCGCTCAAATGAGAACTAATGTTAAGGTTAAGATTGAGTCTGTAGAACAAATTACTTATGAAGAGTTTATACATTCTATTCCTAGCCAAACCATTTTAACTGTGTTCAAAATGCCACCTTTAAGTGGATCTATATTATTTGAAACTAATCCACAGTTTGTATTTCAAGTGTTAGATATACTTTTAGGTGGAGATGGGAATAGAGCTTTTAAGTCAAGGGAGTTCTCAGATATAGATAAGAATATAATTACACAAATAAATCAAGGGCTAATTTCTAGTTTAACACTTGCATGGGAAGATATTATGCATGTTGAACCAGAAATAGAAGGGGTAGAAACAAACCCAGCATTAAATCAGACACTAGCTCCTAATGAGCCAGTAGCATTAATAACTTTTTCCGTGGAGATGGGTAAAAGTAGTACATTTATAAATATATGTATTCCATATCTAAGCATAGAGAAAGTTTTAGATAAGCTTATAGTACAATACTGGTTTGAACAAGCGGATGCTGGTATTGTTGAAGAATCAAGAAGCAAAATTAAAGAAAAATTAAATGTAGTGGATGTTGAATTGATGGCTCTTCTAGGTAAGACATCTATAACCGTTGATGAATTCTTAAAGCTTTCAACAGGAGATATAATAACCTTAGATAAAAAGAGCAATAGCCCTGTAACTGTGGTGATAGATGATAAAGAATATTTCTATGGTATTCCTGGAACAGTAGGAAAGAATTTAGGGGTATCTGTATTAGATATTATAGATAAGGATGTGGAGAGCTATGAGTAATGGATTTCTTTCTCAAGAAGAAATAGATTCTCTACTTAATGGAGATATAAATCCTCCAACAGAAAATACAGAAGGAGTAGATGAATCTATATTAAGTGATTTGGAAAAAGATTTGCTAGGAGAAATTGGAAATATTTCAATGGGATCAGCATCTACAGCATTATCCCAAGTTATTAACCAACAGGTTAATATAACAACTCCAATGGTATCCACTACAAATCTTAGTACGCTGAAAGAATCTTTCGAAGTGCCTAATGTAGCACTAGAAGTTGAATATGTAACCGGAATAGTTGGAATAAATTTACTGGTTATGAAAACAACAGATGCTTCAGTTATTGCTAATTTAATGATGGGTGGAGATGGAACAGTACAAAACACAGAGCTTTCAGAGCTTGAAATGAGTGCTGTATCAGAAGCTATGAACCAAATGATAGGTTCGGCAGCAACATCTATGGCAACTATGTTCTCAAGAGAAGTAAATATATCACCGCCTATATCAAAGGTGTGGAGTGATACATCAGAGAGTTTATCAGATAAAATAAACGAAGATGAGGTAGTAGTTAAGGTATCTTTCAAATTAACTATAGGGAACTTAATAGATAGTAATATAATGCAGATTTTACCTGTAAAAACAGCTAAAAAAATAGTTTCAATAATGATGGGAGAAGATGCAGAACCGCAACCACCACAACCAATACATAATAATGATGAAAAGGTGGGGAATGCTTTGAATAATCCTATTGTTGAAGAATTTGAAAAACCTATAGAAATGGTGCCACAAAGGACAATTGAGCAGCCAATGGTCCAAGTGCAAAAAGCTGATTTTGCACCACTTCAACCATCATCTGCTGGGAGTCACCAAAATATTGATTTAATATTAGATGTACCACTTGAAATATCAGTAGTTCTTGGTAGAACAAGAAAGAATATTAAGGATATTTTAAATTTAGGTACAGGTTCATTGATAGAACTTGATAAGTTGGCAGAGGAACCAGTAGAGATACTTGTAAATGGTAAGAAAATTGCCTATGGAGAGGTTGTAGTTGTTGACGAAAACTTTGGAGTAAGAATAACGAGTATTTTAAGTAGTCATGAAAGAGTTAAAACCTTAGGAAAATAATTTAAAACCATATGAAAATTTCATATGGTTTTTTGATTGTTCAAAATAAGTTAAACATATTTTAGTGTAAACAGTAGAAAACTATATACATAATCACAAAATTAAAATCAGTATAAGTTTTTTATGTATAAACTTTACATGGAAAACTTCGATAATAAAACATATAACCTAGAAATAAGGAGTGTTAGTATGGACGTAAAATCAATCGGGGTTAATAAGGTAGTAAATCTTTATAGCGACAAAAGTAAAGTACAAAGGGTCCATAAAGTTGAACCTAAAAAAGACACCCTTGAAATATCTCCTCTAGCAAAAAAGCTTAGCAGTTTAGATGTAGATAATTTTAAAATAGATAGAACGGAAGAAGTAGAAATTATAAGAAAAAAAGTAAAAGAAGGAAGCTATAATGTTAAGTCAGAAGATATAGCAAAAAAGATGTTAGAGGTAATGAAAGGTAGAGGTGTTTAATGGAAGAAAAATTAAAGGAGATCATGATACTTGAAAAAGAGGCTTTAGATTCATTACTAAAGCTTTTAGAAGAGCAATTTTCTCTTTTGATAAAAAAGGATGTTTTTGCTCTTGATTCCATGGTAGATAAAATAAAACTTTGCAACAAGGACGTTGCAGAATATGAAGTTAAGAGAAGAGGGATTTTAAAAAATCTCTCTTTAAAAGAAGTTATACAAAATAGTAGTGATAAAGAACTAAAGTCAATCTTTAATGATATAAAATTTATTTTAAACGATTTAAAAATACAAAAAGATAGCAATGATCTTTTAATAAAGCAAAATCTATCTTTCACAACTAAAATGTTATCTCATATAAATCCTAAAAGAACACCATCAACATATAATTCATATGGAAAAATAAAAAGATAAGGATGTGAAAAAATGTCAGGATTATTCAGTACTTTTAATGTGGCAAAGAGAGGAATATCTGTTCAACAAAGATGT
>NZ_FOKI01000061.1 GCF_900111985.1 Clostridium frigidicarnis
AGATTTTCTTTAATTGTATTTTTTAAGTTTTAAAATCTTCCTAAGAAGATTTATCCTCAACTTTCACTTGTAACTCATAACTTGTCACTCATTAAAGTTTTCAACTTTTAACTATATAAAGTGCTTCTCAAAGTTATTCAAAAATTTGCCTTTAAAAATTTATTAGAGAAGAACAAAAGGCTACGCCCTTTTTTCATTGACAATTGAGAATTGACGATTGACGATTATTGTTGAAAGTCACGGACTTCCTAAATATAAAGTTGAAGGTTGAGAGTGGAAAGTTGAAAGTTTAGGTTTTAAAATCTTCCTAAGAAGATTTATCCTTCACTCTGAACTCTCAACCTTCAATTATCAACTAAAAAATCTATATATTTTAATAGTTATCAAAGTTATCCACAGATTTGAAATTTTATAATATCATATAAAGTAAAAAAGGTAGAAGTATAAAATACTTCTACCTTTTTAAATCTATTTTAATAAATTTTTAATACATTCCGTCCATTCCCATTCCTGGTGCTCCCATTGGTGCAACTGGATTTTTTTCTGGAAGATCTACTACTGCAGCTTCAGTTGTTAAGAATGTCGCAGCAACAGATGCTGCATTCTGAAGTGCTGATCTTGTAACCTTAGTTGGGTCAACTATTCCAGCCTTTATCATATTAATATAAGTTCCATTTAATGCATCGTAACCCATTCCTGGTTCACTATTTCTTACTTTCTCTATTATTACAGAACCCTCAACTCCAGCATTTGTAGCTATTTGTCTCATTGGTTCCTCTAGAGATCTTAATATTATATTTATACCAACTTGAACATCTGGATTTTCATCAGTTAATTCTGCAATTTTATTTAATACTGTTATAAATGCTGTTCCACCACCTGGTACTATTCCTTCTTCTACAGCTGCTTTTGTAGCTGCTAAAGCATCTTCTATTCTAAGCTTTCTCTCTTTTAATTCTGTTTCTGTAGCAGCTCCAACTTTTATAACTGCAACTCCACCAGAAAGTTTAGCTAATCTTTCTTGAAGTTTTTCCTTATCAAATTCAGAAGTTGTTTCATCTAATTGAGTTTTTATTTGATGCACTCTATTATGAATTTCTTCTTTAGAGCCTTTTCCGTTTACTATTGTAGTAGTTTCCTTAGTTATCTTAACACTTTCAGCTCTTCCAAGGTCTTCTATTGTAGCATCCTTTAGATCTCCACCTAGTTCTTCTGAAATAACCTTTCCTCCAGTTAATATAGCTATATCTTGAAGCATTTCTTTTCTTCTATCTCCAAATCCTGGAGCTTTAACAGCAACACAAGTAAATGTTCCTCTTAATTTATTGACTACCAATGTAGCCATTGCTTCTCCTTCTATATCTTCTGATACTATAACTAACTTTTTACCTGTTTGAACTATTTGTTCTAATACAGGTAGTATATCTTGAATATTTGTTATCTTCTTATCTGTTATTAGTATATATGCATCTTCTATGTTTGCTTCCATTTTTTCAGTATCTGTTACCATGTAAGCACTTACATATCCTCTATCAAACTGCATTCCTTCTACAACATCTAATTCTGTTCCCATAGATTTAGATTCTTCAACAGTTATAACGCCTTCATTTCCAACTCTTTCCATAGCATCTGCTATAAGTTGACCTATTTCCTCATCAGCTGAAGATATCGCTGCAACTCTAGCAATGTCTTCTTTTCCATTAACTTGTTTAGAAATACATTTTATTTCTTCAACAGTATTCTTAACAGCTTTATTTATACCTTTTCTTATTAACATTGGATTAGCTCCAGCCGTAACATTCTTTAATCCTTCTCTTATTATAGCTTGTGCTAATAATGTTGCTGTTGTAGTTCCATCTCCGGCTACATCATTAGTTTTTGTTGCAACTTCTTTAACTAATTGAGCACCCATGTTTTCATATGGATCTTCTAATTCTATTTCTCTTGCTATAGTAACACCATCGTTTGTTATTAATGGTGATCCAAATTTTTTATCTAATATTACATTTCTACCCTTAGGTCCTAAAGTTACCTTAACTGTATCCGCAAGTATATCTACACCTTTTTGCATAGCTCTTCTTGATTCTTCACCAAATATTATACTTTTAGCCATTTTAAATACCTCCTATGATTTCTTTTTAATTTATTACTCAACAATTGCTAATATGTCTTCTTGTTTAACTATTATATATTCTTCTCCATCAACTTTAACTTCTGTTCCAGCATACTTAGAAAAAAGTACTTTATCCTTAGCCTTAACTTCCATTTTAACCTTCTCAGTTCCTGGTCCTACAGCTACAACCTCAGCCTCTTGTGGCTTTTCCTTTGCATTTCCTGTAAGTATTATTCCGCTCTTTGTTGTTTCCTCTGCTTCTAGTCTTTTTATTACAACTCTGTCTCCAAGTGGTCTTATCATTTTTAACCCTCCTTGATATATATAAATTTATTTTTATCTTTTTGTTATTAGCACTCATTAGCATCGAGTGCTAACACCTATTATGATAATGTATTATTACCTTTACATCAAATTTAACAAATTATCTTAAAATTTAATTATCCATGATTAACTTCCATTTCATTCTTTTATTTAGCTATAGCTTAATTTTTCATCATTTTATGTTAAATTGCTCCTAATGTTAAATTTTCAGAATATTTTTTTACATTTTTACCAATAATTTATATAGGCACATAAAAGAAAATAACAAGTCAAAGATGCCATGTATATTTCGTGCCAAACAAGGAT
Source organism: Clostridium frigidicarnis (assembly GCF_900111985.1). GTDB lineage: Bacteria > Bacillota > Clostridia > Clostridiales > Clostridiaceae > Clostridium_Z > Clostridium_Z frigidicarnis. The sequence continues at coordinate 2,744 of NZ_FOKI01000061.1, forward strand.
GTAATATTTAGCTATGGACTAATATTACTGCCGCAGTATGGCACGAAATAGACTACCATACTGACTTGTTATTTTTTGAATGTGCCTTAAGTAGTACTTAGGTTGGAGATGGTTTTATGTTTAAAAAATGTATATACATATTAGGAATATTGAATCTTTATTTGTTAATTATAACCTTAACTATATCCATAACTATAAATTTTAGCTTTATATATAATTATGAAATAGATAAACTTAATATAGTTCATTCTACTAATTTGCCAAAAGAAACTTTATATAAAAATTATAAATATTTAATAACCTATTTGAATAGTCCTAAGTCAACTGAATTATCTATTCCTGATTTCAAAAATTCTTACAATGGAGAATACCACTTTAAGCAAGTTAGATTATTAGTTCACACCAATTATATTGTTAACATAATTTCTCTATTTATATCAATATTATTTATAATATATTCATATAAAAATAATATGCTTAATAAAATTAAACGCCCTATAATGCTAAGTATGACATTTCCAATAATACTTTTATTAATTTTTTCATTAGACTTTAATTGGTTCTTTAACTTTTTTCATAAAATACTTTTTAACAATAGCTATTGGATATTTAATACTTCAACTGATCCAGTAATCACTATGTTACCTGAAAAGTTTTTTATGGATATTTTTTCAGCTTCTTTATTAATATATGAATTTATATGCATATTTTTATTATTTTTAATTATTGCTCCAAACATAATATCTGAGGTTTGTCGAAAAAAATAATAACTAAGTACTCTTGTCTATTATTTCTTGAAGATGCCTGATTATAAAAATTATATTTTTATTTTATTCTCTCTTGCATAATAAAATAGGTATTGCTGAGCAAATCCTGATAAATCCCCAAATTTATTTCTAGCAAATTCTCTTATTTTAGGAAGAGAGACATCTGGTGCTACATAGAAGTGCTGCATTGCCCTTTTTACCCATACATCTACTGGAAATGCTGAGTATTTATCCATAGAAAATAACATAATACAATCTGCAACCTTAGGCCCTATTCCAGAAAAACTTTGCAATACTTTATGACATTGGTCATCATCTAGAGATTGTATGTAATCCAGATCAAAACTTTTATCATCAAAATCAGAGATGCTGCATTTATATATTTTATCTACAGTATCTTTTATGTATTTCGCCCTAAAACCAACTCCACACTCTTGAAATTCTTCTTCTGTAACTTTACTTAGTGTTTCTAATGTAGGGAATGAATAATATGTTTTTCCTTTATACTCTAGAGCCTTTCCCCATTTAGCACTTATTTTATTAATAGCTCTTCTAATCATTGGTATTCTGTTATTAGCTGATATTATAAAACTAATGACAATTTCAAAAGGTTCTTGTCTTAATAACCTTATGCCCCTTCCAAATTCAACTGATTTTTTTAATATAGAATCTTTTGCGAGATCCTCCTTAATAAGTTGGTAATCTCTCTGTAAATCAAAAAAATTCATCCACATATTATTAAAATCATCCTTTGTTGAGTTATACAAATAAACGTCATCACCGTTTTTTTCTACTTCTATAACCTTTCCGTATGCTACCCCAATATAATTCCCATTCTCTTGCCTTTCCCACCTAAAACATTGTCCGCAATCAAATATATGATTAAGTTCAAAATTTGTAACATTTTTTATTATTATTCCTCTATCAAATTCATCAATATTTTTAAAATCCATAACTTCTCCTTTCTAAACAATTATTATTTGTTAACATAGCTTATTCCTTATTAACTTTATCATAGTATACTTTTTTTATAGTTTCAACATGTTTAATATAATATCTATAATTAATATATGAATTTTCTAGAATATAATACAAAATATATTTTTAAGTAACAAATTTGCAGTGACAAGTGACAAATTGAGTCTAAAAATTACAGATTTTCTTATTTTTTTATTTTAAAGTCTTCCTAAAAAGCTTTCATCCTTAACTTGCTTACATAAAAAAGCGAGATAAGCATTTTAAAAAATAGCTTATCTCGCATATTATTAAATTTATTTACTTAAAAACTCATCAATAGCTTTAGCTGCTTTCTTACCTGCTTCCATAGCAAGTATTACTGTTGCCGCTCCAGTAACAGCATCTCCACCTGCATAAACTTGTCCTTTAGATGTTAGCCCTGTATCTTCTTCAGCTACTATACATTGTCTCTTATTTATTTCAAGACCTGGAGTTGTTGATGAAATTAATGGGTTTGGTGATGTTCCAAGAGACATTATAACTGTATCTACATCTATAACATACTCAGAACCTTCTATTGCTACAGGTTTTCTTCTTCCTGATGCATCAGGTTCTCCAAGCTCCATTTTTATACATTTCATTCCCTTAACCCATCCCTTTTCATCTGCAAGTATTTCAAGTGGGTTAGTTAATAAATCAAATATTACTCCTTCTTCCATAGCATGATGTACTTCTTCAGCTCTTGCTGGAAGTTCTGATTCTGATCTTCTATAAACTATATGAACTTCAGCACCAAGTCTTAATGATGTTCTTGCTGCATCCATTGCAACATTACCGCCACCAACTACGGCAACTTTATTTCCAACCCTTATAGGTGTTGCATATTCTTCCTTAAATGCTTTCATAAGATTACTTCTTGTTAAAAATTCATTTGCTGAAAATACGCCATTAGAATTTTCTCCTGGTATTCCCATAAACTTAGGAAGACCTGCACCAGATCCAATAAATATAGCATCAAAATTCTCATCATTCATAAGTTCATCTATTGTAACTGTTTTTCCTACAATTACATTAGTTTCAATCTTAACACCAAGTTTCTTTATATTTTCTATTTCGTATTTAACAACTGATTCTTTTGGCAATCTAAATTCTGGAATACCATAAACTAAAACTCCACCTGGCTCATGTAGAGCTTCAAATATAGTCACATCATATCCTTTCTTAGCCAAATCACCTGCACAACTAAGTCCTGCTGGACCACTTCCTATTACTGCTACCTTTTTTCCTTTACTTTCTTCAACATATGCCAATGATATGTTGTTTTCTCTTGACCAGTCTGCAACAAATCTTTCAAGTTTACCTATAGATATAGCTTCACCCTTTATACCAAGAACACACTTTCCTTCACATTGACTTTCCTGAGGACATACTCTACCACATACTGCTGGTAATGAAGAATATTTAGCTATTACTTTAGCAGCTTCTTCTAAATGTCCTTCTTTAACACATTTTATAAATTCAGGTATGTTTATGCTTACTGGACACTTTGTAACACATAGTGGATTCTTACAATTTAAACATCTTGATGCTTCTTCCATAGCTTCTTCTTTATTATATCCATAACAAACTTCTTGAAAGTTTGTAGCTCTAACTTTTGGATCTTGCTCTCTAACAGGTATTTTCTTGAATCTATCCATTATTTATCACCTCCGCAATGTCCACATCCGCCATGATGTGTATCCCCTTCTTGTTCTTTTAATGTAGATCTTCCTTCTTCTGTCTTATACATTGTCTGTCTTCTCATTGCTTCATCAAAATTTACAATATGTCCATTGAACTCTGGTCCATCTACACAGGCAAATTTAACTTCTCCTCCTACTGTAACTCTACAAGCACCACACATACCAGTACCATCAACCATTATAGGATTTAAGCTTACAACTGTTGGTATATTTAATTCTTTAGTCATCATACACATAAACTTCATCATTATCATAGGTCCTATTACTATGGCTTGGTCATATTTTTTGCCCTTGTTTTCAACTAAATCTTTTAAACAATCAGTAACCCTACCATTGAATCCATAAGAACCATCATCAGTTGAGACATACACATTGGCTACTTCTTTCATTTCTTCTTCTAATATAATCATGTCCTTTGATCTAGCACCTATTATTACATCTGCTGTAATTCCTCTTTCTTTTAGCCATTTAACTTGAGGATATACAGGTGCTGTTCCAACTCCACCTGCAACAAATAATATGTTTTTCTTCTTTAATTCTTCTAAGTTTTCATGAACCAATTCTGAAGGTTGTCCTAAAGGTCCAACAAAATCTGAAAAATATTGTCCTTCTTCATATTCTGCCATTTCCTTAGTTGATCCTCCAAGAGTTTGGAACACAATTGTTACACTTCCAACTTCCCTATCATAATCACAAATTGTTAAAGGAATTCTTTCTCCTTTTTCATCCATTTTTACAATTACAAACTGTCCTGGATTACATGATTTTGCAACCCTTTTTGCTTCTATATCCATTAAGTATATATTTGTAGTTAAGAGCCTTTTTTTTAGAATCTTGTACATAACTTAATCCCCCTATTTTATGTCTTAGTCACATGAAAGAAAATAACAAGTGAAATATACTAACATACTAACTTATTATTTTTTGAATGTGCCTTATATAAAACTTAATATAATTAAGTTTTTAAACTTATTTTAGACTAATACCATTGCTATAGACACCAATGCTATGTTTAGCAATCCACTCTTTTGCTTATAACCGGTCCAAGTTTTACTACTCTTCATAGAGTATACTTCTATTAAATAATTTAAAAATATAACTACACTTACCATCATACTATATTCATATGAAAAAATTCCACTAATAACTCTATAACCTAAGTATAAAAATACTAATCCTATTAGTAAATATGAATATGCATTATCCTTTATGTAAGTTTTAAATTCTTTATCTTTTTTTTCATACTCTCTATAGGCATCTCTATTTATTGTTTCCTTTATTCTTATATACATTTTCTTATTTTTTAATAAAAATAAACTCATTAAACAATAAAATACACCTACAAGTATTAGTGTATAAGGAATTTTTATAAAATATGATAGCCCCCCCATAAACACTGATAATGCTAGAGATGTTAAAAAACCTTTTCTTGACACTGAATCCCCTCCCCATACCTACCATTTAGTATAATTTTAACACATAATATTAAGTTTGTGGACATCTTATTCCAATACTTCTGAAAAAATATATTCTTTAGAATATTTAGTTATTTTTATTAATTTCAAAAACTTTTTAACACTTTTTAACTATGTGCATACATTATATATTATAAAGCTATTTCTTATGGAGGAAGTCTTGTGTTTACTAATCTTTTAGAACCTTTTAACGAAAACATATTAAAACTTATTAATGATCCTATAGTTGGTATTGACGTACTTATTGATAATAATAAACTTAACCTTAATGAATTCAATGTAAGTCAATGTGAACATTATATTAGTTATAAAAAGGGTGTTTTAAATTTTTCTGCCTTTTATTCTAAAGATGATTTTTCTTTCAAATTATATTTGAAAGTACTATTTAATGCTAAAACTAAAGATTTATTTTCAACTAAATTAACTATATCTCCTAATAATAATTTTAATTGTAATTTTACCTTTATACCTTATCTAAGTAAGGATATCTTTCATAAAGACTTTAAAACTATATGTAAAGACATCTCTAGTAAAGGTGCATACATGTGCCTATTGAATAACTGCGATGATAATATTACAACTTATGCAATGAAATGTGAAGTATTTGAAGGTGATTTTAAAAAAACATACTTTAATACTGAAGACAATAAGGATGAATTATTATCATATTCACTTAAAGCTAAATCCTTAGCAGGTTCACCTGTGACCATTAGTAAATATTGTTGTATACTCCAAGGTACCTGTGGAAATGAGGAATACCTAAATAAAAAAGCTTTAGATTTGGTAAAAAAATCATGTATCAAAGGATTTGATACCAATAAAAGGTAACTAATTATAATCTACTAAAAAAAAGAGGTTGTATCCCTAGATACAACCTCTTATTATTATTATTTATTATAATCAAAGAAACCTCTCTTTGTTTTTCTTCCTAAATAACCTGCTCTTACATATTTTCTTAAAAGAGTACAAGGTCTATATTTTGAATCCCCAGTTTCTTCATATAATACTTCCATTATAGCTAACACTATATCGTTTCCTATGAAGTCTGATAAAGTTAATGGTCCCATTGGATGATTTGCTCCAAGCATCATAGCTTTATCTATATCTTCAGCTGAAGCTACTCCCTCAGCAAGAACACATATAGCTTCATTTATCATAGGAATTAATATTCTATTTACAACAAATCCAGGTGCCTCTGCTACTTCAACTGGATCTTTGCCTATTGCAATAGCTAATTCTTTAACTGCATTAAAGCACTCTTCAGATGTAGCTATTCCTCTTATTACTTCAACTAACTTCATTACTGGAGCTGGATTAAAGAAATGCATTCCAATAACTTTATCCGGTCTATTTGTAGCTGAAGCTATTTCTGTTATTGATAGTGATGATGTATTAGAAGCTAATATTGTTTCTTCTTTACACATTTCACCTAATTCTCTAAATATTTGTTTCTTAATATCCATATTTTCAACTGCTGCTTCTATTACTAAATCACAGTCAGCTGCTAAAGATAAATCTGTAGTACCAGATAATCTTGAAAGAATCTCTTCTTTAGCTTCATTTGTTATTTTTCCTTTACCAGCTAATTTAGTAAGACTCTTATTTATTCCAGCTAATCCTCTATCAACAAACTCATCTTTAATATCTCTTATTATTACTTCGTATCCTTTTGCAGCAAAAGCCTGAGCTATTCCTGCTCCCATTGTTCCTGCCCCAAGAATAAATATTTTTTTCATTTAAATTCCCCCTAAATTAGATATTCCGTATGTTAGTTATCAATTTCCTTGAATTGTTTTATTAATTCAGGTATAACTTTATTTAAATCTCCTACTATAGCATAATCTGCTAACTTCATAATAGCAGCATTTTCATCTTTATTTATAGCTATAATAACATCACTATCTTGCATACCTGCAACGTGTTGTATTGCTCCTGATATACCACAAGCTATATATACATTTGGTCTAACAGTTTTTCCTGTTTGTCCAACTTGATAGTTTTTATCTAACCAGTTGTTTTCAATAGCAGCTCTTGAAGCTGATACTGTTCCTCCCATAACTTCTGCAAGTTCTTCTAGAAGTTTAAATGTTTCCTTGTTTCCAACACCTCTACCACCTGAAATAAGAATTTTTGCTTCTGCTATATCTTCTATAACTTTGTTTTCTTTAACTACTTTAACAATTTTTGTTCTTATATCATCTTGAGAAATATTTGCTTTAACAGTCTCTATCTTACCTGCATTAACTTTATCTTCCTTAAGTTTACCAAAAACTCCAGGTCTTACAGTTGCCATTTGAGGTCTATGATCTGTACAAGCTATTGTTGCCATAAGGTTTCCACCAAAAGCTGGTCTTGTTGCTAATAAGTATTTTCCTTCTTCATCTATATCTAAAGAAGTACAGTCTGCAGTAAGACCTGTTCTTAATCTAGCCGCAACTCTTGGACCTAAATCTCTACCAACAAATGTAGCTCCTATAAATAATATTTCTGGTTTTCTTTCTTCTACTAATTCACATATAACCTTTGTGTAACCATCAGTTGTATAATGTGCTAAAGTTTCATCTTCTACAACCAAAACTTCGTCTGCTCCGTGACTTGCAACATTTGCAGCCATATCACTAACATTATTTCCTAGTAATAATGCAGTTAATTTTACACCTAATTTATCAGCAAGTTTTCTACCTTCTCCTAAAAGTTCAAGAGAAACCTTTTGAAGCTCTCCATCTCTTTGTTCAGCAAATACCCAAACACCTTTATATTGATCTAAATTCATGTTTCTTTACCCCCTATTTTAGATGTAGTGCTTTTCCTTTAATTTTGATAATAAATATTCAACAGCTTCTCCTGCTGGTTTATTTATTATTTCTCCTTGACCTTTAACTTCTTTAGTCATTGACTTTTTAACCTTAGTTGGAGAACCTGATAATCCAAGCTTGCTCTTATCTACATCTATGTCATCAGCAGTCCATAATTTTATTTCCTTATCTGCAGATGCATATATGTCCCAAGAATTCATATATCTTGGTTCGTTTAATTCCTTTATTGCAGTTAACAATACTGGACTTTGAACTTCTAAAATTTCGTATCCGTTTTCTAAAGCTCTATTGATTGTGAATTTATTATCTTCAAATTTAACTTCTTGAACATAAGTAACTTGAGGAATATTTAAATGTTCTGCTATTTCTGGTCCTACTTGAGCAGTATCTCCATCTATAGCTTGTCTTCCTGCAAATATTATGTCATATTCTAATTTTCTTAATGCTCCTGCTAAAGCTTCAGAAGTAGCTAATGTATCTGCTCCTGCAAATGCTCTGTCACTTATTAATATAGCTTCATCAGCTCCCATAGCTAAAGCTTCTCTTAATGCATCCTTAGCCTGTGGTGGTCCCATAGTTATAACAGTTACATGGGCGTTATAAGTATTTTTTAAAACTAAAGCTTCTTCTAAAGCATGCTTATCTTCTGGATTTATTATTGATGGTACACCTTCTCTTATTAATGTACCTGTTTTTGGATCTATTTTAACAACAGTAGTATCTGGAACTTGCTTAATGCAAACAACTATTTTCATGAGTATTACCCCCTATTTTAATATACTTCCTGAAATAACCATTCTTTGAACTTCTGAAGTTCCTTCATATATTTCAGTTATTTTAGCATCTCTCATCATTCTTTCAACTGGATATTCTTTAGTATATCCATATCCACCAAATATTTGAACAGCCTTAGTAGTAACTTCCATAGCTACTTCAGCAGCAAACAATTTAGCCCTTGCAGCTTCTACTGAATAAGGCATTTTTTGATCTTTAAGGAATGCAGCTTTATAAACTAGCCATCTAGCAGCTTCAATCTTAGTATCCATTTCAGCTACCATCCATTGTAGTCCTTGGAAAGCACCTATTTGTCTTCCAAATTGCTTTCTTTCTTTCATGTATGCTATAGCTTCATCTAATGCTCCTTCTGCTAAGCCAAGAGCTTGTGCAGCTATACCTATTCTTCCTCCATCAAGAGTCTTCATTGCTATTCCAAAACCTTTACCTTCTTTTCCTATTAAGTTTTCTTTTGGAACTATACAATTTTCCATTACAAGCTCTGTTGTTGAGGATGCTCTTATTCCCATTTTATTTTCAAGTTTTCCTATTGAGAATCCTTCAAATGATTTTTCTACTATAAATGCTGATATTCCCTTAACGCCTTTACTTCTATCTGTCATAGCAAATATTATAAAAACGTCTGCAACTCCACCATTAGTTATGAATATTTTACTTCCATTAAGGATGTAATTATCACCATCTAATACTGCCACTGTTTGTTGTCCAGATGCATCAGTACCTGCATTAGGTTCAGTTAATCCAAATGCACCTATTTTCTCACCCTTTGCCAATGAAGTTAAGTATTTTTGTTTTTGGTCCTCTGTTCCAAATTGATCTATTAATGATGCACATAGAGAAACGTGAGCTGATAATATAACACCTGTTGAACCACAAACCTTAGATAATTCTTCAACAGCTAATATATAAGCTAAAGTATCTCCACCAGCTCCACCATATTCTTTTGAAAAAGGTATTCCCATCATTCCGTATTTAGCCATTAATTTCACATTTTCCATTGGGAATCTTTCAGTTTCGTCTATTTCAGCAGCTATTGGTTTAACTTTATTTTGAGCAAACTCTTTTACAGTTTGTCTTACTAATTCTTGTTCTTTTGAAAGAATAAAATTCATTGTGGATTTACCCCCTTGAAACCTTATTTATTTTTAAAATTTTTATCTCTTTTTTCAACGAAAGCATTCATACCTTCTTTTTGATCTTCTGTTGAAAAACATTCTCCAAATACTTCAGCTTCATACATTAAAGCTGTATCTATATCACATTGTTTTCCTCTTGTTATTGCAATTTTTGAAAATTTAATAGCTATAGGTGCTTGAGATGCTATTAAGTTCGCCATCTTCTTAGCTTCATCCATTAAATTCTCTGGTGCAACCACTTTATTTACTAATCCTATTGAATAAGCTTCATCAGCTTTTACTATTCTAGATGTATAAATTATTTCCTTAGCACGTCCATCCCCAACTAATCTAGCTAATCTTTGAGTTCCTCCAAATCCTGGTGTTATTCCAAGACCAACTTCTGGTTGTCCAAATTTCGCTTTTTCTGATGCAATTCTTATGTCACATGCCATTGAAAGTTCACAACCTCCACCTAATGCAAATCCTGGTATAGCCGCTATAACTGGCTTTTCCAAAGTTTCAAATCTTCTGAAAACTTTGTTTCCAAGTACAGAAAATTTTCTACCTTCTATTGTGTTAAAGTCTTTCATTTCAGTTATATCTGCTCCTGCAATAAAAGCTTTTCCACCAGCCCCTGTTAAAATAACAGCGTAGATATCATCATCTTGCTCTAAAACATCTAAAACACAATTTAACTCTTTTAAAGTTTCTGTGTTTAATGCATTTAATGCTTTAGGTCTATTAATAGTTACAATAGCAATTTTACCTTCTTTTTCAAAAAGGACATTTTTAAATTCCATTTGTATCCCCCTTTTTATTTTTTGGCCAAACTTTTATACATATTTTAGAATAAATTGAAATTTTTTATTCTTTGTTAAGTATGTAACAAGTTTTTATAAAAAAATAATTGAAGTTCTCGCTTCAATTATTATTATATAGTTGCTATACTAATTTTTCAACAAATTGTCGATTTTTTTTGAATTTTTAAATAAAACTTAATTTTTATAACGATTTTATAATAATTTACTCTTGTTCTGACCTCTCATTTAACAAATAGGCAAGAGTAAGTAAACTTTCGCTTAAATGAACATTCTCTATTGTAACATCTTCCGGTACAACTAAATCTACTGGAGCAAAATTCCAAATGCCTTTTACATTATTATTAACTAACGATGTGCAAATTTTTTGAGCATTAACTCTTGGTACACATATAACCCCTAAATCAATGGAATTTTGTGATAGAAATCCTTCTAAATTATCTATGTCTTGAATTTCTATATCTCTTATTTTCATTCCTATAAGTTTTGGGTTAGCATCAAAGATACCTTTTAATACAAAACCTAACTTTTCAAATCTATTATAATTTGCAATAGCCTGCCCTATATTACCTGCACCTATGATAACAATATCATATTCCTTTGTCAATCCCAAAATATTACTTATTTGTCTATACAGTTCTCTTACATTATATCCATAACCCTGTTGTCCAAAATCTCCAAAACAATTTAAATCCTGTCTTATTTGAGACGCCGTAAATCCTATTTTTTCGCTTAACTCCTTAGATGATATCCTATCAACATCATTTTTTAGAAGTTCTGATAAATATCTATGATATTTAGGTAACCTTTTTATAACTGCCATAGATATATTTTTTTTCTTCTCCATTTCTACACCTCTTCTATGTTAAAGTAATTTACTTTTAAAAAATTCATTTAATTATATATTTTTTTCAACACAAATTACAATAACACTTACTAAATTTTACTATAACAATGTTAATTTATCTACATACAACATTTTTAGTACGTTTTATCCTATTATAATTATACCTCATATTTTAAAATATTATAAGCTTTTAAGATGAGATTTTAAAGTATTATCCTCTTATATCTTATTGTTTTTTGATATGTGGCTACATTTTTTATATAATATCGTGATTTATCAAGGTTTTTTAAATATTTTTATTAACACTATATAGCTTTAAAGTTATATTCATACAATTATAGAACAAAGGGCTACGCCATTTTTTAATTGACAATTGATAATTGACAATTGACGATTATTGTTAGAAGTCACAGACTTCCTAAATATAAAGTGGAAAGTTGAAAGTTCAGGTTGAAAATCACAGATTTTCTCTAAATTATATTTTTTAAATTTTAAAATCTTCCTTAGAAGATTTATCCTTGAATTGTCAATTTTCAATCGTCAATTGTCAATTTCTTAAACTCTTACCTATAGGCCCCCTAATTAGGATGGACAATGTTTACTCAAACAAAGTAAAATAGTTTTAAGATGATTAGGAGGTCTAAGGCATGGAGAAAAAAAGATTTGCAAGAAAGTTTTCAGAAGATCAAAGAGTTTCATTTGTTAAGGAAGTTTTAGAATCAGGAAG
>NZ_FOKI01000027.1 GCF_900111985.1 Clostridium frigidicarnis
GGATATGTATCCCCACATGAATATTATAAAAATAAAATTTCAGCTTAGCTTGAAATTTTGAGAAAACTTTAGAATGAGTAACTTTAGTCCAGATAGCGGGGAGCAATCCGAGGATGTTTTTCACTTCATCGAAAAAACTGATAATTAAATTTAAAATTAATCATTTGGTAAGAAGTTTATTTAGGCACATTGAAAAAATAACAGGTCAGTATGATAGTAGATTCGACTTGTTATTTTCTTTCATGTGCCTAATATTAATAAATTTATATATGATTTTAACACTGCATTAAAATTTGAGGTGGTGGATTTGGATTTACATTAGGATTAACCACTGATAACTCAGGATATATCAATAGTATGAATAAAACAGAAGCTGATATATATGTTGAAGATACATTAAGAAAAGATGATTTTAAGTATGACAAATGTATTAAAAAAGTTTTAGAAATTGAAGGAAAAAGATAAAAAATTTCTATAATAGAGTAAGGAGTGTTTTTATATGGACTTAAAAAAGTTAAATCCCAAAAGTAGATTTAGTAATTGTGGTGAAACATATGATAAATATAGGCCAAGCTATCCAAAGGAAATAATTGATTTTTTAAATGAGGCTATTGGACTTAATGAGGTTTCTATTATTGCTGATATAGGTTCAGGAACTGGTATTTCAACTAAGATATTTTTAGAAAATGGAAATACTGTTTATGCCATTGAGCCAAATAAAGACATGAGAGAAGTAGCAGAAAAATCATTTGAAGCTTACAGCAACTTTTATTCTATTGATGGCGAATCTGAAACTACTAATTTACAATCAGAATCCATTGACATCATTGTAGCTGCACAGTCATTTCATTGGTTTGATCCTGTACCAACAAAGAATGAGTTTCTAAGAATACTTAAACCTAATGGTTCAGTTGTATTATTGTATAACATAAGAAAAAATTCAAATGAGTTTATGGATAAGTATTTAGAACTTATAGGAAAGTATGGAGAACAGTATAGTAACCAATCTAGGGATGAGACACCAAATAATTTTTTTGAATCAAAAACTGTTCATGAAAAAATCTTACACAATCCTCAAATAGTTGATTTTGATGGATTAAAAGGCAATTTAGTTTCATATTCTTATATTCCTAAAGAAAGTGATTCTAGGTTTATACCCATGATAGAAGAACTTAAAACTTTATTTGATAAATATAATAAAAATGGAGAAGTGATTTTAGAATATGATACTTGTATTAGTTACTGCAAAATGAAATGATAAATACTCAAATTATCTTTAGTGGCTGCTACACAACTGACTAAATAGTCAGCTGGGTAGTAGTCTATATATTTAATTTTTATGTTTAATATACAGGGTAGATGCTACATATTGATTATGTATTTTTAATATAGAAAGGATTTTATTTAACATAGTAGCATCTTTTAAACAATTCTTATGAGGTACAATAGCATGTACATCTTTTAACTTATTAATTATTAAATCAATGAGTTTGTAATATGAATCAGGATTTGAGAAATCTAAGTCTTTAGGATAATCAAAATCTTCTGGATGTAACATTATTGAATTCAAATGTAATTTAAGAGAATCAAGTTCTTCACTTAAAATAGGATCATCCTTAATGCTTTCTTCCATTTCTCTAAAAGTTCTTCTAACTTGCCATGGAGAATCAAGTGGAGGATAAGTGTTGTAATTATGCTCTTTTTTCCATATTTCAAATTTTTCACTATTGAATTCAATGCCATATTCTCTTACATTAAACCTTTCATATGTTTTTTCATCTTCAATTAATGTTTGTTCTTCATCATTAAGATTAATGTGACTTAAAGATTTATTTGATTTTACATAAGGACAATAAGATGCTATTTCAGAGATTTTATTTTTAGAAGCATTCTTGTAATCTTTTGTGTTTCTAGGTTGTCTGAATTTATTAAGATTGTTTTGGAATTCAGTGTTTGTAATTCTCTCAACTTTATCATTGGAATTATTATGAACATAGGGCTTATTCAGATTTTGATCTACTAATTTAATAAACATAGCCTGCTCCTTAATTATATATTTATATGTTTATAGTATCGTATAAACCTAAACTGCCTTAAATATTCTATAAATGGTAATTATAATTAAAATAAGTCTACTTAAGCATAGGAAGTAAAAGAGAAGGAAATAAGGAATTAATATAAAAATAAACTAAGATAAAAACTCTCCTTCTAAAAAATTATATGTTAATTGATTAGTGCATATAATTAAGAAAGTTCCATCTGAAGCTAAGAGTCTCTTGATAGAAGGAACTACTGATAAGTCTTATTAAGTGACAAGTTAGTGTGCTAGTATATTTCGTGTCATGCTGAGTTAGTAATATTAGCACATAGCCTGTGTACCTACTTGTATTGCATGAAATATACATGGCATCTTACCTAAGATATTCAAGATGTCTACTTTTTCATGATTATATTCTGGGAAAATTTGTTAGATATCCATAAATTCATATTTAAAGTATACATAATTAAGAGTCAGTTAAGATATGTTTGATAAAATGTATTATATAAACAAATTTGATAAATAGGATATAAAATGGTAAATAAAATATGGTATATTTATAATATAAAGTAAATATATCAATACATAAGAGGTGAAATATGGACAGAAGAAAGAGATTAATAGAATCAATAGTACATTCAGTAATAATAATGATTTTATGGGTTGTTATAACAAACCTACTACTTACAAAAGCTAAGAATATATACTTGCTTTTATTCATAGGAATTTTGGGGTTAATATATTCAATACTTTATATTAAAAAACCTTATAAAAAGGATGCACTAATACTTAATAGCTGGATAGAATTAATAACAGTTGTTTCCTTAGGAATATTAATAGGACAAGCTATAAAGTTATCAAATATAGTAGGAATTATAATAGGTATTTCAGTTTATGATGTGGTTAGTTTTACTAAAAAAGGTAAGAAAACCTTAAATGCAAAGGTAATGAATAACAAAAACCTTATGGCGAAATTTATTGTGTATGGGGTAAGTCTTAAAGATAGGTCTCCAGTACCAACAAAAGGAGTAGGAGATTTCTTTTTTTACACAATTATAGCATCAGGTGTATATAAATTTTTAGACCCCGTGATAGCAATAAACAGTTTAATTATGATTTTTATAGGCTGCTTAATTAATTATTTGATTGTATGTCATATATATAATGAACCCGGATATAAAGGATTGCCAGCAACACCTATTCCATTTGCTCTAGTGCTAGGAATGATCATGGTTCATTTCATATAACTTATTAGATGCCTAATCATTTTAATTCCAATTGTTTTTGTATATTATAAGCTACTAAATTTCCTTGAATACTGATTTGAAAAAATATAATTACAAATTTAAATTAGTATACAAATATAAGAAATATTAGTTATTCTTATAAGAGGTATCAATAAGCAATTTAGGCACATTTAAAGGTATGTTATGTAATAATTAGCATACCTTATTTTTAATTTACAGGAAAATATAAGTTTTTTTGATTCTAAAATGCTGATAAAACCCAGAATTAGAGAGATTTTTGAACAGTGATAAAATCTTTTTTTCTCCATCCCTTAGACCTCCTAATCATCTTAAAACTATTTTACTTTGTTTGAGTAAACATTGTTCATTGTAATTAGGGGGACTATAGGAAGCTTCTTAGGAAGATTTCTTAAGTAAAGAATATTTTTAAGGAAACCTGTGGTTTTCAACCTCAACTTGTCAATAGCCACTATAAACTTGTTACTTAAAAATGGCTTAGTAACTTTTGGTCTGTAATAAAATATAATTGTTTACAGGAAAAATAATGGTGTAATTTTACTGTAAATATTTATATGCAAATTTCAAAATAATAGTTAGGGATAGAAGATTAATCAAAAAAATTCCTGGGAAATAATGTAATAAAAGTAATAAAGGGCTCTATGAGAAAGTATATTTTAAAAATTAAAGGCTTATTTTCTATAACTTGTTTCTTTCAGTTGGTGATTTCTGCTCTTGGGGGTGGATGGGCATTTGTACTACAATACATGGCGGATTTAGCTACAGGTGGAGATATGAATAAGTTTCTCTGATGGCTACCAACTGTAAACAACTCCATCCTCTTATAAGGTAGATAACAGTTGCTACGCCCCTAGATTAACTCATCTGAAGGAAGATTCCTTCTATTAAGGGAATGTTTTTTTTGTAGCTTATTATGCTTTAAGTTTTATAATTGATTTGTTGCTGGTAATATTCAAAACTGTATACAATTAGTAACAGTTTAAATATATTATTTATTTTTATTGGGTACAAGACGTTCAAGGATTGTATCCCCTACAAGTAACATAACTATAGTTATAGTAAAATAGCTTATAGTATTTAATCCTTTTAGATATTTATTTGCAATAAATATTACAAAATAATACCAAACAAGAGTTAGAAATAGTCCGAGAATATTTTTTTTAGGCTTCATTTTTACACACCTTCATTTTTTTCTATTATATATGTTTCATTAATAACATCATATTTATATTGTCGTAATATATGAACAGCACTTATTCTAAATGAATAAACTTTATTGAACCATATATACATCATAAAATATTTGGAAAATTAAATAAAGTTTAATTTGAAAAACCATAGTAGTCAATAGCAAGTTTTGAAGGGATATTTATTTCAAAGAGGAAGTTAACAAATTATATTGAATATATAAAGTGTAGGGAAATAAACTAGAGGGCATTCACTAAAAGTCATTTATTCTTTAATGTTTGAGAATATAGAAATTACTATAATTAATATAAGATTATAAAGACGGAATTAAACTTTATTTTATCAAAGGTTAATTTAAATATAGGAAGAAAAAGAACTACTAACATTGATGAGTAAATATACTTAATAAATTAAAAGCCTAATATCAATAAAGATATTAGGCTTGTTTTTGTGGAATATATTACAAAATATATTTGAAAGATATTGAAATTCATTATCAACTATGTTATTATATGGTAGTAAAGTAAATTTAAAGGGGGGAACCAATATGAAAAAAGTATTATCTGTTTTATGTATTGCAGTAATGTCACTGAATCTTATAATGCCAACTACTTCAGTATCGGCAAAAGAACATAGCATTAAGACAGAAATAACTAATCCAAATGATAACCTTATGGTAACAGAAGATGACAAGGGGATAACGGTAATAGACAGAAATCTATTAAATTCTAAATTCTCAATAGAAGATTTAGATGATGATGAGATAGTTTCAAGAATGGCAAGCTATAAAGTAAAGAATATACAAAATCTTGGAGAGTATATTGATTACAGTACAGTTTATCAAACTTTATCAGGAGCATCAGGAATAACTTTAAATTTAGGGCTACAAAAGTCTATATCTGCTTCTGTTACAAGCACTTTTGGAGTTAGTAAATCAGACATATCTTCCTCAGTTGGGTTTAATGTTTCTAAAAGTTATTCAGTAAGCTATGGTGGATCATATACAGTTCCTTCAAATGTTAGTAGAGCTGTACTAAAAGCTCATCCATTATATGAAAAATATGAATATGGAATATATTTAAGAGGAAAGATGGGTCTTCCTGATACAAGGATGGAGACAGGTTATGCACTTAAGCCAATAGGAATTCATTATAGTAAAGAATTTAGATAATTATTGGAGAAATACTTAATGAAGAAAAATACTTTAATTATAACCCTGATTATTATATCTACAGTAAATCTATTTTCCCCAGAAATAAGTAAGTCTTTAATATCAGTTAATACCATATTTAATAATGAAGATATAGCTTATTATATAGCTATAAATTCATATTCTAGATCTCTAAATGCAATATATATTGTTATAAGTTTAGCTACACTTACAATATATATTAAATCTAGCAAGAATAATATTTTTTAGCTAGGATTCAATAATAAATGCTATTCCAACTTAAATAAAGGTTGTCTCAAAATGGAATTATATTTCTATTTAAGACAGCCTTTATTGTTGTGGTTAATTATCAGGGTGCAAACTAAATTTCAATGCAAATTTTGTCTTATTTTGCATATTTTTATTTTATTTTCTATACACTGATTTGACAATAAAAATACGAGATAAGGAGTATGCTTTTATTAAGGCACATTCAAAAAATTAAATTTAAAATCTATGGATAACTTTATTAAGTGTTGAAACATATGGAATTGTTAAATAAATTGAGAATTTATGATTAACAATTGAAAATTGAAGGATAAATCTTCTTAGAAAGATTTTAAAAATAAAAAATATAATTAGAGAAAATCTGTGATTTTCAACCCAAACTTGTCACTTTTCACTTATAACTTGTCACTAAAAGAGGGCGTAGCCACTTTTTCCTAAAATGACAGAGAACATATAAAAATTATATTAGGCACATTCAAAAAAATAATAAGTCAGTATGCTAGTCTATTTTATGTGCCTTATAGAACAAATTGAGGTGAAATATTATGAGAAAAATTAATGCTTTAGTTAAATATGAACTTATTAATTTAAAAAGAGGAAAACTTTTATGGGTTATGGCTATTTTGTATATATTTGGAATTGAGCAGTGTATAAGTGCCATGTTTACATTTGGAGAAAATTCTTTAACATTAGTTAAATTAATTCAAGTTTCTTGGTTACCATTAAATTTCATAATGATACCACTTATGCTTTTAAGCATGAAAATTGGAGAAAATGATGATGAACTGTTTAAGACAATGAATATTTCTCTTAAAGAAACAATGATGGGGAAGATTCTTACTCTTATTATTGTAGATATTATAATATTAGCACTTAATTTAGGAGTAGCTATTATAATAGCATTAATAAATAAAGTATCTATGGAGTATTTTTTATATCAGATTATAGGTTATATAATAAATACGGTTATTTGTCTAATAGTTTGTAACTTTTTAGGGCTATTAATAGGAGAAACCTTCAGTAAATATGCTGGATCTGTAATAGGATTTATAGCTATAATTATATCTTTTGTAATACTATGCAACTTTTATAAAGTTTCAAATGATATACTTCCTGTTATGGATATAAATGTTATGACAAGTAAATTTGATGTTATTGCTTATGATAAGAGATATTTATATCACAATTTATTTTGGGTAATAATGTCATATGTATTCTTCCAATTAATATTAATACATAGGTATTGGCAAGAAAATAAAAGACAAGCTTTATTTAAATTAGAAGGTACTTTAGTTATATCAATTGCTCTTTGTGCATTTTTAGGAGTAAATGTGTATTCTATGAATCCTAAGTATTATGATATACATTTAAGAGATAATATAACAAATGGTAAGTACACAAATGACAACCATGAAACATTTTTTGGCAAAGAAGACTCAGGATATTATGTAGATAAATATAATATGGATTTAACTATAAACGATGGTATTGAAAATTACTGTTCAATGGAAATAAAAATAGATAAGGATAATATAAATTCTTTAGAATTAGGATTATATAAAGAACTTACCTTATCTAAAGTAGAAGTAGATAGCCAAACAGTAGAATTTGAAAGAACTAATAATAGTTTTATAATTAATCTTCCAAGAGAATACAAAAAGGGAGAAACTATAAAGGTAAATACACATTATGCTGGGAAAGTTAATACAGTATGGACACAAGGAAAACAATTATTCTTTATAAGAAACAATTGGATGTTTTTAGGAAATGTATTTGAGTGGTATCCAAAGTTAAATGATAGTAGAGTGAAAGAATATAATTTAGATATAAAATTCACTGGAGAAAATAAAATATATTCTAATTTAGATGGTGAAAGTACTTTAGGACAATGCAATTTATCAGGAAAAGATAGTGATATCTTTTTAGTAAGAGGTAATGTAAAAGAGAGACAGTATAAGGGATATCTTATAGTGGGCAATGAAGAAATAATCAGTAATGATAAAGAGTGTGATGGATTAATAGATATGATTGAACGTGAAAACTTAAAGGAAATAAAAAAGATAGTGTCTTCACCCTTTGTTCCAGGTGCAACTAAAGGTAAAATGGACAAACCTTATGAAAAAGGTTATTTATATTTAAGAGAATAGGTAGAAAAGGAGAATAAATATGCTTAATTTAAAAGTAGATAATTTAAATTATAACTATGGTAAAGTACAAGCTCTTAAAGATGTTTCATTTCATGTAAATGAAGGACTAATAGGCGTTTTAGGAGCAAATGGTGCAGGTAAAACCACATTAATGAAGTTATTAACCACATTATTTTCAATACAAAGTGGAGAAATTTGCTTAAATGATTTAAATTATAAAAAAGATTTAAATAAGGTTAGAAATAATATAGGATATTTACCTCAGAACTTTTCTACCTATGGAAATATAAAAGGAAGAGAATTTCTAGAAGTTATAGCAAATTTAAAGCTAGATTGTGATAAGAAAACTATAGACAATCATATAAATGAAATAGTTGAAAAGCTTAATATGAAGGAATATATAGATAGGAAATTTAAAGAGTATTCAGGAGGGATGAAACAAAAATTAGGTTTTGCTCAAGTGTTAATTGGAGATCCAAGGTTAATAATAATTGATGAGCCAACAGTTGGATTAGACCCTGAACAAAGAAATACCATTAGAGAGCTTTTCCCAGTAATAAGTAGAAATAGAATTGTACTAGCAACAACCCACATAGTTGAGGATATTGAATACTATTGTAATTATTTATTGGTAATAAATCATGGAGAATTAATATACAAGGGAACAAAAGAAAATTTCATAAAAGAAGTAGACGGATTGTTATGGGAAGCAGATGTTGATACTGAAACTTTAATAAAGATAACAGAAAAGAACCTAGTTTTAACCACAATATATAATGAAAAAAGTTGTCATGTAAAATATGTAAGTAATAAGCCTTTAACAGATAACTCAGTAAATGTTAAGGTAAATCTTCAGGATGCTTATATAATTCATAATAAAACCCATGTTAAGGCACATTCAAAAAAATAATAGACCAGTATGCTTGTTTATTTTCTTTCATGTGCCTAATTCAAATCACAAAAAAGGTTAGAAATGTTCATATAAAATATAGCACCTATTAATCTTTATATTTAATATGATAGCTATTAAGGTACATTCAAAAAATAATAAGTCAGTATTCTAGTATATTTGACTTTTAAATTTCTTTTATGTACCTAAATAAAATGAAAGGGATAAATTTTATGATTAAGTTTTATTTAAAGATACAAAATAACATGATTACTAAAAATTTATTATATATAGTAACTTTGTTAGTATTAATTTTTAATGTTATAATACGAATTTTTCCAAGAAAGTTTATTAATATTTCCATTGAAGATAACAGTCTTAAAATAATTCCTTATAAATTATATACTTACTGTGATGTATATCTTTTAATATTGTTTATAATATTAATATTTTTCTTTTTAGGCACAGATTTTAAAAACAGTATGGAAGAAATGACTTTAGCTATAGGAGGAAGTAATACCAATAAATTTATGGCTAGAAAATTAATATCAATACTCTCTCTTTATGTTGTTTTATATTTAGTATCATTTGTTAATATATACACTCTACATATTAAATTAGCAAATCATAATAATATATTCGTTCCACTAAAAGAAATAATTTTTTATTCCATAACTACAAATATTTTTATCATATCTTTAAGTTTGTTTATATTGTTTTTATCAAGAGATATAGCAGTAAGTACAACTATAATTACATCCTATTACTTAATTGAAGAAGCTCTATGGAAATGTAAGGTAACACAGGGAAAAGGAATATTAGGTCATATTTATCAATACTATGATTATGAAAGTGGGGAATTATTTAAAGTTAGAATTGTATATATTATAGTATCAATTATATTATTGTTTATAACATATAGAATGAATCGTCATTCAAGGAGTAGGTTTTTTGCAAATCTGAATATTAAATAAGTTAATCTAGGATTGTAGCAGCTTGTTAACCAATACATTGTAAGTAAATAGGGCTGTTACAGGTGGCAGCAATTAGATAAACAATTAAAAGAAATTGTCAAACATACAAATGTTTTTGCAAAATTATCCCCAAGTCAAAAGGCAAGAATAATTTCAGCATTAAAAGAAAATGGAAATGTAGTTGGATTTATGGGAGATGGAATTAATGATGCTCCTGCAATGAGAAAATGTAGTAGCATTTGCAATAGCACTGCTATATTTACATTTTTGATGAGTAGTTGTAATGGTTCATGTACCATTGGTTTTCTTTATATATTTAATACCAATAATAATTGCTTATATGGCATTAGTTACCGTAGTTAAAAATTATATATACAAAAAATTAAGTTATCCTTATAATATAAATTAAAAAATAAAGAAGAGAAACTATATAAAAATAATTGATTTACCACTAGATTAGACGTGTTTAACTAAACAAATAAAAAAGATTGAATTCTGTATTGTACAGAACTCAATCTTTTTTATTTTGGTTTAATTGTTTATTATTATAATTTCTTAAGATAACTAAGTTCAATCATAATATCAATGATCCTATAAATCAATTACAAACGTTTTTTACAATGAGTTAATATAGATGTTGTAATAATTTATATTCATAAAGTTGATAGAGGAATACTTGAATTGATTATAGATTTTTAATTACAACATATATATATTTAATGTTTCATTGTCATAGACTTAACTATAACATTAGGATAAGTCAATTATTTAATATCCTTAACACTTCATAATCTCTTCTTTTAAGAAGGTGTTAAAATCATCATAGTTCCTCTTTGATAAAATGATATTGTAGCCTAATACTTTTAAATTATGTCCTTTATAACCTTTTCTATATGGAGGATGAACATGATCAAACTCTTGTAACCTAAACTCTAAATTAGAGTAAAACTTAAGTCTTTTAATTGATATATCATCTACTGGAGGATCTATCTCCAAAATTATACACTTATTGTTTTTACAAAATTCCTTTAGTATTTTAGATCCATAATTTCTACCTCTTAGATCAGAAGATATAGCTAAATGCTCAATATATATATAATTGTCCCATTCCCAATAAAATAATATTCCTATTATAGACTCTTCTTCACACACAACTATACAATGATATCTATAATCTTTTAAAATCTCTATTTGATCCTCTATTTTTCTTTGTTCAAATAAAGGAAAACTATTTATATATATTTTCCAAGCTTTACTCCAACAAGTACTTTTCACATCATTCATTCGTATAAATTTCATACTACCTCCTATATTTAAAACCTATAAAGTTTTCTCTAAAATTCATGAGTAATCTCATCTTTTCTTGCATTATAACATAAAGTTTTAGACATTTTAAATGCTTTAAATGCTGAGAAAAAAGTATTAATATTGGTAAAATTATAAAAGTATATATTTGGTTAATATTATTTTTGTACTTAAATTATCATATAAAAGTATCTAAATATATGTTTTGAATTCTAAACCTGTAAAGTCAGTAATAAATTAAAAGTTGTGGTTAACTGCATACGTTTTAACATTATAAATTAGTAAGTTATAGATTTCAAATTACAAGTTTGGAAAGTTATAGGATGTTAAAGTGGCTATTATAGCATAAATTGGTGTTGTTCATTGAAAATATATACTTTTTTTATGGATATCTTGGTATAATTTAATGTATATATTATTGAAGGAATTTCAATATATACATTAAATTACTATGACTATAGAAAGGTGTATTGCATTATGAAATTAGAAAATAAGGAAGTAAAGGTAGAAAAGAAACGTTCTAAAAAATGTTTCATAGCTATGTTTCTATGTTTTGAAATTGTGTTTACAGTAATATCAGCACCTATCCTGATATTTTATGGACCATTTGATAATCTGAAGAAAACCGTTGTAGGTACTGCAATGGCAACATATAAACATAAATATTTGGCCACCATGTTCTTATCTCAGGAAAACATAGACGAGATATTAAACAAAAATCAAAAAGGAACAGAAAATGTTGTTAAGGAGCAAAATATAGATGATATAGATATAAAAGAAACCACTAGCTCTGGAATTCAACTAGAAAAAATACAAGGTAATAGATTTAATGGGTACATGCTTATTGTAAAGAATTCCTTAAAGGTGAAAGTTGGATATAGCAGTAAGCTTAGAGTTCAGGGAGAAAAAACCACTGAAATAGCAGCATCTCTTAAGGCATTAGCTGCAATAAATGCTGGAGGATTTGAAGGTGGAATAAATACAGGAACAGGGGCAGTTCCATCTGGACTTCTTATGTCAAAGGGAAAGGTTGAATTTAAACCTGAATGGCTAGAAGATGATGAAAAATCTCCATCAATAATGGGTATTACAGAAAAAGGAGTTTTGGTAGTTGGAAGCTATAGCTTAAATGAATTAAAAGCAAAAGGTGTTACAGATGCTGTTGCTTTTGGTCCAGTTTTAGTAGTGGATGGAGAACCTCAAATAAAGGATGATGGAAGTCAAGGATGTAATCCAAGAACTGCCATAGGACAAAGGAAAAATGGAGAAATGCTTTTACTGGTTATTGAATCAAAAAGCAGTGCCATTAGAGAAGGGGCATCAATTAAGGAAGTTCAAAACATTATGATGCAGTATGGAGCACATAATGCTGTAAATCTGGATGGCGGAGCATCCACAGCTATGTATTACAAAGATGAACTTGTCAATGAGCCATCAAACCCATTAGGGGAAAGAACAACAGCTTCAATTGTGTATGTTGAACCATAGAGGAGAGTGGAAAATGACTAAATTGAAATTACCTAAAATGAAATTAAAATTTGTTCTTATAGGGATTGCACTATCCCTAATAGTTCAATGTTCAATATATATGTATTTGGACAAGTATAGATATGCTGAAGAAGATACTTTTAAAATAGAAAAGATAGAAGTTGCAGAAGAAAAGGAAGAAAAAATAGATATACCAATACCTTCAGATGCAAAAGATGTACAACTATCTCATGATGGAAAGCATATGTCATATTTTATAGATAGTGAATTTAAAATTGTAAATACTTTAACTGGAGATGTAACTTTTTCAGAAGATAAAGAGGGCAAATGTTTTTATAAGTGGGTTTCAGATAGTAATAGATTATTTATAGCAGAGAAAGATAGTAGAAATCGTAAGATAGATTTTTTCTCATATGATGTTAAAAATAATAAAAAGAGTGAGGTAACCAATTCAGAAACTAATGAGCCAATATGTATAAATTTAAATGATAGAGAATCAAAGGTTAAGGATATTAAATTATCTACATTAACAAATGCAATTTATGTGGATGTTGAAGATAGCAATAAAAGAAACAGTGTATATCGTATAGATATAAATGTAAATCTAGATAGAATAAAGCTTAAAACTAGTTTAATAGGCAATATAAATGTTTTAAATAGAAATGATGTCCTTGTGTATGAAAATATAGCCAATGAAACCCCTATAGTTTATATTTTAGATAAGGAAGAGGATGAAATATCTAAGAAGATAATTATTAAAAATTTTGAAAACCCAAGGTTATTAAATGTAGATAATGATGACAATATATATATAGGAGAAAGACAAGACGATACAATAACTAAACTATTTATAACAACTAAGGATACTGAATCTAATAAAGGCACATATATTAAGTTAAAAGATCCAGTAGATTATAGAAATTTAATTATAACTAATGATGGGAAAATATATGTAAATAATACTGTAAACAATACTCTAAGAGAAGAGACAAGTGGAAAAGAGATTAAGTATGAAGGAACTATAATTAAAATAAATAATGATGAATTAGTACTTAATAATGGTGGGAATTTAGTAAAGCAAAGCATTAATGAATTATATGAAAGTCAAAAAGATACATTGAAGGAATAGAGAATTGTATTTATAATAAGTCAAACAAATTCTATAGATATCTTGGGGAGAAGTAGTTAAACAGATTGATAATCTGTTAAGGATATTATAGATTTGAAATATATAGATAACTTTGAGGAGCATTTTATATAGTTATAAGTTAAAAAGTTCATTTTAAAACCGTATTGGAGAATTCTGATACGGTTTTTTGTGTTTTATAGGCTATAAAATCTTAGGCACATTCAAAAAAATAACAAGTCAGTATGCTAGTCTATTTTGTGTCATACTGCGTTAGCGATATTAGTCCATAGCCTATGCTATGAACTAGTATCACTTCCTTGTCTGACACAAAATATACATGGCATCTTTGACTTGTTATTTTCTTCATGTGCCTTAAAAGGATAAAAATAAACCTAAAATTTAAATGTAACTTATTATGTATTTTGTTACATTTAAGAGGAAAATGGCAAAGTCCTTGAATAGGAAGGGGTTACCCTTAGTATTTCCACTTAAAATGATAAAATTTTAATAATAAATGTAACAAAACTATATCAATGTTACGTAAAATGTAATAAAATAAAAATAGGGAAATTTCTTAAGAACAAGGCTTAATTAGTGACAAGTTGTTAGAAACAGAATAAAAATTGAAGTAAATTAATTATAAGAGTGCTTAGCAAGCAATAAGTACATTAAATTGATAATTAAAAATAAAAAGTTGTAAAAAAATTACAAATCAAAATATAAGTGATTTTTTGAAAAAAGTTTTTGATTAATCATAGAAATGTACTATTGAAAATTTTTCGATAGCAAGGGAGGTCGTAAAATTGAAGTATGTCCAACCCATAAGAGATATGGATAAAGTATATGAAATGAAAAATGAATTGTTAAAAAATGGATATAGAAATTATATGATATTTAACATGGGAATAAATACAGGATTAAGAATTTCAGATCTTTTAAGTTTAAGAGTTATTGATGTGAGAAATAAATCGCATTTAGTTATCAAAGAAAAGAAAACAGGTAAATCAAAAAGAATACTTATAAATTCAAATTTAAAAGGAGATATAGACAGATACATATACAATATGAGAGATATGGATTATTTGTTTAAAAGTCAAAAGGGAAATAATACACCCATAACAAGGGTACAAGCTTATAGGATATTAAATAAAGCAGCAGAAAACATAGGGTTAGTTGAGGTTGGTACACATACATTAAGAAAGACTTTTGGATACTTTCATTATAATCAATATAAGGATGTAGCAATACTTCAGGATATATTTAATCATTCATCTCCAAGTATTACTTTAAGATATATAGGGATAACAGATGATATGAAAGACAAGACCATTGAGAATTTCTACTTGTAGTTGTAATAATGAATCTTAATTCAATAATGTGAATGTTATAACAGTTATCTAGGGGAGCAGCTTATTGGATATAATTTTAAGAATAAAGTTCTATATAAAAAAGAAAAAAGCTGAGGTTTCCTAGGCTCACAGCTTTTTTCAAATAGCGCTTAATCCAATTTATTATAAACTAATTATAGTATTTTACTTTAATTAAGTCAATAGTCAAGTAGATATACAATTAGATATAATATCTTATATCTAATTTTTTAGACATAGTGAAGGCTTAGATAAGGATACAAAGGATGATTACTATAGGATAGTTGTATTATTTAGTGAAAAAGCAAAAATAACTATCTAATATAATAGTACAATTAAGATAGAGCTAATTGCATATATAATTAAGTAGCGAGCTTGTATAGTTTGATATTACATAGGGTAGAGTAAATTGAGGGTAAGAAAGATAAGTGGTAGTAGTAATTAACAGGGTATAAATGATGAGCATGAACATGGAGTGGAAGATATGAGAGAGCACATATAATGTATACATATTAGGTTTGTTAATGAGAAGAACAAGTTATCAGGTAAAATTATATATAAAAGTATATAATAAAATTGTTTTTTACATTATACAACTGAAATATGGTATCTTTAAATTAATGTTTGTTCTTTTATGGAGCCTTTAGGTGACCTATATCTCTTATATACTTGCAATTATTTCTAGTATACAGGGAAATAATTTATTTATCAAGAAATAAGACATTAAGAGATGATAAGTTATGATCTTATAGGATTAGATTAATTGATGTTTACTTAGGAGTTTTAAAAGGATATATATTAAGAAGAGATTTTTTTGATAAGTTTTTAATGGGGTAGAGTTAGGATTTAAGAGTTTGCTAGGTAGAAGTGATAACGATAATTTTAGATAGGGCGTTGAAGGTAGGAACTTTTTATATAAGATACATGACGCAACAATTGATTGTATCAGACTTATTTTAGGTTTACTTAATTAAGAAGTTGTATTAGATTTTTACGGTATAATAAGATTTAAGTTAAATGTATTTACAAGGAATTTAGAATTCTCAATAATTTATACAAAAAAGCACTCTAATTATTTAATCAATACTAGAGTGCTTTCTTAATGAATTTTTGTTTACAATAAAAAACTATAGTTATGCTATTTACTTAAATATAGTTTTTACTATTATCTTTTAATATTTTTACATGCAATAATAAACCTATGCTCAAGACTTTCAATATATGTATTATTTTGAAACTCTTCATGTATTTTAAGCAATTCATCAAAACAAGTATCTACTGAAAACCCCGGAAATTCCCATTGAATAATTTTAGCAAAATATACAAGAGCTCCAATATCATAAAAGCGTAGGTATGTAAAATATTCATTTTTATATAAAATCTCAAATGAATTTCTTTTAAGTTCATCTGATACATAATTAAAATTAATATATGAGTATTGGGAGGAAAAGTTTTTAATTAATCTTTTAGAAAGACTTTCATTATTTTTTCCACCTACTTGATGAGTAACAAATATATCATTAGGTTTTAGAATGCGTTTTACCTCGTATACATTATATACTTCATGCTTATTTATAACCATATCAAAGTAGTTAATTCGCTTTGTTCTCATTGCGAGTTCACCTACTATCATAAATAGTACAAACTTATTATATCATTAAACTGATGATTTTAATTCTCCATCTAATATTCAGATGAGATTCTATATAGAAATATTAAGGTATAAAGGTTATATATATGAAACAAAAAATACAACTGAAATTTGGTATCTTTATATTATAAATATTTATAATATATTTAGACAATAAAATTATTACAATATGTAAGTAAAAAATCAAATAAATTATAATAGAAATACAGTATATATTTCTAAATATATAAGAGTAAAAATATTATATATAAATGAGTGTGATAACTATATGATATATAAATAAAATTATAAATATTTATAATTTTATAAACGTAAACAGAAACATAAATGTAAACATATATAATTACAAACAAGGTATAATAAAATTGCATTTATAAATAGAAATACAAATGTAAACACAATTATATTTGTAAACATTTTTGTGTATATAAATAATTATATACATAGTAAAGTATAAAAATATTTATAATTTCTTCATTGAGTTTGTAGGAAGTTAGTTATAATCTTTTGCCACTTAAAATGTGAGAATAGAAACAAATAAATTATAACTAACTTTTTTTTATTGTTTAATTGTGAAAGGAAAGTTCTGTATCAAAGTTTATTTTGATACAGAACTTTAAACTATAATACAATTCTAACAATTCATCTAGTTTCAGTTCAACCTCAAAGGTTGTGCTATTTTCGCATCTGTTCCTATTATCAGATTAGGAATAATTTTATAAATTCCTGCAAATCCACGATTATGTGATGTGGTATTAAACATTAATCTTGAATGTAGATCTTTTAAAAATCCATTGGCTTAATTAGTGTATCTAAAAATCTAGTATATGTTAAGGTACTATTGTCGTTAATTTTAAGAACCTTCGTTTTAATAAGATTGATTTTTTTAATTAATATCAAGGATTAAGTTGGTCTTTTTTTCAATAACTATGAACATTACTATAGCAAATATAAGCATAAAACACGCTGGTAGCAATCTTTCATTAGGTACAAATACAGACCAAAATGAATTTATGAAAGTGTGAAAGATTATACACAGAAAAACACTTTTTGTTCCATACAAAATTGCTGCTAATAAAAATGATAAAGCAATGCCCGTGATAGAGAAACATAAAAAACTCATGCTAGATTGAGGTGAGCCTGAAATGAACCACAAAGGAAGATGCCAAACAGTCCATATAATACCAACAATTACAGTACTGCTAATGATTGAAAACTTTTTCTGTAAAGCAGATTGTAAAAATCCTCGCCACCCTATTTCTTCTAATCCTCCTCCAATTATCATAATGGGAAATGCCAATATTGCAATATATAGTGGATGTTCTATAGTTGCTCCACCAAAAAGCGTTGGTAAAAATGAAAATATGAATGCTAAGCCAATAACAATAATATACCAAACAACTTGATGTCTTGGATTAAGTATACTTTTTATAAATGATTTATAATCATTACTTGAGCTATATTTCTTTTTAATCCATATCTCGCAAATAGGTGGGGTAAGTCCTCCTGCAATAAAAAATAACATAGACAGTGGTGTTCCATAACGCATAAGGTTCAATTGATTTGCAATTATTATAATTCCCCATAAAATCCATGATGATGCGAATGTGTACCATAAATATCTTTTTACATCTTTCTCCATTTACCTTTTTCCTCTCTATTAATAAGCATTTAACATTAACAAGACAGCTTTTGATAATGTATTAATAAGACTAATTTCATCAATTTCTATTTGGGTATTTTTAATTGGTCCATAACAGTTTATGAGAATAGAATCTCTTACAATACCATCAATAGAAGTCATGATAAAGCATAAAATATTTTTACTAGGCAATATAGGATTAAAATATCCTATTTCAATTCCTTCATTGATTTTCTTAAATAGTTGTTGCATTAAATATTGGCTGTTTTGCATTTCAGTTATTTGAGACATGAATTTTTCTTGTCTGTCTGGATGATTGGTAAGCAATACTGTAAGTTCAAATTGAATTTTTCCTGTGGTAGTCATGTTTTCTTTTAAGTTTTTTCCTATGAAATCAAAGATGCTTTCAATAACTTCTTTTGGGGTGGTGCTACTTTGTATGATTTCATCTATATTTTGTTTATAACCAGCATTAGTATTAGACTTGTTAATTAATGCGATTAATATATCGTCTATGTCTGAATAATAACAATATATTCCACCTTGGCTCACCCCAGATTTTTTAATAATATCTTTCATTGTAATTTCATATAACGGTTTGTTTTTACATACAGAAAAAGCAGCTTCTAAAATTGAATTTTTTTTATTATTTATATATTCAGTGCTAACTTTTGGCATATTTACCTCCTTTTAAATATAAATGACTCTAGTGTCATTTATATAATATCACTTTGTTTTTTAGAAGGCAAGATAATAATGGATATAGTGTCATTATTATCTAAACAAAAATACAATACCTTTCCATATATTAAATTACATAAAGGTATATCTTTATGTAGGGTTAAAAAGGCTTATAAAATATAGTAGACATTAAAAATAATTTTTATATACTATAATCATTAATTAAACTTATATATATAAAGCTATATCTTTCTTATAGATATAATATTAAAAATACAACTGAAATTTGGTATCTTTATATTACGAATTTTAAAGGCTTAAAAATAGTTATAGCAAGGAGATAAATTATAAAGAAATAATTAAATTTATTTCTTTATAATTATCTAAAAATATAATGATAATATCAAATTTTTAAATATAAATTAAGTGATATAAAGCCAATAAATAAAGGCAAATAAACAAATATATAAACAATTTTGAAATTAAAAAAATATATATAAATAATTATAATTACATTTACTAATATATAAACACAATTGTAAACAAAATAGTTTGTGTAAAGATATGGTTTTTTAAACAAACAATTATATATATAAATAATAAAACAAATAAAAATGTAAACATTATAGTAAATAGAGTGAGTTTTCATTTGGGTTAGGCACACGAAATAGACTAGCATTAGGAAGATTGAAATGAATTGACAATTGACGATTGAGAATTGACAATTGGAGGATAAATCTTCTTAGGAAGATTTTTAAATTTTAAAAATATAATTAAAGAAAATATGTGATTTTTGGCCTAAACTTTCAACTTTCCACTCTCAACCTTCAACTTTATATTTAGGAAGTCCGTGACTTTCAACAATAATCGTCAATCGTCAATTCTCAATTAAAAAAGGGCGCAGCCTTTTGTTCTTTACAGTATGTGAATGTTATAAGAATTAATCTAGAACCTAGCATAGACATGGTATACTCTACCCTACTTAGTAGGAGGATGTTACAGGTTATACTTATAAGATAAATATATAGCTTATAGCGAAGCTAATTAAATAAAGGATCACTGTTAATGTTTAAGATAATCTATAAAAGGTGAATTTTTGAATAGCTATGAAAATAAACTGAATTGAATTTTATGTATAAGGGGGAATCATGGAGTTAAGTATTAAACTATTCTTAAATCACATAGGAAGACAAATTTAAAAAAGTACTTCCTATTTAATCTGTATAAGAATTTATCTAAAATTTAAAGATGTTATATCCCACTTCTATAAGATAGGATTAAGAGAGCTTTAAATACTATAGATATAAAAATTAAATATCTTTATGGGGGGGAGGATATTTAAGGAACTTAACTCCATAATATATCTACTACATTAGTAAGTATGTCCATAAATATAATCTTTAAACATATTATTTTACATTTATTAAAGAATTTTTTAATAATCGAAAGTTATGGTGTAAGGTATCACTTCAATGTTTATACTATGTCTATTAGATCTAACACTCTAATCTTCTACAAGTTGGAGAATACGTGACTTTTAGGGATAAGAACTTGATATTGAACTTGTAACTATATATTTGTCACATTCTTAAGGCTGCGATAACTTTTAATTCTCAATTTAAAGGGAGAGCTAGAAGTGGTAAATTAGAGTTTATGTATTGGAAGTTATAAGTTTCAAGTTGTAAGGCACATGAAAGAAAATAACAAGGAGGCGATATTAGTTCATGGTACAGGCTATGGGATAATATTACTAACGCAGTATGACAAGAAATAGATTAGCATACTGATTGTTATTTTTTGAATGCTCCTAAGACCTTTTGGAAAATAATTAAGCAACATAAATATATATAAGGCCGAATAAATTGTAACAGGGGGGTGAGTGCGTTTATGCGGCCTAGAAGTAAAAATCTTATTAAGATAATAGGGGTTATGGCCATAGGTATTATTATAGTATTTTGTGTTAATGGAAGATATAATGATAATATTTCGAAAGTTTTAAAAGATATAGAAAATAATAATTATGTTATTAAAGATAAAGTATTGGATTTCTTAGGTATAAACATATATAATCCCACGTCAATATTGGAGAAGGAAATCTCTTTTATAGCTATGGATGGAGATATTGAAGCAAAGAAGGAGGCTGCATGGGAGTTAAACCCTTTTGTAATGAATGAAGCTAGCATCAACAAAGAAAGTTTAGAAAATAAGGATGATGTAAATACAGAACTGAAAAAGAATTTGGATAAATCTAAACCTGAGGTGCTTATTTATCATAGCCATAATCAAGAGAGCTATGGTGATGAGGCATACAGTAGAGATAACTCAAAAAATATAGTGTCTGTAGGTAATGAACTTGCAAAAAATCTTGAGGAGAATTACGGAATATCAGTAATACATGATAAAACAATACATGATGAATTAAGATCAAATGCTTATACAAAATCAGGAGAAACTTTGGATAAATATTTAAGCAAGTATAAGGATTTTAAAATTATAATAGATATTCATAGAGATTCAGGACCATCAAAGGCATCAACTACTACAAAGGTAAATGGTGAAGATGTAGCAAAATTTATGCTTGTAATATCAAAAAGAAGACCTAACATAAATAAAAATATGAAACTTGTAAATGAACTTATAAACATTAGCAATAAATTATATCCAGGATTTTGTAGTGGAACATTCACATATGGCCACGGAATAAATGGATTTAATCAAGATAAAAATTCGAATCTTTTATTAGTTGAAGTTGGAACGGAAAAAAATACATCAAAGGAGGCTCAGTTAACAGGAAAATATATAGCAAGAATTTTAGCTGAAAGTATAAATAAGAAGAAATAAGGCACATGAAAGAAAATAACAAGTCAAAGATACCATGTATATTTTGTGTCAGAGAACGAAAGGAACGCCCTTTTTTACTGCAACTTGTCACTCATTAAAGTTTTCAGAACGGATCTTTATTCAGGTGGTGTTATAGGTTGTATCCATAAGGTAAATATTTTTATGAGTATAGATAAGTTCCTTTAAGATTTAGATAAAAATATGTATTTAAAAATCACTTAATAAAGATACCAAATTTCCATTGTGTTTAATAATATATTTATAAAAAAATACAACTGAAATTTGGTATCTTTATATTATAGATTTTTATATAGGAATAAGTTTAAATAGATTTAGATAATATATTATAGTATGTACATATATATATTAAAAAATAAGTAATTTAATTAGATAAGCTTGAAATAAAATAAGTATGAAGTTTCATTTAAAAATAAGCAGGACTACCCTTCAAATTTATGTTAGAAATCCTTTAATTTCAATAGAATAAACAAATATATTTGTATAGAAAAGTACAAATATATAAACCTAAATAAAAATAGAAATGTTTACAAATGTGTTTGTGTTTACATATGTATTTATTACATGTGATATGCATTTAAAAATAATAAGAAATATAAAAGTTATATACAAATCAATATACATAATTAAATACAAAAATAAAAATATAAAATTAAATAAAATTAAAAACGTAAATGTAAATGTAAACAATAATAGATACAAATATATAAATAAAAAACACTAAAATATATTTTTAATATACCTCAGTGTTCAATAGAATTTGCTATTTAGTTTTTCACACATTACTATCTCCAATCTTAATATTTATTAAATAAGATTATCTAAAGCTTATTTATATATGTTCTAAAAAAGTTTATTCATTTGAATTTAAACTGTGATTTTAGTAATTGATAATAATGTAAATTATCAACTTATGAACTTTATTAATTAGAACTTATATATTACTATATTGGTTAAACAATTATTATAAAATCATATATATTATAGCAATAACACTTAAGCGTATTTTAAAATTTAACTGTAGCTTATATTTAATATAGTATTATTATCAATCATAAATACCTAGTAAAGTAACTATCCAATTGAGTTAATTTGCATAAATTGTAATGCTTCAATAGCTTCTATTTCATAGTCTTTGTCCATATTAAAAAGTCCCTTTTCTTCAGTTTTTTCTTCCTTAACTAATTCTCCATTGAAAACTTTCTTTAAAAACTTCTTTAACATAATTTGTTTCCTCCCTTAATTTGTTTTGTTTGACCTTATGTATTTATTATAGCTTGTATCAATAAAGCCAACCATTTAAGTAAATTACAAAGTAACAGTTATAACTTACACTTTTGTAATACCAATGTATGGATTAAATAAAATGATTAAAAAGTAAGTTGTCCACTATTGTATAAGAAATTATTACCAATAATTAAACTTTAATACAATATTTATCAAATTAAAGAGTAAATATTTTTGAATGTGCATAATAAGAAAAAGCCATGAATGAAGTTTTTTAACTTTAATTCATGGCTTTTATGAATTTAATTAAGTGTATACAGATTTAACTTTATAAGATAGTATACATTTTCATAACAATAAAATCATAAGCGTTAGTCAGCTAGTTTGCGTAGCTTAGACCTCACTTTTCGGTTAGATGATGAAAAGAACACCATCTTAAGGAAGAGTCATTCTATTAAATTCAACCTTATCTACTGTAGATCCATTTGGATTTTCAATTTCTAAAGTGAACTTATTTGCATTATCAAAGGAAGTAATACCATCAAAAACAATTTTTAAAGTGGCTCCCCCACCAGGTAAAGTCTCTGTAGAAGCTGAAGATGAGATATATCTTTTATTATTTTCATCAACTAAGGTTGCTCGATGTACTATTTTTGCCTCATCACCAGCAACTAGATAGTCAAATTCTAAGTTCATACTAGTTGGTAGCGATGTAGCTTTATAAACTTTAATGTTTGGGTTATCATTGTTAAATGAATAGTTTATGTTTTTACCTTCTTTAAATTTATCATCTAGCTTTATTGATGTCTCAAAATTCAAATCTTGAGACAGAATTACTGTATCAACTAAATGGGCAAATACTATTTTTTCTACATTAATTTTTAGTGTGTCCATAGTTGGTATTTTAGCAGAATCTGATGTAAGTAATATTTTGAAATTTAATATATTATTCTCGATATTACTTTTATCTAATATAGAATAACCACTTAAAGCAAGATTAGAAACAGGTGTATTTGTTTTATAAATAATCTCACCATTTTCATTGTACAAATCCACATCCATAGTAACACCGAATTGGTTAAGATCTTCTGGTATCATTGAATTATCTTTAATTTTAATTTCAAAATCTAAGGCAATGTGTCCAGAATCAACTAATATATTGTTAAGGTTCATATTAAACTTGTCACTAGAAACTTCTGTATCTGATATCTTTTGAACATAATCATTTTTAACGGCACTTTCTATGCCTGGATTTTTAAAGCTAAAAACAAATTGTTCAATGGCAGCTCTAACAGGGCTTGATAAACCTATAGTTGTAGCTAATGCTAAACTAGCTGCAGTTAAATAGTATTTTCTTTTTTTAGACTTAGTTTTTTTATTATATGATTTTAAGTTTACACATTTTAAATCATTTGAATTATCATTTCTAATTGTGTCAAAGGCAGTATCTATCTTGTTTAAAACACTAGGGGGAATGGTTATGTCCTCATTTTTTAGGTTTAATAAATCTTTTTCTAAGTTATCCATAATTTAATTATCCTCCTTATTAACACCATAAAAATCTCTTAAATCATTTCGTGCTCTACATAGTCTAGATTTTATAGTTCCTTCTTTTTCATTTAGAATTGAGCAAATTTCTTTTATACTAAATCCCATAATGTAATATAGAATAATTACAAGTTTATAATCTTTTTTTAGTTTATTTATAGCTTCCTTTAATTCAAGATCTTTTATAGATCCATCTTTACAGCCTATATTATAAGCATCATCAAGGGCTATATTAGGTTTACGTTTATTTAAGATGCAGTTGCATTTATTTATGAAAATTCTAACTACCCAGGTATTAAAGTATTTAGAATCCTTTAGGGTATTAACTTTTTCATATGCTGTTAGTATGGTGTCTTGTATAGCATCTCCTATATCTTCATCGTTCTCCACCATGTTTTTACCTATTTTATATAGTGTAGGCGTACATGAATTTATAGCTTCTATAAAAGCTTCCTTATCTTTATTAAGGGATTGTTCTATTGATAGTTCCATTAATTGTTACCTCCGAAAATAATTAGGCAATTAAAAGTTTAGTACACTATATTAGATAAGTAAACTTCTAGAAAGGTTGCAATAAGGCACATGAAAGAAAATAATAAGTCAAAGATGCAATGTATATTTTAGATCAGACAAGTATGTCCAGTTGTCCCCAAGCCCTTAAAAAAATGCATATTCCATGGTATATCTGAATAATCCAGGATTATAGCACTTTTTATCGCCCACTTTGTAAGAGGATGGGAGTGATAAATATAAGATAAGAAAATAATAAGGAGTGGGAAGCGTGTTTAAAGTGTTAAGGATAAACTTAAGTAAAGTAATACCATATTTATTGGTATTTAGTTTTTTATTAATAGCTTTTGTGGTTATCAATATTAAGGAAAAAGCAAAGTTAGTTGAGTTATTACCATTAATTATGCTTATAATTGTATTTGTGTTTTTATAAATAAATATAATTAAAGATGTACTTAAAAGAAAAGTAACCTTATTATGGGGAGTAATAACTTTAGTATTTTTTCCAACTATATTAGGAGTTATTGCGTATACATTATCTAGAAATGGAACCTTAGATTATAAAAATAAAAAGAAATTTGTTATTAGTATGTTCTTAGGGAGTGTTTGTAGCTTTCTAATTGTAGTATTTTCAATAATACAATGGGATACGTGCCAATCCTCGTTAATAATCATATGAATGCTTTATTACTTTTTTTAGCACCAATAATATTCTTTATTTCTATGGGACTACTTTGTATGTTTAATTACGAAAAAAGTGGAAATGTTTACAGAAAACATATATGTATGTGTCTGTATTTTCAATATGATACCTTTTTTTATAAGCATAATGACTTTAAGTTTTTTTGGATACTAAAATCTTAGTATAAAACAATTAATGGATTATAAATAAATAGCCTTTGCTTAATCCTAAATGACAATTTTAAATTTAGGAGGGCATTATGTGCTATATTAAGGCAAAGGAAATATTACCAATGGAAGTAATAGAGTTAATTCAAAAGTATGTGGAAGGGGAATACATATATATTCCTAAGAAAGAGTGTAATAGAAAACCATGCCGTAGCTACCTTTGTTCCTATTAATAGTGTTATAAAGAAAGGTATACAATATATTCAAAAATATGTATAATGATGTTAAAAATTAAAGTCCATTGGGGGGAGTAATATGATAACTATAGGAATATGCGAGGATGAATTAGTGCAACTTGATTCTATGAAATCCCATTTGGAAAATATATTTGAAAAAAACAGGATATGTTATGAGCTACTTATTTTTAGAAGTGGAGAAAATTTACTTAAAAACTATCCTGAAAACATGGATATTTTATTGTTGGACATTAAAATGGATAAGCTTACAGGTATGGAAGTAGCTTATAAGATTAGAGAGTTTGATAATGATTTAGAAATTATATTTACAACGTCTTTTAAGGATTATGCAGAAGAAGGGTATGTGGTCAGGGCATATAGGTATTTAAGAAAGCCCATAGATCCTGAAAAATTAGAAGAAGGTATTATGAAATGTATACAGTATGTGAAAGAAAAGAATAGTGTTATAGCAATTAAATGCACTGAAGGATTGAAGAAGATACATATAGACAAGATATTATATATAGAATCAATAAAGAATTATATATGTATACATATGGAATATGGATCTTATCATGCAAAATTAAGTATGAAGGAAATAGAAAAAAATTTAGTTAGTTATAACTTCTTTAGATGCCATAAGAGCTATTTAGTTAATTTGAAAGGTATAACATCACTAAATAGAGATAATGTGGGACTCGGAGAGAAAATTATACCTGTGAGTAAACATAGATATAAAGAATTAAAGATTGAATTAACAAATTTATTGGGAGATATGTTATGTTAGAATACAGTGCACCTTGGACTATAACTATTGTATTATTAGTAAGCGTAGAAATAGGTATTTTTTATGTGATATTAGATAATATAAGTGTTAGAAAAAGAAATGGAACCTTCATAGGCATAGGCTTAATTACTTTAATGGTACTAGGAATAGGGATTAATATACTTAATATTTTTCCAAATACTATAGTAATTGTAAATATGGTCATTGTAGCTATTTTTTATAAAATTAATTATGAGGTGGATATATGGAATTGCACAATAACTATAATGATATGTTGGTTTATATTATCAGCAACTGAATCAATAAGTATGATTATTATTGCAATAGTTACTTCTCAAAATATAGGAGCTGTAGTATATGAAAATCCATATAAGATAATAACAGTTGCTTTATCTAAGCTTTTTTTTATAATTATTTTTATAATTTATAAGAACAAAACAATATCGGTAGGTTTAAAGAAGCAAGATTTTAATCTTATAGCAGTACCTATATTATCAAATATGCTTTGTCTATTCATTATATTTAAATTCACATTTTCAATTACAGTAAAAAATTCAATAAATAATTACATGTTGCTTGTGATTACTGTAATAATTATATTATCTAACGTGGCTATAATTGGGATGATGAAAAGGTTAATTAAAAATAATGAGTTGAAGTTAGAAAATACTTTAATCAAACAAAAAACAATGATGGACCATGAAAATTATATAAAATTACAAAAGTCTTATAGGAACTTAAGAGAGCTTCAACATGATATGAAGAATCATATTGTCTGTATAAAGGAGCTTTATGGAGATGAAAATAAAGCATATGATTATATAGAAAAAGTAAATGAAGAAGTAGAGAATATTAATATATTTAATACTGGCAATTCAATTATAGATATTATTTTAAGTGAAAAGAAGAGAATATGTACTGAAAATAATATAGAGTTTAATACTCAGATTAATATTAATAAGGGAATACCCATAGAAGTTATTGATTTAAGTAGTATATTTTCTAATGCATTAGATAATGCAATTGAAGCCTG
The DNA here is from genome assembly GCF_900111985.1 of Clostridium frigidicarnis. Lineage (GTDB taxonomy): Bacteria > Bacillota > Clostridia > Clostridiales > Clostridiaceae > Clostridium_Z > Clostridium_Z frigidicarnis. Next base: position 28,252 of record NZ_FOKI01000027.1, read on the forward strand.
TTATAAAATTAAGGATGGTAATATAAAAAGATATGTAGATATAAAAAATACATATGTAGGTAATTTTTTAGTTATAAGAGTTGATAATAGCAAGGTTAATAGTATAAAAATCCATAATAATAAGATTGTTACAGATAAAGCAGATGGATTTGAACATGGATTTGGTATAAGTAGTATAAGAAGATGTGCTGAAAAATATGATGGAGAAGTGGTTGTAGATTATACAAAAGATAGATTTATTTTAAAGATAGTTATTCCAATTTGATAAAAAGTGACCAGTTGTCCCCTGAGATGACCCAGTTGTCCCTAAGGGGTTGTATATATATTCATAGGGTAGTATATTAGGTTATGAAATAGGTTGTTAATGAAATTAACAAAAAAGGTCCCCAAGATATGAAATCATCTTTTATTATGACCCTGTTAAACCAATATAAAGAATTAATTGCTCATTTACCCGGAGCATTTAACTAATAAATAAGGATGATTTCATATCACACTCAAATAATAGAATAAAGATAATTTTTAATTAAAGGGAAGCTTTTTAGCTTTCCTTTATTTCTTTTTTGTTAAAATATAGTGTTTTAAAAAAGAAATGCTTTTATAGGGTTCCATATCTGATACAGATAATTCAAGTTTTAACATGTCTTTATGAAAGGTTGAATCAAACTTAATATCATTATTTTGAATCAATGCAAAGAAATTAAGGAAACTAGTTTTATCCATTTTTCAATTATAATAACTTGTATTTATGAAAAGTTGACCAGTTGTCCCTATATATGACCAGTTGTCCCCAATATATTGAAACATATTATAAAAATTGTTAAAATAAGCCATAACATTTATTAAGGTTTTTGAAATAAATCTTATAAATGTTTTTATCGCTATTACTTATATTGAGGATTGCAAGTATTAACACTTAAAACGTATTATTTTCCTTTTTATAAAAAGGCGATTTTATGTATTTTATAAAATAAGAAGGGGGGATGAACATGAAGATTTATATGACTCCTGAATTAGTACTACCAAAAAATAATACTGATATGTATATGCCTGCATCATGGTTAGAGACAGTTGTTGGTAATGTTATTGGTGGTGTTTCTAGTGGTGTTGCTGGGGCTATAGTTGCTGACTCTATTCCAGGTCCAGCTGTTCCGGGCTAAAATTTAAAATGCAATACTGTCCTCTATAGGACAGTATTGTTCTTTATGTTATTTTATATGTAATTAATTAGTTTTAAAAGTTTTTGTATATAGATAGTTTTCTTAAAGTCAATTAATAAGAAAACTAAGTATTTATTATCTAAGGAGTATATATATGGAATTTCAAAATCAACAGCTTGTAAAATGGGAATGTAATAACTGGTATATACGAGAGGATAAATTAATTCAAATATGTACCCAAGATGGTGGGTCCGTTATATTAAATCCTGTTTTTAGCAATATATGGGTTAATATAAATTATGAGATCACCTTAGAGGAACTATGGAATAAAGTTAAGGATTCAGTCACATGGAATCAATTTGAAAATACAATTGAAGAACTAAAGTTATATAACTTAATTTATATAATTGATGTTGAAGATGAATTTAATTTGATTTTTGGTTAATTGAAGGGAGCAAATTATGAATAATATAGATGTTTTACTTATCAATCTTCCTACAACCAGTTGGTATAAAGAAAAGTTTGCCCAAAGCAATGGAATGCCACCTTTGGGTCTTTTATATATAGGAACTGTTTTAAAAGAGAGTAACTATAAGGTTAAAATAATTGATTTTGCAGTTGAAAAATTTACAAAAGAATCCTTTTCTAATACGTTAAATGAGCTTAATCCTAAATTAATTGGTATGAGTACTTATAATGAATCATGGAAAGCACAAAAACTACTTTGTGAGCTTATAAAGGAAGTTCTTCCAAGTTCAAAAATATTTGCAGGTGGAGCATTTGCTACATTTTGTTATAAAGATATTTTAATGGACAGCAAGACTGATTATATAATACAAGGTGAGGGAGAACATTCAGTATTGCATTTATGTGATGCTATATTTGAAAGAAACAATGAAAAGCTTGAGAATGTTCCCGGAATAGTATTCAAAATACATAATGAAGAATTATATATAAATGAATCTATGGAAAGAATTGAAGATTTAGATAAATTACCATTTCCAGATAGAAGCTTAGTTGATTTGAATAAATATCTAATTCCATACACTATAAGTACTTCTAGAGGATGTCCAGGAGCATGCATCTTTTGTTCATCTAGAGCATTTTGGGGTAAAAAAGTAAAAATGAGATCAGCAAAAAGTGTATTTGATGAATTAATGGATTTAAATAAAAAATACGGTACTACTGTATTTTATATTACTGATGATACTTTTACAGCATCTTCAAAAAGAGTTTATGAGTTTTGTAAAATGATAAAAGAAAGTAATATAAATTTTTTATGGGGATGTGAATCCAGAGCAGATATTATAACAGAAGAGTTAATGAGTATGCTTTCAGAATGTGGATGTAAAAAAATTCAAATAGGTTTAGAAAGTGCAGATAATAATATTTTAAAAAAATTAAATAAGTTAGTTACTATCGAACAAATTGAGAATGGAATAAGCCTTGCTCATAAATATGGAATGCATATTTCTGCATCTTTTATTGTAGGACATGCTTTCGATACAGATGAAACTATTCAAAAAACAATTTCATTTGCAAAATATATACAAAGTAAATATGGTGCTTATGTTATGGGAAGTGTTAATACTCCTTTTCCAGGTACTGAACAATATTATAAAGCAGAAGAGTTAGGAATTAAAATTCATAGTAATACTTGGGATAATTTTAAACTTAATAATCCCATAATAAGCACTAAAAGCATAAGTATAGAAAAATTAAGATATTATTATGAGAAAATAGTAGCTTTAATGAATGCAAATAACTCTAAAAATGATTTTGTGGAAATATGTGAATAGGGGGAAATACGATGCAACTACTTGATAAAAAATTATACTTTCATAAAGACTATTTTAATTCTGAAGAAAGAAATGGGTTTAAATTATTTTTTTCAAACACATTTTTTTCTTGGATAAAGACAAGCTTAACAGGCGCTGATATTTTAAATAAACTTGATGGAAATAAAAAGCTATTTGAAGTTGTAGATGAAATTTCTAAGGAATATATGTTACCTAAAGAAATAGTTGAACATGATGTTATTAAGTTTTGTAAATATGGTATAGAAAATAAGGTAATATTTGAGGAGAAAAAAGAATGTATTGGACCTAAGTTTGATAATAACTTAAAATCATTATTTATAGATATAACAGATGCCTGTAATTTAAACTGTAGATATTGTAATAAACAATGTGTTTCTACAAACAATGCAAAATTTATGGAATTAGAAAGTTTAAAAACTATTTTAGATAATTTAACACCATTATCAGAAAATATGAATATAGTTGTAAACATTACAGGTGGGGAACCATTGCTTCATCCAAACTTAGAAGAAATATTAAAATCTATTAAATCATATAACTGTAGAATAGTTTTATGGACAAATGGTGTATTGCTGGATTCTAAACAAGCAATTTTGTTAAAAGAATACTGCGATTATATAATTATTTCTTTAGATGAATTTGAAGAAATAAAGAATGATTATATTAGAGGTGACGGATCATTTAAGGGTGTACTAAGTGCTTCTGAAATGTGTACAATATATGATTTACCATTTCTTATTGGAATTACTCCATTAAAGTACAATATAGATAACTTAGAAAAAGTTATAGGTTTTGTTAAGAATGTAGGTTCATTAGGCTTTATTGTAAATGAACCAATCTTAATAGATTCAGAAGGCAATAATTTAAAAGAACATTTTAATTACGACCATAAGAAAATAGAAGAGAAAAATAAGGAACTAGGCAAGATGATTGCTATAATGAATTCTTGGAAAAATAATAAACTTAAACATAGTGAGCATGAAAAACATAACATAATTTTTGTGAGAGATATACAAAGATGTATGAATAATGTTTTCTCTCTTACACCAAAATTAAGCTGTGGTGCAGGTGTAAATGAATTAAGTATTGATGTAAATGGAAACATATATCCTTGTCATGTTCTCCATAGCAGTAAGTTTTTAATTTCTAATGCAAAAGAGGCTCCTATTAAGCATAAGCCTTTTGTTAGAACTGATGAACTTGAGGATTGTACTTCATGTGATTATAAAATATTTTGCCTAGGTGGTTGTAGGGCTCATACTATTTTTCATACAGAAGAAAAAAGCGGTAAATATCCACTTTGTGAATATGAAAAGGGTGCTATAGAAAATATCTTATGGAGCCCATTAAAACCTGTAGAGTAAGGCTTAAAATGACTAAATCTTTATATAATAAGAAAAATAAAGTTTATGATTTGATTAATGATGAATATAAAGAGTTATTATGGGGACTTAGGCTAATAAATTTAGAAGAAACTTGGAGTAAGATTAGTAACTTGGATTTATGCAATATTAAAATAGGATTAATAGATTCTGGAGTAGATAGAAATCATGAAGATTTAAAAAATATTGTCATAGAAGGGTTTAACTTTATTGATAATTCTAAGGATACAACAGATCATTTTGGTCATGGTACTAGAGTGGCAGGGATTATAGGTGCAGAAAAAAACAACAAAATTGGAATTGCAGGAGTTGCTAGTGGAGTACAAATAGTTCCTCTTAAAGTTATGGATCATAGAGGAAAAGCAAATATAAAAAACATAATTAAAGCTTTGGAATGGTGTATGAATAATGATATAGATATAATAAATTTAAGTTTGGGATATTATAAAGATTGCTTAAATATATTAACTAATAAAAATTCTCAGGATTATTTCATTGAGGAAGAAATAGTAAGTGAATTGATAAAAAAGTCTGTCCCAATAATCAGTGCGGTGGGTAATGGTTATGGAAAAGAAACACAGTATCCAGCAGCATATAGTAGTGTAATATCTGTTGCATCTTGTGGAATAAAACTAAGTCCTTTTCACTTGTATGCATCCCCTAAGAATAATAAATGCAAAAAAGATACTATATATGCACCAGGAGAATATATTTATACAACTGATATAAGAGGAAATTATGTTTATGATTTTGGTAGTTCAATGGCGTGTGGATTTGTAACGGGAGCAATTGCTCTATTAAAATCTCAAAATAAAGTACTTTCTCCTAAGAAGTTAAAAAATTTATTATTAGATCATTCCAAAAAAATAACTACTCCAAATGAAGACATAAAATTTCTTAATGTAGATAATGCGTTCAATGAATTGCAAGGTTTTTAGTATTTTAGAATCAGTAGTTATTATGCATATTAATATAGTATAGGAGAATTTTAAAATATGAAAAATATAGATGTTTTGTTAATCAATGTTCCAACCAATAGGGGCTATAAGAAGGATTTAGCAGATGTGATATCAATGCCACCTTTAGGATTACTTTATATAGCATCTCATCTTAAAAAAGAGGGCTATGAGGTTCAGGTTATTGATATGGCTGTTAATTATTACAATAAAAACGATTTTGTGAGTTTACTAAATAGAACTAAGCCTAAAATTGTAGGCATATCAACCTTTGTTGAATCATGGTTACCTATAAAAATAGTATCAAATTTAATTAAGAATACATTAAGTGATGTTGTAGTTGTCGGAGGAGGGGCCTGTGCTACTTTCTGTAACGATCAAATATTAAAAGAGTTAGATTTTGATTATGTAATTTTTGGAGAAGGGGAATTTGCATTTTCTCAACTATGTGATTGTATAATAAAACAACAATTGGATATAGAATCAGTAGATGGAATATCCTATTTAAAAGAAGGTAAGGTTCATATAACTAAACAAAAATCTAGGATAAAAAACTTAGATGAATTAGAAATTCCGGATAGAAGTTTTATAGATTTAAAGAAATATGTATATCCAATTACTATATCTACTTCGAGAGGATGCCCAGGAGATTGCATTTTCTGTTCTTCTCGAGCATATTGGGGAAAAGAAATATACTTTAGATCACCAGAAAATATATTAGAAGAAGTCTTAGAAATAGAAAATAAATTTAATTTAAATATGTTTTTTATAATAGATGATACATTTACTATAAATGCTCAAAGAGCTATAAAGTTTTGTAATATATTAAAGGATACAGGTAAAAAGTTTATTTGGGGATGTGAATCAAGGGCAGATGTTGCTAGTAGTGAGCTTCTACAGAGTTTATATGATGCAGGTTGTAGAAAAATTCAATTTGGCATGGAAAGTGCTAATAATGAAATATTAAGAAAGATTGGTAAGAAAGTTACTGTTGAGCAAATTGAGAATGCAGTAAAAATAGCTTCTAGTATTGGATTCGATATTAATGTTTCATTTATTATGGGACATCCATTCGACACTCACGAAACAGTACAAGAGACAATATTATTTGCTTTAAAGTTACGAAGATTATATAAAGCTAATGTTTTTGGTAGTATATTAACTCCTTATCCAGGTACAAAGATTTATGAGAATATGAAAAGCTATGAAATGGAATTATTAACAGCTGATTGGAATAAGTTTACAATGGACAATGCAATTATTAACACTAAACATTTAACAGCTAATGATTTAAGAGAATACTATCAAAAGTTTGTTAATGTACTATTAGGAAAAACAAATGAATTTGAAATTTTTAAAGGAGACTTAAATGGTAGAGTTGAACAATGTCTATAAAAAATATAAAGGGAATACTTTTTATAGTGTAAAAGATCTTAGCTTTAAAGTTGAAAAAGGATGTATATTTGGATTACTTGGTAATAATGGAGCTGGAAAATCAACAACAATGAAATTATTATCAACTTTGTATAAACAGGATTCGGGATCTATATATATATCAGGTTATGATACCATTAAAAATCCATCAAAGGTAAAGCAAAATTTAGGGTATTTATTTGAAAATCCAATGTTATATGAGCAGTTAACTGGTGAAGAAAATATAGTGTATTATGCAAAATTATTTAAGGTTGATAAAGAAGTTGTGTATTCTAGACTTAAAAATTTATATGAAGAATTACATGTAGACTTTCAGAATCAAAAAGTTAATACTTATTCAAAGGGAATGAAACAAAAAATATCCTTTATACGATCAATTATTACTGATCCCAAAATAATATTAATGGACGAACCTACAGGTGAACTTGATATTATTTCTAGAAATTTAATTAGGTTATATACGAAAAAATTAAAGGAACAAGGGAAAACAATAATTCTTACTTCTCATATAGCAGAAGATATAGATTTATTATGTGATAGGGTTGTGATAATGAATAAGGGAACTATTTTTGAACATGATACTATAAAAAATCTTAAAAATAAATACAATGCTGATAGTTTTGAAAATGTATATATTTCTATTCAAGATAAAATTGAAAAGGAAGGAATGTGTTGATGTCATTTATTCATATAACATTAAAGGAAATAAAAGAGTTAACAAGAGATAAGAAAAGCTTAATCTTTAATATCTTATTTCCATTGTTAATAATTATATTTATATCAATAACATCAGCATTATTAGGAAATTATTCTAAGAAAAAAAGTGACAAGATTACTATAGGAATCAATTCTTTGTATATAAAAGAGCAATTAGGAGATTCAAATACTTATTATGAGTTTGTTGAAAAAAGTCAGGAGGATATTGAAGACGATATTAAAAATGAAAAAATATCTTTAGGTGTTATTTTTGATGAATCAAAAGAATCTGTTATTTTTTTTCAAAACAGTGCAACTAAAGATGATCCATATATGGAAGCTTTAAAGGATGATATTTTAAGCAATATAAAAATAATATTATTAGGTAATATAAATTTACCTTCAGTCCAATCAATCATAGAATATAGGGATAAGGATTATAATAAAATTATTTATAATGTAATTGGAGTAATATGTTCTTATATAATAATCTTATTATCTATGAGAATAAATAATTCAAATGCCTATTATTTATCTACAAAAGAAAAAGCTTCAGGGACTATACAAATTGTATTAAGTTCTCCATTATCAAAAATGCAAATAATATTAGGCAAATGGTTATCTAATTTAATTTCATGCTTTTCTATAGCAATAGTTATTTTCTTACCAATATATTTTGTTTTTACAATGCTTTTTAAAGTATTTCTTAAGGTAGATTTAGATTTAGTTAGTAAAATTCCTTTGCTAATATTTAATATATTAGGTTTTTGCACGGTATTTTCATTAGCTCAAATTACCTTTGGATTAATAGCTAAGAGTGTAAAACAAGCTCAAGTATATTTAGTTTACCTTCCATGGGTTTTGCTTTGTCCAATGACTATAATTTTTGGTATGGATATTAATACGTTGAATTCATATAGAAGTGCTTTAGGGTGGTTTGATTTTATACCTATAGTAAATTTTTATGACTTAATACAAATGAGTATTAGATATGATTTTAATATTTATAAAATTGGGGTTATATTAATATCTAATATTATAGCAATATTTGTCTTTATAGTTATACTTTTAAGAGCGTTTGAAAGTGAGGACATGCTTTATTTTACTGATTAAAAGTATAAATAAATAGGAGGAGTTGTTAATTTGAATTATTTATTTATAGTATTTTGTGCAGCCGTTGGTGTCATATTTGGGCTTGTACTTAAAAAAAATAAAAAAATTAAATAATAAAAAAAATTGTATATATTTGAATATTCAACTTATATACAATTTTTTTATTATTAGTTATGAAAGGATAATTTTAATGAAAAAATATTTATTTAAATATAAACTACTATTTATATTGAGGTGTTTTACAATCCTTGTTTGTAGTATTCTTGATATATCATTGGCTTTTCTTTTAGGATATTTAATTCAATTAATAACAAATAGAAATTTTGATAAGCTTTTTCATAATGGATTAATTATAATTATAATTTTTTTATTAAGTTATTTAATAATTAGTTATTTAAACAGATACATAAGAGCTATTTACATGAAGAAAACTTTAATTACATTAAAGAATGATCTTTTTAATAGTATTATTAAAAAAGATATGAAGGAGTTTACACTGAATAATAGTGGAAAATATATTTCTATTTTGACTAATGATATGAAGATTATTGAGGACGATTTTTTTAATAACATATTTAACTTAATAAGTTTTAGTTTAAGCTTTTTTATTGCACTTATATCCTTAATTAGCATAAGCGTATACATTACATTAACAATAGTTATATTGGGGTTTTTTACATTTATTATCCCAACCATATTATCTAATAAGTTAATATATAAAAAAACAAGGTATTCTCATTGCCTTGAAAACTTTACATCAACAACTAAGGATATGCTTTCAGGATTTGAGGTTATAAAAAGCTTTAACTTATATAATAAAGTTGAAGAAGTTTTTGGTAAGTCTACTTATAAAATGGAGGAAAGTAAAAAAGATTATACACTAATGGAAGAATTCATAAATTTATTGGCGGCTTTATTAGGTTTTTCTATGTTTATAGGTGTTATTATGGTAGGTGGCTTTCTTAACTTGAGAGGAATAATAAGCTTTGGGTCAATAATAGCTTCAGTGCAGCTTATGAACAACATAGCAACTCCATTAAGTAGTAGTGTAGCTATTCTAAATAGAATAAAATCAATAAAAAACATCTCAAATAAAATTGAAAGTATACTACTAAGTAATAACAAAGAAGATATTAAATTAAATAAAATAAATAAATTTAATAAAAGCATAGAATTAAAAGATGTTACCTTTGGATATGATGAAAATAAAAATGTACTAGATGATATTAATTTAACCTTTGAAAAAGGGAAAAAATATGCAATTGTAGGTGAGAGTGGATGTGGTAAAAGCACCTTAATAAAATTAATTTTAGGTTATTACAATGAGTATTATGGACAAATACTGGTTGATAATTTAAATTTGAAAGCTATAGATTTTAATGATTTTTATAATCATATATCAGTAATAAATCAAAATGTATTTATGTTTGATGGTACTATTGAAGATAATATAGGATTATATTCAAATTATAGTAAGGACACGATAGATGAAGCCTTAGAGGTATCAGGATTAAAAAAATTTATAGATAAGCTTGAACTAGGTATAAAGGATTCTGTAGGGGAGAATGGGAATAAATTATCTGGAGGAGAAAAGCAAAGAATTGCTATTGCTAGAGCTTTAATAAAAAAATCTTCTATATTAATTCTAGACGAATCAACATCTTCTCTTGATAATGAAACATCTTATAATATAGAAAATTCTATATTAAACTTAGATTATATTACTGCTATAGTTGTAACTCATAAATTAAGAGAAGATATATTAAGAAAATATGATGAAATCATTGTTATGAAAAATGGAAGGATTATTGAAATTGGTAAATTTTCTTCATTAATAGAAAGACACGAATACTTTTATAACTTGTATTATCTTTATGGAGGATTAGAAACTACTTTGACTCAATAAAATAATATATAAAGATTAAAGGAAAGCTTTTTAGCTTTCCTTTATTTCTTTTTTGTTCCTTCCAAGCAATTTTATAGAACATGTTACCCCAAGGGGTTTTAGTATATTCAAAATGTTCATCGATTTTAATATCCATTTTTAATTACCTCCTATAATGTTGCAATTATTAGGGACTTTATGTAATAATTATATAACATACATTTACAATTATAGCAATAATTATACAAGTATCATACCATTATTTCTTAAAAATTACCAAATTTCTAGGGGATCTAATGATCAAATTTTCTACAATGTGGGGCTAAGAATCACTTGATACTAAAAAATAAATAATTGATTTTTCAAATTGAAAAAAAGAGCTTCACTTAGTGATAAGTTATTTAGTTATAAGTTGGAGTGAAATAGTTAGGAATATTTAATTTAACTTGTCACTTGTAACTTTAAACTTGTAACTTAATAAATTGTAAGGGGGTAGAGTTATGTTTAAATTTCCAGAAAATCTTTATACTGATGTAAGAATTGAGGATGTATTCGAGACAAATATTGTATACACATTAGGGGATTTAGAAGAATCGAAAATTAGAAAGTATAAGGCTGCTTTTTTAAGGGTTTTTGACGGTGTGAGATGGTATTATTCATCAATATCTGATGTGAATTCAATCCAAGATGAAATTAATAAGCTTTGTAACATGGCAAAGCCAAATGCAAATTTGAATGAAAATCCTATAGTTAAAAAATTTGAGGTAAATAAGGGTCAATATTTAAAGTTTAATGATGATAGTATAGAACATATAACCAAGAAAGAAAAAGATGAACTTTTAAAATCATATTTTAAAGTTATTGAGGGTAGAGAGTCTATAAAAATGTGGAAAGCTACTTATATTGACTGTAAAAAGAATTTTGAATTTTACTCTAGTAAAGGAGCAAATCTTATCTTTGATGCTCAAAGATCTGGTTTTGCATTAGAATTTGACTTAGTAAATGGTGATAAAAACTTATCTGAGAAATTTAATAAGGGGTCTAATTATTATAATGATTTAAAGGAACAAGAAGATAAGTTAATAACTTATATTGAAAAATGTGAGGAGTTCTTAATGAATTCGAAAAAAGCTAAACCAGGAAGATATACAGTGGTTTTATCACCAATTGTGGCAGGTGTATTTGCTCACGAAAGTTTTGGACATAAGAGTGAATCAGACTTTATGGTTTGGGATGAAACTATGAAAAGGGAATGGGCAATTGGGACTAAGGTGGGTTCTGATATTTTATCAATTGTTGATAGTGGACAAGAAAATGGCAATGGGTATGTTCCATTTGATGATGAGGGAACTAAGGCAAGAAAGACATATTTAATTAGGGATGGAGTTCTTACAGGAAGACTTCACAGTGTATCAACTGCTGCACAACTTCAGGAGGAAGTAACAGGAAATGCACGTTCAATGAATTATGAATTTGAACCTATCGTAAGAATGACATCAACTTATATACTTCCAGGAAAGAAAAGTAAGGAAGAACTTTTCTCTGAAATTAAAGAAGGATTTTATATTGAAACTTTTAAATATGGATCAGGAATGTCTACATTTACAATAGCTCCATCCCTTGCATATAGAATTGAGAATGGTAAGATCGTAGAACCTGTTGACATATCTGTAATAACTGGTAATGTATTTGAAACTCTTTCTGAAATAGATGGACTCTCTAATGAACTAGAAATATGGTCAAGTGCATTAGGGGGATGCGGAAAAATAGAACAATATACGTTACCAGTGGGATTTGGTGGACCATATGTAAGAGTAAGAAATATGAATGTTCAATAGGAGGGAATGTTATGCTAAAAGAAAAATATATAGAGAATATTAAAGAGACTTCCATTAGTATTGCTAATTCCAATATAGATGCTGTAAGACTTAAAAATGACACTAAAACAAGTCTTAGAGTGTATAAGGATGGAATTATTGGCGTTGCAGGGGCTATAGGAAAATATAATGAGGATGAACTTGAAAAACAAGCAATAGAAGGGTTAGAACAAAATATTCCTTATCCATATCAGCTTTCAGGGTATAGAAAAGAAAATGTTGATAAAAGATTAGAAATTATTAAAGAAGAAGAATTAGTAAGTGAAGTTGATAAATTCTTGTGTGAACTTAAAAATAATCATCCTGAATTTAGTTTTTCAAATAAAATAAACTTAAAAGAAACTAGTACAAGAATTTTAAATGATAATGTATTAGATCTTCAATATGCAGATAGAGGCATTACTATACAACTTTTATTCAAGCATAAGAACTCATCAAGTCTTTTTGATGGGTTTATAGGAGCTGAAGAAAGAAAATATGATAGAAATTTATTACTTCAAGAGAGTGAAATTATTCTAAATACATTTAATAATAAAGTAAATCTTCCTAAAAACAAGAAGTATCCAGTGGTATTTGCACACTATATTCCAGTAAATAAATTAATAAATGATTTAAGTGGAAAGGCATTTGGTACTGGTAGTTCATTATTTTCAAACAAAATAGATGAAAAAATTTTTAGTGAAAATTTTACATTTCACCAATCACTTAATCCTCAGGATGTTATAAATATGCCTTTTTTTGATGCAGAAGGTGTGGTAAATAATGATTATAGGTGTACACTTATTGAAAATGGAGTATTAAAAGCTCTTTATACTGATAAAAAGACATCAACAAAGTTTAATTTACCTTTAACAGGAAGTTCAACTTCTTTTTATGATGGTGTTCCTGTTGTCTCACCTTTAAATTATAAGATTAAGGAAAGTAACAACACATTAAAGGAACTTATTGGTGGAGATATGGCTATTATTAGTATGATGGCAGACGGAGGAGAATTTACGCCAAAAGGTGATTTTGCAACTCCTGTTCAATTAGCATTTTTATTTGATGGCGAGAAGATATTAGGAAGGTTACCAGAAATACAATTTACATCAAATATTTATGATATGTTTGGAAATGGATTTAGAGGAGTGTCAAAGGATAATTTATTACCATTTTCAACTAGCAAGTTTGTGGTTATGGATTTAGATGTGAGTACTATTTAGATGAGTAGGTCTTTATAATGAAGTTGAATATGCGTATAGTTAAAAGACATTAGATATGTATAGTCTTTGTTAGTTGAAAGTTGAATGTGGATAGTTGAGAGTTAAGGATGAAATCTTCTTATGAAGATTTATAAAATAAAAAGATATTATTAAAGAAAATCTGTGATTTTCAACCACAACGCTCTAATCTCAACTATAATTATCAATTTTTAATTAGAACTTTGAGTATCTACTTTTTATAATGATATTTTAAAAGCCATCACTAATTTATAGTGGTGGTTTTTAAGACATCTCTAAAAAATAATAAACCAGTATTCTTGTCTAGTTGGAATAATACTTCATGGTCAAAAGTCACTAATAGCACTACTATAAATGACCTTTTCAAAATATGAATTTATTAGAGAATTCATTTCTCATACTATTTGTTACTAATTCAAGGCTTTTATATGCATAGTTAATAACATATATAAATAAACATAAAAGGATTTACTAAGAATAAGGAATAAACAAAAAATACAACTGAAATTTGGTATCTTTATATTGTAAAAAATCATTAAGAATTTATATTAATCTTTAATGGGTTTTTATTATTAATAAATGCAGTAAAAAAACAATGTAAAATAAAAAATTAGATAAAGCTTAACTTATGTAAAGTTAAATTTTTTTATAAATAACACGGTGAAATTTATAAAAATAAAGTAATATAATAATTAAAAAATAATAAATTTAATTTAAAAAATTAGGCTAAAATAAAATTATAATGATGAAACTATTTATAAATTTTTATATTAGTTTCAACCTAATTTTTTTTTATTTTATGTAGACAGCTTTTGAAAATGTCCCTATATATAAGATATTAATTAAGTAAACTATGTATATTATAACTCCTTAATATATGTACATTTATAAAGATATTTATACAAATATCTTTATAAATAAAATAAAAAACAAATATATATATATTTATATAATTAAAAATGTAAATGTAAACAATAAAGTTTACAAATTAATCGATTTATATGTTTGCAAAAAATGGCATATATTTTAGTATTTAATTTTAATTATATTTCTATAAATACAATTACAAAATTATTTAAAAAAATAAATATATAAATAAAAACATAAACATAAACAATTATGTTTACAAATTAGTAATTTTAAAGTTTGTTTTATAACTTGAATTTTTATTATTTTAAATTAAATGATTTTAGTATATAGAATGTGTTTACTTAAATAATTATATAATTAATTGTTTAAACATAAAGACAACTAAAGTTGTTTTGTATATTCAAATTATATATTTAGGCATATGAAATAAAAGAATAGACCAAAGAGGTATCGTATATTTTATATGAGGCAAGGAGAAAAGTTTAGTTAATAGTAGGGGTATTAGCTGAATTTGCTGACGAAGTATGATGCAAAATAGACAAGCATACAGGTCTATTATTTTTTGAATGTGCATTAATCAGATAATATAGATCTTAAATACATTATAATTATTTTACTATTTATAGTTAAATTTATTTCAAATAAACTTATTGAAAAGATATTTAATAGATATTAAAGTTAACTATTTTCAATTTAATGTGAAACAATACGGATTTTCTCACCAATTATAGTACATATTAATATAACTGTATTTGCTGTAAAGAAAAATATAAAATTTTTTGAGTGAATCTAACATCCTTATTTTTGTTTTAATGTAAATATTATAAAATTTTTTAAAGTATTTCCAATATAGTACGATATATATAGCAATATAAAAAAATGGAGGGGTAAATGTGATGAAAAACAATAGACATTATTTTAAAAAAGCTTTAGGTTTTCTTTGTATAGCTTTACTTTTAGGAGGAGCCATTTCGGTTAAGGCAACAACAAATGAAAAAAATGTTGATTTTAATTTAAATAGTTTGATCACAAAAAATGAAGATGTACGCGAAGTTAATAATCTAGGACAAATTAATAATAAAACTATAAAGATTAAAGAAGAATTAATAAAAAATAAGAAATTAAAATCGCAATCGATGGTAGATGTTCCATTAATAAGTTTAGAGGAGTCATTAACTGCAGAAGATAATACTGATTTTTACTTTTTTAATGTTGATAGCACTAAAACTATGCTAATGAATATGGTATCAAGTAATTCAAATTATGTAGCACAATTAGGAATAGTTAATTGGCAAGATGGAACGTTTAATCCAACAGATATATATGTATTTTCTGGTAATCAAATTAAATTAGCTAATTTACCAACAGGTAGTTATGGTATTAGGGTATTTTCAAATAATAACACTGTTGGTGATAAATATACTCTTAGAATGAATGCATTAAATCCAGGTGGTGATAATTCTACAATTTTACGAAAGTCTGATTCATTAAAATATTTAACAATACAATATGTTAATAAAGATATATATTCAAATGGAAAATATGTTTGTAATCTAGACAAGGACAATTCACAATTAAATTGGGAACGTGAATTTTATTTTCCGAATAGTGGAGGATATACTAGTCGTAAGCATAGTATTTCTGATATGAAAATTAAGTCTGTATCAGGACCTGTAAGCTATAAATCATCGTATGCAAGTTCAGCTAACGCAATGTTAATTTATCTAGACAAAGGAACTTTGTTTACCTATTTTGAATCAGCATTTCAATCTGGTGTAAATACATCCTATCATAATTCTTTTGTTGATACTACTGGAAAAACAACACCTAGAAGGATTGATGCTGAGGATATGACAACTTACGGAGATCATATATTGGTAGTAGATTTAGATACAGGTAAGTCAATTGACTTTTTTAGCGTACTAAATTTTTATTATGCAAGTGGAATTGAACCTATACCAACAATAAACTTTTTGAATTAAGTGATAAGTTTATTTAAGTCACATGAAAGAAAATAACAAGTCAGTACATTAATGCATTTGATTTGTTATTTATTTAAATGTAACTAAGTAAGTAATTAGGGAGAAGGGAATTTAACAATGAAAATTGATATTACACATATAGTAAAGAGTTCAGGGATTACACCTATTAGTGATGAATTAAAAAGTATGAAAATTAAAAGTTGTGACTATAACCCACTAAAACCAATTACCTATGATGAAGCGCAAAATAGGGAATATTTTAATACGGATGTAAGTAAAGTATCTAAAGATGAATTTATAAAACAAATACAAAACAATGGACTTGATAAAGAGATAAATTGGGATTCATTAAATTTGAATTTAGTGAATGTTAGTGGAAATATTTTAAATAATAATAATTTTAGTGACAGTTTAGACTATCTATCATCGCAGTATTCAGTTTTAAAAAATCAGATTCAAGAGAATTTTCAAGGGGAAGACTTAAAGAAGCAAATAAGTTTACTTGATAATATGTTTGAGAATACAATAGATAGGTATTCACATGAATTTTCAAATATGGTTGGTGGATTTTTAGAAAATAATGGATTAAGTGGAGAAAAGGACAAAATTTACAATAGTATAAAAAATATATATTCAGAACAGGTTAAAAATTACTCCAAATATATAGATGAAAATGATAACTATGCAAATATTAAAAGTCCTAAGAATAAATGGTTAGAGAAAGATAATTATTATATGTCCTCTAAGTTAAGGGGGGTTTGCAAATCAGGAGATTATAAGGATTTAGATAAAACCTATAGTAAAGATGAACTTTCTGTAATGTCAACTTTTGTTAATAATATTAAAAAACCTATATATTGTGAGTGGGAGTTTGACCAAAACGAAGAAGCCCTAGGACTTAATTTTGGTATAATAGAACTAAAAACCAATATATTGTTAGAAAATTCTAACTTGAGAGACGATATTGTAGATAAAATTAATATTGTAAAGAAAAATTATTATCATAATACTATAGAGAATTATGATAATAAATATGCAAATTCTCAAAAAATTGTACAAGATAAAAGAGGATTTGCAAGGATGGACAAACAAGCTATTAACGATGTATTTAAATTTGTAATAAATAAATACAATAATAGTAATAATATTTTAGATACAATTAATGAAAGCCTAGATTATGCAAAAAATAAATATGATGAAAAACGGAAAGATATTAAATATAGCGATATTTATAGATATAGCAATGATTCAGAGTTTTTTAAAAATATGGATAACATAAAATATAAAAACTATTATGGAGAAAATAAAACAATTAAAACCACTATAATAGACAATTGGAATGAGTTCATAAATGAAGTTACTACTAAAAATAAGGAGAGTTTGATAATTAAAGATAATACTTATTATAATTTTGCATGACATACACTCAAAAGTATTATATAAGAAACAGTTTGTATAAAATATACATGGAATCTTGGAATTGTTATTTTCTTTCATGTGCCTAATATGTAAATGGTTTAGAATTGGTGTGTAACAAGTTAATCTATAAAAATAAATACAAAAATATAAACGTAAACACAAATATATACATATATATTTGTGTTTCTGATTGTGTAATATAATTATTAAATAACATATAAAGATTAGGTGAAAACCTTATAAAATATAATGTTAGAGGTGTTCTTCTTCACTATGTTCGGAAAAACTTATAATTAAATTCTATATTTTAATTAAAGAATTATCTAAGAAAAGTGAGGGTAAGTAGTGTAAATAGTTGAGAGTGAAGGATAAAATCTTCTTAGAAAGATTTCTAAAATAAAAATATTTTTTAGAAAAACTGTAGGTTTAAATTTCAATTCAAATTAAATATTCTCATAAAATAAAAATTATCTAATGAAAATAGAATGATAAATGTTGGTGAAATCTGCTTGTCTACGATAATTATAATTCTATTTTCAAGGATAAATGAATTTTATTCTTAATCTTAAATTTCTTTAAGATAATCTATACCTACAATTGTATCTCTATTTTCTGTAGGTGTTCCATTGGTATTAACAATAACACTGTGGGTTAAGCCTACTACAAAGTTACCTTGGCTAGATGAATATACAATATATGTTTTTTGAAGTGCTTTATTATATATAGTTCTTTCTTCTTTTATATCATCAGGCAAGACTGAATACACTAGTTTTATTGCATCCTCATAGTTCATACTTGAAGGGTTATCTTCGGGAGCATAGGTGTATTCACATAGGGTTTCACCATATCTTTTATCATCAAAATTAGGAAATTTAGACATTAAGTCTGTAGTTACAAATCCATCATAGGTTTCATAGAAATAGTATTGTCCAGGGTAAGTGTCGTAGTTTAATGTACCTTTGTTTACATTCATATATTTTTCAGCAATTTTATTGTTAATAGCTTCTTCATTTTTATTAAGGGTTTCAATTGCTTTATTATAGCTGTTATCTAAGGAAGAATCTCTTTTGATTTTATTACTGCAACCACCTGATATAACACAGAGTATTATTAAGGTGGATAAAAGCAGCTTAAATTTTTTCATTATACATTCCCCCATATATTATTAGATTATAAGTATAAATATGTATATAAAGTAAATATTCTACATTAATTAAGAATAACCTTTTAAAAATATATAAATTTTACTATATAAAAGGAATATTTATCATATTTTAATTTACTAATATTGTATTTTTTATATAATATTAGGTATAATATGTTTGATATAAATTAAAAAGGGGATGTATAAATGAAAAAAGGTAAGTTTTTTAAAAAAGTTTCTTTATTTTTATTTGCACTAACTACATTATGTATTGTAGGTGGGGCTGGGGCTAATATAAAGACAGCAATTGCTAGACCGGTTTGTACATGTCCAAGTCCAGACATAGAAACTGTGTATCATGAAAATGGTTTCACGAGATACCATTGTAGAAATTGTGGATGGTTCTACGATTTTAAATATTAATACATTTAATCAAAAAACAGGAATGCCAAATTTATTTGGTGCTCCTGCTTTTTTGTGTAACGAATACCACGGGCTATGCCCGTGGTTCTAAAAAGCTTATAGCTATGAGTAGAAAAAAGAAACCCCCTTTGTTAAACTCAAATTAGGTTCGCCAACCGAAATGAGAACAAAGGAGGTTATCCAAATGGATACACAAAGTTTAGCACACAGCAAATGGAATTGCAAATATCATATAGTATTCGCACCTAAGTATAGAAGGCAGATTATATATGGAAAGATAAAGGTTGATATAGGAAAAATATTAAGAAAGCTTTGTGAGTATAAAGGCGTAGAAATAATAGAAGCAAATGCATGTCAGGATCATATACATATGTTAGTAAGCATACCGCCGAAAACTAGTGTAGCGCAGTTT
>NZ_FOKI01000062.1 GCF_900111985.1 Clostridium frigidicarnis
TTTTCACTCATTAAAGTTTTCAACTAAAAAATCTATATATTTTAATAGTTATCAAAGTTATCCACAGATTCGAAATTTTATAATATCCTATAAAGTAAAAAAGCATTATTCTATATAAAATTCCTAAGATGTTTTTTAGGTACATGAAAGAAAATAACAAGTCAAATATACTACCATACTGACTTGTTATTTTTTTGAATGTGCCTTATTAAACATTAAAATTTATAGAATAATGCTTTATATTATATTGATTATATAATTTTTTTACATACTATCCCCTGTAATATCCCATAACTTTCTTCACATGTGTTCTAGTTTCTGATGGTAGTTTCCATATATCATCAACTGATGTTACCCCTCTTTTTTCAAGGGTTCCTGGCCCAGCATTATAAGCAGCCAATGATAACTCAATATTTCCATTATATCTTTTTAAATATCCTCTTAACTCTCTTGTCCCAGCATCTATGTTCTCAAAAATATCATATGGATTTTTAACTCCAAAATCTTCAACATTACATGGCATAAGTTGCATAAGTCCCATTGCTCCTGCGCTAGATTTCGCGTTAGGATTAAAATCAGATTCCTGTTTAATTAGAGACGAAATAAGTTTTGCATCAACTCCATACTTTTTGGATGCTTGTTCAATTGCTGAATTAATTTTTTCATCCTTAGTCTTAGGAGCCACTGAAGATGTTTCAGTTTCCATGCTTGTGTTAATTAAATCAGCTCTGTCACTTAAAAAACTTTCTAAATTCTGTCCACTTTGTCCATTCATACTTATGCTTTTTGCTATGTTCGAATCTGTATTGTCAGCCAGCCCCTTCATAACAGATTCTAATGCCATTTGAAACCCTATGTTATCCCCCATAGATTTTTGCATTATTTGAGTCATTAGCTGCGTTACTAATAAGCTTTGTACATTATCTACGTTCATATAATCCCCTCTTTCCTTTGTAAATTTTTATTCCATTATTGTAATAAAAGTTGATCCTTGAAAGTGAAAACTTGTCCCTTTTCACTTAAATCTTTATTTATCTACATAAAATTCATATATATTGTAATCTTCATAGGCTACAGATTTACATGAACTTTTAGATAATACAAGTACACTATATTTACCTTCTTTAAATGGTATAAAACTATAAAAATCTTTTTTACTATATCTTTGTACTCTCTTCCACTGCTCTTCATAACTCAAATAGAACTCATAACATACATCTTTTCCACCTTTACAATATGCATTAAAGGTCAAATCTTCATTTATTTTCCCTCTAATTCTGTTAAGTTTAATTTCTGTATCTGTTATTGGCATTGAATTGTGAACTAACAAGCTTACACTTTTTTTAGAATCATATTCTTTTTTAGAAGATTCATTTCTAGCTAAAGCCTCTAATGTATATTTTCCACTACATCTTGGAATAATCTTATAATGCTTTTTCATACTATAATCAGTAGATTCTACTAATTCATCATTTATATATAAGTTATACCTTAATAATATATTTCGAGTGTTTTCTGCTATAACTTCAATAAAAATTTCATCATCAACTCTATAGTATTCTTTTAAATCTAATAATACATAATCTATTTTTGCTGGTATAAACTCTTTTACATCAAAAAATAAGGTTCTATGATTATCAAATTCCTTAATAGAATATTTATCTTTAACCTTTATATCCATTCTATATTCAGCAGCTTTTTCTGGAGTAAAGTTTACCCAGTTACAATTATTAAAATCTATTTTTGCAACTTCAGTAGTTCCTTCATAAATCACAAAATTATATAACGGTGATATCCCACCCTCAGTTATAACTTCTATATTTATAGGTCTATTTTTCACATAATTTTTTTTATTATTTAAACATACATCTTTTATTCTAAGAGGTATATAAAATTCTTTATCAACTATATATGATATCTTTGCACTAGCTTCATATTGATCATTAAAACTACTATCCTTAACAAAAACCTCTATTATATATTCACCTTCATATTCTGTTTTCCATGTAAACTCTGGCGTATTTATATATCCACTGTCAACACTACAATTTCCATCAATTATAAATTTATATAATAAGTTTTGTCCACCTTCAGCTAATACTTTTATATTTACTTCTCTTCCTCTTAATTGAGGTGATGCTAAATCTGTAACTACATTTTTTATTACAACATCTTTATAAGGTTTTACTTCATAATTTATAATTGCTCTGTCATCCCATTGATCCTTAGAATACATATCTTTTGCCATGCATAATATTTTATATTTTCCAGGAAATTTTTCAACAAATGATACTATTTTTTTTGATGAATAATCTTGAACTAATTTACTTTTTCCCTCTTCGTTAATTTTATAGAACTTATATAATATCATCCTTGATTCATCTTGTTTTGTATCAACTTTAAAGATTAATTCTCTATTAACTATAACATCATCTTGTGTTAAACATTTAAAATTAGTTATTTCAACACATTCCAATTTTTCAACATTAATTGATATAGTTTTTGCTTCATCAAACTTTTTTTGCGAGCTAATCTCTTTGCATTCAACTAAAATTTCACATTCCCCTTCATTATTAAGAGTAAATACTAATATATTATCCCCATAGTAGTCTTTTATCATTTCCCAAGATCCATTATTTAAAATCCAATATCTATACAATAGATCTTTACATTCTGATTCAACAATTAACTCCAATTTATCTCCGACTTTATACGTAGACTTATCACATACTATATTATTAATAAAATTTGTAGTTTCTTCCCCAACTGAGTAGCTTACTTTATTGTAAAAATCAAAAGGCTTGGAACCATTTTTTTCCTTGCACTGAACTAGAATAAAATATTGTCCATCTTCCTTAGGTGTCCATAGAATTTTATTTTCTTCACTGAATTCATTAAAACTTTCCCATATACCGCCTTGTCCAATTAAAAATTTATATAAGACATCCTCCTCACAAATTGCTTTAATTTCTATAGGAGTATTTTTCTGTTGTGGACTTGGCAAATTAAAATCTATATCAATTGTATTCATAACTACAAAAACCTCCATATGCCTATAACCGTATATACTAATTATACATCAGTTCCATATTTTGTAACAACATCTTTTATGCTTTTTATTAAAATAATTATGAATAATTCAACTATTTTTAGTGCAATTTATATTTAAGGAGGTGTTTTTTATGCCAGGATTTACAAACAATACGTTTATAGATTACAAACTTAATGAAACTGATCCAAAACACAGAAAAAATAATCCAAGCATTGATCATCCATCATCCTCTGTTATACTTAATCCTTATCCTGTAAAAATAGATAACGGTATAGCTTTTCCTGAAATCCCAAAAGAAGACAACCATGCTTCTGAATTTAAACCTGGGGATTAAAAAAAAGAATGTGTCATGTTATATGACACATTCTATTAATTTTACTAAGCTTTTATATAGCCTATCATCATCTTCTGAATCTCTCTTTTTACTTCCTTTAGTTCTTCCGCCACTTCTTCTTACCTTACTAGAAATATGTCTTTCAAATAATAATCTATCCATATTTCCTTCTGAAAAAATGTAACCTTTTGGGCTTAATGCATATGCTTTTTTGCCAATTACCATTGCTGCAACTCCAAAATCTTGGGTAACTACAATATCATTTTTTAAAGTTTCGTTAAAAACAACCATATCAACACTTTGAAAAGCTATATCTATGAAAGAAACCTCTCCATAACTAAGAGAAATATTATGATTATAGGTGCAAAAAACCTTTAATGGAATATTATATTTGCTAGCTACTTTTTCAATAATGTGCATACCCGCACATCCATCACCATCAACTATTATTCTCATATTATAGTCTAGATTCAAGTTCTTTTTTTAAGTCCTCAAATCCTGGTTTTCCTAATAAAGCAAACATATTCTTCTTATAAGCTTCCACTCCTGGTTGATTAAATGGATTTACACCTAATAAATTACCACTTATTCCACATGCTTTTTCAAAGAAATACACTAAATATCCAAAATAGTATGCTGATATCTCTGGAACATTTAATATCATATTTGGAACTCCTCCATCATTATGAGCTAAAACTGTTCCTTGGAATGCTTTTTTATTAACAAAATCCATAGTCTTTCCTGCTAAGAAATTTAATCCATCAACATTTTCTTTACTTTCCTCTATTACAACTTCTCTCTTAGACTTTTCTATGTTTATTACTGTTTCAAATATGTTTCTTGTTCCCTCTTGTATAAACTGTCCCATAGAATGTAAGTCTGCTGAAAAGTCAACTGCTGCCGGGAATATTCCTTTGTTGTCTTTTCCTTCGCTTTCTCCAAATAATTGTTTCCACCATTCTCCAAAATAGTGCATATGAACTGGTTCATAATTAACAAGTATTTCTGTAGTTTTTCCTTTTCTATAAAGGGCATTTCTGATAACTGCATATTTATAGCAATTATTATTTTCTAAATCATCACAGCTATAAGCTTCTCTTGAATCCTCAGCACCCTTCATCATTTCTTCTATATTAATTCCAGCTGTAGCTATTGGTAATAATCCAACTGCTGTAAGAACTGAAAATCTTCCACCTACATCATCAGGAATAACAAATGTTTCGTATCCTTCTTCATCAGCTAAACTTTTTAAAGCACCTTTAGCTTTATCAGTTGTAGCAAATATTCTTTCTTTTGCTTTATCTTTTCCGTACTTATTTTCCATATAATCTTTAAATATTCTAAATGCTATAGCAGGCTCTGTTGTAGTGCCTGATTTAGATATTATGTTTACTGATATATCTAATCCTTCTATAGCTTCTAAAAGCTCTGTTAAATAAGTTGAACTTATATTATTTCCTACGAAAAATACTTGAGGAGCTTTTCTTTTATCCTTTGACATTATATTAAAGAATGAATGTCCTACCATTTCTATTGCTGCTCTTGGTCCTAAATAAGAACCCCCAATTCCTATAACTATTAAAACATCTGAATTAGACTTTATTTTTTCTGAAGCCTTTTTTATTCTATTAAATTCCTCTTTATCATAATTAACAGGTAAATCAACCCACCCTAAAAAATCGTTTCCTGGTCCTTTTTTTTCATGTAACATTTTATGAGCTTCCTTAACCATAGGAGCCATATAGTTTATTTCATGTTCTTCAACAAAATTAGTAACTTTAGATAGATCAAGATTTAGTTTTTTCATATTTATACCTCCATTGTTTAAATCCAATTGAACCTATTACCTAAAAATTTATATTCAATATTTGAACCTATTACTCCTTTTTTTATTTTACCTATTTATTAATTTTTTATAAATAAGTTTTTTTAAAGGTTTTCAAATGCTTATAATAAAAAAAACTCTCACTTTTTAGTAAGAGTTATCAAAAACATTTAAGCACCCATTAAAACATACACTATAAACCATATTAAGAATGCCCAAATTGCAAATGCTATTAAAACCATTGGCATTATTATTGTAAACTGTGCTATCATTATAGCCACCAAATCTTTAAATCCAACTTTTTCTTTTGGTATATCCTCATTATTGTCTAAAAAATTATTATACATAATTAATCCCCCTATGCTATAAAATTTCTGTCTAAGGTACATGAAAGAAAATAAGAAGTCAAATATACTAGCATACTGACTTGTTGTTTTTTTGAATGTACCTAAATTTAATCTTCTATATAAATTTCCTGTATGTCGTAAGTAAAATTTCTATATGGTGATACATTAAAGTTTTTTACTTTTGAACTAACCGCCATACCATCTCTTCTTCCATACAGATAAATATAAGGTACATCATCATTTAAGGTTCTATAAAGTTCATGGTATATTTTTATTCTCTTATTTTCATCCAGTTCTTCAATTCCTTGTTTTACTAGTTCATCAACTTTTTCATTAGAATATCCTGTTCTGTTTTGTACTCCTTCTTTTGAAAAAATTGTTGTGCAATCAGGCTCTGAATTCAATGCCCATGCCATAAAAAACATATCATAGTTTTTCTTAGTTTTACCTTCTTTTTTATCACTTAATATTTTCCTTAAAGTTTTAAAGTCTACTTCTTCTGTTAAAAATTTTATTCCTATGTCTTCATAGTTTTCTTTAGCATACTTAAAAATTGCATTATTCACTTCATTATTTTTTGTCTTTAAAAATTTTATTTCTAGTGGTTCACCATTTTTTTCAAATATCCTATTAGAATTTTTTATGTATCCACATTGTTCTATAAGCTGTATAGCCTTTTCCTTGTCATATTTATAACTTTCTATTCCTTCATCAGTATATGTCCATGAAATCTTAGATTGAGGTATATCAACAACTTCTCCATACTCTCCAAATAATTCTTTTACTATGCCATCTCTATTCAATCCATAAACTAATGCTTTTCTCATATTTATATTCTGCAATTTAGGATTATCTATTAAATTTAATCCAATATATCCATAACCATTATTAGGATAATGATATATATCAATAAATCCTAGTTCTTTTACCTCATTAATGCTTTTTTCATTAACCCCCATACTGACTATATCTATATCTCCATTTTTAAGTTCAGTTAAATAATCATCATTTATTTTTTTTATATCTATATTATTTATTTGAGGTCTTGCCCCAAAAAAGTTTTCATTTATCCCTAATTCTATAATCTTATCCTCAAATTTATTTATTCTATATGACCCTGAAAAAACCTCTGGACTCTTATTTAATAAGTCTACATATGATGTATCTCCTTGTTTATACTTTTCATCATAAATATGCTTTGGTAATGGTACTATATTAAGTAATCTTAAGGTTCTAGCATTTCCATCTTCAACTGAAATTTCAATAGTTTTTTTATCTATTTTTTTTATCCCAGATATATGATCACTATCTCCATTTTTATATTCATCACTACCTATAATCTTTAGGATATTTCTATTTGCCAATCCATTATAGCTTTCATCAAATAAAATCATATATGTAAATTCAATATCATCAGTTGTAATCTCAAAACCATCACTCCATTTTATATTATCTTTTAAAGTAAATTTATATTTATTACCATCATCTAACACCTTAGGTTCAGTTTTTAATAAATTCATCTCTAAAGTTCCATCATCCTTATTATTCATAAGACTAGAAAAAATTAGAGAATTAACTATTTCTTCATCATAAAAATTACTGTAAATAGGATTTAATATTTTATAATCATATTTCGTCCCTATTACTAATTTATTTCCTCTCTCTTTAGATATTTCTGGCATATTATCAATTTTTTCACCTTTAATTACTTTTACTTCACTTATATATCTAGGTATATCATATTTATTTTCTTTATTACATCCACTAATTATAGATATTACTGATATTCCTAAAAGAATAAACTTTGAATATTTAATTGTATTTTTTTTCATATGTATATCACCCTTTTTAATAGACTACAATTATTAGTTATGGTCATATACACATAAAATTATTCTTAGTCTAACTTTTTCTATAAAAGCCCCAATAAAACTTAAAGTTTCATGGGGGCCATATACAAAGTGATTGGGTAACTATTTTATTAAGTGACAAGCAACAAAGTGCTCATTTCCTACATTTTTATATTCAGGAATATCCTTTTTACAAACATCCATAGCATATGGACATCTTGTATGGAATTTACATCCCTTTGGAGGATTAGCAGGAGAAGGGATATCCCCTTTTAATAATATTCTATTTCTCTTAATAGTTGGATCAGGTACTGGTACTGCTGAAAGCAATGCCTTTGTATATGGATGTAGTGGATTGTCATATAACTCACCTTTTGGTGCAAGCTCTACTAATGATCCTAAATACATAACTCCAACTCTATGAGATATATGCTTAACTACACTTAAATCATGAGATATAAACATATAAGAGAAACCAAAATCCTCTTGAGATTGCATAAGTAAATTTATAATTTGTGCCTGTATAGACACGTCAAGTGCTGATACAGGTTCATCTGCAACTATAAACTCTGGATTTAAAACAAGAGCTCTTGCTATCCCTATTCTTTGTCTTTGTCCACCTGAGAATTCATGTGGATATCTTCTTATATGATAAGATGCAAGTCCACATATCTTCATAACCTCAAGTACCTTATCTGTAACATCAGCTTTTGTAGCCATATTATGTTGTATTAAAGATTCCCCTATTATTTCACCAACGGTCATTCTTGGGTTTAATGAACTGTATGGATCTTGGAATATTATTTGCATTTTAGGTCTTAATTTTCTTAATTCCTCTTTCTTTAAATCATGAAGCTTTATACCCTTAAAATCAACTTCACCTTCAGTTTTTTCTAGAAGTCTTAATATTGTTCTACCAGCTGTTGATTTTCCACAACCAGATTCACCAACAATTCCTAAGGTTTCCCCTTTTTTTATTTCAAAAGAAATTCCGTCAACTGCTTTAACATGTCCAACAGTTCTTTGAATTACTCCTGATTTTATTGGAAAGTATTTTTTTAGATTGTTTACCTTTAAAATTACTTCTCCTGCCATCTATTTCCCCTCCTCATAAAGCCAGCAAGCCACCTTATGTCCTGGTTCTACTTCTATTAATGGTGGTATTTGTTTTTTACATTTATCAAATGCTTTTTCACACCTATCACAGAAGTAACAATAGTCTGGCATACCTATTGGATTAGGAACTTGTCCTGGTATTGAATATAATCTTTTTTCCTCAGAGTCTTGATTTAAGGATGGTTTAGATTTTAATAATCCTTGAGTATATGGATGCATTGGATTTTTATATACCTCTAAAGCCGTTGCTTCTTCCGCTACCTTACCTGCATACATAACAACAACATACTCACACATCTCTGCAACAACTCCAAGATCATGAGTTATGAGCATTATAGATGTGTTTAGCTTTTCTTTAAGATTTTTCATAAGGTCTAATATTTGTGCTTGAATAGTAACATCTAGTGCTGTTGTAGGTTCATCAGCTATTAACAATTTTGGATTACAAGAAAGTGCCATAGCTATCATTATTCTTTGTCTCATACCACCTGAAAGTTCATGTGGATAAGAATCTACTATTTTATCAGCTCTAGGTATACCAACAAGGTTTATCATCTCTATTGACTTTTTCCTAGCATCAGAGTGTGATAATTTTTGGTGTAATATTATTGCTTCACTTATTTGATCTCCAACAGTAAATACTGGGTTCAATGATGTCATAGGCTCTTGGAATATAACAGAAACCTTGTCTCCTCTAAAATCCATAAGCTCATCTTCTGTCATTTCTAGTACACTTTTACCATCAAATATTATATCTCCACCAACAATTTTTCCTGGAGGATTAGGAATAAGTCTCATAAGAGACATAGCTGTTACAGATTTACCACATCCAGACTCTCCAACTATCCCTATGGTCTCCCCTTCTCTTATTTGAAAACTTACGTCATTAACTGCTTTTACAATACCATCTTCTGTATAAAAATATGTTTGTAGATTTTTAAATTCTACTAATGTCTTAGCCATGATACCCCTCCTTACTTCTTAAGCTTTGGATCTATTGCATCTCTTAAACCGTCACCAAATAAGTTTATTGCCATAACAGTTAAAAATATACATGTACCCGCTGGAACCCAAAGCCATGACCTATTCTTTAAGTTATATAAATCATTTACTGTTTGAATTAAATTACCCCATGTAGGTGTTGGCTCAACAACTCCTAAACCTAGATAACTTAATGCTGACTCTGTAAGTATATTTCCACCTAGTGCTAATGTTGCTGTAACTATTATTATAGGTATAACATTTGGAAGAATATGCTTAAACATTTTTCTGTTATCTTTTATTCCTAAGGCATCAGCTGCTTGCATATATTCTTGCTCTCTTATAGAAAGAACATGTCCTCTTACCATTCTACACAGTCCTGGCCATGCTAAGAACCCTATTATAAACATAACAACATAAATTTTCATATCTGGAGGAAATCCCATATCTGATAATACAGCTGCTAGAATTATAAGTAATGGTAAACTTGGTATACTCATAAATATATCAACTATTCTCATTATGATATTATCTGCTATTCCACCATAATATCCTGCTACTATACCTAGTATTGTTCCTATTAAAACTTCTACTACAACAGCAGATATACCAACAAATAAAGATTTTTGTCCACCTACCATTGTTCTAAGTAAAACATCTCTACCCATCATATCTGTTCCAAGTATATATTTCGATGATGGTTTTTCATATTTTCTACCTACAAATTCATAACAATCATATCCTTTTACTGCACTGTATATTATTGGGCCTACTATAGCAAATAAAAGCATAACAACTAAAAGTATCAATCCTACAATTGCTAGCTTATTTTTTTTAAGTCTTTTAAAAACTACCTTAAAAGGAGATTCAATCTGCTCTTTTTTATCTTGTACTACAACTGAATTATTATCCATTTTAATATTTTTATTTTCACCCATATTGATTGCCCCCCCTATTTAAGTCTTATTCTAGGATCTACTAATGCATAACTTACGTCTGCTATTAAGTTTCCTAGTAAAGTTAATAAAGCTAGTAATACTTCAAATCCCATTAAAAAAGTGTAATCTCTTCCATTTATTGATTCTATAGCAATTTTACCTATTCCTGGCCAACCAAAAACCTGTTCTGTAAGTATTGCTCCACC
This sequence comes from Clostridium frigidicarnis, assembly GCF_900111985.1. Taxonomy (GTDB): domain Bacteria; phylum Bacillota; class Clostridia; order Clostridiales; family Clostridiaceae; genus Clostridium_Z; species Clostridium_Z frigidicarnis. Next base: position 10,650 of record NZ_FOKI01000062.1, read on the forward strand.
AAATAATCCTGGAAGTGACATTCCAAGTATTGTAACTATAGGAATTAATGCATTTCTTAAAGCATGTCTATAAACAACAACCTTTTCTTTTAGTCCTTTCGATCTAGCTGTTCTTATATAATCTTGTCTAATAACCTCAAGCATAGCTGTTCTTGTGTACCTCATAAGTCCTGCTAAACTTCCAAGAGCAAGAACTAATGTTGGAAGTATCATATGATGAATTACATCTAAAACTGCTTTGCCTCCAGTATATTTTGCTCCAATAGAAGTCATTCCTGATACTGGAAACCACCCAAGGTTTAAAGAGAATATTTTAATAAGTACCATACCAAAGAAAAATGACGGTATAGATATTCCCAAAAGTGCAAATACTGTAAAAAATTTATCAAATCCTGAATATTGTTTTGTTGCTGATACAACTCCAATTGGTATAGCTATAAGTGTACTCAAAATAAATGATGCTACTGACACATAAAAAGAATTCCATACAAATGTTCCTATAACTTTTGAAACAGGCATTTTTTGTCTAATTGAGTCACCAAAATCAAATTGAGCAGCTTTTTTAACCCAATTTACATATCTTTCTACAGGGTTTCCAACTAGTCCATATTGTACTCTTAATTCCATGCGTTTTTCCTCTGACATTTTAGGATCTGCTATTCCGTCTACAGCATCTCCTGGTGCCATAGCAAATATTATAAATAATAAAAATGAAATACCTATTATAACTGGTATCATTTCCAAAAGCCTTCTAGTTATATATTGCCTCATAAAGCTCCCTCACTTCCTTATTTTTACATAAAGCTTTTTTTAACTATACCCGAGAAATACTTCTCGGGTATAAAATAAATATTATTCTAAAGTTAATTCATGAAGATAGTTATAATAACGGTCATAGCTTGTGTCTTTAAATCCTTTAATTCTTGAGCTAGTTACATAACAATTCATTCTTTGATTTAAAAATAAATATGGTAAATCTTTATTTAATCCTTCAGCCAACTCTTTAAATATTGGTTTTCTCTTTTCTTGGTCAATTTCAGCTATTTCTTTTTTCATAAGCTCATCCAACTTAGGATTTGAATATGCTGTTCTATTTTGAGAACCAGTTGTTGCAAATAAATCCGTTGGATCCGGTTCTGGTACCAATTGCCATGACAGAGACCACATATCAAAATTACCAAAGTCATCTTGTGTTTTAGCTTTGTTAAGCTTATCAACAACAGTATTAAAGTCAAATTGGTCTGCAATAAATTCTATTCCTAAACTTTCAAATCCACTTTTTATAATTGGTATAAGAGCAGCATTTCCCTCTGAATCTACTGATTGAAGGAATCTAATTTTAAATACTTCTCCATCCTTTTCTAGTTTTCCAGCTGAATTCTTCTTCCATCCTGCTTCTTCAAATAATTTAGCTGCTTTATCTAAATTAAATTCATATTTTTCAAAGTTACCATCTTTAGGATAAGACCATGATGCCTTAGATAAAGGTGTATCTAGAACCTCACCATATGCTCCATTCATAGTATCCACATATTTTTGTCTATCTACTGCATACATTAAAGCTTGACGAACTTTTAAATCCTTTAACTTTGAATTACCAAGGAAATTCAGTCCTATATATGAGTATCCATTATAAGGATAATATAATGTGTCTACAAAACCTAAATCTTTTATTTGTTCCATGCTTTCTGGATTTAATGCTGGATTAAGAAAGTCAATCTCTCCAGCTTGTAATTGAGCCATCTGTGTCTTAGGTGTGATTGTTTTATATATAAGATTTTTTATTTTTGGTTTTCCAAGATAAAAGTTTTCATTAGCCTCTAAATCAACTTCTTCACCTGGTTTATAACTAACAAATTTGTATGGTCCTGATGTAACCTTTGGTTCTCTGTGTAATGCTTCAACCTTACTTAAATCTCCTTGAGTATATGCTTTTCCATAATAATGATTTGGCATTGGAGTTGGAGCTATATAAGTTAACGTAAGAGCATTTACTTCTTTAACTGTAACAGCTAGTGTTTGTTTATCTATTTTTTTAATTCCTGATATATCTTTTGCTTTTCCTTCATGGAACTCTGTATATCCTAAAATTTCAGCACTTGTAATATCATTGTTTCCTGTATATGCTTTGTCCCCTAATATTTTAAAATAAAGTTCCATATCATCTGAAGTTATAGGTTCACCATCACTCCATTTTACTCCATCTTTTAATTTAAAAGTAAATGTCTTTCCATCTTCAGAAATCTTTGGCATATCACAAAGACCAGCTCTAAAACTAGCATCCTCATTATAAACAAGAGCATCTGAAAACATTGCCTTACATACTTCTTGGTCATAAGCACTATTAGTATATAAGGGATTAAAAACTCCTTTGTTATCTTGTATTCCCATTACTAATGTGTCTTTTCTGTTTTTAGCTACATCTGGAACCTTATCTGGTGATTCTGCTTTAAGATGTTTAATTGCACCATCCGTTTGATCTAAAGGTGCATCACCATTATTTGCTTCACTTGAACCTGAACCACTACCTCCACCACAAGCTGTTAAAGCTACGGATAAACTCATTAGTCCAGCCATTGTAAGCATTAACTTTTTTCTGTTCATAAATAATATCCCCCTCTTTTTTAAATAATATCTTTGAATAAAAATATTTTTATCATTACTTATAAAACGAATCCTCATTCAGGTTGAGTTTTATCCACTATCTGAACTTTGGATAGGTTAATCTAGGGACGTAGCACATGTTATTCCCCACCCCATAAGAGGATAAGAGTATTACAGTTGCTAGCCGTCAGATAAAATAAGTAATGGGTTAGACATTTCTTTATATTATAAATCTTCTGTTAATTAAAATCGATACTTAACTCAATATCATTTTTTATAAAATCAATTATAATTATTTTTACAAAACATGTAAATATATTTTTTTGTGGTTTTTTAACTTTTTTTCTTTTGAATTTATTTTAGGTAATAATATCATGTTTGCCTTTTAATGTCAATGATTCCGGTTTATTGATGTGTTTTTCCCAGTGTTTAACTATTTGTTTAAGATTACTTTAAATATTATCACATTTGTTGATAAACTTTCAATAGTTTTCCTTATTTATTAATAAGTTTATTTTTAAACAAAAGTATTTTATGTGAAAATTATTCAAATAGTGTTTTCTTTATTTTGATTCATAGTTATTTATATTATATTCAAGGGTAATTTTTATATTTTAACATAATTTCGTCTTTCACATAAAATGAATGGTTTTTTTCAAATGATTTCATTTCATCTAAAAATTCATTTGAAGAATCTTTATAACAATATAATAAAAAAATGGCTACACCATTTTTTAAGTGACAAGTTTCCAGTGACAAGTTTAGGTTGAAAACCACAGGTTTTCTTAAAAAGCATTTCTTATTTCACAAAGTTATCCACAGATTCAAAATCTATAATATACTATAAAGTAAAAAAATATTAATAAGTATTATTAATGTTTAATAGTATAATTTTCAACACAAAAAAGCCCAACAAATTAAAAGTAATTCATTGGACTAATTTAAATAGAAACTATATATAAATTTTACCCCCGTAAATTTACACATAAGCATATATATTCCGTTCACATTAAAATATATGCTCATTCTAAACCCCACTTAAATAAAGTTAATAATAAAATATATTTATACCACGTTTTTATTATAACAGATATCTCGCCTCTTGTAAACGTTATAGTGACTATGAATTACAACACCCTGTTAAAAGTTTCAAGAGTTTAAGGAATTTATAAGAACAAAAGGCTGAGCTCTTTTTTTAATTGACAATTGACGATTATTGTTGAGAGTGGAAAGTTGAAAGTTCAGGTTGAAAATCACAGATTTTCTCTAAATTATATTTTTTAAATTTTAAAATCTTCCTTAGAAGATTTATC
>NZ_FOKI01000063.1 GCF_900111985.1 Clostridium frigidicarnis
TTATTATAACAGATATCTCGCCTCTTGTAAACGTTATAGTGACTATGAATTACAACACCCTGTTAAAAGTTTCAAGAGTTTAAGGAATTTATAAGAACAAAAGGCTGAGCTCTTTTTTTAATTGACAATTGACGATTATTGTTGAGAGTGGAAAGTTGAAAGTTCAGGTTGAAAATCACAGATTTTCTCTAAATTATATTTTTTAAATTTTAAAATCTTCCTTAGAAGATTTATCCTTGAATTGTCAATCGTCAATTGTCAATTTCTTAAACTCTTGCAACTTGCCACTTGTAATTTTTCACTCATTAAAGTTTTCAACTAAAAAATCTATATATTTTAATAGTTACCAAAGTTATCCACAGATTCGAAATTTTATAATATCCTATAAAGTAAAAAATGGAGAATGAAAGTTTAGTTATAATATATACACTATAACTCTCAACTTTCATTCTCCATTTTAAACTTTTTCAGTTATATATTTTTTATTCCCACTCAATAGTTGCTGGTGGCTTAGATGTTATATCATAGACAATTCTATTAACACCTTGAACTTCATTTACTATTCTTCTTGATGCCTTATCTAATACTTCGTAAGGTATCTGTGCCCAGTTAGAAGTCATTCCATCTGAAGATGTTACTGCTCTTAATGCTATTGTATGACAATATGTTCTTTCATCTCCCATAACTCCAACTGATTGTATGTTTGGTAAACATGCAAAATACTGCCATATTTTCTCGTCAAGTCCTGCAATAGCTATTTCGTCTCTAAATATTGCATCTGCTTCTCTTGTTATTGCAAGTTTTTCTTCATTAACTTCTCCAAGTACTCTTATTGCAAGTCCTGGTCCTGGGAATGGCTGTCTCCATACTAACTTATGAGGTATTCCAAGTTCCTCACCAACAGCTCTAACTTCATCTTTAAACAACTCTCTTAAAGGTTCTATTAGTTTAAACTTCATATCTTCTGGAAGTCCACCAACGTTATGATGACTCTTTATTACTGCTGAAGTATCTGTTCCACTCTCAACAACATCTGGATATATAGTTCCTTGTACTAAAAAGTCTATATCTCCTAATTTATTTGCTTCTTCTTCAAATACTCTTATGAATTCTTCTCCAATTATCTTTCTTTTCTTCTCTGGATCTGAAACGCCCTTTAATTTTCCTAAAAATCTATCTTGAGCATTTACTCTTATTAAATTCATTTCAAATTGTTCTTTAAATATTTTCTCTACTTGATCCCCTTCATCTTTTCTTAAAAGACCATGGTCAACAAATATACAAGTTAATTGCTTACCAACAGCTTTATGAACTAAAACTGCTGCTACTGAAGAATCTACTCCACCAGATAAAGCACATATTAACTTTTTCTTTCCAACGACATTTTTTATCTCATTTATCTTATCTTCTGCAAAAGAAGCCATAGTCCATACCTTTTCTAATTTACAAACTTCATATAAGAAGTTTTCAAGCATTTTCTTTCCAAATAAAGTATGCTCAACTTCTGGATGGAACTGAACACCATATAAGTTTTGTTCTTCATTGCACATAGCTGCTATTGGACATTTGTCAGTATGAGCTATTATCTTGAATCCATTCGGAGCCTTTGATATATAGTCAGTATGGCTCATAAAACATTCATCTATGTTTTTAATGTCTTTAAACAATAAACTTGTAGTATCTAAATTTATTTCAGTTTTTCCATACTCTCTTATTTCTGCTGATTTTACTTCTCCACCAAGATTATAGGCCATTAATTGATCTCCATAACATATTCCAAGTATAGGAACTCCCATTGAGAATATTTCTGAATCTAATTTTGGTGCATTTTCTCCATAAACAGAATTAGGTCCACCAGTGAAAATTATTCCTTTTGGATTTTTCCCTTTTATTCTTTCTAAACTATATGAATAAGGTACTATTTCGCAATATATCCCACATTCCCTTACTCTTCTAGCTATTAATTGATTGTATTGTCCACCAAAATCTATAACTAATACTAAATCTCTATTCATACTTTCTCTCCTTAAATATAAATTAACTTTAGTCTTTTACTATTACTATTTTACACTATAATTAGGTGCTTCTTTTGTAATATTTATATCATGGGGATGACTTTCCCTCAATCCTGCTGATGTTTGAACTACAAATGTTGCAGTATTATATAAATCCTCTAATGTTTTTGAACCCAAATATCCCATTCCTGATCTTATACCACCACATAATTGATATATTGTATCTGCAATATATCCTTTATATGCAATTCTACCTTCAACACCTTCTGGAACTAGTTTTTTATTTCCTTCTTGGAAATATCTATCCTTACTTCCACAAGCCATAGCTCCTAAGGAACCCATTCCTCTATAAACCTTATAACTTCTTCCTTGGTATATTTCTAATTCTCCTGGAGCTTCCTCACATCCTGCAAATAAAGATCCCATCATTGCAGCACTTGCACCTGCTGCTAAAGATTTAACTATATCTCCTGAATATTTTATTCCACCATCAGCTATAACTGGTACTCCATGTTTTCTTCCTTCTTCTGCACAATCCATAACAGCTGTAAGTTGAGGTACTCCAACCCCTGCAACAATTCTAGTTGTACATATTGATCCTGGTCCTATACCAACTTTAACACAATCAGCTCCTGCTTCTATTAAATCTCTAGTTGCTTCGGCTGTAGCAACATTTCCTGCAATTATTTGAAGTTTTGGATATATTTTTTTTATATTTTTAACAGCTTCTAAAACTCCTCTTGAGTGACCGTGTGCTGTATCTATAGTTATAACATCAACATTTGCTTTAACTAAAGCATCAATTCTTTCAACCATGTCTTGAGTTACCCCAACTGCAGCTCCACATAATAGTCTTCCTTGTTCATCCCTAGCTGACATAGGGAATATTCTAGCTTTCTCAATATCTTTAACTGTTATTAAACCAATTAAGTTATTATTATTATCTACCAAAGGAAGCTTTTCTATTTTATGTTTTTTTAATATTTCCTTTGCTTCTTCTAAGGTTGTACCTTCCTTACCTGTTATTAGGTTTTTCTTAGTCATAACATTCTCAATTTTTTTGCTATAATCTGTTTCATAAACTATATCTCTATTAGTAAGTATTCCAACTAATTTTCCTTCAACAGTTATAGGAACTCCAGATATTCTATACTTTCTCATTAAATCTAATGCATCTTGTATTAGATTTTCTGGATGTAAGTAAAATGGATTTGTAATTACTCCATTTTCTTGTCTTTTTACTCTATCAACTTCACTAGCCTGTTCTTCTATACTCATATTCTTGTGTATTATTCCTAGTCCACCTTCTCTAGCCATAGCTATTGCCATCTTAGATTCAGTAACTGTATCCATTCCTGCACTTATTACTGGAGTGTTTAAACTTATTGTTTTAGTTAATTGAGTTTTTAAACTAACTTCTCTTGGTAATATTTCTGATTTGTTAGGTACTAGTAAAACATCATCAAATGTATAAGCAGTCTTTATTATTTTAGCCATAATATATTCCTCCTTGATAAATAAAAATTATTAGGCACATGAAAGAAAATAGACTAGCATACTGACTTGTTATTTTTTGAATGTGCCTTATAATAAAAAAACATACTAATCCACTGACTATAAGTGAAGTTAATATGTTGTACCAAAGATGTGTATAACAAACTAAATTCACTCATAGTCAGGAATTTTAGGTTCCCGGTAGATACTCCCTGCCATATTCAGGGTATATACGAGTAAAATGCAATATTTATTTCATTTTCATTCCGTTATGAAAGATTTTTTGTCATCGTCTTTCTTGTTTATACTATTGTATTAATTTTTTTTGGTTATGTCAATGTATAATCAGAAATTTTTTAACTATTAAAAAAAAGTCTTATTTAGGCACATGAAAGAAAATAGACTAGCATACTGACTTGTTATTTTTTTGAATGTGCCTTATCTACAATTAGTAATAATTTATCATTTTATATATTGCCAAAACAAAGGAGAGAATTCACATTCTCTCCTTCGTATTATATATTCAATTAAAGCTTTCAGATACAACAACTTTTTTTATTTTACCTTGTCTATTTTTCGTTTTTGTATTACTTTCATTTTTTATCTTTGCATTTATTGTAATAGTATCATTAGATGTATTTTCAAGGGTAACTAAATAATCAAATTTATTAATAGTATCTGTTTTACTTATAAACTTATTGATGTATTCAGGTTTCACATTAATTAAAATTTTTTCTTCTTTATTTAATTCTTCTTTAATTCCATTTTCACATTTATAGTAATATACCCCAATATTTATTGCAGAATTTATTGCATTATCCATATCATTTGTATCATTATAACTTTCATTAAATCTTGATGTACTAATTATAGCTGAACCTACAAGTGTACAAATTATAAATAGTACTGCAAATATCCCTAATACCCATGCTAGTATTGCTCCACTTTTTTTATCTTTAACACTCATATTTTCACCCACTTATTTTTTCATATATTTTTTTATTATATTTTCCACTTCTTCCCTAGTAAATGTATTATGCCTGTAACCATTCCCAACTATATTTAATGAGCTAACATTGTTAATAAATATACCCTTATTTGCTATTAAATTGCTATTTGTTATAGATATGCTGCCTGTTGTATCTATAATGATTTTTCCTGTGCAATATATATATGCACTATCTAAGTGTTCATTACTATTAATAAATAAATCCCCATTTATTAATATCACTAACTTATTGCCTCCAGTATTTACTGATATGCCAACACCTTTCCCATCTTCAGCTATTAATTTATATGGATTATACATTGAATTATTTCTTATAATTGCAAATGGATTTACATATGAGATTATATATTTACCATAATCAAAAGTTAAATTAGGTCCCTTAATCGGTTTTTTATCTCTAAATTCATTTGGATATTTATAATCTAATATATCAACATATTCTTTTATCTTTCCTTGAGCATATATTGTTGCATTATTCATATGAACATCATTACCTACATTATTTTTTAATTTTACATCATATAATTTTTGTTCTCCATTTTCCCATATAAATTCACTTGAAGAAAATGTAAGATAATCTCCCCTTGGTGTTACATTAAAGACACTATTATTATCTAAATTTTTATCACTTAATATATTTAATGTATAATTTATAGTCATATCTAAAAAATCACCCGTATTGTTTTCATCTTTAATTTCATCTTTAAATACAAAATTAGATTTACTTATAGATGATGAATAATACCTTGTATCATTCATTCTTTTCAAATTAACTTTCACATCTATTAATTTTTCTAAATCATTACTTTTTGTTATCTTCATATCTGATATAGAATCTTCTACAAGCTTGTCCTCTTCTATATTAGATATTTTATCCTTATTTAAATTTTTATCCTTAATTCTTAATAGGTGCAATTCTTTTAAACTATCATTATCTTTTTGAGTTAACACATACATGCAGGATATTTTTTCACTCTCTTTTTCCTTGAAATATAACAGTTCCTCAGCTACCCCTATATCTACTACTTCTATTTTCTTTCCATTATTATATACTTCAACTAAATCTGAACTCTTAACATCTTTTTCAACATTTGATATTATTGCTCTATACTTGTTTTCCATAATAGTATTATTATCAGTTTTTTTATTAATCTTTAAACATTGAAATAATATACTGCTTCCTATTAAAATCATTACACATACAATTACTATAACTGCCATTAACTCAATCAATGTGAATCCTGGTTTTGGTTTTTTCACTCTCATCACCTACTAATATACGTTTCTTTAATAATGGCATTATCTTGGTCGTAAGATAAATCCCATATTTCAGCTTTTATAAAATATAGACTAACATCTTTACCATCTATTCCTTCTGTCTTAGTAGTATCTTTTTTTACATTTAAAGCTATACTATATTTCTTATTTTCCTTATTGTTTTCCTTTGCCGTATTTGATGATATATCTTTAAACTTATTTTTATTCTTATTAAGCATTTCATTTTTAAGCTCTTCTAAGTCATCAAAGTAAACATATGAAATTCCATTTGTATATTTATTTAAAAGTGAGTCATCATCGCTGGAATTTAAAACCTCCATTGATGATTTTACTAAAGATAATTTATTTACTTTTGAATTACTATTTGACTCCATCTTTACACTAAAAAGCATAAAAGAACTTATTGATACAAATATTATAGAAAGAATTGCAATAGCGGCTATAACTTCAACTAATGTAAAACCATGTTTAATTAAACAAATCTTCTTTTCCATAGCTTCCTGTATTGAAATCATACTTCTCTCCCTCTTCACTATTTAAATAATAGAAATTGACACTTAAATTACAACTTAACAAATCATTATTTTTGGAAATCATTACATTTGATACTTCTGATATTCTATTATAACTTTCTATTTCTTTTATGAATGATAGTATATTTAAATATGACCCTGATACATTTATATTTAAAGATTTGCTTACAACACCTAAATTATTTGTTTTTTTCTCTTCATTAATATTATTATTTTTATCAACTAAATTACCATCTCTATTTATTAATTCATTTGACTCTTTATTATTTTCTTGGATACTATTTAAATTTTCTATTTCAACTCCACTTCTGTCTCCTAACACCTTCAAATCACATATTGCTCTCGCCATATCAGGTGTATTTGGTAATCCTGTTATTTTTTCTTTATATTCAGTAGAGATATCATCCAATTTAATTTTAAGTTTTTCATTTTCTATCTTATATAAATTTATCTTATTATATTGATTATATACTTTGCTGTATTCTTCTTTATTTTTAAGTAAACTACTTAAATTAGGTAAAAATATAAATTTCACATATCCAATCAGTACAAGAAATGCTACAGTTGAAACTAAAATTATTTTATCTTTTTTAGTAATAGAATTTAGTTTAAACATTTCTTTATTCATCGGCTATACTCACCGCCTCTATTACAAGATTAAAATTATAACTGTTACTGGATTTATTGTAAGTAACGGATGTTATATTAGATGTTTTATAGTTTTTAGAAGTTTGAAGATTGGCCAATAGTTCTGCTATTGAATTATAATTTGTTGTTTCCCCTATTATACTTATTTCCTTATTTACTAAACTAATGTTTGTGAACTTTAAGTCTTGAGGCATTAAAGGACTTATATTTGAAAATATTTCTGAAGTCTTAATAGTTTTATCTTTGATAAAATTCATTTTTTCTAAAAATCCTTCCATATTAGATATCTGTTTTTTTAATGTTTCATTTTCATTAATAGTTTGTCCCTCTAGTTTTAGTTTTTCTGATATATTATTAGTGTTTTCTATAGTGACTAAGCTAGTTATTTTTATCACCACATATATTAGAATCATAAATAAAGATAGTACTATGCATGATATTTTTATAGTATTATTTATGTTACCTTTAGTTATAGCCTTATCTAAACTTTTAGGATTTAAATTTAATTCTTTTCTCATATTTATTTACCTCTTAAAAATAGCCCATAAGTAGATATTAATGTTGAAAAGTTATCACTATTCTTATTTTTTATTTTTATTCCTAGCTCTTTTTCCTCTTTTATTATTCTACATGGGGTTTCATAAGCATTATTTATATATTCCTCAACATCATGGTACATGTTAAATTGAGATAATATTATTATTTTATCCACCATCCTTTTAGACTGACCATTTGTATAAAACTGAATTATTTTATTTGTAGATTCTATAATATTATCTATGCTATCCTTAATTCTAGGATATTCATCAAAGAGTTGAGCCAAACTAATACAACCTATTATTTCACTAAACTCTGAAGTTTCTTCTTCAAAGTTTATAGATTTTTTTCTTTCAACCTCTCTTAAGATATTAAATACTCCAAATGGCAAAAATCTTTCAACATGTAAAAAACCTTTTTCCATTATAAAAAAATTAGAATTTTTATATCCTAAGTAAAATATACCTACATTCTCTACATTCTTATCAAATACATTACTATGTCTTATAACTCTTGATATACAATTTGATAATATGTCTATATCCTTAAGCTTTAGATTTAATTTATTACTTAATGTAACTAATGAATCTATTTTATTTTTAGGACACGCAACTAATAATATCTTAATGACTTTTTTATCCTTTAAATTGATCCTTTCTATTACCTCATAATCCATATAATACAAATCTAAATCTTTTATAAATTGACCAAACTCAAAGTATACTGATTCTCTTAATGCCTCCTCTTTCATTATAGGTAACTCTATATACCTTGTTACTATATCTGAACCCTGTATAACATAAGATACTCTATTGCATTTTATTTTATTTTCTTTTAAACATGAATTAATCTTATTAATTATTTCTTCTTCATTCAATACTCTACCTTCATTGCACCAATTTGGATTTATTTTAAGACTATTATCATACTTAATATGATTTTTATTTCCACAAATTATATTTATATATTCATCTTTAATTTCTAGCCCAATAATATCTTTATTTAATTGAAGCACCAAATCCACTTCCTTACATGAATAAATTTAAATACCAATTTATAATTTCATCACCATACATTACTGCACCAAAAGTCCCAAGTGCTATAAATGGAACAAAGGGTATATGTATTTTTCTTTTTCCATTTAATATTAATATTATTGATACAATTCCCCCCATAACAATAGAAAACATTATTGTAGCAATAATCATTTTACAACTAACATAGAGAGAAATGATTATTAAAATTTCTAAATCCCCTGTTCCTATACCTTTTATTTTTCTTGTAAAAAATATAAGCATTCCAAATATAATTAATGGTATAGCCATACTTACAACTATATCTTTAACTAAAGCTCCTTTTATAATTGAAACTATTGAGAAAATCACTCCTCCAGCTAATCCTACTAGTGATAATGAAAAATAAACCTCCATAGTATCAAAATCTATAAATCCAGCTATTATTAAAAATGAAAATAACACTACATATTTAAAAAAATCTATAGTCAATCCAAATTTATAAAACAGTATTACATATACTAATCCTGTTAATAACTCAACTACTGGATACCTTATACTAATTTTATCTTTACAATATCTACATTTTCCTCTTAAAAATATATAACTTATAATTGGAAACAAATCATACCACTTAAGTTCTTTTTCACATTTAGCACAATGTGAAGGAGGAAAAGCTATATTTTCTCCTTTTGGTATCCTATATATACATACATTAAAAAAACTACCCAATATAATACCAAATAAAAATACTATAAAACTCAAATTCCTTTCCTCCTTTAACATACTATTTTACTTTTCCTTTAATTTAATAAAATCTTTATAATTTGACCCATTATTTAATACTATTCTATCCAAGATATCCCCATCTTTATCTTCATTAATTTCTTTGATTTGTGATAAAGTTGCTTCAAGAATTTTATCCAGATCTTTATTTCTATCTATATCTATGAATCCATTGTCTATAAATACTTTGGTAACAATATCACTTTCAGCAAACTCTCTTACAGTTGTTTCATCATCAAATTTAACCTTATCACTTGCTGTAAGATTATAAGTTTCAATTGCATTTAATAGATTTCTTGATTGATTTATTATAGCTACCTTTTTACTTCTCACTATATAACCATTAACACTAGGAACTAATATTGCCACCAATATAGCCAATATAGCTACAACCGCCACCAATTCTATAAGCGTAAATCCCTTTTTATCTTTATTTAGTGTACTTAAGCTTTTAATGATTAATCTCCCCCCATTTTTGAATTGAGAGTTGAGAATTAAAGAGTAAAAATCATACCATTGAATCTCCTTCTACATTCTCTATTTTATAAGTTTTCTCCTTATAAAATTTGAAAACTTATAAAGTGACAAGTTAACTATAGAATAAGTCTTCCATACTCTAAATGTTATATACTTTAGTCTAATGGTTGATTATTAGGTTTTAACAAAGTTAAAAGTATCTTTAATTCTCAATTCTTAATGCCTAAAACTTGTAATTTTTCATTTGTTACTCTTCCCTTACCTGTAACTTACTTATATAAATTAAGAATTTGTATTTTACCTATTATTTTTATTTATTATCTATTTTTGCATAAGATTCAAATATATGAGTATCCTTATTTATTTTAATCTTATCTAAAGCTCCATCATCTGCATTTATCTCTCTTGCCTTTTCTATAGTGATTTCTTGTATTTTATCTAATTTTGTATCTGTTAATAAATCAGCATTAGTTAAAACTTTACCATCACCTACTAAGTCGCTCACTTTTTTAGTTTTTTCTATTTTAGCTTTAGCCGTTAAGTCATAAGTTTCTACCGCATTAACAAATTCTCTACACTGAGTAATTACAGCTGCTTTTCTGCTTCTTGTGATATATCCACCAACTGATGGTACTAGAACTGCTGCTAGTATTGCTAGTATTGCTACTACGGCAACTAACTCAATAAGAGTGAACCCTTTTTTCTTTTTAGATTTTAATTTCATATTAATATATACCTCCTAATTTATAGTTTTAGGCACATGAAAGAAAGTAATAGACAAGCATACTGGTCTATTATTTTTTTGAATGTGCCTTATATAAAAGCATAAAGCTCTTATTTCTAATTGATCTCTATCTTATGGTATTTACGATTTCAAACATTGGAAGCACCATAGAAAACATTACAAAACCAACAACAATAGCTAGTATTATAATTAAAGTTGGTTCTATAAGTGATGTAAGCTTTTGAAGTGCATAGTCAGCTTCATTGTCATAAAACTCTGATGTTTTTCTTAAAATATCATCTAGTTTACCTGTTTCCTCACCGACCTTTACCATTTGAGTTAACATTAATGGAAAAGTTTTATTGATTTCTAAAGATTCCCCTATAGGATTCCCCTTACCTATAAGATCCTTACTTTTAATTAAAAGATCTTTTTTATACAAATTATCTAATGCATTGGAACTTATCTCTAAGGCTTGTATTATCCCCATACCACCACTTACAAGGGTGCCAAAAGTTCTTGCAAATCTTGATGTTATAACCTTTTCATGTACATCACCAATAATTATTGCATTACATTTAAATTTATCTCTTTTGTACTTATAATTTTCATTTTTATTAATTATAAGTTTCTTTATTAATACTATTAATATGATAAAACACAAAATAATTACCATATAGTTTGATAAAAAATTACTTATATTCAAAATTATTTTAGTAGGTAATGGCAATTTACCTCCACCAGATAAAAGATCATTAACAAATTTAGGAATAACAAATGTAATCAGCCCAGTTAATATAACTATTGCAAAGCAAATTAGAAATTTAGGGTATGCTGTTATACTTTTTATTTTCTGACGTTGCTTATGCTGTTTTTCATAATACTCCGCTAAATCACTCATTATACCCTCTAAGTTTCCAGAGGACTCCCCAACTTCTATCATTGCTACTAATATATAAGGTATTTCATTCTTAGTCTTTAATGCCTCCGCCAAACTTTTTCCCTTTTGCAATTCATCATAAACTTCATCTAATATCTTCTTTAATTTTTTATTCTCAGTCTGACTTTTTATAATGTTTATTGCCCTAAGCATTGGTATTCCTGAAGATAACGTAAAGTATAATTGCCTACAAAACATTGCAAAATCCTTATAAGGTATCTTTCTAAAAGATTCAAAAGTTAAATCTTGATACTTACCCTCTTCATCTATTTTTATAGGATAATAATTCTTACTTCTCAATATTGTAGTTACCATATTTTTATCTTCAGCATCTAATTTTCCTTTTATTATATTTCCACTTATAGATTTTGCTTCATATATATAACTAGGCATATTTAACTCCTTTGGGCACATGAAAGAAAATGAATGTGCCTTATTCATTTAATAAGGTTATTCTCATTAATTCTTCTAAAGTAGTATCTCCTCTTAATACAGCTTGTTTTGTGCTATTAAATAAAGTTTTCATCCCACTATTTATGGCACATTTCTTTATATCCTCTAAGTTTGAGGATTTATATATAACTTCTCTTAAATCTTTATCTATATTTATAATTTCATAAATTCCCATTCTACCTTTGTATCCTGTACCACTACATTTTATACAGCCTTTACCTTTTTTAAGATAAATATCCTTATCTTTATCTATACCCATAATACTCTTTTCATAGTCATTTGCTTCATATGATTCGCAACAACTTGTACATATTTTTCTTACTAATCTTTGAGATATAATTCCTGTTAACGAGCTTGCCAATAGATATGGCGCAATTCCCATATCTATCAACCTTACAATAGAAGAAGGAGCATCATTTGTGTGTAATGTACTTAAAACCAAATGCCCTGTTATAGCTGATCTTATAGCGATTTCAGCTGTTTCTTCATCCCGTATTTCTCCGATCATTATTATATCTGGATCTTGTCTTAATATTGATCTAAGCCCATTTGCAAATGTTAATCCAGCCTTTACATTCACATTCACTTGATTTATCCCATCCATTGTATATTCAACAGGATCTTCTATTGTAATTATGTTACTAATTTCCTTATTTAAATCTTTCATAATTGAATATAATGTTGTAGTTTTGCCACTACCAGTAGGACCTGTAACTAATATTATTCCATAGGGTTTATTTATTATTGAATTAACTTTTTTTAAGTCTTCTTCAGTAAATCCCAATGAATATTTATCTAAAACAAATGAAGTTCTATCTAATATTCTTATTACAACTTTTTCTCCATTAACTGTTGGTAAAATTGATACTCTAAGATCCATCTCTTTTCCATCAATATTTATAAATATTCTCCCATCCTGTGGAATTCTTTTTTCTGCAATATCCATAGCTCCTAATATTTTTATTCTTGTAATCATTGTTCCTAGTGGTTCTTTAGGAGAATCAAACTGTTTTTTTAATTGACCATCTACTCTATATCTTATCGTTATTTTATCTACAAATGGTTCTATATGAATATCACTTGCCTTGTTTCTAACTGCATTTTCAATTATTGTATCTATTAGTTTTACAGCAGGTGTATTTTTCATTTCTTCTTCTGTTAAATCCTCATTTTCAATTATTTCTTTATAATTTGTTTTTAACTCCTCTGCTGTTTTTTTCATATAATCTTCTGAATAATATTTTGATATGGCATTTCTTATTTCTTCTTTTGGAGACAATGCTATCTTAACTTTATAACCTGATGCTATAGAAACATCTTCCTCAGCTATTATATTGAGAGGATCATTCATAACAACAATTAATTCATTATCCCTAAATTTTAATGGGAGTAAATTATACTTTCTTGCTAATCCTTCTGGTATAGATGTAACTGCATTCATATCTACATTTATCATATCAATGTATACTCTTTGAAATCCAAGCTGAACTTCTAACAAGCCTAAAAGATCATTCTCACTTATTAATTTTTCTTCTATAAAAATTTCTCCCAAACGTTTTCCTGTTATTTTTTGTTTTTTAAGTGCAACATTTAATTGGTCATACTCTATATATCCAAGTTCAACCAACATGTCCCCTAACTTTTTTCTATTTTCAACTTTATTCAAATCAATTCTCACCCCCAATGTCATATACTTTTAATTATACACTTTTTAGTTTATTTTACCAATAATATGCACTTTTTTTTGTATAAAAATTAAAACTTATATGGAAAGTAGCTACGCTATTGTTATTAGTGACAAGTGACAAATTGATGTTGAAAATCACAGATTTTCTTTAATTGTATTTTTTAAGTTTTAAAATCTTCCTAAGAAGATTTATCCTCAACTTTCACTTGTAACTCATAACTTGTCACTCATTAAAGTTTTCAACTTTTAACTATATAAAGTGCTTCTCAAAGTTATTCAAAAATTTGCCTTTAAAAATTTATTAGAGAAGAACAAAAGGCTACGCCCTTTTTTCATTGACAATTGAGAATTGACGATTGACGATTATTGTTGAAAGTCACGGACTTCCTAAATATAAAGTTGAAGGTTGAGAGTGGAAAGTTGAAAGTTTAGGTTTTAAAATCTTCCTAAGAAGATTTATCCTTCACTCTGAACTCTCAACCTTCAATTATCAACTAAAAAATCTATATATTTTAATAGTTATCAAAGTTATCCACAGATTTGAAATTTTATAATATCATATAAAGTAAAAAAGGTAGAAGTATAAAATACTTCTACCTTTTTAAATCTATTTTAATAAATTTTTAATACATTCCGTCCATTCCCATTCCTG
>NZ_FOKI01000083.1 GCF_900111985.1 Clostridium frigidicarnis
TTTTTTAATTGACAATTGAGAATTGACGATTGACGATTATTGTTGAAAGTCACGGACTTCCTAAATATAAAGTTGAAGGTTGAGAGTGGAAAGTTTAGGTTTTAAAATCTTCCTAAGAAAATTTATCCTTCACTCTCAACTCTCAACCTTCAATTATCAACTAAAAAATCTATATATTTTAATAGTTATCAAAGTTATCCACAGATTCGAAATTTTATAATATCATATAAAGTAAAGTAAAAAAGTACTGTGATATAGCTTAAGAGCCATTATCTCAATACCTTTTTACTTTATTTATATGATATCTACCACATGAATGAAGATTCATTTTACTATTATTTTGCTATAAGGTTTAAGGGATCTTTTGGAGTTCCATTAACTCTTAGTTCAAAGTGTAAATGTGGGCCTGTGCTTCTCCCTGTGTTACCAACTAAAGCAATCTCATCTCCCTTAGCAACTTTATCTCCTACTTTTTTTTCTAGCTTACTACAATGACCATAGATTGTTTCCATGCCATCACCATGTTTTATGATTATTACATTTCCATATCCATCTTGAACTCCAGAAAAACTTACTATACCATCAAGAGCTGCAAATATGGGATCACCAATTCCTCCTGCTATATCAATACCATTATGATTTTTTCCCCATCTCGCTCCAAAGTTTGATGTTATATTATTAATACCTCTAGATGGAGGTGCTAAGAATGCAACATCTGAACCTATAGGGTTCTTAGTTCCATTTTGTACAACCTTTTGTTTCGGTTGTTTTGTAATAGTTTCCTCTATAATCTTTTCATTTTTTATTGCTCCATTAGATAGAGTTACAAGTTTTCTTACTATCTTTTCTCCATCTTCGCCTTCATTTATAACCTTACTTTCGCCTTTGTATAGCTCATCAGTTGGATTTATAATCGTTGTCCTCGATATTGATTTAGTTTCTTCTTTTATTGTTTTTACATCTGTGCATATGAATTTGTCTCCCTTAAGATTTATGTTTTCAATAAACTTTTTATATGTATTATCAAAAGTACCTAATTCATTTAAGGGAGTTACTTTATCCTCATATGAAATGTTGTTAGTTATATTTACTTCCTCTATAGACTCTTCTTTTAAAGAATACTTGGATATATATTCTTTTTTTAAATTTTCTATTATTAATTTACCTTCGTCTTCATTTGATACAACTGCAACTTCCTTTTCATCTATTTTCATTGCTAAAGCATCAACTTCATTATCTAATGAATTTAATACATTTTCTTTTAATGCATCTTCATTTTTAAAGGTATTTTTATCTACAATGGCTATATTATATTTTACTAAACTATCTATTGATAATAGATTAGCTCGCTCCCCTAAATCATTTTCTAAATCTGTAACCACTGATTTCATATAAGTTTTGTTTTTTACATGACCTACACATTTATTATTAATATATACCTCATATCCTACTATATATCTTCCTATGAATAATACTAAAATAAATGTTGTTATAAATCCTAATAGTAGAAATATAACTCTTTTAAAACTTATACTACTGTCCGAATCCACGACAAACCATCTCCTAACTTTCTTTTCTTATATTACCCCTTTTAATCTAACCCTAATTTTAAAATTTATTCATATAGCTTATTTTTTTATGATTTTATATCCCCCTTAAAAATTCTATAGTATTGTTACTTTCATATGCCTTTGTTATAATTGATTGTATTGAAAGCTTAACTTTAAAGGAGGGGTGTATTATGAGTACTTTTATGTTTAAGAGCAATTCAATGAACTATACTCCAGTAAGCAATATATTTATTGAAAAATTCATGCCAAAAGCACGAGGAGAATTCGTTAAAGTATATCTATTGATGTTAAAATATAATAGTTCTGGTGAAATAGGGGTTAACTCCACAATAACTGCATCCACTTTAAACCTATTAGAATCAGATATAATGAATGCGTTAAATTATTGGAATGATGAAGGTGTGATAAACCTTGTTCCTGTTGATAAATTCGGTAATTTTAGTGTTGAATTTGTTGATCTCGATAACATTGACTTGGATTCAATACCTGATGTAAGTTTACTTGATGAGTTAAACAAAGATTCTATAAGGGGAACTATGAAAGAAATTGAAAGAATTCTTGGAAGACCTCTTAATCCAAATGAGATGGAAAATTATTTAAGTTGGCAAAACCAATTTAATTTCTCACCTGAATTGATATTATTACTTATAGAATACTGTGTATCTAAGGGTAAATCAGATTGTAGATATTTCGAGAAAGTTGCAATAAGTTGGTATGATTCAGGGGTAAGAACTATAGAGGATGCCCAAACACATATAAAACAACATGAAGATAAATGGATTAAATACAGAAAAATCTTATCATATCTTGGTCTAAAAGATTCCGAAATTATGAAACCTCAACAAGATATCTTAAATAAATGGGTTAAGGAATGGGGATTTCCTGTTGAAGTAATAGAGAAAGCTGCAAAAATATGTTTTGAAAGATTAAATAGAGCTGATTTCAAATATATGGATGGTATATTAAGTAGTTGGAATAAAGAGGGGATAAAAACTCTAAATGATGTTCTTACTAAGAATAATAAATCTAAATTTACTAAAACTACACCTAAGAATCAAAAAGGAAACTTTAATAACTTTGAGCAACGTACCTATGACTTTGATTCTTTAGAAAGAAAATTATTAGGATGGGATAAGAATGATTAAAAGATATCAAGAACAAATACTTAAATTATACGAAAATATTCGTAAAATTGAAGCCAGTTCATTAAAAACAAGAAGAAAAGAGATAGAAGAACAGTATCCTGAAATAATAAATCTTGAAAGAAAAATAGGAAAACTTTCTGTTGAACTCGCTATGATTTCATTCAAAGATATTAACAATAAAGAAGCTGAATTTAAAAGAATACGAAAAGCAATAACGGATCTTAGAGTAATGAAAGCTGAATTATTAGTATCCCATGGATTTTCTCCTGATTACTTAGATTTGCATTATAGATGTACAAAATGTAAGGATACCGGGTTTATAGTAACTAAAAAATGTTCTTGCTTCAAGCAAAAACTTGTGAATTTCTATTATAAAGATTCTAGATTAAGTGATGTTTTAAAATATGAAAACTTTTCAAATTTTGATTTATCGATTTTTAAATCATATCTTGTAGGAAAAGAAAAGTATTCACCTAGAAAAAACATGGAAAATATACGCACTAAATCCGTTGCATATGTGGATAACTTTAAATTTTCCAACGAAAACATATTATTTTATGGCACATCTGGTACTGGAAAAACCTTTTTAACCCACTGTATTGCAAAAGAATTATTAGATAAAGGTTTTTTAGTTGTATATAGAACTGCTGAAGAATTAATATCAGATTTAAGAACTATAAGGTATAATAATGAACCTTCTCTTGAAGATTTAATATATAACTGTGATTTACTTATAATTGATGATTTAGGAAGTGAAAATATAAATGATTTTTCTAAAATCGAACTTTTTAATTTACTAAATAAAAAACTATTAATAAAAAAGAGAATGCTTATCTCCACCAATCTCACTTTAGAACAATTGCTCCAAACTTATTCTGAGAGAATAACATCAAGATTGCTTGGTAATTTTGATATTTCTAAATTTTATGGTGAAGATATAAGAATTCAAAATAACTTAAAAAAAATACAATCAACTTAAAAAAGTGGCGTAGTCACTTTTTTAGTGGAAAGTTGAGAGTGGAAAGCCACAGGCTTTCTTAAAAAATATTTTTTATTTTAGAAATCTTTTTAAGAAGATTTCATCCTTGACTCTCAACTCTCACCTTTCAATTTTAAACTTAAAAAAGAGATACTAATTAAAATAATTACTTAAATTATTTTAATTAGTACCTCTTTTTACATAATGACTTGTTATTTTTTGAATATGCCTTAATATAGTCTGAAAAACGAAAAAACCTTAGCTAATGCTAAGGTTTTTGCTAACAATGTCAGCTTAAATTTGGCGACCCAGAAGGGACTCGAACCCTCGACCTCCGGCGTGACAGGCCGGCACTCTAACCAACTGAGCCACTGGGCCATATTA
>NZ_FOKI01000032.1 GCF_900111985.1 Clostridium frigidicarnis
ATCCATTTGTGCTGCTCCTGTTATCATGTTCTTTACATAGTCAGCATGTCCTGGACAGTCAACGTGTGCATAGTGTCTATTTTCTGTCTCATACTCAACGTGAGCTGTGTTTATTGTGATTCCTCTTTCTTTTTCTTCTGGAGCCTTATCTATTTCATCGTATTTGAAAGCTTCAGCGAATCCTCTGTTTGCTAATACTGATGTTATAGCTGCTGTTAGTGTTGTCTTACCGTGGTCTACGTGACCTATTGTTCCAATGTTAACGTGAGGTTTTGTTCTCTCGAATTTTGCCTTTGCCATTATAAATTCCTCCTTATATTTAACGTTGCAGTAAACACTGCCTGGTGTTTTGTATTTTCCATTTCTTGGAGCCCACGACCGGGTTTGAACCGGCGACCTCCACCTTACCAAGGTGACGCTCTACCTACTGAGCTACATGAGCAACTATTAAAATATAGCGAGCAATTCATTACTCGCTATATTACATACCTTTTAATAATACACATTAAGTGTAATTTCTTTTTTAAATTTTGTCAATACTTTTTAATAATTTTTACTATGGTTTATGTTCTGTTATTTAAACACTTTTCAAGCTTTCTTTTCACTCTTTGTAATGCATTATCTATAGATTTTGCATGTCTATCTAAATCACAAGCTATTTCTTGATAAGATTTACCATCAAGGTATGACATGAGAACTTCCATTTCTAATCCTGACAGTACCTGACTTATCTCTTTTTCTATATTATCCATTTCTTCTTTTCCAATAACCATTTCCTCAGGATCTGCCACCTTTATACCAGCTAAAACATCTAATAATGTTCTATCAGATTCATCTTCGTATATAGGCTTATTGAGAGATACATATGTATTTAGAGGAATATGTTTTTGGCGAGTAGCAGTTTTTATAGCTGTTATTATCTGCCTTGTTACACACAATTCTGCAAATGCTTTAAAGGATGACAATTTGTCTGGTTTAAAATCTCTTATAGCTTTATAAAGCCCAATCATACCCTCTTGGTATATGTCCTCCTTATCAGCTCCTATAAGAAAATAAGATTTAGCCTTTGCTTTAACAAAATTTTCATACTTGTTTATTAGGTATTCTTGTGCTCTTATGTTTCCACTCTTTGCCTCAACAACAACTTCTTCGTCTAGTTTACCCTCAAATACGTTTAAATTGCTCCCCCTGTTTTCCATTGCATCCCCTCCAATTTAATACGTCATACTACTTCATTATAGACTAGCATAAATTTATAGGTCAAGCTAAATCAATGGCTTCTACGTATCTTCTCAAGTTTTTCCAAAATATTATCATTAATGTTGTCTTCCAACAAATTTTTATTTTTAACTTCATAAACTTCTGTTTTTTTACTTATTTTTCCTTCAATCTCTTTCATTTCATAATAAAATTCTATGGATGACATTCTTATTGCCCCTCTTTGAAATGTAACCTGTTGCTCTAATGAATCAGATGTAACTACTATTACTTCTGTTTTTCTTCCAATGTTATTTACATATCTTTCAATAAATGAATCAGCCGTTTCACCATCTTTAGTAAAGACAACTGTAACTTCTCCGCTTTTCTCTTTTTTCTCTATACTTCCTTCAACTTTATGTGCATCAAATACTAGAAAAATTTTACACCCTATATAACTAGAATAGTTTTGTAACCTTTCTATTAATTTTACTCTAGCGGATTCATAACTGTAATCTTTTATTTTATTAAGATCTGGCCAATGATTTATTACATTATATCCATCAACAAATATAACTTTCAAAATTCACCCTATAATCTTGACTTCAATACTTCATACATCATGATACCACCTGCAACAGAGGCATTTAAAGAATTTATTTGTCCTACCATAGGTATCTTTACTAACACATCACATTTATCCTTAGTTAGTTTTGACATTCCCTTACCTTCATTACCTATAATTAAGGCAACACCTCCACTGAAGTTTACTTCATAACTAAAGCTTTTTCCAGCTATATCAGCTCCATAAATCCATATTCCCTTTTCTTTCAAGTCTTCTATAACAGAGTTTATGTTTGTTACTTTTGCTATTCTCATATGTTCTACTGCACCTACAGATGTTTTATATACCGTGGCAGTAACTCCAACATTTCTTCTTTTAGGAATTATAATACCATGAACACCACATAACTCTGCTGTTCTAATTATTGACCCCAAGTTATGTGGATCTTCAATTTCATCTAAGATAACTATGAACGGTTTTTCATTTTTCTTTTCAGCATATTTAACAATATCTTCAACCTCATAATATTTATACGGTGTTATTATTGCAACAACCCCTTGATGAACTCCATCATTAGTCATAATATCCAATTTTTTCTTATCTACTTCTTTTACAACTAATTTTTTTTCTTTAGCCATTGCTAAAATTTTATTTATGGATCCCTCTTTATTTCCCTTTGCAATTAATATTTGATCTATTGTAGTGCTTGATTTTAATGCTTCTATAACTGCATTTCTTCCTTGAACTACATCTTCTCTTTCTGTTTCAAATTCTTTTTCATTTTTATGTGTTGTTCTATTCTTTTCAACTTTTCCTTTTGACATATTAATTCTCCTTATAAATTCATATATTTCTTTCTTACTTCAAGCATTTTACCACAAGTCATAGACCCTTCTGGACATTTAGAATTAACGCAGCTTGGTCCAGCATATTTAAATAATGTAGGTGCAACCTTTTTAACTTCAACTAACATCTTTTCTGCTAAAACTCTTATTTCCCATTGAGCTCTATCGCAACATCTATGTCTAAAGAAGTTCATTAATGTTCTTGCATTCATCGTAAATACAACTTTTGTTTCACATGCATTAGGAAATACATATCGAGCATCCTCTATAGCTTTTTTCTCAGCAACTCTTTCATCAATACCATTTTCAATATTCTTACCCTTAAGTTTTTCCACTAGTATATCATATGACTTTTGGCATTGCTCCATTGAATCTATAAAAACTTTCTTTGCTTCTTTATCATTCTCTATTGATGGAGGCATCACATATTCAAACTGATTTAATCTAACATACCTTTGACTTTGTTGCGAATATGATGCAATTCTATGCCTAACTAATTGGTGAGTTAAACTTCTTGAAACTCCTTCAATGGCAAACGTAAATGATACATGTTCAATAGGAGATTCATGTCCATAAGACATAAGCATATTAAGAAATTTTTCTGTGCTTTCAGACGTTAATTTTTCATTTATATCTTCTATACCAACTGCGCTATAACATAGTTTTGCTGCTGATGCGATTAATTTTTCTGGTTCTGGTGTGTATTGTAAAAGTTTAACTTTTTGTTCCATATATTTATTCCTCCCTTATAGAAATAGATTTTTCTAACAATTCTACAAGTCTCTCTCTTTGATTTGTTATGTATAAATATCCCATCAAGCATTCAAATCCCGTCGCAACTCTATAGTCCCTCACGTCTGCATTTTTAGGAACACTATGACATTTAGCATTTCTTCCTCTTTTGTAAACAGCTACTTCTTCTTCATTAAGCAATTCTTCTAAAGTTAGCATTATATCACTCTGAGCCTTAGCTTTAACAAAATTTATTGCTTTAATATGTAATTTATGAGCTGATAATTTCCCCTTTTTATTCAATATATAACTTCTTACATATAACTCATAAACAGCATCACCAATAAATGCTAAGCTAATTGGATTAAATTGATTAGCTTCTTGTTTAGAGCATATTTTAAAATTCAAAATATCTATCATAAGTTGAACTCCTTTATCTTAATTTAGTTTTTAGGCACATGAAAGGAAATAATAGACCAAAGATACGTCGTATATTTTGTGTCAAACAAGGAAGTAAATTCAGTTAATAGTTATGCTATTAGCTGAATTTGCTGACGCAGTATGACAGAAAATAGACAAGCATACTGGTCTATTATTTTTTGAATGTGCCTTTTATTATATCATTTTAAAAGATATAATAAAAAAAGAGAGTTTAACCCTCTCTTTTATTTTATAATTATAATCTTATCTTTACAATATATATTACTCATAATATCTTAACCATATCTTAATCAATCTTTTTCCATCTCACCCCTTGAGGTGTATCTTCTAGAACTATATTTTTAGACTTCAATTCATCCCTTATTTTATCGGACAAAGCCCAGTCTCTGTTTTTTCTAGCTTGTTGTCTTTGTTCTATTAATTTTTCTATCTCATCTTCTAAATTATCTTCTTTAACTTTTTGTAATATACTAAGAGGTCTTCCAAACTCTCTTATAAGACCTAGTGCAAACTTAACGACTTCTTTAGATGATTCCCCATTTATATTAGAGTTTGTATCTCTAACTAAATCAAAAATTACAGATATTGCATCTGCTGTATTGAAATCATCATCCATTTTTTCTATATATTTTTCTCTATATGATGCTAATTGCTCTATATATTCCTTTTCACCTTCTGTACATTGCTCTATCCTAACTTCTTTTTCTAAACTCTCTAGGTTATATATAGCATTATATAATCTTTCCATAGAGGCTTTAGCTGAATCTAAAAGTTCCTCGCTGAAGTTTAATTGTGTTCTGTAGTGACCGGATAATAATAAAAATCTTATAATCTCAGCATCATACTTTTCTAAAACCTCTCTTGCTGTAAAGAAGTTATTTAAAGACTTAGACATCTTTTGATTATTTACATTAACAAATGCACCATGTATCCAATAGTTTGCAAATTGTTTACCATTTCTTGCTTCACTTTGAGCTATTTCGTTTTCATGATGTGGAAACACTAAATCTGATCCGCCTGCATGTATATCTATTGTTTCTCCTAATAGATCATGAGCCATACATGAACACTCTATATGCCATCCTGGTCTTCCCATTCCCCATGGACTTTCCCATGCTGGTTCACCTGGTTTTTGTGCTTTCCAAACAGCAAAATCCATTGGATCATTTTTTCTTTCATCAATATTTATTCTAGCACCTGCTTGAAGATCATCTAAATTTTGTCCTGATAACTTTCCGTACTCTTCAAATTTTTTAGTACTAAAGTAAACATCCCCGTTGACTTCATATGCAAATCCCTTATTTATTAATTCTTCAACAAATTCTATTATTGGTTTTATAAATTCCGTTGCTCTTGGATTAACTGTCGCCCTTTTTATCAGAAGATTATCTGCATCTTCATAATATTCACTAATATATCTATCGCCTAATTCTTTAACAGTTATACCTTCGTCATTGGCTTTATTTATCATTTTATCATCTATATCTGTAAAGTTTTGAATGAATTTAACCTCATAACCTCTATACTCAAAATATTTTCTTATAGTATCAAAAACTATGAATGTCCTTGCATTTCCTATATGGAAAAAGTTATATACAGTAGGTCCGCACACGTACATTTTAACTTCCCCATGAACTAATGGTTTAAATTCTTCTTTTTTCTTTGTTAAAGTATTATATATTTTTATCATCTTACTACTCCCTGTTATTTAAAACTTTATAAATTTCATTTTAAATTCGATAATTTTTTGAATGTGTCTTATCTTAAACAATACCAATATTATATCATGGTAAAATAACCGTGTCGATTAATCATTATATTGATAATTATTGTTTTTTTGTTTATACATTTTTTAAAATTTATATTAAAACTTTAACTAACTTGATTTTCATGCCAACATTCTATGATTATTGACCATAACTTATTAATTATTAAAATTTTTACATATTGTTTCTATAGCATCATCAATAGTTACAACAGAAAAATCATCATCTGTTCTCTTCTTTAATTCAACTAATCCTTCTGATATTTTTTTGCCTACTGTTATTCTAAATGGGGAACCAATTAAATCACAATCTTTAAATTTAGCACCAGCTCTATCTTCTCTATCATCAAATAAAACTCTTATACCTTTTTGCAAAAGAGATTTATAAATTTTTTCTCCTTCAGTTATTTGTTGTTGATTTTTACCCACCGCCACAACTACAACAACATGATATGGTGTTACAGACACTGGCCATTTAATTCCATTTTCATCTCTATTATATTCTGCTGTAATAGCCATATTTCTTGTTACTCCAATTTTATAACTTGCTATATATGGATTTGTTGTTTTTCCATCTTCCTCATCATAACTTAATATTTTGCTATCCTTAGATTTCTTCAATGTGGCAAGTGTAAAACAAGGTTTTATACTAATATTATTGCCACATTTAGGACATTTATCATAGTCTACTATTTTTCTAAAGTTTCCAACTTCGCCCTTAAAATCTTTTCCATAATTTACATTTTTAATATGGTGATCTGTTTTGTTAGCACCCACTATAAAATTAGTCATCTTAGTTACTTCTTTATCAACTAAAATTCTGTTTACCTCTATTCCTATAGGTCCAGCAAAACCTACATCTGCATTAGTAGCATTTTCAACTACATCAACATCTGCCATTTCAATTTTACTCGATTTTAAAAATTTTTTAAGTTTATTTTCATCTAACTCTCTGTGGCCCCTTATAAGAACTGCTATTACCTCATCTTGTAATTTATATATTAATGTTTTAACTATGTTTTCAGAAGATATTTTAAAGAAATTTGCTAAGTCATCTATACTCTTTATATTTGGTGTATAAATTATATTAGTATCCTTTTCTTTTTCATCTGAGTCATCTATTAATGAATCTGCTGAGTCCATAGAAGCTTTATAATTACAGCACGTGCACTCAACCACAAGTTCGTCACCTAATTCGCATTTTGTTATTATTTTTTTCGACTCCTCACCATCATAACAATATCCAAATACCAATTCATTAGGTATATTTAATTGATTAAATATAGTATTAAATTCACACTCCATATTTTTATATTCTTTATCTAATTCTTCTAGATCTCTATGTAAACTAAAACCTTGTATGTTTTTAAATTTTTTTGATTTCATAAGTCCGTATTTAGGTTTTTCATTTGTACTTTCATCTTTAACAGAATAAAAACCCATAGGAAATTGTTTATATGTTTTTATATCTATAGATAAATCTTCTATTTCTGATTCACTTCTTAAGAACCCTTGATTATTAAAGCCATTACTTATTATATCTATTAAATTATCATATACATCCATACCTAAAGGTAAAAGGTTGTATTCTCCTTGGTTATGTTTTCTTATTATTCCACCCCTTAGCATAAGTTTATAGCTTTCTGCATCCTTAGTCGCCTCTGCTGGTGCTTCTCTAAGTGTTCCTAAAAACATGTTTGTTAATTTCATAATACCCTCCAAAAATATATTTAGTAG
Organism: Clostridium frigidicarnis; assembly: GCF_900111985.1. Classification (GTDB taxonomy): domain Bacteria; phylum Bacillota; class Clostridia; order Clostridiales; family Clostridiaceae; genus Clostridium_Z; species Clostridium_Z frigidicarnis. The sequence goes on from NZ_FOKI01000032.1 coordinate 7,283, forward strand.
TAACACTACCCCATTTATAATAAAATTTAAACTTTTATGTTTATATTATAACATTATTCAGAAAAATCAACCATTTAATCGTTTTAGATTCTTCATAGTCATATGAAGCAATTTATAGAGCGACTCTTCATTCAGTTGATGAAAAGTGGCTACACTATTTTTAAGAAGATTTCATCATTAATTTGTCACTTGCAACTTGTCACAAATTAAAGATATGTTTAATCCTAGGTTTTATCAACACTTTGGTATTAAATTTTTTTATACTTTCCTGTATATTAAAAATAGAGTGTTATAAAAATATATATTTTTATAACACTCTCTCTATAGGTTTATATTCATCACATCTTATTTAACTAAATAGTTTGCTAAAATTAAATCTTCTGGCGTTGTAATTTTTATATTGGTGTAATCACCTTCATATAAATATACTGTTTTTCCCAATAGCTCTACTGCCATTGTATCATCTGTTACTTGTATATCATTATCTTGTATATAATCATGGGCTTTCATTATTAATTCATACTTAAAACATTGAGGTGTTTGAACTGCAACTAATTCACTTCTTTTTAAAGTATTTATTGATAACCCATTTTTATCTTTAACTTTTATTGTATCCTTAGGCATAACTCCACATGCACTAGCACCATATTTTTTTGCAAATTCTATACCTTTTTTTATTATATTTCTGCTTACAAATGGTCTCGCACCGTCATGTATCAAGACTATCTCACAATTTTCACATGCTTTTAATCCATTGTATACTGAGTTTTGTCTTTCTTTTCCTCCATATACTACTTTGTTAAGCTTCTTAAACTTATAAATATCCTTGATATTATTGTTAAAATAATTAATATCATTTTCACCAATAACTACAATTATTTCATCTATTTCGTTACAATCTTCAAAGGCCTTTATTGTATAGTACAGAATGGGGTTTTGATCTATTTCTAAAAATTGTTTTGATATTTCTTCTCCCATTCTAGTTCCTTTTCCACCTGCTACAATAACAACAGAATTCTTAATCATTGATTTACGCCTACTCTTTTTTCTTTGCGAAAATCATTCTTCCAGCTGGAGTTTGAAGAACCGATGTTACTATAACCTCTATATTTTGACCTATATATTTTCTTCCGCCTTCAACAACAATCATAGTGCCATCCTCTAAATAAGAAATACCCTGACCTGATTCTTTACCATCTTTTATAATTTGTATAAGCATTTCTTCTCCTGGCAACACCACTGATTTAATTGCATTAGCTAATTCATTTATGTTTAAAACAGGAACTCCTTGAAATTCTGCAACTTTATTTAAATTGTAGTCATTTGTTATTACTTTTCCATTAAGAGTTTGCGCAAGCTTTAGAAGTTTACTGTCAACCTCCGCAATATCCGGAAAATCTTTCTCAGTTATTTCAACTTCTACATTTAATTCTTTTTGAATTTTATTTAGTATATCAAGACCTCGTCTTCCTCTATTTCTCTTTAATGAATCTGAAGAATCGGATATGTGTCTAAGCTCATCTAGTACAAAGTGAGGTATAACAAGTGTTCCCTCAATAAATCCTGTTTGGCATAAATCAAATATTCTGCCATCTATAATCACAGATGTATCTAAAACCTTTGACGTAGATTTATTAACACCCTTATTTTTCTTTTCCTTACTAGCACTAGCCTTTTTTATGCTACCAAATATACCGAAAATTTCATCTTTCTTTTTAATGGCAAGATCTGCACCTAATATAGCTGCTATAACATTTAAACATGCATATATTAAAGTACCTATTTTAGGTATCATGCTAGTTAATATACTTCCAAGCATTGAAGATATAATTAGTGCTATTATAGCTCCGCCTGCTCCAAATAATAATTCTACCGCTGTTAGCTTTTGCATATGTTTTTCTACGGAATCCAAGAATTTTCTTATCATAGAATAAACACTAGGGAATATAATAAAAGTTATAAGTCCAAAAATTAAACAAGATAATAAATAAAAGATAATTATTTTAACAGTACTATTATTAACAAAATCAAACTGTTTTAATTTTAGAAAAGATGTGCTTAAAATATAACCTAGTGATGCTCCCACTATCGAAAATAGAATTCTTAATACTTTTTTTAGCAAAATTAATCACCTCCTATAATTTTTTCCAATAAATAGTATTAAAATCCTTATCTTAAATAATATCTTAATAATTATAACATTGCAACATTCATAAGTTTTGTTAATAATCTTTTTACCAAAAACTAATAATATTATACCCCCTATTCAAATTATTAGCTTTATTTTAATATATATCCATGGGGAGGCAACTCAATTCTCACATTTACATTTATGGATAAAAATACTATAATTATATTAATGCTTAATGGGGTAAATTTTATTAAAAGGAGTGAGACTTATGAAGGATTTTATTTTTGATGACTTTCAAAATTGTGTAGATGAGTCTCTATTAAGACATAAGAGTATCTTGGATATCTTAACTAAAATGCAGGATTCTCAGTCCAGAATAAATAGAGCTGTAGCAAAATCTGTTACTAATTGTGGCTGTGTAAAAATAAATGCTGAAAAGCAATGCCTCCCTACCTCTGACGATGACATTAGTGCTTTAAATGAATGTTTAAAAAAACATCTTGAAGGTCAACTCTGTGACAACTGTAGGGATGTTTTAGAGAGAGAGATTGGAAATCACATGTTTTACATAACTTCCCTATGTAATAGCTTAGATTTAAATCTTTATGATATACTCTTAAAAGAATACGACAAAATGAATACTTTAGGAAAATATACTTTTAGATAATTAATTTTAAATCATTGTTATATAAACTAAACACTATCGAGACGTTTTTCATTTTTGTCCGATAGTGTTTTTTACTTTTATATATGCTTATCTAATACTACCTGTTCTTTTATTCTTCTTAAACCATTTTTTATAGCCTTTGCTCTTGCTTCTCCAATTCCCTCTACTTGATCTAGTTCATCATAACTTGCTTCTAAAACAGCCTTTAATTCTTTAAAATGTTTAACCAAATTTTCTATAACACCGGTTGGAATTCTCGGTACTTTATTAAGTAATCTATATCCTCTTGGAGATATTAATGTGTCTATTAGTGGTACTGCTGAATACCCTATTAGCTTAGATATTAACTCTAAATTAAGCAATTCTTCCTGAGTAAGTTTTTGAATATTTTCATATATTTCCACATGATCCATATCGGACTTGCAATAATCTCTTAATAAGAGTATTCCATCCTGTTCTATAAATTTTACAAGTTCATTTAATTGCATGGATATAAGTCTTCCCTCATTACCAAGTTCACATATATATCTTTCTATCTCTGAAACTATTCTCATTACCATCTCAGTTCTTTGAATTGCTGTTATAACATCAAACAATGTAGACAAGTCCTGAAACTCCAATAAGTTTAAATTACTAATAACCCTATCAAGTACAGTAACATATCTTTCTAATGTCTGAACTGCTTGATTTGCTTTGTCTATTATTACACTGCTATCCCTTAAAACATACTTTATATCGCCTTTGTAAACCGTTATTATGTTCCTTCTTTGTGATATTGCTACTACTATAACTCCTGTTTGCTTTGCTACTCTATTTGCTGTTCTATGTCTTGTTCCTGTCTCATAAGTAGGTATTGATGAATCTGGTATAAGTTGAGCATTAGCTCTTATTATCCTTTTAAAATCAGAACTAACAACTATAGAACCATCCATCTTTGCCAATTCATATACATATGATGGTGTGTATTCTGCATTTATTCCAAACCCACCATCAACTATCTTTAGAATCTCTTCACTATCGCCTAATACTATAAGACCGCCCGTTTTTGCTCTTAATATATTTTCTAAACCATCTCTAAGTTGAGTTCCTGGTCCCATTATTTTAAGTATACCTTTTAGTTCTTTATCTTTTTCTATTCTCACCCACATGCCCTCCTTTTCTAAAATATTTTTCCTAAAGCTTCTTTTAAAGATTTTATCCCAAGTAAGTTCAATCCTTTAACGTTTACTTTTTCTATATTCCTTTGGGGAATAATTATATTGTTTAAGCCCATTTTACTAGCTTCATTTACTATTCTCTCACAAGAAATTACAGGTCTTATTTCTCCTGTTAGTCCAATCTCACCAATTGCAATTATTTTTTCCATATTAAAACAACTACCTTTAGCACTAGATATTAACGCCAATGCAACTCCTAAATCTCCCATTGTTCCTTGAAGATTTAATCCGCCAACTACATTAACGTAAACATCACAATTATAAAAAGGTATTTTTAACTTTTTTTCTAAAACTGCTAAAATAAGATTTAATCTTTGTACATCTATACCCACTGCTGTTCTTCGAGGGTTATATGACTTAGTTTCAGTAACTAATGCCTGCACTTCAACTAATATAGGTCTGCTTCCTTCCATGATTCCAACTATAATGGAACCCTCTTGGTTATAATTTGTATCCTCTAAAAATATTTTTGAAGGATCATATACTTCCATTAACCCTTCTTGTCTCATCTCAAAAACTCCAATTTCACTTGTCGTTCCAAAACGATTTTTTATAGTTCTAAGTATCCTAAATTCTTCTGATCGTTCTCCCTCAAAATATAAAACAGTATCAACCATATGTTCTAAAACTCTAGGTCCTGCAAGCTCTCCCTGCTTCGTTACATGTGCAACTATAAAAAATGGTATATTCTTAGTTTTCGCCATTCTCATAAGTTCATTTGAGCATTCCCTAACTTGGGATACACTACCTGGAGCTGACGTAACTGTAGCTTTAAATAGTGTTTGTATGGAGTCTATTATTACAAAGCTTGGATTCATATTTTCTATATGAACATCTATATTATCTAGGTTAGTTTCAGCCACTATGTATAAATCATCACATATTGCACCTAGTCTATCTCCTCTAATCTTTATTTGCTCCTCAGACTCTTCTCCAGATACATATAAAACTTTCCCATACTTTTTAGATATATTATTAGCTGTTTGTAATAGTAACGTAGATTTACCTATTCCTGGATCACCCGATATAAGTGTTAATGATCCCTTAACAAGTCCCCCACCCAAGACTCTATTTAGCTCACTTATTCCTGTGTCAAGACGCTCTGCCTCTCCTGATTTAATTTCTTTTATACTTCTAGGTTTTTGCGAAGAGGAAGCATATCCTTTATTAAAAGTTGAATTTGATATATTCGATGGTATTTTTTGTTCTTCAACAAGGCTATTCCATGAACTACATGATGGGCATTTTCCTACCCATTTAGGAGATTCATAACCACATTGTTGACATATAAATACACTTTTTATTTTTGCCAAAAAAATCACTCCAAAATAAATGTTATCAAAAAATAATTATACATTATATTATCGAAAATTTGTGAAATAACTTTCTATTATTTAATATTTATATCCATACTGTAAAAATATATGCTGAATTTTCTAAACAAAAACACCTAACATCATTTGTTAAGTGTTTTATTTTTATATCCTATATTTCAAATATTATACATATTTGCATTAAAAAATCTATAAATATAAAAAACAGCCCTTATTTATGGCTGTTTTATTAATTTAGCTGCTGCCTCATCTACTATAATTGTAACATCTGGATGTACTTGAAGTAATGTTGCAGGAATATCTGTAGTTATTTTTCCTTCTAAAATTTTTGATATTATATTTGCTTTTCCTTCTCCACTAGCTATTAAAACTATTCTTTTAGCCTTCATAATTCCACCAAGTCCCATAGTTATAGCTTCTGTTGGTACATCTTCTATTTTATCAAAAAATCTTGCATTAGATTGTATTGTATCTTCTGTTAAGTGAGTTAAGTGAGTTTTAGTATTAAGAAACTCTGCTGGTTCATTAAAACCTATATGTCCATTATTTCCTATTCCTAATAGTTGAAGGTCTATTCCACCAATCTGCTCTATTCTCTCATCATAATTTTTACACTCTTCTTCTATATCCTTAGCTAATCCATTTGGAACAAAAGTATTAGCTTTATTTATATTTATATTATTAAATAAATTGGTATTCATAAAATATCTATAACTTTGATCGTGGTCTCCTGATAATCCTCTGTATTCGTCTAAATTTATAGAATTAACTTTTGAGAAATCAACTTTTCCCTCTTTATTCATTCTAATTAAATTTTTATACATTTCTACAGGTGTTCCTCCAGTAGCAAGACCTAAAATACAATCAGGTTTGTTTTCTATGAATTCACTAAATATTTCTGCTGCTTTCTTACTCATTGCTTCATAATTTTTTTCAATTATAATATTCATCGAATGATCCCCTCTCGTCTAGAAATATTAACTTCTAAAATATATTTATCACTTCTATAAATAGCTTCTTCTAAGTAAATGACCTTATCATTAACATCTTTACTCTTATTTACACATTTTAATAATGGAACTTCCTTATCTAGATTAAATAACTTCATATACTCTTCATCCATAATAACTGACTGAATTGAAGATTCAGCATATTTTATCTCATATCCAAACTTACTTAGCACCTTGAATAAAGAATCTTTTACCATTTCCTCATCTATATATCCACAGTAGTCACAAGGTATATATACTATTTCATTAGCAACTCTCTCATTTTCTACTATTCTCATTCTATTAATTTTATAAACATGTTCAAATGGAAAAATATCTTCCATTTCCTCAGGAGTTATTACTCTTTCAAAAGATAAAATCTTAGTTTCTAACTTCATCCCTAACTTATCTACTATATCGGAAAAACTCATCATATCAGTCTGTTTTACCTTAGGTTCACAAACAAAAGTTCCTTTTCCTTTTTCTTTTACTAAGATCCCTTCATGAACCAATTCTCCTAATGCCTGACGTATTGTCATCCTAGATACTTGATATCCCTCAGAAAGTTCTCTTTCACTATCTATACATTGTCCTACTTTCCATACACCTTCTGATATTTTTCTTTTTATATCCTCTTTTAATTGATAATATACCGGAATTGGACTTCTTTTATCTATCATAAAATACTCCTCCTAAATTTATTATATTACATTCATATATAGATGTCTATACCAGTTTGTTTTTTGTATAATTATTATATGTATACATAATTATAGGTTCCCATACATATAATTTTAAAATATAATTAATATAGATTGTCATATTATATCCTAATTTTTCAGGATATAATAAGTTTAAATACATTTATTTAGTCTACCACTATTATTTTAAAGTTACTTTATTTGCTTTTCAATAAATATATATAATTAACCTAGGGGGATTGCTTTACATGACCAAAAAAAACAAGTTTTTTACTTATATAGTTATTTCATTTACCTTTTTAATACTTTTACTAGGAATATTCATATATAAATCTACTTATAATATTCCAAATGACGATACCTTGTTAAAAGACCACATAATAAATTATTTGGATACCAAAGTATCAATGCCATTTAAATATACTGATATAGAAATAAAGGAAATTGTAAATGTAGATAATATTAAATTTTTATTATTAGAAAAAGATAGAAACTCAATAGGAGCAGCTTATTTAAAACGTAGTCCTATTGATTCAACTTATAGAATCATATCTATAGAATTTTCTAATAGTAATTTTAAATCTATATCTATGCCGACTTCTAAAGATGATATACTTTTCTTTTATGGTATAAAAGATGAAAATTATGATATAGATAATGTTGAATTAAATGCATTTGATTATGAAAAAACATATTCAATGAAAATTCCTGATAAAAAATTCTTTGTAACTTATACTTATATGGGTAATATTAGTGGTTCAAAAACATCCTATGATAACACCTCTTATTCTATTTTCGATGCTAATATGAATGATGTTACAGACTTGGTAACTAAGACTAACTTTGCATATGAATTTTTAAACAAAGGTTCTGAACTACAAACCTACATATTAAATCATTATTTATCTCCTAAAATAACTAATGATTCAGATAAAATAATATCAGATTTCTTGATTTTAGATAAAGAAATTTCTAAAGATACCACCACTTACTATGTTCAAGGACTACTATATGATTTAAATCTGAAAAAATCTGAAGATAATTGCAAAAATCTATTTATAGGTGTTACCTTTGATAAAATTACATCTAACATAATAGATTTTAAATGTAATTTAGACTATAAAGATATAAATGATTTTTTAATTAATATGCCTTCTACTGTAAGTGATTCTATTACTAATTCTGATTTAGTAACAGAGAAAAAAAATTACTTAAAGGAACGTATAGATAATAATATCAATTTGATTAAAAATAAAAAGATCATCACTAGTTATAATTATAACTAGTGATGATCTTTTTATTTAGTCATTTTTAAACAAATAATGTATCAAAATTCTTATTTATTTTACATAATACTTTATCGTCAAAAGTCACTCATAGTGCAAACATGAATGACTTTTAACTATTTGTCTTATATCAAATATACTTGGAATCTGTGGTCTATTATTTTTTTTCAGATAACTTAGTAAATACTAATTTATTTTCCTCAACTGTTCCTTGTATTATATCCCCAATATTAATATTTCCTCTTAATATTTCTTCACTAAGCTTATCTTCTACAATTTTTGTTATTGCTCTTCTTAAAGGTCTTGCTCCATATGTTATGTCAAAACCTTCTTTCGCCAATAAAGCTTCAGCATCTTCATTAAAGGAAACATATATGTCCTTACTTTGTAATCTAGAGGATACTGAATTTAACATTAGCTTAACTATTTCCTTAATATCATTTTGTTGTAATTGATGGAATACTATTATATCATCTATTCTATTTAAAAATTCTGGCCTGAAGCTATGTTTTAGCTCTTCCATAATGTTATTTTTCATTTTTTCATATTCATTTTCATTATTCTTAGAATTAACTGTAAATCCCATTGTTTTTTGTTTATTTATAGTTGATGCTCCTGTATTAGATGTCATTATGATTATAGTATTTTTAAAATTAATAGTTTTACCTTTTCCATCTGTAAGTCTTCCATCTTCTAGAATTTGCAATAAAATATTAAATACATCTGGATGTGCTTTTTCTATTTCATCGAATAATATCACAGAATATGGATTGCGCCTTACCTTTTCTGTCAATTGTCCTCCATCATCAAACCCAACATATCCTGGAGGTGAACCTATAAGCCTAGACACTGAATGTTTCTCCATATATTCTGACATATCTACTCTTATCATACTACTTTCATCACCAAACATAGCTTCTGCTAATGCCTTTGAAAGTTCTGTCTTACCAACACCAGTAGGTCCTAAAAATATAAATGATCCAATTGGTCTAGCAGGATCCTTTAATCCTACTCTTGCTCTTCTCACAGCTCTTGAAATTGACTTTACTGCTTCTTCCTGTCCTACAACTCGTTTATGAAGTATTTCCTCTAGATTTAACAATCTTTGTGATTCTGTTTCTGTTAATTTTTCAACTGGAACCTTAGTCCATCTAGAAACAACTCCAGCAATCTCTTTTTCTGTAACTACTTGCTCATTTTTTGTATTTTCACTTTTCCAATTTTTCTTATTCTTATCTAGCTTAATCTTTAAGTCCTTTTCTTTATCTCTTAAAGTTGCAGCCTTTTCATAATCCTGGACGTTTATTGCATCCTCTTTTTCTTTTGCAACCTTATCTATTTCCTCTTCAATTTGTTTTAAGTCTGGCGGTGCTGTTAGACTTTGAATTCTAACCCTTGATGCAGCTTCATCAATTAAATCTATAGCTTTATCTGGCAAATATCTATCTGTTATATATCTATCTGATAAGTTTACGGCTGCATATAAAGCATCATCTGTTATCTTAACTCCATGGTGAGCCTCATATTTATCTCTTATACCCTTTAAAATTTGTAAGGCCTCATCTTTTGACGGTTCTCCTACCTCTACTGGTTGAAATCTTCTTTCTAATGCAGAATCTTTTTCTATATATTTTCTATACTCCTCTATAGTTGTAGCTCCTATACATTGAATTTCTCCCCTTGCTAATGCAGGTTTTAAAATATTTGATGCATCTATAGCTCCCTCTGCTCCACCAGCTCTAACTATTGTATGAATTTCATCTATAAATAACATTACATTTTCTGCTTCTCTTATTTCTTCCATTATCTTCTTTAATCTTTCTTCAAATTCACCTCTATATTTTGCTCCTGCAAGTAGTGCTGGTATATCTAATGTAACAACTCTTTTATTTTTTAATATCTCAGGTATATTGCCTTCAACTATTTTTTGCGCTAACCCTTCAACTATAGCTGTTTTACCAACACCTGGATCACCAATAAAACAAGGATTGTTTTTTATTCTTCTACATAATATTTCTAAAACTCTTTGGGTTTCATCATCTCTACCTATTACTGGATCTAGCTTACCTTCTCTTGCAAACTCTGTTAAATCTCTTCCATATTGGTTTAATACCGGTGTGTCAACTCCAACATTATTAGAATTGCCATTACTTTTAGGATTTCCTTGAGATGATATACTATCTATTAATTCTTTTCTTAAACTATTAAAATCAACAGATAACCCTCTTAATATAGTGTATGCTATACTCTCTGTTTCTTTCATTAGTGCAAGTAGTATATGCTCTGGGCTTATATAATTATTTCCTAGATTTCTAGCTTCTAATAAACTTAAATCTAATATCCTTTTGGTCCTAGGAGTTAATGGGATTTCGCTTTTACCTAATACAATATCTCCCTCTCCCTCTATTTCATATATTAATTTTTTTACTGCTCCCAAGGTTACTCCTCTTGAAGCTAATATATTTTTACTTATTCCTTCTTCTTTTAATATCCCTGATAGAATATGCTCTGTTCCTATATACCCATGTTTAAATTGTAATGCATCCTCTTGAGCATACCTAATAACATTTTGCGCTCTTTCAGTAAATCTTTCAAAAACCATACTGTTACACCCCCTAATTAAACCTTTCTCTAACTAATTTTGCTCTTTGAAAATTTATTTCATTATTTGATAAGTCTTTGCAAAGAATTCTTTTTAATGATGATGGTTGACAATCCACTAACAATTCATTTAAAAACTTTTGTGTTATATTTTCTATTATGCCCATTTCTACGCCTAATCTTACATTTGATAATAATTCCAAACCTTCTTCAATTGACAAAAGTCTAGAATTTTTTAGTATTGCCAGTGATCTGAATATTTTATCTTCTAATTCATACTTAAACTTATTATTTACAAGCTCTCTTGTTTTAATCTCCTGATTGACTATTTGAGAAACAGTTCCCTGTAAATTTCTTATTATTTCTTCTTCACTGATACCCAATGTAATCTGATTTGATACCTGATAAATATTGCCCTCTGCTTTAGAACCCTCTCCGTAAATGCCTCTTATTGTCATTCCCATTTGGGTTAAAGCTTTTAAAACTCCATTCATTTCATTATTTAGAGTAATTGCTGGCAAGTGCAACATAGCAGACGCTCTTAATCCTGTTCCTAAATTTGTTGGACATGCTGTCACATAACCTATCTCTTCATCAAATCCATAATTTAAATTTTGTTCCAGAAAATCATCTATTTTATTTGCTTCATCATATGCCTCTTTAATATTCAATCCTGAGGTTATACTTTGTATTCTTAAATGATCTTCCTCATTTATCATGATACTTAATGTTTCATCTTTATTTAAAATAAACGCTCCATTTTTATTTTCAGATAATTTTTTACTTATTACATGTTTTTCAACATAATACTGTACTTCATCTTTTGATATTTCATCCAAACTTATTAACCCGAAGCTTTCTTTATCTTTTATTGCCTTAAAAAAACCATCTTGAACCTTTGATATAACATCCTTACTCTCATCTTCTGATAACTTATGAGGAAAGGGAACTTTATCTAAATTTCTTGCTATTCTTACCCTACTACTAAGAACTATATTGTTTGAATCTGTATTTCCATTAATCCAATTATTCATAATAAAACTCCCCCTTACTCACCCTTTTTAATTTTATTTATTTTATCTCTTAGCTCTGCTGCCTTTTCATATTCTTCAACCAAAATAGCTTGTTGTAATTCTTCTTTTAATTTCAATAATCTTTTCTTTTCAATAAGTTCTTTTCCATTTTTTACAGGCAATTTTCCAACATGCTCAATATCTTTCTGTACCCTTCTAATCATAGGATTTACAATACTACTAAATGTCTTATAACATTCACTACAGCCTAAGATACCTGACTTTTTAAATTCACTATATGAAGTCCCACAATTTTCACATACCATATCACTATGGGTAATACTAGAGGGACTTTCACTTATATAATCCATAATACCTGTTATCAAGTTTTGGAAATTAAATGTAGTACTTATATTTCCATCAAAGTTAAATGATAAACTTTCTTGTTCCTTAGCACATTTCTCACATAAATTCATCTCATTTTTTACCCCATTTACAACTTTAACAATATGAACATTTGCATTATTTTTATTACACCTTTCACACATCATTTAAATCACCCCTATATGAAATTATTACCTTTTTATCTTATTAAATATCAAGTTATGATAAAACTATCATAATAATAGACTTTAAAATTTTAGCCCTCTGCATATTTTTATCAATAGAATATACAAGTATTCTTTGGTTTACTGCTGATTTTATTATTTCTCTTTCTCTAATTGTTATAATATTTGAATCATAAAGACCGTCAATTAAAGCCAGTGAATTATTGTATGTTATACTCTCTCCAATTTTATCTAAAATTATTTTTTTTAATATACTGTTATCATCATATTTAAGTTGTTTTATAACAATACATCCTCCTCCGCCTCTTCTACTCTCTATAATATAACCTTTATCAACAGTAAATCTTGTTGTTAATACATAGTTTATCTGAGATGGTGCACAACTAAATTTATTAGCTAATTCATTTCTTTGAATTTGTATTGCCTCTCCATCATCACTTAGTAATGATTTTATAAACTCCTCTATAATGTCCGATAATCTTGCCATCAAAACACTTCCTTTGTTATTGACTTTCTTTGATCTTTAGTTAAATATTATAACTTTATTTTTTGTGATTCAACTCTATTTTATTGATGAATTCTCACGTTTTTTCTCATTTTAAGTGATTCAAAGAATTTATATTCAATTTTCTGAATTTTACTTATTATTTCTTTAATATTTATAATAAACCATGTAAACTTAGTCATATTGATTTTAAATAAGGGCACTACTATTATCAAGTGATTCTTAGCTTTAGTCAGAGTTTGCTTAATAGAACTCTCTCTTTCCAACTAAATCTTAGAAGAACTTATCTAGGGCGGTTACGAATCTTATACCCTAAAGGACATCTATTCTCCAACTTGTAGAAGATTGTAGTATTGGAGTATCTAAACATGGAATAAATATTTTTTATATAGGGAGTGTTAGAATGGAAATTACTTGGGTAGGAAAATCCTGCTTTTTTATAAAAACGTCTATGGGAAAACGTATTTTGACAGACCCCTTTAAATGTGATTATGTTGATTCATTGAATAATGTTTCTTATATAACATTAAGCCATAATCATTTTAACAATGATTATATGCCCGAAAATCTTAAAGAATCCACAATTATACAAAACTCAGATGGTTTAAGTTCTAAAGATATTTCAATAGATTGTATTGAAAGTTTTCATGATGAATATGCCGGAAAAAAAAGAGGCGTAAATAGAATTTTTATTTTCAATTTTGATAATTTTAGAATTGCACACCTTGGACATCTTGGACACCTTCTTGATAGTGATTCTCTTAAAATTCTAGAAAACATAAATATTCTCTGCATACCTGTAGGTGGAAATTTTACAATAGATGGACACCATGCTTCAACTATTTGCAACCAAATAAATGCAAATATAGTTATCCCAATGAATTATAACCTTAATATAAACCTATCTATGATAGATGGTGTTGATAAATTCATTCCTTACATGTCTAATACTAAAAAAATAGATTCTGATACTATAATACTAAATGATTTTATATCATATAAAAATCAAGTATTATTGCTGACACCTTCAACTTACTTGTAAAAAAGTGTCTATGCCACTCTTTAATTGAGAATTGAGATTTGACAATTTACAATTATGGTTGAAAGTCAAAGACTTTCTGAAAAAGTACTTTTTATTTTAGAAATCTTTCTAAAAAGATTTCACACTCTCAATTCTCAACTAAAAAAAGAATATGTGTTTTCAATATTTCTCAAAGTTATACGCTGATTTAAAATCTATACTATGCTATAGATTAAAGTAAAAAGTAATAAACCCATTTATATTGCTATATTAATGAGTTTATTACTTTCTTTTTTGAATGTGCCTCATCTTAAATTAATTTTTAATGACTTAATAAGTCTGCATTTACTTCCAGTTGATTTAGTCCCTGAGTTTTTAGATACTTGTTTATTACTGGAATTATTACATCTAAGCACTGAGTAAACAAGATTATTACATCATTTTTTTCTGCTTTATTTAATGATTCAAGTATTGCATCCTCTTCTTTATATATTATTTCTATATCTTTTTCTTTAAAATTGTTATTTAATGCCCCTTGTTTTAATAAATTAGCTGTTTCCCCTACTTTTCTTTCTCTTAAATCATCCTGTTCTCTTATAATTATTTTATTACTATTCTTTGCAGCTATTCTCCCTAATTCTTTTATATATTTATCTTTTCTATCTCCAGGTGCTGCTATTATAGATATTATCTTTTCGTGTTTTAATTCTTTTGCTATTGAAAATATCTCTTCAAATGCTTCAGGATTATGTCCGTAATCTAGTACTACTTTAAAGTCCTTTATATCTAAAATATTTTGCCTTCCGCTATTAGTATTTAAATCACATTCTAATTTGTTTATTACATCTATTAGAACATCTAATTCATAAAATTCCTTTAATGCTGCTACTGCACACATTATATTTTTTATATTACTTTTAGAAATACCATTATGACAAAAATTTATTTTTTTAATGTTTCCTAGATTATGCTCTTTACCATCAAAAATATATATTAAATGATTTTCTTTCAAAAAAATTAATTCTATATTAGGGTTATTGTCTTTTTCTAATATGGAAATTGGTTTTATTGAGAAATAACATACTTTATATCTTTTTTCATCTATAAATTTTAGTATATGTTTATTATATGGAACTATTGCCTTTCCATTATTTTTAAGAGCTTTTAATGTAATAGCTTTGACAGCTGCAAGCTCATCTAAATTTTTTATTCCATCCACGCCTATATGATCTTCTGAAATTGATGTTATTATTGCAATATCAGATTCTAAATATCCTAGACCTTTTTTTATTATTCCCCCTCTTGCAGTTTCTAAAACACCTATATCTATACCAGGGTTTTCCAAAACCATTCTTGCACTTAAATATCCTGTTGTATCTCCACTTAATATTTTTTTGTCTTTTATATATACTCCACCTGTTGATGCCATACCACTGTTTCTACCAAGTTTCAACAAAATATTATGTATTAATCTAGAAGTTGTAGTTTTTCCGTTTGTACCTGTTACACTTATCAATGGAATTCTTCCAATATTTTTATCTATTATGTACTTATATAATTTATTTATATCTTTACTAAATTCATCATTAAATCTATTTTTATCTATCAACGTTAAATTTTTACCATATCCTATTTGTAGCGTATTTTTATCTACTTCTATGAATGGCATATTTTTTTCAATAACGCACTTTATTATGTCTTCATTCCATATATATTTTTTTATATTCCTGCCCTTTCTTATTATATATTTCTTAAATGAATTCTTTTCCAATTGTCTAAGTATAAATTGAGCTATATTTTCATTGGTATATGTAACAAATATATTAAATTCTTCTGATAGCTTTATAATATCTTTAATTTCTTCATTACATCCTAAAATTTTACTTATAATTATGTATTCATCCATCACTTTATTGATTTCATCAATAGACGTACCCTTGTTAAATACACATCTCACTACTCTTTTATAACCATTAATTTCATATCCATCTATGAACCTAATTAGCTTTATACTCATAATAGTTCAACTCCTAAGGCTAATTTTTAAAGTCTAGTAATTACTGCTACTGCCCCCAATTAAATACTAATACTTCCTAGATAAGTTTTTATAAGGCACATGAAAGAGAATAACAAGTCCAAGATGCCATGTATATTTTGTGTCAGACAAGGAAGTGATATTAGTTCATAGCATAAGGCTATGGGTTAATATCGCTGACGCAGTATGGCACAAAATAGACTAGCATACTGACTTGTTATTTTTTGAATGTGCCTAAGCTTCATCTATATGAGTATTAGCACTTAATCTTTCCTATTATACCCACCATTATATATTTATATCCTTATAAAAATAGTACTTTTTTAGTGTAAAATTTGCTATTATAAAATATATCAAAAGAACAAAAAGCTGCGCCCTTTTGTTAATTGACAATTGATAATTGACGATTATTGTTGGAAGTCACAGACTTCCTAAATATAAAGTTGAAGGTTGAGAGTGGAAAGTTGAAAGTTATGGCTAAAAATCACAGATTTTCTCTAAATTATATTTTTTAAATTTTAAAATCTTCCTTAGAAGGTTTATCCTTGAATTGTCAATTTTCAATCGTCAATTGTCAATTTCTTAAACTCTTGTAACTTGCCACTTGTAATTTTTCATTCATTAAAGTTCTCAACTAAAAAATCTATATATTTTAATAGTTATCAAAGTTGTCCACAGATTTGAAATTTTATAATATCCTATAAAGTAAAAAAGAACCATCAATTGATGGTTCTTTTTTAGAGTATTTATTACTCTGCTATTGGAGCGCCTACTGGACAAACATTTGCACAGTTTCCGCAATCGATACAAGTATCAGCATCGACAACAAATATAGAATCTCCTTGACTTATAGCGTCTACTGGACATTCAGAAGCACAAGCTCCACATGAAACGCAAGCGTCAGTTATTTTATATGCCATATTAAAGCACCTCCTATTATAGAAGTTTTTTTCCATGTTTATTTTAACATGTTTTATACTGTTTTGAAAGTTTTTTCTCAAAACATTATAACTTTTCATTTAATTTATTAATATATATTGTTTTTTAATAATAATAATCAGTATTATATATTATAATTTTATATTTTATTATCTACAGTACTGTATACCCTAAATCTTCTATAGATTGAATAATGTCATCTACTGTCACAAAATAATTATCAAAAATTATCTGTGTTTCACCTTTAACAGCATTTATTTCACAAGCTATGACACCTTCATTATTTGATATTGCATTTCTTACAACATTTACATCCTGCATTGTTTTCATATTACAAATTTTTAATACTGATTTCATCTACAACCCCCCTAATCTTCCTTAAGCAAGTCTTTTATTAGTTCTTTATCCTCTGTAGGATCCGCATCTATCTTTATTTCTTCATCATTTACAGTACCTTCATAAGTTCCCGAAATCATCTTAACATCATCTATTTTAAACTCTTCTATATATTCTTCATCATCTCTTCTTAGTTTTACTTTAATACCTTCTTTTATTATACTATTTGAAATAACCTCTCCCTTACCTTGTTCAGTTTCAATAATTGATCCTACTTTAGGCATACGAGTTCTTATTTCTTCATATATTTCCTGCTCGTAATTTAAACAACACATTAATCGTCCACATATTCCAGAAATCTTAGTTGGATTTAATGATAAATTTTGCTCTTTAGCCATTTTTATAGATACTGAAGTGAAATCTCCTAAAAATGATGAGCAACACATAGGCCTTCCACATGGTCCTAACCCACCGATCATTTTGGCTTCATCCCTAACACCTATTTGTCTAAGTTCTATTCTTGTTTTAAATATTGTAGCTAGATCTTTTACAAGCTCTCTAAAATCAACTCTTCCTTCAGCTGTAAAATAGAATATAACCTTATTATTATCAAATGTATACTCTACATCTATAAGTTTCATACCTAATCCATGTTCTTCTATTTTCTTCAAACATATATCAAAAGCATTCTCTTCCTTTTCCTTATTTGAAGTATGTTTTTGTATATCTTCTTCTGTTGCTACCCTTAATACATTCTTTAAAGGAGCTACTATATCTTCTTCTTGAACCTCTTTAGATCCTATTACACAGCTTCCGAATTCTATTCCTCTTGCCGTCTCAACAATGACATAGTCATCTTTTTTTGCCTCTGTATCATCTGGTGCAAAGTAATATATTTTACCTGCCTTTTTAAAGCGTACACCTACTACTTTTATCATAATTAAACCTCCAATATGTTAAGAAGCATAACATCAAAGGTTATCAATGCATTGACATTCTTTCTTAACGAATCTCTAGTATTATTCAAATTATTTATTATCTTATTTATTTTATTAAATGAAAGATTTCTCGACAATTCGATTATATCCTCTATTTTATCCTTATTTAATATATAATCAGGATTTTTTATATCTTTATATAAAAGTATGTCTCTTGAAAAGTATAATATATTATCTAAAACTTCGCTATAATAATCTTTATAATTTTCTGTTATATATTTTACATATTTTATAACCACGTTAACATCTTTAGAATTTATTTCCTTAAGAAGTTTAACAACAAACTCTCTTACTTCATTAAAAACATCATCTTTTAAAAATCTATCCATTTTTCCTGGTATACCATTACTAAAAGCTATAGCTACCTCCTTATCTATAGAATTTTCATTAACATGATATTTTTCCAAATAAGTTTCAATTTCTTCTAATGATAATCTATTCAATTTATGTATTTGACATCTTGACTTTATAGTCTGTAAAATGTTCTCTATATTTTCACATAATAAAATTATATAAACACCTTTTGGTGGTTCTTCTATTGTTTTTAAAAAGGCATTTTGTCCTTGAGTTGTCATAGTGTCCGCCTTATAAACTAATATAACCTTCTTATTTCCTTCAAATGGTTTTTTGTTTATTTCTCCTATTAACCCTCTTATATCCTCAACACCAATTGTTTTCTTATTAGATTTAAATTCTATTAAATCTACATAGTATTTATCCTCATTCTTTTCTAAAATATTTAAGGCTAATTCTTTACCTACTACGCTTTTTCCTATTCCATCCTCACCTACTATAAGATGAGCATGGGAGAGTGATTGTCTTTCCACTGCTTTTTTTAAACTATTTCTTATATAACTATGTCCGATTACATCTATCAACTACACTCTCCCCTTTAATTAAATTTTTATAAACTGATCAACATCAACTACAAAAATTGTTGCTCCTCCAACTTGAACCTCAACTGGAAATGGTACGTATACCCCTGTAGATGTCGTTGGTAAAGGTGTTGCTACTATTTGATCTCTGATCTTACAAATATCCTCAATTATTTCTAAAACTTTGTCTACTTTCTCTTTTTCAACACCTATCATAAGTGTAGTATTACCTGACTTCAAAAAGCCTCCTGTTGTTGCTAGTTTTGTTACCCTATAACTAGCATCTGTTAGCTCATTTACTAAATCTGGGGCATCATCATCTTGTACTATAGCAATAATTAGCTTCATATGAAACACCTCCTAGTTTTTTATATATATTTTACCATATTCTAAATTGTAAATACATTTTAATTATTAAAAATTTTCTTTTCTAATACCCTTATTGTATCATTAAAAACTTCCTCTATTGATTTACTTGCATCTACTGATATAATCCTATTTTTATATATTTCCTTCACAAGATTATATCCTTCACATACCTTTTTATGAAATTCTACTCCTTCTAAATCTAATCTGTTAACTTCTCTTCCACTATTTCTACTAATTCTTTCAAGTCCTAATTCTGGGGTTATATCAAAATATATAGTCAAGTCCGGCATGTTATTATCTATTGCAAAGCAATTCATATTATATACCTCTTCTATTCCTAATCCTCTAGCATAACCCTGATATGCTAAAGATGAATCTATAAACCTATCACAAAGAACTATTTTCCTATTATTTAATGCTGGTATAACTTTTTCCACCAAATGTTGTCTTCTCGCTGCTGCATATAACAAAGCTTCTGTTCTTCCATCCATACTTGTATTGTTATTATTTAAAATAACGGCTCTTATTTGCTCCGATATATCTATGCCGCCAGGTTCCCTTGTCTTCAAACATTGAATTCCCTTATCTAAAAAATATTTATAAACCATTTCTAATATAGTTGTTTTTCCTGCTCCGTCTGGTCCTTCAAATGTTATAAACATGCCTTTTTTCACTCTAGTTCTCTCCTTCGTAAATAAATATAATTAATTTTAACATAAAACTCTACTCTAAAATCCAAATATTATTATTATTTAACCCTAAAACAGATACTCCTGATTTAATATATTGCTCTAACTGATTAATAACATTATAATCTATAACTTCACCCATTATAATTAAAGGTATACCTGGTGGATATGGAACTATGTTTTGTCCACAAATTAATCCTTCTGAATTTCTATAATCCACAGTTTTTTTATTTCTATCCATAGCTTCGTGTGGACAAACTCCCATTTTAGGAACATAGTTTGTGTATAACATTTCAAAATCTTCTTTAATGTCTCTTTCATTACACTTACTCAATACTTTATAAATATATTCAAATTCATATTTATCATTAAAAGTAGAAGGTATTAAAACCACATTACTATAATCACTCATTTCACATTGAATTTTATTTTTTCTTAAGTAATCTAATAATCTATGCCCACTAAATCCTTTGCCTACATTTATAACAATTCTACTCTTGTCTACACTAATATCGTTATTGTCTAATGTTTTTTCACTTAAACATTTGAATAATTTCAACTTATCAATTTTATTTTTTAACCCTTCACATAAATTTACAAGGTCTTCATAATGTTCTTTTCCATACTCATCAAGATATGCTCTGGCAAAATCCATAGACATCATGAATGCATATGAAGGACTTGTTGTTGAAAAACATGATAAATAAAATTCGACTTTATCTTTTAACTTTATATCTCCTATATGTAAAAAAGCTGTTTGAGTTAAACTTGGCAGTGTCTTATGTGCACTCATAACAACCATATCTGCCCCCATCTCTATAGCACTTTTAGGTAATTTAGGACTTACTCCAAAATGAGCTCCATGTGCTGAATCCACAAGAATTTTTATAGATCTTTTTTTGCATTTATCTATTATTTTTTCTAAATCTAAAGCCGTTCCATAATAGCTTGGATATGTTAAAATCGCTGCCTTTATATCATTGTTACTTTCTAAGACAAAATTTAAATGCTCCTTATCTATTGTTAAAGGAGCATTAAAATTTTTATCTACCTTGTAATTTACATATACAGGTTTTAGTTTTCTAAGAATTATTCCATTAAATATAGATTTATGACATCCTCTTTCTACTAAAACTTTATCGCCCTCTTTTAACGCCGAAAATATCATTATAAGATTTCCTGAAGTACTCCCATTTACTAAATAATATGATTTTTTGCTTTTATATGTCTTACTTAATAAGTTTAAAGAATCCTTTATTGATTCTTCTGGTTTACTAAGATTATCTAAACCATCTACTTCTGTTAGGTCTCCCTTTATGAACAAATCAAATATGTCATAATCTAAAAAACTTTTACCCATTTTATGTCCTGGCATAGAAAACGGTAAATTTTTTTCATCTAAATAGTTTCTTATAGCGTCAATTATTGGTGTATTCACTTTAATTCCTCCTAATTGGAAATTCCCTTTATATATTTTATATTCCCTAAATATTTTCTAACTATATGTTTTTTTACACATTTCATATAATACTCATAAAAATCAGTACATTGTTTTGAGTTAATTATTCTACACTCACAATTATAGCAGATGCTTTTTCCCTTAACTACTAATCCGTCATCCACCTTTTTTCTACATATAATACAAACATGTTCTCTCATATACACACCTCTCACTTCAATATACTGTTAATTATTTCCTTTTTATTTTTTTTTATTCACATCCAAATATATATTTATAAGTCTAATATCCAATATAGTTTTAATTAAAATTCTATTAATAACATCAACATTGATTTAATCTTAGATAAATATAGTTAAAACTTAACCATAAATATATTTTTTCTTTTAAGGATATACTATTTATATGATTGATTAAGGAGGATTATATATGAAACAGGAAATAATAACTTATTTATCCACCTGTGAAGATGAGCTTTATGATATTGCTAAATATATTTATATGAATCCAGAAGAAAGCTATAAAGAATATAATTGTTGCAAATACATAATAAATTTTTTAAAAAAGCACAATTTCGAAGTAAAGGAAAATTTCTTAGATATAGACACTGCTTTTTATGCTTCCTTTGGCTCTGGCTATCCTAAAATATGTTATATGTGTGAATATGATGCTGTACCTGGAGAAGGTCATATAACAGGACATAATCTACTTACATCTATGTCCTTAGGTGGTGCTATAGGTTTATCTAAAGTTATTGATAAATTAGGTGGATCTGTAATTGTTCTTGGCTGCCCTGGTGAATATTTAGGTGGAGCTAAAATAACTATGTTTAAACAAGGTATATTTAATGATATAGATGTAGTATTAATGGCTCACCCTGATGTAGTAACCAGAGAAAGTGGTACTTCTTCTGCAATACTGCCCTTATCTATAAAATTTTTTAATGAAGAACAAACTTTAAGTTTTAAGAACAACAAGGTATATACTCCTTTAGATGCTACCTTACTTTCATTCAATATGATGAATTGTCTTCAAAAGGGATTACCTGATAATGCCGTTTTAAACAGTGTACTGTCTAAAGGTGGCTATACCCCATTATTGGTTCCTGAAGAATGTGAGAGTAAAATCTATATAAGAGCCGACAACATATGTATTGCAGAGGATATAAGTTCTAAAATTAAACTTGCAGTAAAAACAGTGAGTTCTCTTATGGACATAAATCATTCTGTAAATTTTTACGAACTACCTTATGAAGAGTTAATAACTAACAAAACCCTATCTAGATTGTTCTCACATAATTTAAAAGAGCATGGGATAATTGATATTGGAGAATCTAGAAATATTAATGCTGGTTTAAGTTTAGGAACTATTAGTAAAAAAGTTCCTTGCATACACCCATACATATGTATAATTGATGATAAATCAACAGCTTATGCATCGCGTGATTTTGCAAATGCTACAATATCATCTTATGCAAAAAATATAGCTTTAAAAGTTAGCGAAACACTAGCCTGTACTGCCGTAGATTTGATAGAAAAATCCACATTAATTTCTGAAGCAAAAAAGGAATTATTCAAATAAAAAAAAGTAAAAGTCTCTTTAAAAGAGACTTTTACTTTTAATTAA
Organism: Clostridium frigidicarnis; assembly: GCF_900111985.1. GTDB lineage: Bacteria > Bacillota > Clostridia > Clostridiales > Clostridiaceae > Clostridium_Z > Clostridium_Z frigidicarnis. Next base: position 30,643 of record NZ_FOKI01000032.1, read on the forward strand.
GATGTTATTTAATTTCACTAGTAATCTTGAACTTGGTTGAAAGTAAAACTTTCTATATACATTTCCGTCCTTATATATACAACAATATCTTTCAAACATATTAACCGAACAAACATAATTTTTAGATGATATTATATTTAATTTTCTATTCAAATCACTCATCTTACCAACAAAAACTATATCCTGTAGTTTTATATTTTCAGCTGTATATTGATGCTTATCCTTTAGCTTATGAATAATTAATTGGTCTGCTATTATTGAATATCTATATCGTACCTTACATTTTATAAATTCTCCTGCCATAATCATACATGCTACTATTTTCAACAATGGATCCGTCAAATATCCAATTCTATATTCAAAAAGTCTTATGTCTTCAACTCCATTAGCAATAACTATCATCAATGAAACAAGTAATAACCCACCAACTATCCTTGGAGCCTTTTTAGTTTCAACAATTTCTTTATACATAGTATTCATTACTAAATTCCCCCACAATTACACATATAATATTTGTATTAACATAGAGATTATACTAGGGTTTATATAAATTATCTAACCCTCTATACCCTCTATAACCTTCAAAAATCTTGAACTTGTCCATTTATCTCTTGGTGTCTTACTTAAAATCTCATTATCTTACGAAAACTCTCGTTTTTAATTTTATACAATGTTAATTTTGTTAATTTAAATTTAATTATATTTATATAATATTTTATTTTACTTCTTAATATATATATAAATGATACTATTTTTATATCCTCCTTCATATGTCGTTAATTTCAAGCATTATTTAATTAAAGTGAGGTGTTTATTTTGATGCCAACTAGTATTAAATTAGGTGATACTATTGGAATATTAGCTCCTGCCAGTGGTGATAAAAATTTATTTATAGATGAAAAAATTTGTATACTAAAAAATTTAGGATTTAAAATTAAAACAGGTAACCATTTATACGACAAATTAGGATACTTAGCTGGTACTGATGAAGCTAGAGCTTCTGACTTAATGGATTTTTTTTGTGACGACAACATTAAAATGATTATGTGTTTACGTGGCGGCTATGGAAGTATGAGAATTCTTCCATATCTAGACTTTAAAAAATTAAAAAATATTAATAAAATCTTTATGGGCTATAGTGATATTACATGTATTCTTAATACATTATATTCAAAACTTGGCTTAGTAACATTCCATGGACCCATGGCTACATCTGATTTTAATGACAAATATACATTAAGCAGTTTTATAAACACTGTTACAAATCTTACATCATCATATAATATAGTTAATCCATCCCATATACCATTGATTTGTCACGGCACAACTAATGCTACTGGCACGTTAATTGGTGGTAATTTATCAATTATATGTAGTACCCTAGGTACACCCTATGAGATAGATACTCACAATAGAATTTTATTTATTGAAGATGTTGGTGAAGATGTTTATTCAATTGATAGAATGCTTTGTCAATTAAAGCTTAGTGGAAAACTGGATAGCTGTTCCGGATTTTTATTAGGTCAGTTTAAAAATTGTAATAACAAAAAAACATCATATACTCTTAATGATGTTTTTAACAACTATATATTTTCTTTAAATAAACCTGTTATATCTAATTTTATGAGTGGCCATGATACTCCAAACCTTACAATTCCAATAGGTGCAAAAGCAAAACTTGATGTTAAAAAAGCTAGACTATGTGTTGAACTCATGGAATTATAATTAATATTATCCATTATCATTCCACTGCAAAACTAATATAATTTTTTATAGAATAAAAACATGAGTATTTACTCATGTTTTTTGCTTACATAATAATTTATTGTTTGTTTTAGCCCTTCTTCTAAAGAATACTTGGGTTCCCATCCACATTCCTTGTTAATCTTATTGTAGGTCATATAACTATGCTTTATATCACCTTTTCTTTCTTCTTTATATATAGGCCTCATATTCTTATCTAATAGTATATTAACCGTATTAAATAGTTCGTTAACAGATATTTTAGTATCCGTTGCTACATTATATATTCCATTATTTAAGTCAGTTAAAGCTATTATATTTGCATTAACAACATCTTTTACAAATACAAAATCTCTTGTTTGAGTTCCGTCTCCAAATATAAGTGGCACTTTATTTTCTAACATATTTTCACAGAATATAGCTACAACTCCGCCTTCTCCTGTTGAATCCTGTCTTGGGCCGTAAACATTAGAATATCTCATAACTGTATATTTTATTCCATATAGCTTACTATAAGTTTCTAAATAATGTTCTATTGTATGTTTTGTAATACCATAACCACACATCATATCTAATGGATGCGATTCATCCACTGGTAAATATTGAGGTTCTCCAAATATAGCTGCTGAAGCTGGATATGTTACTTTTTTCACACCATATATTCTGCAACATTCTAAAAGATTTAACGATCCTATTATATTTATATCCGCATCTTCTATTGGATTATCAATTGACTTAGGTACACTTATCTGCGCTGCATGATGACATACTACTTCTGGTTTTTCTTTTTCAAAAACCTTATATAAATCTTTATCTCTAATATCTATATTGTAAACTCTTGCTTTTTTATTTATATTATTTTTATTTCCATGTGAAAAATTATCCACAACTATTACATCATGACCGTTCTCTATAAATCCATCTACTATGTTAGATCCTATAAAACCGGCTCCACCTGTAACTAATATTTTCATAATTTCACTCCATTCTAAAAATCATATTACTTCTATCCCAAATTAATTATAAACTAATTATATAAGTATTAACAACTATTGCTTATCTATTTTTAATATATTCATAAAATTTGTCATTGCTGTAGATATATTTTTATCTTTGTGCCTTATAAAGTATATATCTCTTGATAGCTCTAAGTTTACTATATTTAATATTTTTAATCTATTTTCAATTCTTTCATGATCTAAACATTGTTTTGATATACATGATATACCTATACCAGCTTCAACTATATTCTTTATTGCCTCATTATTTCCTAATTCCATAAATACATTATACTCTACATCATTTTCTTTGAACTTTCTCTCAATTAATTCTCTTGTGCCACTTCCAACTTCTCTCATTATAAATTTTTCATTTCTTATTTCTTCTTTTCTTATAAGTTTTTTATTAGCTAATCTATGATTTTTAGGCACTATTACTACTAATTCATCCTTAAAAAAGCTATTTGTTATTATTTCATCATTTTTTACTTTTCCCTCAACTAAGCCAAAATCAATTTCATTTTTAAGTATCAAATTGCATATATCTGATGTATTTCCAATAGTAGTACTAACTTCTACATTTTCATATATATCTAAAAATGCCCTTGCTATCCTAGGAACCATGTAAACTCCAACAGTATTACTAGCACCTATTTTCAGTTTTCCTCTGTTAGATGACCTTATATCATTAATAGCACATATACTCTCATCATATAAATTTAAAATTCTTCTTACATAGTTATAAAAAACTTGACCTTCGTAAGTTAAATATAATCTTTTACTAACTCTATCAAAAAGCTTAACTCCTAATTCTTGTTCTAGTTCATTTATAGCCTGACTTATTGACGATTGGCTTATAAACATTTTTTCTGCAACTCTAGTCATATTTAATACGTTTGAAACTTCATAGAATATTCTCATTCTTCTTTCATTCATACATATCCACCCTATTCTATATAAATATAGCCGCTAATTCATCCTTTTAAAACCGGGTATTATAGCGACTAAAAATTAACCTTAATATTTATTTTATAATAATATTGATATAAATGCTACCGCAAATATTATTTGAAATACCCCTATAGTTATACCAAATGTTAAAGCTTTAGGTCCCTGTTTTATAAGTTCACTTATTTTAACATTCATTCCTATCGCCGCAAGAGCTATAACCTCAAAATTATTACTTATTAATTTTGCTACACTAGATAATGATACTGGTATTATTCCCAATGTATTTATTATGCTCAAGATAAAAAATCCTATTATAAACCATGGTACTGATACTTTAGATTTTCTCTTGGTTTTTATTTCCTTTACCTCTTCAAGATCTTCTGCTTCTATAATTTCTTCTATAACATTCTCAGTTTCAATTAAATCCTTATTCTCATATTTTTCATTAAGTTTTGACATAAACGCAACAACTAAAACAATTAATATTATTCTCATAATCTTAAATATTGTAGCTAATCTTACAAAATCTTCTCCTAAAAATGCAGCTGATGCTAATACTTGCCCTACTGACTGTAGTATTCCCCCCATCATAGCTGAACTATGTAATAAATCCTTTGAATATAGCATTGTGCATATAGCTGGTAAAACAAACATCAAAATTGTACCTATTAAATTAACAATTGTTATAGATATTCCTCTATCATTTTCATCTGCACTAATTGCTGGCGATGTAGCAGCTATTGCAGATGAACCACAAACAGCATTACCTGCGGCCATTAACATAGTAAATTTTCTATTAAACTTAAAAACTTTGCCTAAGTATAAGCAAATTAATATAGTACTTGTCATTTGTAATACAATAAAAATTACTCCATTAATTCCTATACTACTTATAGAATATATATTTAATGTTGCTCCCATCAATACAATAGACATTGATAATAAATCTTTTTCACAAAACCTAGATCCATTATTATATTTAGATGATTTAAACACTGTATTTCCAAATAATATTCCTAATAATATTGCTAAACTTGATGCTCCAAATTGTGGAACAAAAATTGCTAAAATTTTCGCTATAAGGGTTATAATTACACATACTATTATCCCTGGAACCATTTTTTTTATATTCATAAATTTCATCTCCAATCGTCTAACTATGTAGTAATTATACTTCGGAGATATCTATTAGTAAAATATGATTATAATAATATAATCATAAGTAATTTCTTATTACAATATTATTTAATAAAGCAAAAAAGATCAGTATACAAATACTGATCTTTGTGGAGGCGCCACCCGGATTTGAACCGGGGATGAGGGTGTTGCAGACCCGTACCTTACCACTTGGTTATAGCGCCATGATGGTGGCTCGAGCAGGAATCGAACCAGCGACACGAGGATTTTCAGTCCTCTGCTCTACCGACTGAGCTATCGAGCCATCTACACCTGGCAACATC
>NZ_FOKI01000067.1 GCF_900111985.1 Clostridium frigidicarnis
GCTATTTTAAGTTCTTGGTCTTTAATCTTTTCAATAGCTTTTTTATATTCTTTCTTATAATTAGGTATTATTTCATTATTCTTAGGCTCTTTTGGCTCTAATGTTTGAGAATAACGACGATAATTATTAACCCATCTACTTAATAATTGGGGATTTAAGTCGTACCTTTTAGCAATTAAAATATTGCTTCCTGATTCTAAAACTTCCTTAACAAATGAAACTCTTTGATCTTCTGAAAACTTTCTTGTAAATATTTTTTTCTCCATCCCTTAGACCTCCTAATCATCTTAAAACTATTTTACTTTGTTTGAGTAAACATTGTCCATTCTAATTAGGGGGCCTATAGGAGATTTATCCTTCACTCTCAATCCTCAACTCCCATCATAAGATAGTTTTGATAGACTTTCAAATTCATATCCTTTATTTTTCCATTCTTTTATAAGATTATCTAGTATATCTGAGTTTGTTTTTGACATAGCATGTAATAAATATATGGCTCCATTATGGGTACTATCTATTATATGTTTTTTAGCATAATCCTCTCCTGGCTGTTTTTTTTCATCATAATCTTTATATGCAAAGCTCCAAAATATACTTTTATATCCTAGTTTTTCAGCATAATATAAGGACTTTTCACTATATTTCCCCATTGGTGGTCTAAAAAATTTAGGCATTTCTTTGCTTGTTACTTCTTTAAAAGTATTTTCTACTTGAGCTAACTCTTTTTCATAAGCATCAAATCCCTTTATCGCAATTTGTGGCATTGATTTGTGATTAACAGTATGATTTCCAACTATATGACCTTCATCTACCATTCTTTTAATAAGATCTTTATTAGATTTAATGTAACTATCTGTAACAAAAAATGCTACCTTTACATTATTACTTTTTAAAGTATCCAATATTTTACAAGTATATCCATTTTCATATCCTTCATCAAAAGTTAAATATATATGTTTTTTATTACTACTACCAACATAGTATCCGCTGAATTTTTTTATATAAGGAACAGCTTCACGTGGTGGATTAGGCGTTGACCCATCTTTTTTAGACATAAAGTACCAATCTCTATCCTGATTATTTAATTTGCTCTCATCTATATCTTTATGTTCATTTTTGTTATCATTTTTATATTTTTCATCATCAACATCTTCTTTTTCATTTTCACTTTTATTGGTTTCATTAATGTTTTCTTCTGATTCCTTATTTGATATATTTTCAGGACTTATTTTGCTATTAGTTAATGAGATTCTTTGATTTCTATTGTATACTGCATAAGCCAATGTTGAAGCAACTATTATAATTACTACAGCTAATGTTAAAATTTTACACACATTAGATTTATTCATTATTTACTCCTTTTCATAATAATATATTTAGCCAAAAGAATTAAATTTGCTTCAATTCCTTTGGCATACTATTTCTATTTAAACAAAGGTATTTCATACACTAACTTTATACCTTTATTGCCTTGAATTATATTATATAGTCTTGATGTTTGCTTTGATGCCCAAGCTACATCTGTAGAATACTGATGCCACATTGTATCATGCTTAAAGTCCCATCTCATGTTATATAAGGTATCTTGTCCGATATTTATATATCCATCAGCAATCCATTTAGCTCCACCTACTATTGCATCTTCTATTGTAAACCATCTTTCTCTATAGGCTCTGTCTGCACCCCATAAATTAGGATTGTCATCATATGACCCTATTCCATACACATTGTATACTTTTTTAGATGGTACATTTTTTTCAAAATCCTCTATATAAATTACGTTATTTTCACTATCTATTGCACTTTTTCTTTTATATAGTTTACTCACAGTAATCTTTCCATTTATTATATCTGATCCACCATTTCCAGTTTCTAATATAGCTTTGCATATTAAATAAACAGGATTCACTTTAAATTCTTTACCAGCTTCTAGAAAATATTCACCTTTACCATTTAAAATCCCTCTATTTTGTAACATAAAATTTAAAGTTTCTATTTCAAAATCTATAGAATAACTAAGTTTCATAAACATTAGTTTGTTTATATGGTCATTCAAAAAATTACTTGGATTCATATAGTATTTTATTTCCTCTAAATTTGCAACTCTCCATTTAGACCCATTTTTTATATTGCTATCATATATAACTTGTTTTGTATTTGATTTCATCTCTATATTAGTATAATAATCTAATGTGTTGTTATGCTCTTTGGAAGTCAATATCTCAAATGGAAATCTTCTTATTCTTATATTTCTATATACAATTTGACTACTTCCACTATTACCAACTGCCTCTATTTTTAATTGATTCCATCCATTTTTTAAGTTCAAAGGATGGAATTTATATGAAAAACCTCCCTTTATGCTATCTTTATATTCTGGGAAGGCTTTATATAAATCAGTTCTCTCGATACCGATGTTACCATATCCTACAAATTTATCATTTAAATATATATTTACTCTCTTTATACCTGATGAGTCTAGAGCCCATCCTATAATCTGTATTTCATCACTGTCTACTTCACTTCCATCTATAGGTGTTTCCACCCACATCTTAGGTATCATTTGTTCCACCCCCTACTACTATGTTATTACCATGACTATCTTGTAGTGATTAAAAGTTAAAAAAAGAGTTTTCTGATGTTACTTTATAGCAACTTCAAAAAACTCTTTCCTTAGACAACCTTTTTATATAAACTTATTTTTTAAATTTTTAGCTCTTTAACTTTTCAACTCTTTTTCTTAGCTTTTTTTCAAGCTCTTTACACTTATCTTTATCCATAGCTTCTACTCTATCTAATCTATATTGAATATCTAAACCTTTATATTTATTTATCCCCATAATGTGGTATGGAAGGAGTTCTATTTTTTCCACATTATCTATATGACTAATTATATTTGCTAATTTCTCCATATGTTCTTCTGAATCTGTTATACCTGGTACAACAACATGTCTTATCCAAAGTTTTATACCCATATTTTGAGCAACTTTTAAAAACTTCTTTGTTTCTTCACCATCTTTACCTGTTAATTCTAAATATCCTTCTTTATTAACATGTTTTAAATCTAGCAATATTAAATCTACATATTTTAGTATCTCTTCATATTGTCCTTTTCCATAACCAGCTGTATCTATTGCAGTATGTATTCCACTATTTTTACAGAGCTTTAATATCTCTATAAGGAATTCTGGTTGAAGTAATGGATCGCCTCCTGAGAAAGTAACTCCTCCATCACTTTTAAAAAAGTAAGGTTTAAACTTTAATATCTTTTCATGAAGTTCTTTTGGGGTATACTCAGTTCCTCCAATACATTTCCATGTATCTGGATTATGGCAATAAGCGCATCTTATAAGACATCCTTGAAAAAATATTACTGTTCTTATTCCTGGTCCATCAACTAATCCCATACTCTCTATAGAGTGAATTCTGCCTTTCATAAATTTATCATTCCTTTTCTTTTATATTTAGAGAGGAAGATATATATCTTCCTCTCTTTATTTTAATAATTACATCTTCTCATGGAATGTTCTAGATATAACTTCTCTTTGTTGGTCTTTTGTTAATCTATTAAAGTTAACAGCATAACCTGAAACTCTTATTGTTAATGTTGGGTACTTTTCTGGATGCTCCATTGCATCCATTAAAGTTTCTCTTTGAAGAACATTAACGTTTAAGTGATGAGCTCCTTGTACAAAGTATCCATCTAATACATTAACTAAGTTATCTATTTGAGTTTCTTTTTCTTTTCCTAAAGCTTCCGGAACTATAGAGAAAGTATTAGATACTCCATCTTCACAACATGGGCTATATGGAACTTTTGCAACTGAGTTTAATGATGCTAAAGCACCTTGTAAATCTCTTCCATGCATTGGGTTAGCTCCTGGAGCAAACGCAACACCAGCATCTCTTCCATCAGGAGTAGCTCCTGTTTTCTTACCATATACAACGTTAGAAGTTATTGTTAATACAGATAATGTATGCTTTGCATTTCTGTATAGTGGATGTTTCTTAAGCTCTGTTGAGAATTTATTAACTAATTCAACAACTATATCATCAACTCTATCGTCATCATTTCCGTATTTAGGAAAATCTCCTTCTACATTAAAATTTATAGCCATTCCATTTTCTCTTACTGGCATAACTTTTGCATATTTTATTGCACTTAATGAGTCAGCTGCAACAGATAATCCTGCTATACCAAATGCCATTAATCTACCTACTTGTGTGTCATGTAATGCCATTTGTCCTGCCTCATATGCATATTTGTCATGCATATAGTGAATTATATTCATTGTATCAACATATAATTTAGCAACCTTCTCTAGAACTTTGAAGTATGCTGCTTTAACTGTTTCATAATCAAGAACTTCATCATTTATTGGAGATATTCCCTCAATAACTAATTTGCCCTTCTTCTCATCAACTCCACCATTTATAGCATATAATAATGATTTAGCCATGTTACATCTTGCTCCGAAGAATTGCATTTGCTTACCAATTTTCATTGCTGATACACAACATGCTATAGCATAGTCATCTCCATATAATGGTCTCATTATGTCATCATTTTCATATTGAATTGAGTCAGTTAATATAGATATTTCTGCACAATATTTTTTGAAGTTTTCTGGTAATTTTTCTGACCAAAGAACTGTCATATTTGGCTCAGGAGCTGATCCTAAGTTTATTAATGTGTGTAAATATCTAAAAGTGTTTTTAGTTACAAGTGCCTTACCATTTGAACTAACTCCACCTAAAGATTCAGTTACCCAATTTGGATCTCCTGCAAATAACTCATTATATTCTGGAGTTCTTAAATGTCTAGCTAATCTTAATTTTATTATAAATTGGTCTACTAACTCTTGAGCTCCTTGCTCTGTTAATACTCCATTTTCTATATCTCTTTCTACATATATATCAAGGAATGTAGCAGTTCTTCCTAATGACATTGCTGCTCCATTATTTTCTTTAATAGCTGCTAAATATCCAAAATAAACAAATTGGAAAGCTTCTTTAGCATTTGCGGCTGGTTTTGATATATCACATCCGTACTTTGCAGCCATGCTCTTCATTGCTTTTAATGCTCTTGTTTGTTCAGATACTTCTTCTCTCTTTCTTACTAGTTCATCTAGCATGTCTCCTTGAAGTTCTTCTAAATCCTTCATTTTTTGTTCTATTAAGAAATCTATACCATAAAGAGCTATTCTTCTATAGTCACCTATTATTCTTCCTCTACCATAAGCATCTGGAAGGCCTGTTAATAAGCCTGCTGATCTTGCTGCTCTTATTTCACTTGTATAAGCATCAAAAACTCCTTCATTATGAGTTTTCCTATATTTTGGGAAATTCTTTTCTAACTCTTTATCTAATTTATATCCATAAGCGTCAACTGAAGTCTTAACCATTCTCCAGCCACCCCATGGGTTAACTATTCTCTTTAATGGAGCATCTGTTTGAAGTCCTACTATAACCTCATTATCTTTATCTATATATCCAGCTTCATAAGCATCTATTCCTGATACTCTATCTGTAGCGATTCCTAATACACCTTTTTCTATTTCTTCAAGTATTAATTCGCTTGACTTGTCCCATACTTTTTTAGTCTTATCAGTTACTGGAGCTAAGAAACTCTTATCTCCTTCATATAGAGCATAGTTTTTTTGTATGAAACTTCTAACGTCAATAGATTCTTTCCAATTTTCGCCTCTGAATCCTTCCCATTGCTTGAACATATAAATACTCCTCCTTAAAATACCTACTAAATTATATACAATTGTAGTAGTCAACTTAATTTTTCATAACTTTAAATATAATTATAAAATTATACTGTATTCAAATTTAAATTTCATCTGTAACTCTGCATAAATGCAACAGTTGTAATGCTGTTTCAAACAGCTAATACCCGTAAATTAAAAGGTTTAACGAAACTGTTTATTTTTATTTACCCTTTGTTTAAGATTAATATATCATTTTTATAATTAAAATGCAAGAAGTATTTAAAATAAAATTCGACACAATTTGATATGTATAATACTGTGTATTTAATTAAAAATAGAAGACTAAATCATCAACCTTTCAGCTTTAAAAAAATTTTATAAACTCCTATATATTAAAATGTTATAAGCTCTCTTAGTTATTAAACTAAGAGAGCTTATGCTTATTTTACTCCGTAAATTTTGTAATAATCCTCTATTCTATTCTTCATAACGTCATCTATTAGTATTTTTCCATCAATCTCTTTATTATATAAATACTCTATAACTTCTTTCATTGTAACTATAGAGCATGCTTTAAATCCAAATTTATTTTGTAATTCCACCAATGCAGTTTCCTCTGATTTACCTTTTTCCATTCTATCTACTGATATTATAAGTCCAATTACATTTACATTTCCTTGTGACTTTAGTATAGGCATAGTTTCATATACTGATGTACCTGCTGTGGTAACATCTTCTATTATAAGCACATTATCATTATCTTTTAAATTGCTACCTAATAATATACCCTTATCTCCATGATCTTTAACCTCTTTTCTATTAGAACAATAGGATACATCCATACCATATAAACTATTCAAAATCATGGAGGTTGCTACTGTTAGAGGAATTCCTTTATATGCTGGACCAAATAAAACTTGAAAATTTTCTTTATAATTTTCTTTTATGGCTTTTGCATAAAATTCCCCTAATTTATTTAATTGATTTCCTGTTTTATAATTGCCTGTATTTATAAAGAAAGGAGTTTTTCTCCCGCTTTTTGTAACAAAATCTCCAAATGTGAGTACATTGCATTTCACCATAAATTCGATAAATTCTTTTTTGTATTGTTGCATATGCTCCTACCCCTTTTTATACATACTATTTAATATGTATCTTTTTAGTGTTTTATTCTTAAATTTGAGCTATTCCTTTAATTTCTCTTATATCTTTTATATTGTTATCTTTCATGTATTTCTCAATGCCGTCTACTACATCTAAACCACAAGTTGGATTCACAAAATTAGCTGTACCTACTTGTACAGCTGATGCTCCTGCCATTATAAATTCTATAGCATCTTCCCATGTTGTAATACCACCTAATCCTATAACTGGTACATCAACTGCCTTACTTACTTCATAAACCATCCTTAATGCTACAGGCTTTATTGCTGGACCTGATAGTCCTGCGAATATATTATTAAACACTGGTTTTCCTTTTTTTATATCTATAGCCATAGCTTTTAATGTATTTATAAGTGATATACTATCTGCCCCTGCTCTTACACAGCTTTCTGCCATTTTCACTATGTCCTCAGCATTAGGAGAAAGCTTTACCATTAATGGTTTTTTACAAACTTTTTTCACTTGTGATACCACATCATAGGCAACATCGCTTTTTATTCCAAAAGCCATTCCCCCACTTTTTACGTTGGGACAAGAAATATTAAGTTCTATTATATCTACATCTGTATCACTTATTTTTTCAACAGACTCTACATAATCACTTATTGATGAGCCTCCTATGTTAGCTATAACAACATTCCCATAACTCTTCATTTTTTTAAGCTCATTTTTTATAAAGTGATCTATACCAGGATTCTGCAATCCAACACTATTTATCATTCCTGATGATGTTTCATGTACCCTTACCCCATCATTTCCTTGTCTTGGCTGTAGCGTTAATCCTTTAGAACTTATTCCACCTAGTTTTCCTACATCATAAAAATCATTAAATTCTTCTCCAAATCCAAAGGTTCCAGATGCAGCTATAACAGGATTTTTAAATTCAATTCCATTTATATTAACTTTCATATGCCCTCCTACTCTGTAAATAAGTCTTCTGCTAAAAACACAGGTCCATCTTTACAACTTCTTTTATTTCCATCCTTTGTTTTACAAGTGCATACAAGGCATGCTCCAACTCCACAAGCCATGTGTTTTTCTGTGGAAACATATGTTTTAACCTTACTCTCTTTTGCCATGCTTATGACCTTGTTCATCATAACCTCTGGTCCACAACAATAAACCAAATCATAATTATTAATTTTAAAGTTATCTGTTACAAAACCTTTATGTCCATGTTTACCTGTATCTGTAGATATATACACATTATCTATATATTCTTTTATTTCATTTACTAGATAGTAATCTTCTCTAAATCCCACATGTAAATCTATTTCTAAATCATTACTATTTTTTTCCCTTAAATCCTTAGCTAACTGCAACATAGGAGCTATTCCAATTCCACCTGCTATTATTCCAATTCTTCCTTTAGCCTCACTTATGTTAAATCCGTTTCCAAGAGGTCCCCACACCATAATAGAGTCATTCTGTTTCATTCTTGAAAGTTCTTTTGTCCCTTTACCTACTTTTGCATATATAAATGTTAGCTTATTTTCTTTTACTTCACATAAGCTTATAGGCCTTGGTAAAAGAGGTTCTATATATTCTCCCCTTAGCATATAAAATTGACCAGCTTTTATTTTATTAGCATTCTCTATAGGAACTTCTACTATCATCTTATATATATCTGAAATTAATTCATCATTACTTAAAATCTTTCCACTTATATAGTTCATAATATTGCCCTCCTATTATAAATTGCACGCTTTTTTTATTTCATCTCTCATCTTAATGGCTTCTTCTCTAGCACATAGGGCAAACTCTTTTTCTCTATTTTTTTCTTTGTAGGCTAGTAGTATTTTTCTTGATGAATTAACAACTCCACCATTTCCATTATTAAGATATAAAGCCACATCCTCAGCTTTTCCTCCCTGAGCACCATATCCTGGTATTAAGAAGAAGCTACTATTCATATTTTTTCTTACTATTTGTGCCTCATCTACATGAGTACAACCTATTACTGCTCCAAGATTACTATACCCACATTCACCTACTGCCCTTTTTCCCATTTCATTTATTTTTTTACCAACTATATCAAATATCTTTTCATTGCTCTTTGCATCTATATATTGTATATCCTCAGCACCTTTATTGGATGTTCTTACAAGTGCAAAGGCTCCTTTTTCTCCTTTTTCTAAATAATCCATATATGGCTCTATGCTATCTAAACCCATATATGGACTCAATGTTATAAAATCTACTTCAAAATCTCCACTAAAGTGAGCTTTTGCATATTGCTTCGCTGTATCAGCTATATCTCCTCTTTTAATATCACCTATTGATATCAAATGTTTTTCTCTTAAATACTTTACTGTTTTACTGTATGCTCTTAATCCATCCATTCCTAGCGCTTCATAATATGCTATTTGAACCTTAAAGCATGATACTACATCATAGGTTGCATCTATAATTTCCTTATTAAAATTAAATAACATTTCAGTCATATTATTTTTGTGCTTATCTTTAAACCATTGAGGAATATATTCTAAACTGGTGTCTAATCCTACACACACAACTCCTCTTTCTTCAACTTTTTTATATAATTCATCTATTATACTCATCTTAAAACTCTCCTTCTTTATAAACTATTTTTCCATTTTTCATAGTCATTGCAACTTGTCCAAATCCTTCAAAGCCTATTAAAGGAGAATTTTTTGACTTTGACACTATAGATTCCTTATTCAATTTAATTTTTCTATTTCTATCAATCAGTACCAAATCTGCTATTTTACCTATTGCTATAGATCCTCTTGAATTGTCATCCATAATTTTTGCTGGTCCTTTTGACATAAGATATGAAAGTTGATTTATTGTTATATGCTTATCTTCTACTAATTTTGTATTGCATATTGTAAATGAAAACTCTAATCCTATCATACCTGGTGCTCCGCCTATTTTATCCTCTTCACTATGTGGAGCATGATCTGTTCCTATACAATCAACATACCCACTCTTTATTCCTTCTATAAGTGCTAATCTATCTTCTTCTTCTCTTAAAGGAGGATTAACTCTATATTTTGTTTTGCTATTTAAAGCTATATGATGAGGAGTTACTTCACATGTTAAATTAACACCATTTTTCTTGCCATCTATTATATGATTCATAGCTTCCTTGGTGCTTACATGGGCCATATGTAATCTAGTCCCGGTATGCTGTGCTAGTGTTATATCTCTCCAAGTCATGGTATTCTCTGCAAGTCTCATATCAACACTAGACAAGTCATGACTTTCTGCATGTGATATTACAACTATATTCTTTTTCTTTGCTTTATTCATGGCTTCAATCATTATTTTTGAATCCATTACTCCTTTTCCATCCTCTGATATAAACTTTAGTCCTTCTATATTTAACATACTATCTAAATGTTCTGTACTACTACCTTTCATGTCCTTAGTAACAGTTACACACTGATGAATATTAGTTATGCCTATTTCTTTTCCTCTTTGTATAACATAGTCATAATCTTTTTTATTACTTATAGCAGGTTTTGTGTTTGCCATAAGAACTACTGATGTATACCCACCTTTTGCAGCTGCACCACTTCCACTTTTTATATCTTCCTTATATTCAAAACCTGGCTCTCTAAAGTGAGCATGCAAATCTATAAACCCTGGCATTAAGGTTTTCCCCATCCCATCTATAACTTCACAATCTTTATTTATCTCTATTCCTATTTCTTTTATTATCCCATCTTCTATATAAACGTCACCATTTAGCGTATTGCTAAAGTCAACTATTTCTACATTTTTAATTATTAACTTATTCATTTAAATGCCTCCCTCTATGTATAAAGTTGAGAGTTGAGAGTTGAGAATTATAGTATACTCAGTTATAAACTCTTTGACTTCGGATTGCTCCCCGCTATCTGGACTAAAGTTACTCATTCTAAAGTTTTCTCAAAATTTCAAGCTAAGCTGAAATTTTATTTTTATAATATTCATGTGGGGATACATATCCTATAGAGGAATGTATCCTTTCATAGTTATATCTATAAACATAATCATTTAAATCAATTTCTAACTCTTTTAAGCTCCAATACATCTCATTATTAAGGCACTCTTCTTGAAGATATCTGTGATATGACTCAATAAAAGCATTGTAATTAGGACTCCTTACTGGAATCCTTTCATGAACTACTTTTTCATCCATACATCCCTTTTC
>NZ_FOKI01000069.1 GCF_900111985.1 Clostridium frigidicarnis
TTACTGTATTCCCTAAATCTCATTCTTACTAATCAAAACGCATATCTGCAATCTCTGCATTCATTGTTGCATTTTCATAATTATCTTTATAAGGTATCATTTTTTCTAATTCTAGTTTAGCACCTGGTTTTATTAATGAAGATGAATTAGTCCAATAGCTGTCTATAATATTGTTATTACTATCATACATAAATATATTTACCTTTACATACCTTATATTTTTATTACCAGTATTTTTAACTGTAATTACTGCCCTTCCATAATTACCACTATCATTTTTCCATTCAATCTTTTACTTTATTAAGGGGTAGTAACCACAAAACGCGGATTTTATACGTTAATACATATATTACAAAAACACCGATATATTCAAAAAGTTCTTTGAATATATCGGTGTTTTAATTACACAAAATTATTTACATTTTCGACTTTTTATTTTTATAATAAATTAAATAATCTAGGAATAATCCTATTATCATTCCTATGATTATAAATAAATACATAGTTGATATTTGATTCATTCCAACTGCAATCGCAGGTCCCCAACACATACCTAATGTCATAAATTTACAAGAGTGCTTCTTGTTTTTTTTCATAATATTCTCCATTTTTACATCAATATATTTCTATTATATCATAATTATAACAAATTTAAAAAAATCAATATACTTTCATTATATTGATTTTTTAATGAATAAATTAAAATTTATGATAGTTTTAATTTATTAGATTGAGAACTATATAATTCATTATATAATCCACGTATATTAATTAACTCATTATGAGTGCCTTTTTCAACAATCTGACCTTTATCCATTACATATATAACATCTGAATCAATAATTGTTGAAAGTCTATGTGCAATTATTATTCTTGTACAACCAATTTCGCCTAAATATTCTGAAATTTTAGCCTCAATAATAACATCTAATGAACTTGTTGCTTCGTCTAATATTATAACTTTAGGATCATTTATTAATGCTCTAGCTAATGCAATACGTTGACGTTGTCCACCTGATAGGTTCATACCCATCTCTGAAACAACTGTATGATATCCCATTGGCATACTTTCGATTTCGTCTGCTATCTGAGAGACCCTTGCTACTTTTTTAATTTTTTCAATATCAATATTTTCTTTATTCATTTCAATATTTTTCAGTATTGATTTATTCAATAATGTTATATCTTGAGGGACTATTCCCATTTGTTTAAATATTTTTTTCTTATTGAAATTTTGTATATTAATACCATCATAGAGTACTTGTCCACTAGTAGGGGTATATAATGATAATAGTATTTTACTTAGTGTACTTTTACCAGAACCAGAAGAACCTACAATAGCAACTTTCTCTCCTTTTTTTATGTGTAAAGATATATTCTTAAGCACTTCTGTTGAATGTTTTGTATATGAAAAAGATACATTATTTAGTGTAATATCACCTGTAATTTCATGGTTTATAGAATTTTCAGGATTAATTTCAATTTCTGCATCTGTTATATCACTAACTCTTTCTAAATAGGAAGTTGCTAATAAATACTGCGTATATGATCCAAATAAGGATGTACTTAATCCAAAAAAATTCATTGATAATGATTGATACGCTATTACTTCACCTAATGTTAGTTGCTTTTTTAAGTAAAGAAAAATACCAATAATTAAAATTATCACAGGAGATACAGTTTGAATAAAAGCATTTATAGTATTTGATATGTTTTGAATAGTTGATCTTCTTTTAAAACAATTTAATACGTCCATATAACTATTATTCCATGAATTGTAAACTTCTTCTTCCATACCAGATAGCTTTATAGACATAATTGAAAATAATGCTTCTATTTGTATTGACTGTGCTTTACTTTGTTCAATAATTTCATTGTCTATAGATTGAGTCAGAGCTGGTCTAATCATAAACATAAAAACAATATTTATGGTAAATATTGTTATTGCTATTAAAGTAAGAAGAATTGATTTATAGGCCATATAACCTGTAATAAAAATTAAAACGCCTAACTCAATTATTCCTCCAACTAATTGAGTTGATAAAAGTTCTCTGACTCCATTTATACTACTCAATCTATACAATAAGTCACCAGATGATCTAAGGTCAAAAAACTTATACGGTAATTTTAATAAGTGAGAAAATGTATCAGTCATAAGCCTTTTACTAAGAAATAAATTTAAGCTTACAATTTTTATACCTCTAAATAAAACAAATAAACCATATAGAACAGATATGATAGTTGTACCAATAATAAATGTACTTATTGAATTAATATTGTTAGTTACAATAACATGGTCAATTAGTTTTTGAATAAGTATTGGAATTCCTAAAGTTAGCATATAACTTACAAAAGAAAAAATAAGCACGCTAGTAAATAATACTTTACATTCAAAAACACTCAATAATATATGAGACCATACATTTTTTGTTTTCTCTTTTTTAGGAATAAAATGTTCAGTAGGTTGAGCATATAAAATATAATTAGAAAAATTATTAATAAATTCTTCTTCCGGTATTTTTTTTCTACCTGTTGCTGGATCAACAATATAAACTAAGGACTTATTTATTTTCTCAACTACTATGAAATGCTCATTTTTCCAGAAAACAATTACTGGCAATTTTAATTGTTTTAATCCATCAATATTACCTTTGTATATTTTTGTATTAAACCCCTTATGATTTAATAATGATTCTAATTGTTTAATAGTTAAACCATCCCTACCTACTTCTAAAAAATTTCTTAATTCTGATAAACTTTCATTACTATTATAATATCTAAGTAACATAGCACAACAACATAATCCACATTCTGTTTGTTGCATTTGAGATACATATGGAACATGTTTTTTTATATTTTTTTTCATTTTAAAGTACCTCTGCATTTAATACTTCTAATGATAATACTGATGCATATCTAGGATTATGTAGTCTTAAAAGTACATATCCTATACCTGATAATCCAATCATGAACGTGGAAATGTCAAAAGATTTTTTCATACCGCATTTTATCCCTTTTGTTCTAATATACTTTAATGCTTTATCAGCTTCTTTATATGCTTGCTCTAGTAGCATTCTATCATTTAAGATTTGCGATAACTTGAGTAATATGTCTATATTGCCAAATATTCCATGACATATACTGTGATCTAATTCATCAGTAAAACCCTCTGAGGTTAATTTTTTTATAGCTAATTCTAAATCTCTCTGTATTTTAATAGTATCCTTGTCATCTAAACAATTTAATAAATTAGCTCTTGATAATGCAATTCCTGATGCTCCGTGACACCAAAGTACATGGTCAACATTTTTGTCTTCTGTTCTTATATCTTTCCAATTTAATTTATCTTTGTTGAATTTTTCATTTTCTATTTCAATCAACTTTTTGCCTAATTCTAAATAGTTATTATTATTAACATATTTCCCTAATAAAATAAGAGCCCATGAGAAACCAGCATAACCATGTGAGAGTCCAGTAAAATGGTTTAAATTATCTTCTAATAATGATTCATATAATACTTTTCCAAGTTTATCACATGTGGTCAATAACAATTCTGATTTCTCTTTTGAATAAATATTTAATAACACTATAATCAAACCTGAAACACCACTGATAACATCTAAAGCTGTTTTATCTATATCATATTCTGATAACTCTTTCAAATATTTAATGTATTTTGAATACGCATCTTTATCATCATTTAAAGAATATATTGAGTAATATATATATATTAAAGAACCTATTCCTTGAAATAAAGAAGGTTGTAGTTGATTTGTAGAATGTTGAAGATATATTTCTTCTATGCCTTTCATTCCAGCCATAGATACTTTACTATATTTTGATTCACCTGTTTCTTTAGCTAATGTGTTTAAAAATAGGATTACTCCGCCACCTTCATATAATGAATAGTTTAATGGTCCTAATTCAAATTTATCTTCTTTTGCAATAATTTGAGTTAACCAAGTACATGTATTTTTATCTTTACTCCATATTGCAGTTTCACAAAATAAATCCCCTAATTCTTTTGCACATTCAATATAACTTTTTTTATTTTTAAAGTATGTTATATTAGAATTTTCTTTTAAACTTTCTTTTTTCCATATATCCTTTACTGTAGTTGCTAATGACATACGAATATAATATAGTTGCTTTTTTAAATTTATTTCACTTAAACTTTGTACTCTGTCTAGTAATATTTCACTTAAAGTTGAATTATAATAGTTCCTAATTTTAACTTTATTATTACAAACCAAATCATTTGTCCATAAATATGTAGTGAAATAAGGTATATCATTATCCATTAAAGCATCAATTTCATAAAGATTTTTATTTTTTAAGTTTTCTGTTGTTTCTTGATTTAAAACACGTATTTTTGATAAGAGCATCTCTCTTTCTTTAAAATCAGTTAAGTAGCTAGGATGGGTTGCAGCTTCTAAAAACCTAGCATAAACAGCTGTCGCTCTTAACACTTGTCTTACTTCTACATTTTTTATTAAATTTATAAATTTTATTAAATCAGTTTTATTGTCAAGTATTAATCTATAACAGTCGAAAAATCCATTGTGGATATCTTGATTAAAATCTATAGGTTCCATTACTTCTTCATTTAACATAACCTTATTATAACTATCACCAATATTAATAGATTTTTTATTCAATCTAATCTCATCTGTTCCTGCATTTTCTATTACATAAGATTTCCAAAAATTCGATTTTTGATCTCCATAACTAGAAATGCCACCCATATCATAATCAAAAACAGACCCTTTCACATTTAATGGCAAAAGCATTGTACCTAAAACCGAATCGTTTATATTTTGATTAAACACAGTAGTAAGATTTTCACTATATAATGTATCTGATGAATTATTTTTTAATAAAGTCTCCAAATCGATAAAAACTGGATTTTCACCACATGCAATTAAATTTTCGTAATGCAAATCATCACAACCTAACATATGAAATATAGCCAATTCTACTCCTATTTTATAAAAATAATTACATACTTCAGTTAAGTTTTTACAAGACTTATATTCTGCAAATTCTTGCCATCCATAACCATTAAAATCTATTGTTCTTATTTTATTAACTTTAATTTTTAAAGTCTCTTTTTTATTTATAAAATCTATAATTTCACCAAACATTTTTTCTGGTGATAAACTATGAGGTTTATAAACAATTTTACCTTTATCTGTAACAATAATTAAAACACTTTTGCCTCCATTATGTGTATCTCCTGAACTAAAATTAATATTTTGAATCACTTTAAAATCCATATTTAGTTCACTTTTAATTATTGCATAATCACGAACTAGTCTTTCAAGTAATTCTGAAATTACCTCAAGTTTATTGAAAATTTTAGTATATATTAAATATGCTAAAACAGGATATTTTTTTAAAAGTTCAATTTTATATTTATCATTTAATAAAAGCTCGTTAAAAAAATTATAACGGCTTTTAGAAGTTTCTCCTATTAATAAATTTTCCTCTCTTTTTATATTAATTTCTGCAATTAAAGTCCTTCCACTCACATTTAGCAAATCTTCTATTAATGAGTTTAATACACTTATTATTATATTTTTTTCTATTAGTTCGATACAGTTATTTTTTCTGAATTTATAAAGTATATCATCCAATTTAACTTTAAAAAAATCTAAAAATTCAATAAAAAATTTACCAAATAATTCGTTATTTTTTTTACATATCTGAAATACTTCATCTGATTTTTCATTGGAATTTCTTATAATCTCATATAATTTTTCAACGTCATTATAATAATCTTTGTACATTTTCTACCTCATTCTAATAATTATGTAAAATACATAATTATCTTATATTATTAAGACAATTATGTATTCTTTAGTTATAAAAATATCATTATTTATTACATGCTTTTGTACATGCTGATGTTGGACAAGCAGTTGAATTTAATGTGATTCCAAGAAGAGTAACTGTAGCAGCTATTGTAGCACATGACATACCAGTTCCACCAACAACATCATTTCCTGCTAAAGTCATTAATTCTTCTTCATCAATTAATCCTGTTATATTTTTCATATCTTGATTCACAGATCTCACCTCCCTTCAAGTATAAGCTATAAAATTTTTTTAATATATTAGTTCTAGTAATCAAGCTGCATTAATTACTCCGTATATCTAAAATGATTAACTATTCTAACCATAAAAATTCTGGTACAAAATCTGGAGCATAATTTTTTAACATGGAATAACCAAATCCACAAATACCAATCATTAAACTATAAGATTTTGTACATCTTGACTCTCTCTTTTTCCAGTTATTTGATAATACATCATCAAATAACTGCTGAAAAGTAGCATAACTTTTATTCTTTAAGTCAACATTGTTGGTTACATTGGCCGCATAGTTTAATATTGCTAAACTTCCTAAATCTCCATGACAATACGTTGGATTATTTCCTATTCCATTTAACCATGTAGAATTAATTGCAATTGATAGTTTTCTGTCTAAATCCTTATTCTCAAATCCATTTTCTTTTAGTATTGCTTTGCTTAATAATATTCCTGGTGCACCATGACACCACCCATTACTTATTGAATAATCATGCTCAGTTGAAAACCAATTGTTATATTTATCTGAATATAGCTCTTCTTCAAAATTCAAAGCTTTATTTATATAATGGATAATTTCATTATCACCTGTTAACTTATACAACTTATACATATAAGCTATATACCCAGCACTCCCATGTGAAAATCCTGAATAAGCAGGTGTAAATTTTGTTGGCCATGAAACTCCTAACTGAGACTCTTTAACACCGCCAAGTATGTGCTTATAATTTTCCTTGGCAACTGCTAGAATTTTATTTTTATCATTTATATCTTCTGTTGAATTATATATTGATAATAGAACTCCTAAACTTCCAGCAGATCCACCAATGACATCATAAACTTCATCTTTTTTACTTAAATGAGCTAATACTTCAATATGTTTTAAAATGAATCTATCCAAATGATCATCTTTAAAAATGCCTGCAAGTTTTTTTAAAACGTAAAAATATCCACTTATACCATTAAATGCCCCAACTAAATATGGGTAGTCCTTGTCCATATTTTCAATAAATGTCATAACTGGTTCCATTGCTTCAAAAGAAGCTTGTTTAAAATCACTTCTATTAAGTATTGCTCCTAAGTATCCTAGAAATAATGCTATTCCTGTATTACCATTATATAAATCTAATCCCAATACATCTGAATTCCATATACTTTCCTCAAATCCATCAAGACTTGGTCCTATCCAAAATCTATCTTTTTTATTTGAACTATTAATACCACTAAAACTATTATCTAATATAAACTCGCCTATTTCTGCTGCTACATTTATCCATTTTTCCGGTTTTAATTTATTAACATTAATTGTTTCTAAAAATTTTATTCTAGTTATATCTTGTTCTCTATTTTGTTTATTTAAAAAAGACACTTCTATAAAATCAATTTGCCTTTTTAAATCTGCTTTTGTTAAATCAATAATTTTTTCTTCTACCAAATTTATTGGCGACTTTTCCAATAAATCTATATATTTAACTCCTCGAGAATCTATTATATATGTTTCACTTATAGATACATTAAAAAATGGTATATCCCAACTCAACAAATCTTGAAACTCAGATTTCATTATTTGACAATATTCATCGTTAGAATGTATTCCTATCCTATGTAATAATACTTTTCTATGATAAAAATCTCGCATAAAATCTGGGTGACTTGAAATTCCTAGCAACTGAGCATAAAAAAATGTTGGTTTAAGTATAATCCTACTTCTCATTCCCCCAAAAATACTTTTTACTATTTTAGAAAACTCTTTTTTATTATCCAACACCCAATTATATAATACTTCAAACCCTTCTTTTATTTCCGGTAAATATTTTTCTGAGTTTAAAAACTCCCCATTTATAGAAGGGTTATTTAGTTGTGGTTTCACAATAGTATCTTTTTTTATAACTTTAATAGTATCTAAATTCATATTTTCAATAATTAAAGATTTAAAAGGAGCCACTTGTTCTTTATTTGCACTTAGTCCTCCTATATCAATACTTACATATTCGTGTCCAACTTTTTTACTAATATTGGTAGGTAATAAGCTTATTGATTGTACTGAATTATCTATTATCTTTTTTGCTTTAGCAAATCCACTATTAATCTCTTTATCTTGTGTCTTTAACTTTCCATGAAACAAAGACTCTAAATCAATTAAAATAGGATATTCACCATGAGCAATTAGATTTTCATAGTGAAAATCTACAGCATTTAAAATATAAAGTAAGCATAATATGTGCCCAGTTCTAGAATAAAATTCTTTCCCGCATTTGCTATTTTTACATTCTTTATATTCAATAAACTCCATCCATCCAGCTTCATTTATTGTATGTATTTTTACTTTTTTAAAGTTGAATAATCCTTTAATATTTTTACATTCCACCCATTGTAATAATTTTTGGAATCCATACTCAAGCTCTAAACTTCTAGGCTTATAAACAACTTTTATGTTTTTACTGAAATATATTGTAGATACAGCTTTACCACCTTTATGTGTATCGCCTAATCCAGTACTTATTTTTTTAATATATCCAACTGAGTTCCCATTGTTAAATTTTAAATTTATATTATCCAGCTCTTTTGCCGTGTTAGTTACAATTTCTATAATATAATTAAAGTTATTTTTTATAATTGTATTTAATATCTCTATCAATGTGCTATATTCATTATACATTGTATGTATATAATTTTTATTTTGTAATAATTTATTAGAGAAATATATAAATCTCTCTTCAGATGTTTTTCCTTGTAATCTTCCTTCTGTTCTTGCTACATTAATCTCTAAAATAATAACTCTATACGCAACTTGGAATAATTGATCTAATATATGTTCCATTATATTTTCAACAAATATATCGATATCCTCAATTATTTTTATATTTGCAATTTTATTTATAAAATCATCTATCTGAGCATTAATTAAAGGTTTAAAAAAAAGATAGAACGGTATATATTTATCTAATTTACTTGAGTATTTTTCTAAATAACAACTTATATCATAGTTTGTAATATTTTCAATTTTTAATGTATTTTCACTATTGACATGGTCATTTTCTTCTACTAATGAGCTAATTGTACTATCTGAAACATTTTCTAATATTTTTTCAAACTTAGCTATACTTTTAACCTCAGGAAATAACTTGATCCAATATTGAACAATATCATCAATAGTTATATTGTAATCACTAATTTTTATATTTTCCACATTAAGACTACCTTTCACTAATTCTTTAAAGTTAGACAATAATATTTTAATCTATTGTCTAACTTTAAAGGTAATTTTTATGATCTACAATTATTTTGACATTCAACAGTTGCTGTACATACTTTACCTTTGTTTCCCAAAAGTGCACTAGCAATGATATAGCCATCATGGTAGCCCTTAGTAGTAAGCATTGTTCCTCCCGCAATTGAACACTCTTCATGCTCTTTTATTTCTTCAAGTACATTACTACATGGATCAGCTAATTCACATTGCACTTTACTTCTAATCACTGGATTCTTTAAAAAATTTGTTTTATTCATTTTTTTCTTTTCCACCTTTCTATATATATTTAATTACTTAAAAATTCTTAATCTTTTTCCATAGAAGAATTGATAATCTATATCATAAAGAATATTTATATATTTCAAATATGTATTCAAAATATATAAGTATTTTTTATGAACAATAAAAATTTTCAATAGCCAATGCTGTATTTATATATGAAAATATGACTAATGATGTATTATTA
>NZ_FOKI01000095.1 GCF_900111985.1 Clostridium frigidicarnis
ACAATACAAGAATTGTTTGAGTCACAAGTTGAAAAAACACCAGATAATATTGCGGTAATATTTGAGGACAAAAAATTAACTTATAGAGAGTTAAATGAGAAATCTAATAGTTTAGCAAGAATTTTAAGAACTAAGGGTGTTAAAGCAGACTCTATAGTAGCAATAATGATTGATAAATCGGTAGAAATGATAATAGGAATAATGGGGATTCTAAAGGCTGGGGGAGCTTATTTACCAATAGATCCAAGCTCTCCTAGTGATAGAATAAAATATATGTTAAAGGACAGTGGAACTAATATTCTATTAAAAAAAGATGTTTTTGTAAAAAAATTAGAATTTAGTGGTGAGGTTATAGAGTTATTTGACTCTAGTTTATTTGTAGGAGATATAAATAAATTAGAGAAAGGAAGTAGTGCGAATAATCTAGCATATGTTATTTATACTTCAGGTACAACAGGAAAGCCTAAGGGAGTACTTATAGAACATAGAAATGTAGTTAACTTATTAAATCATATGCAAATAAGGTATCCAATACAGCAAAATGATGTTTATTTATTAAAAACTAACTATATATTTGATGTATCAGTAACAGAGTTATTTTCATGGTTTATGGGTGGTGGAACTTTAGCTATAAATAAACATGACAACCAAAAAGATATGAATAATATAATAGATTCAATAAAAAGATATAAAGTAACGCATATCAATTTTGTACCATCAATGCTGAGTGTGTTTAACGAAGTGATAGGTAATGACTTAGAAAAGGTTAATAGTTTAAAATATGTATTAGCTGCAGGGGAAGAGTTGAAACCAAGAGTGGTATATGATTTCTATAATAAGTTTAACAATGTTAAGTTAGAAAATTTATATGGTCCAACAGAAACTACAGTTTATGCATCAATGTATTCAACTGATAAGGGAAAACAATATAGAAGTATACCAATAGGGGTTTCAACACAAAATGCTAAATTATTTGTTGTGAATAATAATAAATTACAACCGGTGGGTATACCAGGAGAGTTATGTATATCAGGTGATGGATTAGCTAGAGGATATTTAAATAACCAAGAATTAACAGCTGAAAAGTTTGTGGACAATCCATTTGAACAGGGAACTAAGATGTATAAAACAGGAGACTTAGTAAGATGGTTAACAGATGGAAATATAGAGTTCTTAGGAAGAATAGATAATCAAGTTAAGATAAGAGGATTCAGGATAGAACTTGGGGAGATTGAAAATAAATTACTGAAACATGAAGATGTTAAAGAAGCAACAGTTATAGTAATAGAAGGTAAGGAAGATGATAAGCATATCTGTGCATATATAATAAGTGATAAAGAAATAAATGAGCTAAACTTAAAGGAGCATTTGAAAGAAAACTTACCAGAATATATGGTTCCATCTTACTTTGTTAAATTAGAAGAAATGCCAATAACATCTAATGGAAAGCTTGATAGAAGAGCACTTTCTAAACCTAATTTAGATGAAAGATTAACTAGTTATGAAGCACCAAGAAATAATTTAGAACAAACTCTGATAAGAATATGGAGTCAAGTTTTAGGTATAGACAAAATAGGAATAAATGATAACTTCTTTGAATTAGGTGGACATTCATTAAGAGCAATGGTACTTATATCCAAGATTCATAAAGAGTTAAATAAAGAGATAACATTAAAAGAACTATTTAAATTACCAACAATAAAGGAATTAAATGAATTGATTGAAAATTCACAAGAAAATCCTTATTCAAAAATACAAAAAGTAGAAGAAAGAGAATATTATGAAGCATCATCAGCTCAGAAGAGAATGTATATAATTAAAGGTTTTGATAAAGAAAGTATAGCTTATAATATGCCTGAAGTTTTTGAGATAGAAGGTATTATAGACAAAAATAAGATAGAAGATACATTTAGAAAGCTAGTTAAAAGACATGAAGCATTAAGAACTTATTTTGAA
>NZ_FOKI01000070.1 GCF_900111985.1 Clostridium frigidicarnis
GGAAGTCACTGTATCTTTCAACAGAGCAGATAATGAAGAAATGGACTTCACCAATTCAACATTGGGCGAGTACTTTAGCTCAACTTAGTATTTTATTTGAAGGAAGATTTGAAGTTTAAAATTAAGCTTGTACAACTTTTAATAATCATGAATAGTATTACTATTTTTGCAAATAATAACTATATAAAAAGTTACACTAACCCATTATTAGTATTGCCTTGAAAAATAAAAATTACTACTGACAATAAAATCCAGTAGTAATTTCCAATTAAAAAAAGCCCGTCTTTATTTAATTACACAAACTTATGCATATTCTCGTTTATAGAACAATATCCTTTTAAAAAATGCTTTAATCCACTTTCTAATTCATGTAAATCACCTAAAGCACATGCTATATCCGTAACATATTTTGTAGATTAAATAAACCATATTATAAAATCTACCTTTAGGAGGATCATAACCTTGAACATAAAAGAAAAAATCAAAAAACTACCTTGTTCACCAGGAGTATATCTTATGAAAGATTCTTTGGATACTATTATTTATGTAGGGAAATCCAAAAGTTTAAGAAATAGAGTTGGGTCATATTTTACAAATTCAAAATCTCATTCTCCAAAGGTAATAAAATTAGTGAAAAATCTTAAGGACTTTGATTATATACTAACAGATACGGAATTTGAAGCATTACTACTTGAATGCAAATTGATTAAAGAAATTAAACCAAGATATAATAGGCAAATGAAAAGTCCCAAAGGTTATTGTTATATCAAAATAAAAATGGACGAAAAGTATCCAGATATTGAAATCTGCAATGAGGCTAACAATTCTGATGGCAATCTTTATTTTGGCCCTTATACTAATAAGAATACTGTAGAAAAAGGTCTTTGGGGTATAAAAAAACATAGTAAAATTTTGTGTACTAATAGTTCTCGAAAAGCTTCAGGATGTCTAAAATATTCTATGAACTTATGTATTGGTATGTGTACAGCCAATCCTTCCAAAGAGCATTATCTTGCTTTAGTAGAAAGGATAAGAAATTTACTTAGTGGCAGTGATTTGACTATTTTGGAAGAAATGGAACAGGAAATGAATATTGCTGCTTTAAACTTTGATTTTGAAGGTGCAGCTAAATATAGAGATTACATAAGAGCAGTTAAGCACTTAGTAAGTACTGCGAAAATTATTAATTTCACGGAAGCTAATAAAAATATTGCCTTAGTAGAGTTTCTAAATGATGAAGAAATTAAGCTTTTTTTAATAAAATATAATAAACTACTTTTTAGTGAAAGTTATAACCTTAGAAATCTTAATATTAATGAAATAAATGATAAAATTAAAAGTAACATTTTATCTTATTTTAATGATGTTTCAAAAAGTTCTGTTAATGTTGATAAGGATGAAATAGATGAAGCTCATATAATATATAATTATTTAAAAAGTAAAGAAAGCACATGTAAGTATATAGTTATTAAAGAACAATGGATTAATGATATGGATAGCTTTAGTATTGATACAGCTGTAGATGAATTATTATAGTTTTTTGTTTATGATATGCTGAAACGTACCTATGGAGAACCAAAATAAATAGGTTATGATTAAATGCTAATTGATAAGCCAAGTATATTAAATATGTAATTGGCTTATGTTATAATTAGGCATATGAAAATAAACTAGCATACTGGCTAGTTATTTATTTGAATGTGACTTAATGTAGTTTTTACGTGTAGTAAAGAAAAATCAGTAGTAGGAAGGGAGGCAGATATGATGGGAATATATTTAAATACTAATAAGCCTTTAGGAAATTATAAAAGGTTATTAAATATAGATTATTTTGTTGATAAGTCAATGATAATAGAAAAAACTAATAAGCTTATTAATACAGCTAATTGTTATATATGCATAACAAGACCAAGAAGATTTGGTAAATCTAGTGTTGCTGATATGTTAGGAGCATATTATTCTAAAGCAGTAGATTCAAATGATATTTTTGACACTCTTAATATAAGTAAATCTAATAGTTATGAGGAGCATTTAAATAAATATAATGTAATTAGTATATCTTTCAATAAAATACCGGAAATTGGAAGAAGTTTTGACGCTTATATGGATATGATAAAGACATCATTAATAAATGATATTAAAGAAGCTTTTCCAAAAATTGATAGCGAAAAATATTTCACTATAAGTGATATGTTATATGATACTAGAGAAAAGTTTATTTTTATTTTTGATGAGTGGGATTATATCTTTAATAATAATTTATTTGTTGAAAATCAAAATGATTTTTTAGAGTTTTTAAGGAATCTTTTAAAGGATCAACCTTATGTAGCTCTTGCATATATGACAGGAGTTCTTCCTATAAAGAAATATTCAAGCGGTTCTGCTCTTAATATGTTTGATGAATTTACATTTTTAAAGGATAGAATATTTGGTGAATATTTTGGATTTACAGAAGATGAAGTTATAAAGTTATGTGATAAAAATGGGGAAATGAAATTCAAAGAACTTGAAAGTTGGTATAATGGATATTTAACTGCAACAGGAATCAAAATATATAATCCACGTTCAGTAGTTAAATCCCTTCAAAATAATTATTGTGAAAGTTATTGGACTAATACTGGTGCTATGGATGAGGTAGCTGAGTATCTTAAATATAATGTTTTAGAAATTAGAGATGAAGTTATAGAAATGGTTTCAGGTCAGGAAATTGACATGATAATAGATGAAGAATTTAGGGCTGGTCAAGGGTCACCAAGGACTAAAGAAGAAATCTATTCTGCTATGATAGTACTTGGATTTTTATCTTATTATGATGGATATTTAAAAATACCTAATAAGGAGCTTATGAAAGAATTTGAAAAGGCTTTAAGAAATAAATCCTTTGGATATGTTTCAGAGATAATAGCTAATTCAAAAAGAATGTTAAAGGCAACAGTTAATGATGATACAAAAACTGTAGAGTCTATACTTCATGATATTCATAATTCTGAAATACCAATACTTCAATATAATGACGAGAACAGCCTTTCATGTGTTTTAACTTTAGCGTATCTTTCTTCTAGAGATACTTATAGAGTAGAACGTGAGGAGAAAACAGGGAAAGGTTATGCAGATTTTACTTTTCATCCAAGAAGAAAAAATGATATTCCATTTATAGTTGAGCTGAAAAAGGATGAATTACCTGAAGTTGCAATAAATCAAATTAGAGAAAAAGAATATGTGGAGAAGATAAGACGCGAGAATGAAGGCAAAAAAGTATTAGCAGTGGCAATATGCTATGATTCAAAGAATAAAGAACATAGATGTAAAATTGAAGAGATTTAGGATTATAGATAGGCTTTAAAGTCTATCTTATTTTTGTGTGATAAAATCATTTTTATTGGTTATTCATAGTGAATTATATGTATTTCTTAATATGAAATAGTTAATAGTGATGAATATATAATAGATGATGTATTATAATATTAAGACTTTTATTATAGAGTTTAGAATTATATATACTGAATCGTAT
The DNA here is from genome assembly GCF_900111985.1 of Clostridium frigidicarnis. Classification (GTDB taxonomy): domain Bacteria; phylum Bacillota; class Clostridia; order Clostridiales; family Clostridiaceae; genus Clostridium_Z; species Clostridium_Z frigidicarnis. Next base: position 3,512 of record NZ_FOKI01000070.1, read on the forward strand.
CATAAATAAATACAAAAAATAGCCGTAGGTATTGATATAACTTACCTAAGGCTATTTTTATAAGTGAAAATACCGTATAATAAGATAAAATGGTTTATATATACAGTGATTACAAAAAACGTTACAATAAAGAGTATATATTATTTAATATTTTAAGTGAAATATAAATAGTAAATTTGGAGGTTAATCATGAAAAAATGGTATGATGAGGAGTACAAATTTGAAATTGAGGTAACTGGGTTTCTTCGCAGTGACCATACAGAGCGGTACTGCCGAAACGGCGAGGAAGTGGGGGATAAGTATACCTGCACCTATGGCTGTCCCACAAATTCGGATGGACAGGGTATCTGTTCCAAGGTCATGATGATTATGTTTCCAATCATGGAGTCGGTCAGAAGTGGCGGAGATTTAGAGAACATTGGTGGAAATGATAAATATAGCAAGGATATTGTATGCCCAGATGGTTGCGTCATGTTCAGGCTGACGGCAAAGAAACTTGACAATGAGAATTTTTATAAGGGGAAGTTTTTTGATTAGTTTTGATTTTTATTGTACTCAGTTTAAAGATAACTGAAATATATAAATTCTAATTTGTGGAGGATGGAAAAATGATAAAAGACAGTTCGACTGAATGCTGGAACCAGGTAAATATAGACGAATGGGTTGATAAGGCACAAACAAATGATTTCAGAATGTATTACATAATGCCATACACATTAGAAAAATTGGGAGATGTTAAGAATAAATATATTCTTGATTTGGGATGTGGAGAAGGTGGTTATTCCAGAGCATTAGCACATAAAGGCGCAATAGTTACAGCAACAGACTGCTCAGAAGCTTTTATTGAATACTCAAAAAGTAAGGCTCAAGAAGAAGGCTTAAGCATTAACCATTATATTTATAATGCAAATACACTAAATGATATTAATGATGATTATTATGACATAGTTCTTTGTTCAATGATGTTAATGGATGTTGAAGATTTGGATGGAACATTAAAGGAAATTCGGCGTGTTTTAAAATCAAATGGGAATGTATTCATTTCTATATTACATCCTTGTTTCAAGGGAAAAGAAACTAAATGGATAGAAAATAGTGGAGATATAGAGGTGCTTGTTTCTGATTATCATAATCCAAAAGAATGGGTTGGAGAAATTAAAGGAATGAATGTTCCAATTTTATATAGACATAGAACTCTGTCAGATTATATAAAAGCATTTGTTAAAAATAAGTTTAAGATAATTGATATGAATGAACCAATTCCAGCACAAGAGAAATCTGTTATGTCACCAAGAGTTGCTTGGTTAGCAAAAATACCAATGTATTTGTTTATAGAATTAGAAAAATAAATTCCTATTTATTAAGGAAGTATGATAACTATAAAGTGACAAGAATTAGATGGTGCAAAGATAATAACTGATGTAAAAAGGGAGGAACATAATGGATATTTTTATTAGACTTGAGCAAGAAAAAGATTATCATCGTGTGGAAGAAATAACGAAACTTGCCTTTTCCTATCCCGGAAGAGTTGAGCGTGGGCAAATTGGATGTCCGTTTGAACATTGGATGGTTCACGAATTGCGCAAACGAGACGGAATACTATCATTAAGCTTGGTTGCAGAAGTTGATAACTCTGTTGTAGGACATATTATTTGCAGCGAAGCGACAGTTAAAACATCTGATAAAACTTTGCCTGTTTTGAATTTTGGTCCAATCAGTGTACTGCCTGAGTATCAGCGACAAGGCGTTGGTTCAGCACTTATAAACGCCATGATAGATAAAGCAAAATCGTTGGGATATGGAGCAATATTGTTTTTTGGACGACCAGAATACTATCCACAATTTGGATTCAAGGAAGCTTCGGCATTTGGCATAACAGATTCTGAGGGATATAATTATCCTGCTTTTATGGGTATGGAACTGATACCGAAATATTTATCCGCAGCTTGTGGAGGGAAATACTACGAATCCGACATATATGATGATGACCTAAATCGCCACAAAGTTAAGGCTTTTGATGATGAAGATAAATTAATATCATTTGTTAGATCAGGCAAAAGATAATTTTAAATTGTTGGAGGAAGTTATTTATGAATGAATATTCAGTTGAAGAAAGTTTGAAGGCTTGGGAATCTAATGCTAAGTTTTGGGATGATCGTATGGGGGATGAATCAAATCAATTTCACAGAGAAGTTGTAAGACCAAGAGTAAGTGAATTGCTTGAAATTAAAGAAGGCGATTTTATACTTGATATTGCCTGTGGAAATGGAAATTACTCTGCCTATATTGCAGAAAAAGGAGCAGATGTTGTTGCTTTTGACTACAGTTCTAAAATGATTACATTGGCAGAAAAAAGACAGTATAAGTATAATGATAAAATTGAGTTTCATGTTATAGATGCAACAAATAGAGGGGAACTTCTCTCGCTTAAAAAGGAAAAGCCATATAGTAAAGCGGTATCTAATATGGCTATTATGGATATTTCAGATATATCTATTTTATTTCAATGTGTAAATTGCCTTCTTAAAGAAGATGGTATATTTGTATTTGCTACACAACACCCTTGCTTTGTGACTCTGACAGAGAAATATTTGTCACCTAATAGGTATGCTGGTGAGGCTATTTCAGGTCAGCCATTATTACAATGTTACTATCATCGTTCATTACAAGATATATTTAACCTATGTTTTGAAAGTGGTTTTGTAATTGATGGTTTTTATGAAGAATGCTTTAGCGTTAAAGAAAAACCAGATGTAATAATTGTTCGTGCAAGGAAAAGTAATAGATAAATTCTAATTTGTTGATGAGTTATAAAGAGGGAGTGTGAGTGGTAATTATGAGGATATTAGAACGAAGATTTATTTTAGAAAATAGTAAATATGTAATCTTAAGAAGTCCTGAAACATCAGATGCAAAAGAAATGATTGATTATTTATATAAAAGTGCTGGCGAGACAAACTATTTAAGCAGATATCCAGAAGAAATTAATATAAGTTTAGAGGCTGAAAAGAAATATATATCAAAACAATTAGAATCAGAAAAAAGTTTTGATATAGCTGCTTTTGTTGATGGAAAGTTAGTCGGCAATTCAACAGTATTTGCGTTGGGTGATAAAATTAAAACAATGCATAGAGCAGAATATGGCATTAGTATTTTAAAGGAATATTGGAATAAGAAGATTGGTACAATGTTAACCGAGTATTGTCTTGAAAGTGCTAAAGAAATTGGATATGAGCAAATAGAACTTAGTGTTGTTGAAGATAATATAAATGCAATTAATCTTTATAAAAAAAATGGGTTTACGTTATGTGGAACAATAGAGAATGCAGAAAAATTAAAAGATGGTTCTTATCAAAATTTATATATGATGATATGTAAATTTTGATAAGAAAGTATTAATTAAGCAAATTCTAACTTATTAAAGAAGTATTATGACTATAAGGTGATAAGAATTAGATGGTGTAAAGATAATAACTCATATAAAAAAGAGAGGATAGAGATTATGAAACATGAAATTATACATTTACCAAAAGAGAGATGGAAGGGAACTACAATTCCAATAAGGTATAAGACAGACAAATATTATGATGTTATTGTAAATAAAAGAGAAAATGGATTTTCTGTTGAGATAGAAAAGAAAGATTTTAAAGAACCAGTAACTCATACACCAGAAGAATACGATTTTCCAGATAAGTTATATGAAGATCACTGGGAAAATGCTTATGCTTGGGGAGTATTAGTTAATGATGAATTAGTTGCTGCAATTGAAACCGATCAAGAATTATGGTCTAATCGTCTAAGAATTACAGAACTTTGGGTAGCAGAAAAATATCAAAAGCAAGGAATAGGTCATGGGTTAATTGAAATGGCAAAGGAACAAGCAAGAAGAGAACGTCGTCGAGCTATTATACTAGAAACACAATCTTGTAATGTTAATGCAGTAGATTTTTATCAGCATGAAGGCTTTAGTTTGATTGGTATGGATACTTGTTGTTATAAGAACAATGATTTACAAAGAAAAGAAGTAAGGTTAGAGTTTGGATGGTTTCCAAAAGAAAAGAAAAGATTAAATCATGAAGAAATAGAAGTTAGAATGGAAACAAAGGATGATTGGTACAATGTAGAGTTAATGACACAGCATGCATTTTGGAATAAACATCATCTTGGATGTGATGAACATTATCTTGTGCATAAATTGCGTCAAGATAAAGACTATCTTCCAGAACTAAGCAGAATAGCAGTAAAGGATGGCGATGTAATAGGATGTATAATGTACTCAAAGGCACGAGTTGTTGATGGTGCAGATACACATGAAATTATAACCTTTGGACCTCTTTGTGTAGAGCCTAAATGGCAAGGATGTGGAGTTGGTGAACTGTTATTAAGAGAAACAATGAGCTTAGCTGCAAATAAAGGGTATAAAAGTATTGTAATTTTTGGAGAACCAGATTATTATCCTAGGATAGGATTTAAAACATGTGATAATTTTAATATTACAACTGCTGATGGCAAAAACTTTGATGCATTTATGGGAATTGAATTAGTAGAAGGTAGTATGAAAAGCATAAAAGGAGAATTTTATGAATCGGAAGCTTTTGAAAATCTCCCAAAGGAAGAAGTGGAAGAATATAATAAAAAATTTCCGAAACTACAAAAATTGAGGTTTCCAGGACAATGGGATTAATTAAATATTTAATTTAATGAGGTGGATTATGAAAGATGGGATTTTTGTTGCTCCACTTAATGATGATGAATATAAAATAGTTAGTGAAGTTGTTTGGTTCTATATCTCTTTGTAATGGGGATTTAATGCAAGTAAATATGATTTGTAATGAAGAAGATGTATATATAATAGATTGGGCTTTTGGCGGATTTATGCCTTATGCACTTGAAGTTGCAAGGGTTATATCACATGGTGCAGATTCTGGTTTTGCATATTATATGATTGATGCCTTAAGAGAGATATTTGTAAAAGGTGTATATGAAGCATTGGACAATACTAATTTATCTTTTGAAGAGTTTTGTTTTGATGTAAAATTAGCATGTTTAAATGAGCATATTGAATTTTTAGAGTATAACTTTAACAACCCAGATGAGCCAAGAGATAGATATTTTGAATTAGATTTTGGTAGGGTAAATAGGGTAGCAGATGAGATTTTGCTATGTTTATCTATTCAATAAGTGGATAGCAAATTACATTTAAATAAATGGATTAATATGATTATAAGTGACACTCTAAATCTACGCTTTGGTTAGTAGAACTTATTTATTTGAATGTATGTGATAAGGAGTTTACTTTGAAGATAACCTTAACCATTTATATTACTTGGTTAAGGTTAATTTTTATGAGTGAAAATACAGTACCATAAGTAATAGTTTGTTTACAAAATATGTTATAATTACATTAGGATCAATTTTGAATAATAAACAAATAGCAATTTAATGTATAGGCTATTTAATAATATTTCAGCCAAGACAAAACATAACACAAAAAGTCGGAAGCAATCGCTTGAAAAGAGATAAGATATATATACAGACAGGGGGGATGATTATGGGGTGGATTGAAGGAATTGGTGAAGCTATCAACTATATTGAGGAGAATATAAATGAAGA
>NZ_FOKI01000071.1 GCF_900111985.1 Clostridium frigidicarnis
TCATCAATAGTTTTGCTTATAGAATCTCCTTTGATTAAAGTCTGAAGATCATTTTTTACATCCTCAGAACCTTTAGCTAAAAGAATATTAACCAAGTCATTTGAGCTAGTATTAACCCAATATGGCTTTAACCCACTTTCAGGACTTGATAAATAGTTCAGTATTGACCAAGGGTTATAGATTGTTACGTTCCCAAAATAGTATCCATTGTACCATTGTTTAACGCCATTAAAATCTTCTTCTATATTGTAATCAGAAACTAACTTTCTAACTTCATCTTCAGTAAATCCAAACTTATCACTGAAGTTATATCCTAAAACAGTCTCTACTTTTAAGTTGTTTAATCCTGAAAATATAGATTCCTTTGCCACTCTAAGTATTCCCGTAATCATTGCCTTTTGTAAGTAAATATTGTCCTTAAATGCTCCGCTAAGTAAATTTCTCATAAATTCTATAGTTTCCGTATAATAGTTATTTATATATGCTGCTTGAATTGGGACATCATATTCATCTATTAAAATTATTACCTTTTTATCATAATAAACACTTAAATACTCTGAGAGTCTTTTTAAAGTATCGGATAAATCTACTATATCCGCTTTCTTATTTATTATAGAATTATAGTAATCTTTATCTATATTATGAATTTTATTAGAATTTAAACAATATTCATGTTCAACATATAGTTTGCTCAATAAATTTCTTAATCCAACCTTTAAATTTTCAAATGAACTATGCTTCTCATCTTTAAAGGATAAATATATAACAGGATACTTTCCTTGAATATCCATAATATTTTTATGATTTTCTATGTTAAGCCCTTTAAAAATCTTCATGTTATCTTCTCTATTGTCAAAAAAATACTTTACCATACTCATATTAAGAGTCTTACCAAACCTTCTTGGTCTTGGAATTAATATAGTTTGACCATTACTTTCCCAAAACTCTTTTATTAATAATGATTTATCAACAAATAGATACCCATCATCTATTACTGTCTTAAAATCACTTATTCCTATTGGTATTCTTTTCAAATTTCTCACCTACCTTATTAAAGCCTATGTATGTTTTATTATATCCAATTAGTGCAGATCAAACAACTGATAAAGTAACAGAAGTTAAAGCCATAAAAAACGTAAAATTCTATTATACAATTTTTTCAACAAGAAAAACCCCAATAATAATTACCCCTACGATTATTGAAAATATCCCAACTATTTTATTGTTTTTACCATTCCCTTTTTCTTCTAAATCTATTTTTTGTCCTATACTAATTTGATTTAACCCTAAAAATAATTGTGTAAGACCTGCAAAAATCATAATTATATCAGTCTTAAAATATCTTAAAAGAGATAATATGGCTAAACACAGAGTAATAACACCAAATATAATTACTAACATAGCAGTTATCTTTTGACTAATTTTCATAAATACCTCCCCGTTTTTCCCTTATAGTTAGTTAATTATATAACGCTCACCCAAAATAATCCATTATTTATTTTTTACTCAATTCTCCAGGTTATATTTTATTATCAAAAGTATATCTATGTATAATTAACCTGTTTATTTGTATTTTTTATAATATTGTACTATATTATAAATATATGTAATTAAAAATTTACTTACAACGAGGTGTATTATGACTGTAAACTATATACTTACTTCTTCTTCATTTCTCATTATTATAATGTATATGTTATATTTAAATCACTCTAGTATATTTGTACTAAAGACTAATTCTTTTTTCACAAAATTTTTAAATAACACTTCAAAATTTTTCTTTGTATATCTTATATTAAGTCTAATTGATGATATTTTTATTGGTAGCATAACACCATACACTGGAGTTATATCTATATGTAAAATACTTACCTTCCTATATACTATTTTGATTTTAAATAAGTGCATAATAACGAAAAGGTTAATTGTACATAATGGAAAGATAATACTTAGAAAAAATATAACTAACTATTGTTTAAATGGTTCTGTTTTAGAGATTAAAACAAAAGATACTACTATTAAAATTGATCTTACAGATGATATTAAGGAATCTGTATTATCAAAGGTTAAAGTAACTTTCAAATAACAAGAAATTTTATCTAAATATGAAAATAGAAATTCACTCAAACCAAAAATAGGGTCTAATCAACACAAAGTAGCTGACTTCACAAAGGATTGTAAGGCATAAAAAAACTTCATTTTCACTTAATATTTTATCAGTGTTTATCATGAAATTTACCCTTTCTATTTCCGTCCCTATGAAATACCCTTCTAAGGTGAATTTCTGTAAAAATCATGCTTCCTATTATAATTACAAACATACTTATTCCTAATAATCTATCTTTAAAATTAGATACATAAATATATTCAAATATAAAAATCAAAATAATAAATAAAATACCTCCACCTATAATTAAAATACCAAAAAATCTATTACCTTCATTCCATGTATCTTTATTCTTCATAGCAAAAGGTGTCTTATATCCCAATGTTCTATTTATATCCTTAGGTAGATATAATCTCATTAAAATTCCAATAACAATGAAAACTAACCCTATCAAACAATAACTTGATATACTCATCAATCCTTCCTCCTTGTGAATATTGTCCAATATATATATTATAGTATATATTTTACAATTTGTATTAAGCACTTGAGAAAATAATAGACCCAAGATTCCAAGTATATTTGGGATAACACAAAGAGTTAAAAGTCATTCATATTGGTGATATGGATGACTTTTGACCATGAAGTATTATGCCAAATAGACAAGAATACCGGACTTAATATATCCAAAAACAGTAATTTAATATATAATTTAGTTATTACATAATCCTAGGATAGTACGAAACAAATTTGGTAAGTTTATAGGAGGAATAGTATGTTTATAAGAAACTCAGCTAGAGCGCTATTAATCAATAGTGAAAACAAAATCTTACTTTTTAAATTTAAGTTCCCTGAGATTCAAGGTGATAATGTTTTATGGGTAACTCCTGGTGGAGGGGTTGAAGAAGGTGAAAATTTTGAACAAGCATTAAAAAGGGAATTATTTGAAGAAACAGGATTGGTATTCAATTCAGTAGGACCTTGGATATGGACAAAAGAAGTAGTCTTTAAAGGTAAAAGCGAAGACTTTGTTAGTTACGAAAGGTACTATCTTATTCAAATTGATAATGCAGATATTTCCTTTGAAAATATGACACTTAATGAAGTAAGAACTTTAAACGGCTTTAAATGGTGGAGTGTAGATGATGTCTTATCATCAAGGGAAGAATTCTTCACACCACAAATTGGCAAGCTTTTTTTAGAAATTATTAAGGGCAATATACCTAGTAGTCCAATAAATATTAATTAAGTAATCATTTGTTTTATTATTGTAAGTGACAAAACAAATAAGACATCTTCAAAAAATAAAAGGAGGAATTTATTATGCTTATATATATTTTTATTGTTATTGCAACAGTATGTATACTAGTTACATTAATAGGTCTTTATTATTTCTCAAAACAAGAATATGATAATTTTTTTGTAAGTTTTATATTAAATAAAGATAAGATAAAATTACTCAAAGCAAATAAAATAAATGAAAAAAATATAAAAAACTCAAAGTTATATTAAATGTTAGCACTATATTTTTAATAGTTTTAGCACCAACAGTTATTTATGTTTTTAAATCAGATAATATAGATCTTAGATATATTATAATGCTTTTACTATTTGCAAATGCATTTATTTCAAATAAACTTATTGAAAAACTGTTTAATAAAAAAGAAGTTTAAATAGTTTTAATTTCATGTTGAATCAAAAGATTATTCATTATGTAGCTATAGGACTACCCTTATAAATACAAGGCACAAAAATTTAATCCCTTTTAAAACATAAAAAACCTTCCAAAACATAATGCTCTTAAACATAATGTTTTGAAAGGTTTATTTTTAACTATTCACTCCAACTTGTAACTTGTAACTAACTAAACTTATTTCGCAATATCTCTTATATCATAAACCTCATTAAACTCATCCTTTGAATAAGTTTTAGGTTTGTCATTTATATTTAAAGCATTTAAAATAACTTTATCTATTAAGTTATTTTTATATTCTCTTAATAGCTTTGATACTGCTTGTTGAGTTATTTTAAGCTCAGCTGCAATTTCCTTTTGCTTCATTTTCTTTTCTTTAAGATCTAGTACTGCTCTAAGATTATCAAGCTTACCTTGTTGTCTTGAAGTAAGTCCTAAATAATTTCTAAGTTTTTCTTTACTATTTTGCTTTTTCCATTCATTTCTATAATCCTTAGATCTTTTATTCTTTATTTTAGTACTTATTATAGTTGAAAGGCTATCCATTTCTTCTTCGCTAATATTAAGAAGTTTTATAAGCTTTTTATTAGAATATATATAACACCCCTTTTTTCTAAAGAATGTACTCATGGCTATATTCTCTTCTAAAGACATATACTCCTCAAAAGTTTCTTCCCAAAGACGATAGGCCTTTTCTGCTGATGCTGTGGCTGCAATTACTTCTTTCTCATTTAACGGTTCCTTAAAACTCTCATTAAAATCTATAACATTAGCAAGAGCACTTATTGGATCCTTTATAAATAAACAGCTATAATACCTATATAAAAAACATAATACTTCCCTTATGCCCTTGCATTCCCCATTCCTTATTTCTTGAAGCTTTTGAATATCATTAAGTCTTGCAAAATGAAGGGTATGTAAGTTGTAAAGTGATATTTCTTTTTTAGATAACTTAATCTTTTTCGTCACCTTTTTTGTGTTTTTTATCTTATCCCATTCTTCCTTAGTATAAGGAAGAGCTGGAAGCATGACTTTAGACAGCTCGCTTATTGTATATACCTTCATAGGTTCCTTTACCTTTTCAAACCTAAAGGTTTTATCTGAATTAAATATAAATCTTGAACGTCTATCTGTCTTTGAATTTATTGTACCTGCAAGTCTTAAAACATGGACTGCATCAGCACTCAAATTGTCTGATCCATATTTTGAAAAATGCTTAACAAAAGCTGATTGTATCTTTTGCCATATAGGTAATGCCTTAACTGTAGCACTTTCTATTAAGTAAAAGATATACATTCCATTTCCACTATCCACAAAGAAAGATGGTTCTACATCCTTAAATAGTTTCTTTTTTTTAAGGATTTCTATCATTTCTTCACTGGTCTTATTTTTGTATCTCTTTATTTTATAATAATCAAGATCCACCCAAAAAGCATGAAGATGTCTTAAATTCTTAATTTGCCTTAATGGAGAAAGCATGGAGTTTATTGATATATAAACATCCTTAAAATCAACAAGTTTATGTACATTATCTATAAGTTTTTCATTAGGAACATGCCATTGAATAAAATTTTCTTTATTTCTTTTCATTCCTATGGCAGTAAATCCGTCACATTTTCTCTTTATAGATTTAACTTCTGTTTTTGCATCTTCTCCAGCAAATATATCCTTTAGTAAAAATACATCCTTTTCTAACGCTTCTTTTATAAGATTCTCTTTTATTGAAGGCTCATTCAAAAAAACACCTCCTTTTAATAGGCGGTGCTTCTTAAAATATTTTTGCAAATCTCATAAATAATTATATTATAAAACACTAGTATTGAAACCCTTTAAAAATTCAAAACCATTACCATATAATATTTTTATGGATTTTTAATTATGTATTCATTGCAATTTTATAGATAAATTAATTTTTACTTAAATCTATAGAAATTTTTCTATTATAAGTTTCTATAAAAACATATATACCTTTATAGTATCCCCTATATATATCTAAAAGACTAACACTACCCTATTCCACTCTTATAATATAAAAGCTTTAAAATGTGCTAGGAGAACCTATATATCCTTTTCAGATAGTATCTCTTAAAATAAAAGACTACTCTACTGGCCATATAATACATCTTATATAGATATCTATTACCATTGCAAATTTTACATATAAATAATAATTTGGATTATTTAGAAGCACCATTTAAAAATTAAAACTGTGAGCCTAGGAAACTTTTCAGTTTTTAATTTATTTAACTTTCAACTTAATTTTAACTTATTTTTATACTGATTATATCACTTTTCTAATCATATTTGCAACGAAACTTATACTAAGATACAAAATAATATGTTTACTTTTTTCTTGATTATTCTCCAATAAATTCCTACAACATGTTTTTTCTTTATAAAATTTTTATTATAAAGGATTGAATTTTACTATAATTTATCGCTTTTTACATAAATTAGAAGAAAATTTTTCTTATAAATCCGCTTATAATTATCATAATTCTAAAAAACTTTTTCTTATTTCCATTTAACTATTTTAAAATCATAAAAAAATTTAAATATGTATATCTATGACCAGTTCATTGTAAATTATTTACATTAGTAGTAAGCTATACATATAAACTTAAGATTATCAGGTAATTCTTAGCTTCAGATGAAGTTTGCTTGTGATTTTACTAAGGCACATTCAAAAAAATAATAGACCAGTATGCTTGTCTATTATTTTCTTTCATATGCCTAAGTTGAAAATTAATTTTGATTTTTCAAGAAAAACTAAAAAACATTGATGCCATTAAAAAATCCAATTATTTCAACATAGTGAGTTATTGGAATTTAGTCATCAATGCTTTTTTATAACTTAGAATTATATATGTAGCCAGTTACCTTTGTGTTACTTATACCCACATAAATTTAATATACATCTATTTTTCAATCTCTAAATTATTTAAAACTTCCTCAAGAAGAGTTTGTACGAACTCTGACTTACCCATTCCAGCCATTTTAGAGAACTTATCTATTTTCTTTATAGTTTCTGGTTTTAGATAGTAAGTAATTCTTTTAGGAGTTTCTTGCTTCTCCACTTTTTTGATAACAATCCTATTAACATTTACATCCTTAACTTCAGTTGTTTTAGATGATAAAAAAGATCTGGAATTAGTTACACTATCACTTTCTATTTTTTCTTTTTTGTTATCATTTTCTGCTTCAAATTTATATTCAATAACATCATTATTAATATGTTCAGACTCTATATCATTTTCTATGTTATGATTTTCTATTTTAATATCCTTTGATTCCTCATGATCTAAATCATTATTTGATACTAAAGTTTCTGCCATTTCCTTTTTCTTCAACATTTGAGCTTTTAGATTTTCAAAATTACTGCTGATATCCGCTTTGTTTTTACTTTTAGCCAACTTTCTTCACCAGCCTTTCTAGAACCTCAAAAAATTGTTGGGCAGATTCTTCATCATATTCAAACACAGTTTTTCCCATCTTACCTGCTTCTGTAATCTTAACTCTTCTATTTATAGGATTTGTAACTATGTTATCCTCATCTTTAAAAAACTCTCTAAGAAATTCTAAATTTTCTTTAGCATCTCTAGTTCTTTGATCGTACATATTTGGTATTATAAGAGATATTTTATCTGGAGATAATCTTAAATCTGATAAATATTCATATATACTACCACAAGCTCTTACAGCAGCTGCTTCAACCTGAACTGGCATTACTATATTATCTACATAGCAAAGTACAGAATCATTTATTCTAGTTCTTTGAGGACCACAGTCCACAACTACAAAATCATAACCTAAATTTTCTAACCCTTGTAATTTTTCATTTAAAATTAAATCTATTCTACTTTCTCTATAAAACTCTGCATTTATTTCTTCTATATGAGAGTTTGGAAGTAAATCTAATGATTCTCTAGCATTTATTATACAATCTTCTAATTTAACATCATTTCTCTTATCTATTAAATCAAAAAATGTTTTATTATAATCTTTTTCACTTATACCTAAAAATAAACTACTATCATTTTGCCCATCAAGGTCAACTAAAATCACCTTAAACCCTAGCATAGAGAGTCCATGCGATATTTGAACAGCAACAGTACTTTTACCTACCCCGCCCTTATTGTTTAATACTGCTATCTTCTTCACTTTCCCATTCCCCCCTTTTTATAAGAATTTGTGTTAAAACTTTTAATCTAGTCTTTCCTAAGATTTGTTTAGGTTTTTGTGCTATGTCATTACCCTTAAAAAATTTATCTCTATTGGCATCTATAACTGAAGCTATATTTCTTTCTAGCTCCTCATCTTCAACCTGATCCTCAAAGTAAGCATCAATATAATCTCTAATAGCACATCCTAATTCATATTGATTTTTATAATACAGCCTCAAATCATTATTTACCATGAATTACCCTCCTTTTCTTAAACTAACCCGTATTTAACCTATGTTTATATCTATTTTACACCACATTTAACCTAAATACAAACTACTTTTATACTAAAATTTCGCTATTCTCTCCTATAATATACTAATTTCTATCATAATCCTTCCCAAGTTACACCCTTAGCTTCGTTATAATTTATAAGTTACCTTATAAATTTATGTAAAATAATAACTTATAAACTTAAAGGTTCAAATCTTCATTTAGTTACAAATGACAAGTTAGGGTTGAGGTTAGTTTCAAACTTTGTCTTATTCTAACATGATGAAATCTTATAGAAATTAATTTATAATTGCTATTTGTGTGAACCCTTATATATAAATAAAACAAAGTATATATGAAAATTTCAACATTCATAAATATAAGTCATGACCACCCGTAAAACGGGTGGCATGCTCTAGCCCTATAAGGGCATATTACTGGCTGTGTCTTAAGACACGTTGAATAAGATCCGCCAACCGCATAACTTTTACAGTCTGCCACTAAAGTGGCTTTTATTTTTTGCCTTTCATTATCGGCTCACCCGTAAACGGGTCAACGAATTCTTTCATGTTTATTTGATCACTTGCTATATCTTCTTGCAACTGATTTTTTATATATTCTTGTATTGCCTTTTTATTTCTTCCTACTGTATCCACATAATATCCTTTACACCAAAATTGTCTATTCCCATACTTATATTTTAGATTTGCATGTCTATCAAATATCATAAGTGAGCTTTTTCCTTTCAAATATCCCATAAA
>NZ_FOKI01000060.1 GCF_900111985.1 Clostridium frigidicarnis
GGTACAAAAAATCTTAAAGTTGCTAAAAATAGCTTAGGAATCTCATTAGTTATTTAACTGTAAAATTATTCAAGTAAAAATGCACTATTATAGTTGTCTTGAATGACCTTTGTTAAATTTATACAATTTTACAATACGATTTGTTTATATATCATCAATTGGAGAATTATAACTATTTAAAATTTCCAATTCATAATAAAAATAATCATCAATCTAATTGTAATTTTATGTATAAATTAGATTGATGGCTATGACCAGACCACGATACTGATGAATTTACGCCAACAAAAGCTACTAGCTTTTTGGCATTTTTAAAGTTAGTTATATCACCAATTTTAGCAAGTAAAGATACAGCATTAATAAATCCAACTTCTGGATGAGTACAAAGTAGGCTCACATTTGCTTATGTAAATAAATAATTTTTTGTAATAAGTCATCACATGCTTTAGAGAGAATTTTTATAATATTTATATAGCATATAATTTCTATACTTAAGCTAGTGGAATAAATCAAATTCACTTGCTTCCATTTCAGCTTCTAACATAAGATTACATTTATTCTCGGCCCATTCATAAGAATGGCTTACCGTAGAATTTATAGTGTTTATAATCTCCTCCTTAGAAGTTTGTAAAAACATTTTGTAAGTATAGCTAAAGGTATTTCACTAAAAGGGTCACTGAATATATTGTGGAAATTTGAAAATATTATATTTAGTTATGAGGTTAGTTTATTTTTGTAATCTGAACGGGTACTAATTAATAAAGAATATTCTCTGCAGAGTTTTTTAAGTAAAAAGAAGTTCTCATTAAAAGTAGAATCAGTTACAAAGGTTGGGATTGCGCTAATTGTGCAATTCTCAATGAATCTACCTTATCATTTTTATCTTTCTAATACTTTGTTTTGCAAAATTCTTAGTCTTAATTGGATTAATCACATAACACTCAAATCTAGATTTAGTGAAATACTTATAAAGTATTATAGTATACAAACCAGTTGATTCCATAAAAAGTTTTGGTTTAGTGGAGTATTTTACATAAATATCATCTAAAATCTTATGTAGTTTTGTAAATCCTACTAGGTTAGTAGTTATAATCAATTTTTTGCCATAGGGCTCTCTAGTTGGCATAAGTATAGTTATAACTGAAGATTTAGATGATATATCTATACCTACAACAAAATTAAAAGTGAACTTATTCATAGCTAATTCTCCTTTGTTTTTGAATAGGATTCCCATTGTATTTCAATGAATTATATCCTCGTTTGTTACTCAGGTTAAACCCAACCAGTTACTCATAAACTTCATTTAAGGGGATAACAGTATGTACAACGAGTAAGGCATAAGCTCCCGGAAAAGTAACGTTAATACCATGGTTCAAATATTAAATTTTCAATGGTTAGAGTTTACACATAAAATAATAATATTAGTATTAGGTTTTATATTTTTACCATACGAGGATAGTATATAAATAGTAAGAAATAATTAACTATCATTTAAAGAAGCATTAGTGACAGTGATGATTGGGGAATTATATAAAAGATAGATTGGTTTCCCTTTAAAAGTGCTTAAAGAGTTAACTAGCTAAAATGAAATCTGACTCAGCGAGTTCGTCAGATAAGTTCCACTAGCCAAATGTAAAATTAGGAGTGTCACTTAACTTAAGCTATATCAAACTTAGTAACAGCTTTCTGAGTAAGTTTAGCACTAGATTTACCTGTGAAAGCATCATTTTTAGTTAAGAAAATATTCTTTGCAATTATAAAGTGTCCATTAAGGAAATAACCTGGTCTTGGATTATAGATGAGTTAACATTATCTATAGTTAAATTGCTCTTATCACCACTTTCACATACAAAGGTTAAAGTTAAAGAATAGTCCATAAAAACACCGTCTTTCTAGTGTCTATCAAACTGGGTATACACCACTTATGAGCGTTGGTGTAGTGGTGATTCTATTCATGAAGATAAGCGTAAATCTTGTATAAGACCGGAACCTAAAAACAAGCTATCTAAAGAAGAACGACAAAGTATCATAAACTTAGTAAATAGGCCAGAATGTGCAGATTTATCACCAAATCAAATAGTATCATCATTAGAGTATAGAGGACAATATATAGATTCAGAATCAACTTTTTATAGAGTACTTAGAACTGAAAATATGCAACACCATCGTGGTAATACTAGACCACCAGAAACAATAAAGCTACCAACTACATATATAGCAGACGGTCCAAATCGGGTATGGGCATGGGATATAACATGGTTAAATACATATACAAGCGGTCTTTATTTTAAATTATATGTAATAGTTGATATATACAGCAGAAAGATTGTCGAGTGGGAAGTTTGGTCTGAAGAGATTGGTGAACTTGCTGCTAAATTAGTTGAAAGAGCTATGCTAACCCATACTCTGAATCCCACTTTAAAACGATGAAGTATAGTCCGAGATATCCACTGGATGGATTCCAAACTATTGAGGAGGTACTAGAATGGGGAGATGCTTTTGCTGATTGGTGTAATAATAAACATTATCACAGTGGTTTAAAGTTTATGACACCAAGCAGTAGGCATAATGGAGGAATTGGGAAAATAATGAATAATAGGAAAAGAGTTTATGAAACAGCAATAGAACTTAATCTTCAGAGATTCAAGAAAGGGATAAGAAGCTGGGATACATCTGAAATGGT
Source organism: Clostridium frigidicarnis (assembly GCF_900111985.1). GTDB lineage: Bacteria > Bacillota > Clostridia > Clostridiales > Clostridiaceae > Clostridium_Z > Clostridium_Z frigidicarnis. The sequence continues at coordinate 2,684 of NZ_FOKI01000060.1, forward strand.
GGCATTAAATCCCACAGATGAAGTTAAAGATAAAATTAAAAAGAGTATAGTGTAAAAATTTGAAATGCAGATTTTTTTATTGTGTTTTGAATACCACAGCTTATACCTGTGGTTCTAAAGAGCTTTTAGCTATGAATGGAAAAAAATAATACCTACATTGTAAAATAATAGTAAGTTTGCTGACCACAATTAAATTACAAGGAGGTATATCCATAATGGATAATAGTAGTTTAGTACATAGCAAATGGAATTGTAAATATCATATAGTATTTGCCCCAAAGTATAGAAGACAAATAATATATGGAAAAATAAAAGTGGATATTGGTAAAATTATTAGGAAGCTTTGCGAATATAAAGGTGTAGAGATAATAGAAGCAAATGCATGTAAAGATCATATACATATGCTTGTAAGTATACCACCCAAATTAAGTGTAGCTACATTTATGGGATATTTAAAGGGAAAAAGTTCACTGATGATATTTGATAGACATGCAAGTTCGGAGTATAAATATGGTAATATACAATTTTGGTGCAAAGGATATTATGTAGATACAGTTGGAAGAAATAAAAAAGCAATAGAAGAATATATAAGAAATCAGTTACAAGAAGATATAGCTTATGATCAAATTAGTATAAAAGAATATATGGACCCGTTTACGGGTGAGCAAGCAAAGAAAAACAAATAAAAAGGGTCTGTTGCAAAACTAACTTAAAAGTTAGGTTTGTAGCGGCTCATTTTTGTTATAAAAATAAAAAATGTGAATTCCGAAGAATCCACATTCATTGTATAATTAAGTTATGGAACAACAAAAATTATACACTAAAGATTATAATGAATTTAATGATAATTATCAACTTATATTACCATTAAATTTGGAAAATTTAATACCAGAAGATGATTCGGTTCGTTTGCTAAGCCACATATTGGAGGGATTAAACTACACGAAGTTGTATAAGGCGTACTCTTCCATCGGAAGAAAACCGGCAGTAGAACCGAAAATCATGTTCAAAATAATATCTTATGCGTATTCCCAAAATATTTATTCAAGTAGAAAAATAGAAAAAGCATGCAAAAGAGATATAAATTTTAAGTGGTTGCTTCAAGGTTATAAAGCACCTGACCATGCTACAATTAATAGATTTCGTAAAGAGTATCTTTCAAATGATATAATTGAAGATTTGTTTTATCAGCAAGTTAAATATTTAGCAGAGTATAATGAAATATTATTTGAAAATGTATTTATAGATGGTACTAAAATTGAAGCGAATGCTAATCGTTATACTTTTGTTTGAAAGAAAGCAATTTATAAAAATGAAGAAAAAATGTTTAGTAAAATAGTTGCACTTATTGAAGATGTTAATGTTGAAGAACTTACAGAATTTATTATAGAAAAAGAAACATTGATAGAAAATATTGATGCAATTCTTGACTGGCTTTCATTAGAAAAACAAAATAGAAACATAGAATTTGTTCATGGAATTGGAAAAAGAAAAAGTAAGATTCAAAAGTGAACAGGCAATTGATTGAATACAAGCAAAGACAGGAAAAATATGATTCAAGCAAGAAAATATTATCAAAAAGAAATAGTTATTCTAAAATAGATACTGACGCAACTTTCATGCATATGAAAGATGATCATATGAGAAATGGACAATTAAAACCTGGTTATAATGTACAAATAGCTGTTGAAAGCGAATACGTGACCGGCGTCGGAATATTTCAAGATAGAAATGATATAAGCAAACGTGAAGATATGCAATATAATTCAGAAACAGATACTTATACTTGTCATAATGACAAGAAATTGTAGCCTTTTTCAATTATTCATAGAAAGGCTGCAAGTGGATATGAAGCCCAAGTTACTGTCTATGAATGTGAAAGTTGTGATAACTGCTCTCACAAAGCAAGGTGCACGAAAGCGAAAACAAATAGAAAGATGCAAGTTTCAAAAACTTTTGTAGAAAAGCGTGAAGTATCTTATAAAAATATTATCACTGAAAAAGGTGCTAAACTAAGAATGAATAGATCTATTCAGGTTGAAGGAGCATTTGGAGTTTTAAAAAGTGACTATGAATTTAATAGATTTTTAACACGTGGAAAAAATAGCGTTAAAACGGAATTTATTTTGCTTTGGTTTTAACATTAATAAATTACATTCTAAAATCCAAAATGAAAGAACTCAAAATCATCTTCATGAATTAAAGACTTCTGCCTAATTATGGCATATATTAAATAGGCTTATTTAAGTGCGTTTAAAATTAAAAACTCTCCTAATAATTTATATCTTATTTTAATTATTAGGAGAGTTATTGATTTAAATTGAAAAGGAGCGGCGCTCCTGATTAAAATTTAATCATTTCGCGACAGCCCCAGTTTGAAAAAGTCATGCGGGTTGGCAAACCAATTCAACGTGTCTTAAGACACAGCTAGTAACATGCCCTTATAGCCACCCGTTTTACGGGTGGTCCTGACTGATCTACTTTTTAAAGTCATATTAAAGTCATATTCAACATTATTACATATATTAAAATTTTTAAGAACGAGACTTATAGTTACATTTATCAAATAACTATAAAACACTTTGCTTGATATATACCATAAATTTACATTGCACTTTCTTCATTAGAATTTTCATGTGATTATTAAAAAACTATACATAAATACCTACATCTTCATGTCGAAACTTATAGGCGCTCTGTTATTTATATTTTTTGCTAATTTAGGGATTTGTAAAAAAATATAATTTTTTGTTAAAATTGTTGCATAATTAAGCGGATTAATATATTATTATAGTAAAATAAATTTACATATAAGGTTATAATTAACTTTATTGTATAATTAATAAAAAATAAGACAAATTGAATATAAGGATATAAAGAAAGTTGATGAAATATGGACGTTGAAAGAATGTTATATTTTCTATCGCAGCCTAAAGTAGTGTAGAATTTGTTTGAAAATGATTCGGGAATAAAATTTTCCGGATTGAGAACATCTGAAAGTAATTCTAAAAAAGTACTGGTTGCTTGGTTGAAATATAATTTAATTCAGAAACTTGATCAAATAAATTTAGTTGTTTAATTTGATTAAGACAAAACATGTTATTTACCTCCATTTTGACAAGTATTTTTGTTGTTACTTATATTTTGACATAGTGGAGGAAAATATAAATATCTAATTTGAAAAAAGTTAGATAAATCAACGGTTGCGGAATTCTGCTGCCTACTAAAAAATTTTATACGAGGAGAATAATTATGAGAAGTTGTAAAAAGTGTGTGTTACCTGAAACATATCCTGGTATCCATTTTAATAGTGAAGGTATATGCAATTATTGTGAGGAGTATGAAGTAAACAAGGCTGCTAGAGAAGATGAAGGAAAAGTTATTAAAAGTGAAGCTGAATTAAAAATGTATTTACAAAGGTTTAAGGATTTGAATCGAAAATATGATGTTTTAGTTCCTATAAGTGGTGGTGTTGACAGCTGCTTTACTTTAATTACGTTAGTTGAAAAGTATGGGTTAAAGCCTCTTGTTTTTCATTCTGATCATGGATGGGATAGTAAAACTGCTAGAAGCAATGTTGAAAACATTTGCAAGGAGCTTGATGTAGATTTAGTTATTGTAAAGAATGATATGTCATTTATGAGAAAGCTATTTAAGTATTTTAATAAAGCCGACGAACTTGAGTTGAGCGCCTGCTTTGTTTGTGGGAATATTTTATACCTTAATGGGCTTGAATTAGCGGATACTTACAAAATTCCTCTAGTTGTTAATGGTTATTCTAAAGGCCAGGCAGCCATGATGCACGACAAAGAAAAAGCAAGGGTATTGTATGAGAAGATGGTTAACATTGCTTTATCCACTGGAGATAAAGAATTTTTTGAAGAATTCCTCGAGAAGTGGTCTATTCTTGAAAAGCAAGTAATTTATCAAGATAAAAGTGAATTTACAAACTTTTTTGAAATGAAAGATAAAATATTATTTATTCCATTTTTCTATTTTGATTTTTATAAAACTGATAAGGATGAACTAAGGAAAATGTGTAAGGAAAGATTTGATTGGAAGCAACAGGAAATGAGTTATCCTAAATGTACTACAAATTGTGAGATGATATGGTTAAATTCATATTTTGATTTAAAGAAGAGAAATTATAGTCACTACCATGATGAGTATTCTACAATTATTAGAGCTAATGAAATGACTCGTGAGCAGGCAAAGTATTATTTGGAATTTAATCCACCTGGAGGACTACTTGAAAGTTTAGCTAAAGAGATCGATATAGAACTAAAGTAACATATATAAATATTAATACACAAAGTAAAGTTAGGTAAAAGGAGGGGATTATATGTTAGATTTGTCAAAAGAAAATCTTTTGATTGAAAATTATTGGATAAACAAACTAAGCGGCGATCTACCGAAAACAACTATTCCAAGCGTTGGCGTACAGAGTAAAGGGGGGAAAGTAAGAAAGGATAAGGAAAAATTTTATATTAAAAAAGACACACAGCAGTCTTTGATGAAAATGGTTAAAAATTCACAGGTAGGAATGTTTGTACTACTTTTGAGCGGTGTAAGTCTCTCGTTAAATAAATATACAGGAAAGGAAGATTTATTTATAGGGACTCTGCCTCACAAAGATTCTTCTAATCCAAACAATATACTATTTTTCAGAAATCAAATTCATAATGAGGACTTATTTAAGGGGTTTATAAACAGAGTAAAAGAAAATATTTTTAGTGATATGAAAAATATGTATGATTTTTTTGGAAGTCTGCTTCAAAGGATGGTACAAAATAATATTGATATTAATAAATACTTTAATATAGCAGTGGTTTATGATGAAATCCACAAAAAATCAGCTGTAATAAATAACTATGATATAGTTTTTAATTTCTTTGAAGAAGATGAGCAGCTAGTGCTTGAAGTAGTATATAATGCTTCAAACTTTTCTAAGGAAATTATAAATCTGTTTTGTAATAATCTATTATACATTTATGATTCTTTTGAGAATTTGCTAGATCAAAAGATTAAAGATATTCAGATTGTTTCTGAAGAAGAAAAAGAAAGCATTGAAGAATTTAATAAGACAGATAAAGTACATAACTATAATACTACATTACATCAACTCTTTGAGGAACAGGTAAGAAAAAATCCAGAAAATACAGCAATAGTTTTAAAGGAGGATAAAATTACCTATAAAGAGTTAAATGATAAGGTAAATCAGTTAGCATCAATGTTAAGAGAAAAAGGAATAGTGGCAGATAATATTGTCGGAATTAAGTTAGAAAAGTCTATAGACATGATTGTTGCAATTTTGGCAGTGCTAAAAAGTGGAGGGGCATATTTACCTATAGATTTAAATCTTCCTGTTCGAAGAGTCCAAAAAATGCTTCAGGATTGTAATGCAAAGGTAGTAATAAGTACAAACAAATTAGTGGAATATGAGTATACTCGATTACAGGGTATTAGAGAAAATGATATGCATACTATTGTTACTGAACCTAGAGAATATATTGCAGACTTTAATACTCTACCATTTCCAAATTATTCACTTATAAATTGTGAAAAATATAATAAATATATAGGACAAGCAATTGTAAAAAGCAGGATTTTAATACAAGCTTCCCGTGGATGTCCATATGATTGTGCATACTGCTACAGGACATGGAACAAATGTCAAGCAGCAAGGTCAGGAGAAAATCTTTTTGAAGAGATTAAACTTTACTATGATTGTGGAATAAGAAATTTCGATATATTTATGTTAAACCATAGGGAAGGAAAACGTTTTTTTGAGCTTATAATAAAAAATAATTTAAAAGATATTCGCTTATTTTTCCCAAATGGATTAAGAGGAGATGCACTTACAAAAGATTATATAGATCTTATGGTAGCAGCAGGTACTGTTAATATGTCTCTGGCTTTAGAAGCAGCATCTCCAAGGCTGCAAAAGCTGATAAGAAAGAATTTAAATATTGGAAGATTTACTGAAAATGTTGAATACATCACAAGCAAGTATCCTAATGTTATTCTTGAGATGTTTACTATGCATGGAATACCTACTGAAACAGAAGAGGAAGCTTTGATGACTCTTGAATACATAAAGAAGCGTAGATGGATACACTTCCCTTATGTAAATGTATTGAAAATTTACCAAGGTACACAAATGGAGAAAATAGCTCTGGAACATGGTATTAGCAAACAGAGTATTATTGATTCTGAGCAATTTGCATGGGATGAGCTTACAGACACTCTGCCATTTAATAGAAGCTTTTCCTTGAGATATCAATCTGATTTTCTTGATAGTTATGTTTTATCAAAGGAACGTTTAAAACAGGTAGTTCCATACCAGATGAAGATTATGACAGAAAGTGAGTTTATTGAGAAATATGATAGCTATTTACCAGGAAAAATCAAAACTTTTGATGATTTTCTTAATTTTACTAATCTTAAAAAAGAAGATCTGAGAGATATTAAATTTAAAGATGAAGAAGAAGATATCTTAGCACTACAAGGCTTAAATGAAAAATTGAAGAAGAAATTCTATAATCCTAAACCAAACAAGGATGCCTTGAATATGCTGTTCTTGGATTTATCACAGTATTTTGATGATGGTTCAAGAGATATGTTATACGATGTTGTAGAGTCACCATTGGGATTAATGTATATCTTAACTTATTTACAGGAAAAGATGCAGGGTAGAATAAACGGTAAGCTTGCTAAGCCTAGAATGGACTTTGCTAACTTTTATGAATTGAAGAAAATAGTTGAAGAGTTCAAACCTGATGTAATTGGAGTACGTTCTCTTTCTTACTATAAGGATTTTTGTCATAAAACAATTGCACTGCTTAAATTATGGGTCCCTGATATTCCAATTGTTATTGGAGGACCTTATGCTACAGTAGATTATAATTTTATTTTAAATGATAAAAATATTGATTTGGCAATTTTAGCTGAAGGCGAACTAACTATGCATAATCTATTGGAAGAAATTATTGAAAATAATAAGAAGCTTCCATCAGAAGACGTTTTAAAAACAATACAGGGTATTGCATTTGTGCCTAAAGAGGAAAAAGACAAAAATAAAGCTGCCAGAGAAATTATTGCGCTTGATTTAATTGAGGATGAACTTTCAAAAAAACCTAAAAATGATTTAAGCTTAGTAAATGATTCTAATAATCTGGCATATGTTATATATACTTCAGGTTCAACAGGAGCACCAAAAGGTGTTATGATTGAGCATAAGAATGTACTAAATACAATAGATTGGTTTATTGAAAAATACGGAATAAACTGCAAGACAAATACGGCACAAGTTTCAGAATACTCTTTTGATCCAAGTATAGAACAGGTATTTAGTTCATTGTTAACTGGAGGAAAACTATTTTTGGTTAATACTCAGATGCTTTTGGAAACAAAGAAGTTTAGAAAAATGCTTATAGAAAATAGTATAAATGTGGTAAATGCTGTTCCATCTGTTTTAAAAGAAAATTTCTTTGACAATAAAAAAATTCCTGGCATCAAAGCTATTATTGCCGGAGGAGAGAAACTGGACAAGACTGTAAAGGATCAGATTTTATTAAATGGCTATGATTTATATAATCATTATGGTACTACAGAAGTTACTATAGATGCAATTACATCAAAATGTGAATTTGATTCCGTAGCCATCGGTAAACCTATATCCAACACAAAATGCTATATTTTAGATGATAATCTTAAAATGGTTCCTATTGGGGTTATAGGAAATATTTGCATTGCAGGTCATGGTTTGGCCAGAGGATATGTAAATGATCCTGAGCTTACAGCCAAAAAGTTTATAAAGCTTAAAGAGATGGGAAATATTCTAGTTTATAATACCGGAGATAAAGGTAGATGGCTGCCTGATGGAAGTATTGAGTATCTTGGACGTATAGATAATCAGGTTAAAGTCAGAGGATTTAGAATTGAACTTGAAGAAATTGAAGAAAAAATGAAATTGGTTCCTGGAGTTACTGAGGCAGTGGTAGTTCTATGTGGTGATGATGAAGAAAATAATTTCATCAGAGCTTACTACAGCTCAGAAGATGTAATTGAAAATAAATATATACAAAAACAACTTTCATTAGATCTGCCTCCATATATGATTCCTTCTGAGTTTATCAGGTTGGAAAAATTTCCTAAGCTTTCAAGTGGAAAGATTGATAAGAAAGTCCTGCCAATGAGTGTTTCAACTGAAACTAATGTGAATGTTAAAATGCCAGAGAACGAATTGCAGGCTGAAATTTTAAATATTTGGGTTGATGTTCTGAAGAAGGATAAAAATACAATTGGTATAGATGCAAATTTCTTTGAAATTGGAGGACACTCTCTTAAAGCCACAATTCTTTTATCAAAGCTTGCAAAACGCTTCGGGGTAACAATTTCATTATCGCAAATGTTTGAAAGGCCTACTATTGAGAACATTGCAGAGATAATAAATGAGTTAAAAAATGTTGAAGAGGATGGGATGAGAGCTTTTGAAAAAAGAGCATATTATCCATTATCTTCTGCTCAAAAAAGATTGTATTTTCTTGATCAATTTGAAAACATAGGTAGTAGTTATAATATGACAGAGGTTCTAAAAATCAAAGGTGATTTGAATTTAGAACTTTGTGAAAAAGTATTTAAGCAGATAATTGAAAGACATGAAATACTAAGGACATCCTTTGAACTTGTTGATAACAATACTGTACAAGTTGTACATGAATCTGTTGATTTTAAGCTGGATATACTGCCTGAGTTGTCAGAAGAGGATTTGGATAAAATTAAAGACTGTATACACGGATTTATAAAACCTTATGATTTGGGTAATCTTCCTTTATTCAAAGTAGGAGTTATTCCGTTGAAAAACAAAGAACATATTTTAATATTTGATATTCATCATATTATTGCTGATGGAACTTCTATATCTATTTTAATTAATGAATTTGTAAAATTATATAGTGGAGAAGAACTGTTACCTCTTAAGATCCAGTATAAAGACTATTCTTTATGGCAAAATAATGAGTTACAGTCTAAAAAGTTAAAAAAGCAGGATGAATTTTGGCTAAATCAGTTTTCAGGGGATATTCCAAGGCTTGATATGCCTACTGACTATAAGCGTCCAAAAGTATTTAGCTACAAAGGAGATTTATTACAATTTAAATTTAATGCTAATGATACTAAGGAACTAATAAAGTTGTCAAAAGATAAAAATGTTACATTATACATGGCATTGATGGCAGTACTTAATGTAGTGTTGCATAAGTATACAGGTCAGCGTGATATTATTGTTGGATCAGGTATTGCAAATAGAAATAATGCAGATTTTCAAAGTCTTATTGGAATGTTTGTAAACTCTATTGCTTTAAGAAATAGTCCTATGCCAGAAAAATCTTTTAGTGAATTTTTGAATGAGGTAAAAGAAAATTCTATTGCAGCCTTTGAAAATCAGGATTTTCAGTTTGAAGATTTAATTGATAAATTAAATTTACAAAGAGATATTTCGAGAAATCCTATATTTGATGTATCACTTAATATTCAAAATTTTGAACAGTCAAGTTTTAAGATAAATGACTTAGAAATTGAGCCATACAATCTAAGACAAAATACTTCAAAGTTTGATTTAACCATTTATATTAGTCAGGTTGAAAAGGAATTACATTTTTCACTAGAATACTATACTGAAATCTTCAAGAAAGAAACTATGGAGAGATTTATTAAACACTTCACAAATGCTATCAGGGTTGTAAGCGAAAATCCGCAAATTAATATTGGAGAAATTAATATTTTTGATCATGAAGAAAGAGATATTGTTTCTAATATTTTTAATCAGACAGAGAAAAATTATGATAAGCAATCTACTCTTTATGAAAAATTTGAGAGAATAGTTGATTTATATCCTGATAAAACTGCTCTATACTTTAAGGGAAATTCCTTAACTTATAAAGAGCTTGATGGAAAGGCAAATAAAGTTGCTAATTATCTAATTGAAAAGTATAAGATTAAACCAGAACAGAGAATAGGACTTTGCTTAGAAAAATCATTTGATTATATTGTTGCTATACTAGGTATTTTGAAAGCTGGAGCTGCCTATGTTCCTATTGATACATCCCTTTCACTTAAGAGAATGAAAACAATTATTGAAGATGCTGATATTGATATAATGATTTCTCATAAACAATTTTTAAGAGTAATGAATAATCTTCAATGGTCTAGCAGCATTTTTAATACATGTATTTATATGGATTATAATGATATATGTGAGATTGATGAGTTAGACGATGAATATTATAAAAAGCAGGTTGAATTGTGGAACTACGTCGGTAAACAATCTAAGGATGATGTTACAGGAGGCGGTTGGATATCAAGTTTTACTGGTAAGCCATTCTCAGAGGAAGAAATGAAGGAGTATAGTCTTAACGTCTTGAGGAAGCTTGAAGGTTTTATCAATAATAATACACGTGTTTTGGAAATAGGCGTTGGTTCAGGATTAACCATGTTTGAGGTTGTAGGTAAAACGCAGCGCTACGTTGGTATTGATATTTCAGATGAAATAATTGAAAAGAACAGAATTAGAGCAAAAAATGAGGGAATTGAAAATATTCGGCTTGAAAGAATGGCAGCTCATGATATAGATAGGCTGGGAGAAAGGGACTTTGATCTGATTATTCTAAATAGCGTCGTTCAGTCATTCCCAGGCCATAATTATTTTGGAAAAGTTATCAATAAAGCAAGTAGTTTATTGAAGTCTAATGGAGTAATTTTTGTTGGCGATGTTATGGACTCAGATTTAAAGGATAAAATGATTGAAGATTTAACTAAGTTTAACGCTGAAAATCAGGATGAAAATTATATTGCAAAACTTGATTGGTCATCAGAGCTATTTATTCCAAAAAAATTCTTTATAGATATTAAGCTTAAATCTTCCATAATAACCAGAATTGAATTCTCGGGTAAAATTTACACAATTGAGAATGAATTAACAAAGTATAGATATGATGCATTAATTAGAGTTGATAAAACAAGTTCTAAGGATAGAGAAAAGAAGAAAGCAGAAAAAATTCAGGTTGGATATAATGAGATTGCCAAATTCTCAGAGGAAAGGCCTAATGTTAAAGTTAAGATGGAAAATTTAGCTTACATAATTTTCACATCTGGAACAGAAGGTAAGCCAAAAGGAGTAATGGTTGAACATGGAAATGTGGTTAATACTATTGAGTTTTTTATTGAAAAATATGATTTGCGTTCATTTAAAAATGTATTGCAGCTAACAAGTTATACTTTTGATCCAAGCGTAGAACAAATTTTCAGCACCATTTTGTCTGGCTCCACATTATGTGTACCTGATAAGGAACTTTCTCTTGACATTCAGGGATTAAGAGAATATATAGAAGAAAACAAGATTAATATTATTAATTCTGTTCCTATATTTTTAAAGGAGTTGCTTGTTGGAAAACCTAAACTACCTTCATTACAATATGCAATTACTGGGGGGGAAAAACTTGATGAAATAACTAAAAGTCAGATATTAGATTTAGGTTATAATTTATATAATCATTATGGACCAACAGAAACAACAATTGATGCAATTACTGGTAAATGTTCTGATGAAGATTATTCAATAGGAAAGCCTATAGCAAATATGAGATGTTATATACTTGATGATAGTCTAAAGCTATTGCCTATTGGAGTAAATGGAGAGTTATATCTTGCAGGAGATGGAGTAACAAGAGGATACTTAAAAGATGCTAAACTTACTGATGAAAAGTTTGTTGAAATTGATGAGCTAGGAGAAAAGCGTGCTTATAAAACTGGAGATGTGGCTAGGTGGATGTCAAATGGAAGAATAGAGTTAGCTGGACGTAAGGATTTTCAAATTAAACTTAGAGGTTATCGTATTGAGTTAGGAGAAATTGAATTTTATTTGAAAAAATATCCTGGAATCATAGATGCTGTTGTAATAGACGGTGAAAGTACGAAGAAAGAGAAGTATATATGTGCATACTATACTTCTAATACAAAAATAGAAGCAGCTGAATTTAGAGAATATTTATTGGATTATCTGCCTGAATATATGATCCCTAAATTCATAGTTTATTTGAATAAAATTCCACTTAAATCTAACAACAAGGTTGATTATAAGTTGCTGCCTGATCCAACAATGGAAGTAAGCAATTCTGACATTGAGGAAGAAGAATGTAGTGAAACAGAGAGTAAGTTAAAGAGTATATGGTGTGATTTGCTGGAAGTTGAAAGTATGGGTATTCATGATAATTTCTTTGAATCTGGAGGGCATTCAATTAAGGCAATAACATTGTCAATGATGATTAGAAAGGAGTTTGGAATAGATATTTCTATTACCCAAATATTTAAACATCAGATTATTAAAGAGCAGGCACAGTTGATAGATGAAATTAGAAATAAATCTACTGAAATCACAATAGAAAATAATTATTGCAGAATAGAAACAATAGAGAAAAGAGAATACTATGAAGCATCATCATCACAAAAGAGAATGTATATAATTCAAGACTTTGATAAAGAAAATGTAGCTTACAA
>NZ_FOKI01000072.1 GCF_900111985.1 Clostridium frigidicarnis
ATGAAGCGCCAAGAAATGCTATAGAAGAAACCCTAGTAAGAATATGGAGTGAAGTTTTAGGTGTAGATAAAATAGGAATAAATGATAGTTTCTTTGAATTAGGTGGAGATTCAATAAAAGCAATAAGAATTATATCTAAGTTAAATAAAAGTAGATATATTTTAGATGTCAAAGATCTTTTCAATAATCCCAATATAAGAGATGTAAGCAATTATGTTTCCATAGATTTGCAAAATAACTTAATAAATCAAGAAGATATTGTCGGACAAGCTGATTTAACACCTATACAAAGCTGGTTTTTTAATCAAAATTTTAAAGAAATGAACCAATGGAATCAGTCAGTAATGTTGTTTAAGAAAGATGGGTTTGAAGAAATTATTATTAATAAAGTTTTTAATAAGATTTTGAAACAGCATGATGCTTTAAGGATGATATTTAAAAAGAGTAATGATAAAATAGTTCAATTTAATAGAGAAAGTAAAGAAGGACTATTTGAACTAAAAATATTTAATTATTTAAGTGAGGTTCATTTTAAAGATAAGATAAAGGAGGAATGTGAAGTTTTACAAAAAAGTTTAAATATATGGGATGGTGAATTAATAAAATTAGGTTTGTTTAAAACAAATGAAGGTGATTATCTTGCTATAATAATACATCATTTAGTAGTTGATGGGATATCTTGGAGAATACTATTCGAAGATTTTCAGTTAGGGTATAAGCAATCGTTAAATAAGGAAGAAATAGTTATACAAGAAAAAACTAATTCTTATTTAGAATGGCAAAAGGCTATAGAATATTATGCTTATAGTAAAGACTTATTAAGTGAAGTAGATTATTGGAGTAAAATTGAAAATGTAGAAGATAAAGAGTTGCCTATTGATAGAGAAATTAATATTGAAAAGAGGATTGTAAAGCATAATAAAAGTATTAAATTATCAATTGATGAAGAATATACTGAAAATTTACTTAAAAAAGTAAATAAAGCGTATAATACAAGCATAGATGATATATTACTTATAGCATTAGCACTTTCTATTGAGAAGTGGACTGGTAACAATAACGTAATTATAAATATGGAGAATCATGGAAGAGAAAACATTGGGGCAACAAATCTTAATGTTAATAGAACAGTAGGTTGGTTTACATCAGAATATCCAGTAGACTTAAGAATAGATACTAATAAGGATATAGGATATAATTTGAAAAGTATTAAAGAAACCTTAAGAAAAATACCAAACAAGGGTATAGGATACAACATATTAAAGTATTACAGAGATGATATATTTGTAAGTAATGTAAAGCCTCAAATAAGTTTTAATTATCTAGGTGATTTTAATAATGATTCAAATAATGACATTTTTCAGATATCAGAATTATCTACAGGAAATGCTGTAAGCAAGGATTCACATATGTTGTATAAGATTGATATTAATGCAGTCATAAATAATGGGGTTTTAGTATTTGCATTTGGATATAATTCTTATGAATTTAATGATGATAATGTAAATGAATTTGTACAAAAATATAAAGAATGCTTATATAATTTAATAAATCATTGTATAAATAAAAAACAAACTGAAATGACACCTTCAGATGTATCAAATTATAATGTATCAATTGAGCAATTAGAAATGTATGAAAAGAATACGATTAATTTGAAAGAAGAAGATGAATTTGAAAATTTACAATATTAAAGCTAATATGAATGTTTGTTAGAAATTTGATATTAGTATAATCATCAATCATCTATAAATATTTAGGTTAAAGTAATTGAATTGATTAAATAAAGCTAGTATGAGTCTTAAAATATAAGGTTTATATTAGCTTTACTAATAAAAGGAGAGAAAGTTGAAATGGAAATAAAGAAGATATATCCTTTATCACCTATGCAGAAAGGAATGTTATTTCATAAATTAATGGATAATAACAATGCTGCATATTTTGAACAAACAATTTTTGAAATAGAAGGAAATATAGATATAGCACTATTTAAAAAGGCATATAATTTATTAATAGATAAATATGACATATTAAGAACTATGTTTGATTATAAAACTTTTGATCAACCTATGCAAATAGTAAAATATAAAGCGGAGGGCAAGGTTTATTATAAAGATTTAACTGATTTAAGTAGTAATGATAAGGAAATTGCAATTAAAAATCTCATAGATAAAGATAGAAAAAAAGGGTTTAATTTATTTAAAGATCTTCTAATGAGAGTATTTATATTAAAATTGGATGACATAAATTACCGATTGATATGGAGTAACCATCATATACTAATGGATGGATGGTGTACAAGTATAATAATGAAAGACTTACTTAAGATATATTCATCACTTAAAAATAATAAAGAGATAGTTAAGAACAAAGTGCCAACATATGAAAGTTTCATAAATTGGATTCAGAAGCAAGATGAAAAAATAGCTTCTGATTATTGGGAAAATTATATAAAGGAGTATGAAAGAGAAGCGGGTCTTCCTATAAAAAGCAACACAGAAAGATCGGAGAGAAATGTTAAAGAGAAAATTAGATTTAACATATCAAAATATGATATACAGAAGTTAAGTGAAATATGTAATAAATCAAAAGTCACAATGAACACTATATTTCAATGTATCTGGGGAATTATTCTACAAAAATACAATAATACAAATGATGTAATATTTGGTTCAGTTTTATCAGGAAGAAATGCGAATGTTCTAGGAATTGAAGAAATGGTAGGTTTGTTTATAAATACTGTTCCGTTAAGAGTAAAAAACTCTCAAAATGCTACATTTAATCAATTAATAAAGCGAGTACAAAAAGAAGTGCTAGAAACTTCTAAATTTGATTATTATCCATTATATGAGATACAATCAAAATCAATTTTAAAAAATAAATTAATAAATAATATTATGGTTTTTGAAAATTACTATTTTAAGGATCTTAAATCAGAAATAGATGATATAGATTTTGTTATTAAAAAAGTTATAGTTAATGAAGAAACTAATTATAACTTAGATATAATAATAGTTCCAGGTGAAATTTACACTATTGAATTGAAGTATAATTCAAATTTATATGATTTATATTTTATTAAGAAGATAGAGAGTATTTTTAAAAACATAATAAAAAAGATAATCAATGATGTTAACATAAAAATTAAAGACATTGATATATGTGATGAATCTGAAAAAAGAACAATAGTATATGAATTTAATAATACAAAAGCCGAATATCCTAAAAATAAAACAATACAAGAATTATTTGAAGAGCAAGTAGAAAAAACATCAAATAATATTGCAGTAGCATTTAAGGAAGAGAAGCTAACTTACAGAGAGTTAAATGAAAAAGCAAATAGTCTTGCAAGAGTATTAAGGGATAAGGGTGTTAAAGGTGACTCAATAATAGGAATAATGGTAGAAAAATCCTTAGAAATGATAATAGGAATAATGGGAATTCTAAAATCTGGAGGAGCATATTTACCGATAGATCCGAGCTATCCGAAGGAAAGAATAGAATATATTCTAAAGGACAGTGAAAGTAAGATATTATTAAGTAAAAATACTTTAGTAGATGCTATAGAGTTTGATGGTCAGATTATTGATCCGTTTAATAAAGGTTTATTTAATGAAGATTCGAGTAACCTTGAAAAAATAAATAACTCAAATAATTTAGCATATGTTATATACACTTCAGGAACTACTGGTAAACCCAAAGGTGTAATGTGTGAGCATAAAAATGTTGTTAGGTTAGTTAAGAATGCAAACTATATAGAATTTAAAGAGGATGATAGAATTCTTCAAACTGGCTCTATGGTATTTGATGCATCAACCTTTGAAGTTTGGGGAGTTCTGCTTAATGGATTAGGGTTATATCTAACTAAAAATGAGACAATAATATTACCAGAACTTTTAGAAGAGTTTGTAACTAGAAATAACATTACAATATTATGGTTAACCTCTGAATTATTTAATCAAATAGCTGAAGAAAATATAAATGTATTTAAGAATTTAAGATATTTATTAACAGGAGGAGATATTTTATCATCAAAGTATATTAGCTTAGTGAGAAGACAATTTACAAATCTTAAGATTGTAAATGGATATGGACCAACTGAAAATACAACATTCTCTACAACTTATCTAATTGAAAAAGAATATAGTTCTAATATACCAATAGGAAAACCTATAGCTAATTCAACAGCTTATATATTAAATAGAAACTACAAATTAAATGCAATAGGAATCTATGGAGAGTTATTTGTTGGTGGTGATGGGGTAGCAAGAGGCTATTTGAATAGACCAGAGTTAACAGCTGAAAAGTTTATAGATAATCCATTTGAACCAGGAACAAAGATGTACAAAACAGGGGACTTAGCTAGATGGTTACCAGATGGAAACATAGAGTTCCTAGGAAGAACAGATAATCAAGTTAAGATAAGAGGATTTAGAATTGAACTTGGTGAGATAGAAAATGGATTGTTACAGCATGAAAACATTAAAGAAGCAGCAGTTTTAGTTAAGGAAAACAAAGATAACGAAAAATATATATGTGCCTATGTTGTAAGAGAAAATTCACTTGAAGAGCTAGATTTAAAAGGTTACTTAAGAGAAACCTTGCCAGAATATATGGTTCCAGCTTACTTTGTACAACTAGAAAAGATGCCATTAACTGCTAATGGAAAGCTTGATAGAAAGGCACTTTCACAATCAAGCTTTGATGTAGCTTTAAAAGAGTATGAAGCACCAAGAAATGAAGTGGAAGACACTTTAACAAAAATATGGAGTGAAGTTTTAGGCATTAATAAAATAGGAATAAATGATAACTTCTTTGAAATTGGGGGGCATTCATTAAAGGCCATGACCATTATTTCTAAAATTCACAAGGAAACAAATAAAGAGATTCCATTAAAAGAATTATTTAAATCACCAACAATAAAAGGGCTAAGTAAGTTTATTGAAAGTGCTAGGGAGACTGTTTATTCTAATATAGAAAAAATAGAAGAAAAAGAGTGTTATGAAGCATCATCAGCGCAAAAGAGAATGTATATAATTCAAGAGTTTGATAAAGAAAGTATAGTATACAATATGCCTCAGATTTTTGAAATTCAAGGTTCTATGGACAAAGCTAAAATAGAAGATACATTTAGAAAGCTAGTTGAAAGACATGAAGCATTAAGAACTTATTTTGAAACTGTTGAAGATGAAATAGTTCAAAAAATAGATAATAATTATGAATTTAAGCTAAAAGAAGAAATATTACATAAATCTATAGAGGAAATAGCAAATGATTTTGTTAAACCTTTTGACTTAGGAAAAGCACCATTGTTTAGAGCTGAAATTATAAAAATTGAAGATAAAAATTACTTATTAATAGACATACATCACATAATATCTGATGGGGTATCTATGAGCATTTTAATAAATGAATTTGCAACGATATATAATGGACAAGATTTAAAACCTTTAAGACTTCAATATAAGGACTTTGCAGTATGGCAAAATAATTTATTAAAATCAGATGGAATCAAGAAGCAAGAACAATACTGGGTTAATAGATTTAAAGATGAAGTTCCGGTATTAAATCTGCCTTATGACCATGAAAGACCTGTTATTCAAAGTTTTGAGGGGGAGGTCGTAAATTTTGAAGCAGATGAAAAAATTACACAAAAATTAAGAAAACTTACAAGAGAAACTGAAACCACAATGCATATGGTATTATTATCAGCCTTTTATATACTCTTATCTAAATATAGTCAACAAGAAGACATAGTAGTAGGGGCTCCTATATCAGGAAGACCACATGCAGATCTTGAAAATATAATGGGTATGTTTGTAAATACATTAGCTTTAAGGAATAAACCAGAAGGAAATAAAAAATATATAGATTTTTTAAATGAGGTAAAAGAAAATTCTTTAAAAGCATATGAAAATCAAAGTTATCAACTTGAGGCTTTAGTAGAAAAGTTATCGGTAAGAGGAGATACAAGTAGAAACCCATTATTTGATGTTATGTTTAGTATGATAGAGACAGATACAAATATTAATAATAGACTAGGTGGACTTATATTAAAACCATATAATGAGCAAAGCAAGGTGTCAAAGATTGATTTAACTTTAGATGTACTGGAAGAAGGGCGTACATTAAAATTTAGCATGGAATATTGTTCAAAGTTATTTAATAAGGAAACAATAGAAAGATTATGTAAGCACTATATTAGTATACTAGGTAATATAACTAAAAATAGTGAAATAAAAATAAGTGAAATTGATTTATTATGTGAAAACGAAAAAAGTCAAATACTATATGAGTTTAATAAAACAAAGGCTGATTATCCTAAAGAAGAAACAATACAAGAATTGTTTGAGGAGCAGGTAGAGAAAACACCAGATAATATTGCAGTAGTATCCGAGAATAAGCAGTTGACTTATAGAAAATTAAATGAAAGAGCTAATAGTCTTGCAAGACTATTGAGAGATAAAGGTGTTAGTAATGATTCAATAGTAGGAATTCAAGCTGAAAAATCATTAGAGATGATAATTGCAATAATGGGTATTTTGAAGGCTGGAGGAGCTTATATGCCTATAGATCCAAGCTATCCAAAGGAAAGAATAGAGTATATGCTAAGAGACAGTGAAAGCAAAATAATATTAACTACAGAAGATTTAATATATAGTAATGAGTTGGACATAGAGGTTACAAATTTATTTGATGAAGAGTTATTTACAGGAGATCCAAGTAATTTAGAAATAACAAATAATTCGAGAAATTTAGCATATATACTGTATACATCTGGTTCTACTGGAGATTCAAAGGGCGTTGAGATAGAACATACTGGTGTAATAAACCTCATATCTTGGTTTAAGAAACAATATGAAATAGATGAAAATGACAGGATATTACAAACTACAAACTATACTTTTGATGTATCTGTAGAAGAAATTTTTGGAACATTATCAAATGGGGCTACATTATATTTAGTTGATACTAAAGATTTAATTAATAATGGATTTAAAGAGTTTATAGATAAAAATTCAATAACTATGGCACAATTTGTACCAAGTACATTAGAAATACTAATTGCAAATAATGAAAAACTTAACAGCTTAGATACATTGATTTGCGGAGGAGAAAAGTTAGATAACACACTAAAAAATAAAGTTTTAGCAAAGGGATATAATTTATTTAACCATTATGGGCCAACTGAAATAACAGTTGATGCTATAACAACTAAATGTCATGAAGACTATACAAATATTATAGGAAGACCAATACAAAATACAAGTATATATATTTTAAATAGTAAAAATCAACTGGTTCCCATAGGAGTGCCAGGAGAAATATGTATAGGCGGAACTGGGGTAGCAAGAGGATATTTAAACAATACAAGGCTCACTTTAGAAAAGTTTATAGACAATCCATTTGTTGCAGTTGCGGGTACTAAAATTTATAAAACAGGAGATTTAGGAAGATTTTTACCAGATGGAAACATAGAGTTTTTAGGAAGAATAGATAACCAAGTTAAAATTAGAGGTTTCAGAATAGAACTTGGGGATATAGAAAGTAAATTGTTACAACATATAGATGTTAAGGAAGCAGCTGTTGTATTAAAGGAAGATAAGAAAAAGGGTAAATATCTATGTGCATATATCGTAAGTGAAGATAAACTTAATGAGTCAAATTTAAAAAGTTATTTAAAAGAAAGCTTACCAGAATATATGATACCATCTTACTTTGTGAGCATAGATAAAATGCCAATAACACCTAATGGGAAGCTTGATAGAAGAGCATTTCCTAAGCCAAATTTAGATGAAAGATTAACTAGCTATGAAGCACCAAGAAATTCTTTAGAAGAAATGCTATCAAAAATATGGGTTGAAGTTTTAGGTGTAAATAAAATAGGAATAAATGATAACTTCTTTGAATTAGGGGGACATTCTCTAAAGGCCATGACTCTTATTTCTAAAATTCATAAAGAGACAAATAAAGAGGTTTCATTAAAGGGATTGTTCAAGGAACCAACAATAAAAGGTTTAAGTAAGTTTATTGAAAGTTCGATAGAAAATACTTATTGCAGTATAGAAAAAGTAGAAGAGAAAGAGTATTATGAAGCATCATCAGCGCAAAAGAGAATGTATATAATTCAACAGTTTGATAAGTCAAGTATAGCATATAATATGCCACAGTTTTTTGAGATAGAAGGTATTATAGACAAAAATAAGATAGAAGATACATTTAGAAAGCTAGTTAAAAGACATGAAGCATTAAGAACTTATTTTGAAACTGTTGAGGATGAAGTAGTTCAAAAAATAGATAATAATTATGAATTTAGGTTAAAA
>NZ_FOKI01000064.1 GCF_900111985.1 Clostridium frigidicarnis
TTCATGTACCTAAAAAACATCTTAGGAATTTTATATAGAATAATGCTTTTTTACTTTATAGGATATTATAAAATTTCGAATCTGTGGATAACTTTGATAACTATTAAAATATATAGATTTTTTAGTTGAAAACTTTAATGAGTGAAAAATTACAAGTGACAAGTTGCAAGAGTTTAAGAAATTGACAATTCAAGGATAAATCTTCTAAGGAAGATTTTAAAATTTAAAAAATATAATTTAGAGAAAATCTGTGATTTTCAACCTGAACTTTCAACTTTCAACTTTCTACTCTCAACCTTCAACTTTATGTTTAGGAAGTCTGTGACTTCCAACAATAATCGTCAATTGCCAATTATCAATTGTCAATTAAAAAAAGGGCGCAGCCTTTTGTTCTTAGTGACAAATAAAAGTTATCCACAGGATTTATAAAATAATAGAGCTTATCCACAAAATATTCAGAAAATAAAAATTTTTTGATGATTACTGTGGATAGATATCGTAAATGAAAATAAAAAAGTTGAAAATTTGTTTATATAATTAGTATAGTTGTTGAATGTGCCTAATTTATTTTAGAGAATAATAAATTTTATATTTTAAAATATACTTTTAAATGTATAATATATATGTTGTTAGTATATACGTAAAGTTATATAATGCATTTTCAAAAAAATAATAGACCAGTATTTTTGTTTATTTGGCATAATACTTCATTATCAAAAATCACTCATAGCACCACTATAAATGATTTTCAACTCTGTGTCTTATACCAAATATACTTAGAATCTGTGGCTTATTATTTTTTAAGATGCCTAAGTAATTACTCATGAATGTAGGAAATGTAAAAAAATATATATATTTAGAACTAGATTAAATATTAAAGCAAGAGAGGATTGTAGAGTATGGAAAGAATAGATAAGGTTTTATCAAATTTAGGATATGGAAGTAGAAAAGAACTTAAAGGTATTGTAAAGAAAGGATTAGTTAAAGTTAATGGAGAGGTTATTAAGGATAATGGGCTTCAAATAGATCCAGAAAAAGATAAGATAATTATAAATGGTGAGGAAGTTTACTATAGAAAACACATATATCTACTTATGAATAAACCAGAAGGAGTAGTTTCTGCAACTTGTGACAAATATGACACAACGGTTGTAGATTTATTAGAGGCAGAGGATGCAATTTTTGAACCGTTTCCAATTGGCAGATTAGACAAAGATACAGTAGGATTATTATTACTAACTAATGATGGAGAACTGAATCATAGATTAATTTCACCTAAATGGCATGTTGATAAAGTATATTATGCAAGAATAGATAAGGTTGTAACAGAAAGTGACATAAAGCAATTTAAAAAAGGTGTTGTGTTAGATGATGGATACAAATGCATGCCTGGAAAACTAGAGATTATAGGCGATTATAAGGAAGGATCAGAAGTTCATATTACTATACAAGAAGGAAAATTTCATCAAGTGAAAAGAATGTTTGAGAGTGTAGGAAAAAAAGTTATATATCTTAGAAGGGTTAAATTTGGTCCTTTAGATATTGATGAAAATTTAGAAGAAGGTCAATATAGAGAATTAACAGATGAAGAAATAAATCTATTAAAAGGAAATTAATACTATATTTTTGAATAAAAAAACATTATAAAAAAGTATATATGAATAAAAAAAATCAATAAAACTAAAAAAAAGGTAAAAAAATGTTGAAAAGTCTTGCATATGCAGGAAGTATAAATTATAATATTATTGCAGATAAATAAAGAGATAAATAGCCCCCTTTTTATTTACTCTAAAACACAACCTTACCCCAAGGGTTGTGTTTTTTTATTTTATTATAGAATATTTTGAATAATAGTGTTAAAATTTAAGTAATAGGATTTGGCGGGGGTGGCTAAATGGAAAGATATAGGTCGAAAGTAGAAAGCGAGGAAATGGATTTACTATTTCAAGCAATATTAAGCTTAAAAAACATTGAAGAATGTTATAGGTTTTTTGATGACATATGTACCATAAATGAAGTTAAGGCATTAGAACAAAGGTTACAGGTTGCAAAGATGCTTAGACAGAGAAAAACGTATCTTGACATAGCTAGTTCTACTGGGGCAAGCACAGCAACAATAAGTAGAGTAAATAGATCGTTGAACTATGGAAGTAATGGTTACAAGACTATTTTTGAAAGAATAAACTGGAAAGAATAAGAAGAGAAATAAAAAAGTATTCAAGCATAGACTTACCTAATAATAGATAAGCTATGCTATTTTTTTATCTTATATAATCGTAATTATATTTTTCTGATTAACAAGGTAAGAGGTACTAGTGATTTTTAATGGAGAATAGCCTTAGTAAATGAAAAATGTTCATAAAAATCATTTGTGCATAAAATAGCTTTAAATTAGGAATATTTGATATAATAATATATAGTGACTATTTATTATGAAAAGAGGAGAGGATTTAATGGATTTGAAAGCACTGCTTAATAAAGAGCAGTATGAAGCTGCCACCACTATAGATGGTCAGGTTCTTATACTTGCAGGAGCAGGTTCAGGTAAAACAAGAGTATTAACTCATAGAATTGCTCATATGATAGAAGATTTAGATATATACCCATCTCAAATACTTGCCATAACATTTACTAATAAAGCGGCAGGAGAAATGAGGGATAGAGTTAGAAGTTTGATTGGTGAGCATGCAGATAACATGTGGATATCAACTTTTCACTCAAGTTGTGTAAGAATTTTAAGAAGAGAGATCGAGAACTTAGGATATAAAAAAGACTTTACAATATATGATACATATGATCAAAAAGCTCTTGTAAAACAATGCATGGGTGAGTTAAGTATAAATGACAAAGATTTAACTGAAGGTGAAGTTCTGGGGAAAATAGGAAGAGCTAAGGATGGATTAGTTACCCCGTCTCAATTTAAAAGAGAAAATGAAAGCAACTATAGAGAAAATAAAATAGCAGATATTTATGAGTTGTATCAAAGAAAATTAAAAAGCAATAATGCATTAGATTTTGATGACTTAATATCAAAAACAATAGAATTGTTTAGGCTATGTCCTCATGTTCTAGAGTTTTATCAAAAAAAATTCAAGTACATTATGGTAGATGAATATCAAGATACCAATAAAGCACAATATGAACTTGTAAAACTTCTAAGTGAAAAATATAAGAACATATGTGTGGTTGGAGATGATGATCAATGCATATATCAATGGAGAGGAGCGGATATAAGAAATATTTTGGACTTTGAAAAAGATTATCCAAGTACAAAAATTATAAAGCTCGAACAAAATTATAGATCAATGGCTACAATATTAGATGCAGCCAATAAGGTCATAACAAATAACAGTGAAAGAAAATCAAAGGTACTAAGAACTGAAAATCCTTCTGGAGAGAAAATAAAAGTTTGTAGAGCCTATTCAGAAAGTGATGAGGCAATATTTGTTGCAGGTGAAATAAAAAAGTTAAGAGATAAAAATGAGAATCTGACTTTTAAAGATTTTGCAATTCTTTATAGAACAAACTCCCAGTCTCGTAACTTTGAGGATGCATTTATAAGAAAGGATATACCTTATAGAATTATTGGTGGTTTAAAGTTCTACGATAGAAAAGAAATAAAAGATATTATGTCATATTTAAAAGTGGTGGCTAATCCACAAGATGATATAAGCTTAAAAAGAATAATAAATGTTCCAAAGAGAAGCATAGGAGATGCAACTGTTGAAAAACTTATGTCTTATGCTTATGATGGAGGATTAAATTTTTATGATGCAGTATTGGAAGTTGAAAATGTTCCAACACTAACTCCAAGAAACATAACATGTATAAGTAAATTTAGAAATTTAATGGAAGAAATAAGGGCAATGAGTGAACAACTTCCAGTTTCGGACTTTATTGAATATATATTAGAGGTTACTGGATATTTAAATGAAATAAAATCATCAAAGGATCCAGAAGATCAAAGTAGGGTAGATAACCTTGAAGAATTGGTGTCAGCAGCAGCAGCATTTGATCATGATAAGATGGAACAGGATAAGAGTCTTTCAGCATTTTTAGAGAAGACAACATTAGTTTCTGATGTTGACAATTATGATTTGGATGCAGACACAGTTACATTGATGACAGTACATAGTGCTAAAGGACTTGAGTTTCCAGTGGTATTTATGGTAGGGATGGAAAATGGTATATTTCCAGGTACTTCATCATTTAATAGTGAAAAGGAAATGGAAGAGTCTAGAAGACTGTGTTATGTAGGTATAACAAGGGCTAAGGACCTATTATATATGACATCAGCAGAGGTTAGAAGGGTATATGGAAGAACTCAATGTTATCCACCTTCAGATTTTTTACTTGAAATTCCTAAGTCATTGAAGGATCTTATGAATTCAAGGGGAGAAGTATCAGAAAGTAAAGCTTCAGCTAGAAATAATCATAGAATTACAAATAATAATCCCCATAGTATGAGAAATATGATGAAAAATAATGGTAATGCTATAGATGCCATAAAGAATATAATAGATCAAGGAAGTGAGTCTTATTTAACTAAAGAAGAGGCTTCAGTTGGAAGAAAAATAAAGCATGAAAAATTTGGAACTGGAACAATTGTAACAGTAACCCCTTCAGGTAATGATGTTAAACTTACAATAGCATTTGATAAAATGGGAGTGAAGCAATTACTTCTTAGCTTAGCACCGCTAAAGGTACTTTAATTAGGGGGAAATTATAGTGAATAAAGAAGAAAGAATTAAAATTTTAATACAGGAATTAAATAGATATAGTCATGAATATTATGTATTAGATAAGCCTTCTATGAGTGATAAAGATTATGATGAGAAATATGATGAGCTACTTACTTTAGAAAAAGAAACAGGAATAATTTTACCTTATTCTCCAACTCAAAGAGTTGGAGATAGGGTATTACCTGAGTTCTCTAAATATAAACATAAAGCAAAACTTTGGAGCCTAGATAAAGCTCAAAGTTTAGAAGAATTGAATGAGTGGCATAAGAGAAATATAAAAGCTGTAGAAGAGTTTAATAAAACTAATGAAAACTCACTTCCAGAGCTTAGTTATGTTATAACTAAGAAATTTGATGGTTTGACATTAAATTGTACTTATAATGAACAGGGTATTTTAATTAAGTCGGCAACAAGAGGTACAGGAGAGATTGGAGAGGATATAACACTTCAATCAAAAACTATTAAAAGTTTACCTTTAAAGATAGACTATAATAGTTCTATGGAGATACATGGGGAAGCTATAATGACAAAAGAAGCTTTTGAACATTATAATAATAATTCAGGAATTCCACTGAAAAACTTAAGAAATGGAGCAGCAGGAGCTTTAAGAAATCTTAATTTAAAAGAAACAGCAAAAAGAAATTTGACAGCATTTTTCTATGATATTGGGTACAATGAAGGACTACAGTTTAAGACATATATTGAAATGTTAGAGTTTATTAAGGAAAAAGGTTTTTTAATGGATGACTATATTAAAATATGTAAGTCCATTGATGATATAGAAAAAGAGATAGCTTATATAAGAGATATAAGATTTGATTTAAATTACGATATAGATGGAGTAGTTATAGCTGTAAATGACATAAGAACAAGAGAAATGTTAGGATATACTGTTAAATTCCCTAAATGGGCAATTGCATATAAATTTGAAGCTCAGGAAGCTACAACCATACTAATGGATGTTGAATGGAATGTTGGAAGAAGCGGAAGAGTTAGTCCTACTGCTATATTAGAACCAGTTGAGTTGGCTGGAGTTACTGTAAAGAGAGCTACTCTTAATAATATGGATGATATAGAAAGAAAAGGTGTAAAAGTAGGAGCTAGGGTATTTGTAAGAAGATCTAATGATGTTATACCAGAAATTATGGGTGTAGACGAAACATCGTTAGAGCATAGTGAAGAAATAGAACCACCTAAAGTATGTCCATATTGTGGTAGTGAATTAATAATAACAGGAGCACATTACTTCTGTGAAAACACATTATCATGTAAGCCTCAAATGGTTAAAAGCATAGTACATTATGGGTCAAGAGAAGCTATGAATATAGAAGGGTTTAGCGAAAAAACAGCAGAACAATTATTTGAAAAATTAGATATAAGAGCTTTAGGTGATTTATATACATTAACTAAAGAGCAACTTCTTACACTAGATAAATTTGGAGAAAAAAAAGCTCAGAATTTATTAAATGCAGTACAGAAAAGTAAAACATGTGAATTGCATGCATTTATATATGCTCTAGGAATACCTAATGTTGGTGTTAAAACTTCTAAAGATTTGGTTAAGTCATTTAAAACATTAGAAAACATAAAGAATGCAACATTTGAAGAACTGGTTAATATACAAGATATAGGTGACATAGTAGCTAAAAGTATATGTGAGTTTTTTCATGATGAAACAATAATAAAATCTATAAATGATTTATTAAGTTTAGGTATTACACCTTTATATGAGGAAAAAGAAATTTTAAATAAAGGAAATGTATTCGAAGGTAAAACTATTGTAGTTACAGGGACATTAAAGAATTATTCTAGAACAGAAATAAAGGACAAATTAGAAGAATTAGGTGCAAAAGTATCAGGATCTGTTAGTAAGAAGACTGATTATGTTTTAGTTGGAGAAGAGGCTGGTTCAAAATACGAAAAAGCTAAATTGCTTGAAATAACTATTTTAAGTGAGGATGATTTTCAAAATATGATATAAGAGTAAAAATTAATACTCTTTACAAAACTGCTCTATAGTTGTAATATAACAATGTTGAGGTGGTTTTGGGAGGAATAAAAATGAAAAATTATAACAAAGTTAGTACTTCCTCATTAAGTAACATAGATAAGCTAGAAAAAATTATAGTGTACTTATCATGGAGTTTTGTAGTAGTCACTCTAATTACTTTAATATGTGTTTTTTTAACAACACATAACATAATGTATATTAGAATATTTAATAGTTACTATGCACTTCAGGTATCAGTGTGCATAACTATGTTTTTATGGGGATTAAAGTTTGCTTTTTATAAGGATGCTAGGGTGAGAAAGTTTTACCCAGTAATTTGTTTGAGTATTTCAATTGTTTCAATATTTTTTATGATATTAAACGTATATTAATTTAATGGTGTGTTGAAGAACGCACCAATTTTTATTTATAGGATAAAAGTTGTTCTAAAATTTATTTCATAAATACTATATGGAACATCCCCTTAATGAAGATTCGTTCTATATTAATAAACAATGAAAATAAAAAGGTTATAATAAAAACTATTTTTTAGTTTTTATTATAACCTTTTCTTACTTTTA
This sequence comes from Clostridium frigidicarnis, assembly GCF_900111985.1. GTDB lineage: Bacteria > Bacillota > Clostridia > Clostridiales > Clostridiaceae > Clostridium_Z > Clostridium_Z frigidicarnis. Next base: position 7,314 of record NZ_FOKI01000064.1, read on the forward strand.
CTTAGTTACAGAATTGGAAGAATTATCTGAGATTATAGTATCGGATTCTAATTGAGTATCATTACAATTAGTTTTATTTTCATATTCATTTATGTCATTCTTAATATTACTACTATTGGTAGCATTTTTAGCTGCTAATTCTTTATTAAGTTTATATGATTGTTTAACAAATAAAGACATGTTTTGCACTAGATTTTCCATAAGATAATTCTTATATTTTATTTGTATAAACGCTTTACTCAGTATGACAAAAGCAGCTATAGATAAACCAGTAAAAGTAAGTAAAGATATTATGATTACTATTTGAACTAATATAGTTAACATAAGCTCCACTCCTCCGCTAAATTATAGATATGAAAATTATAACATAATCAATAAATATATAAAACTTATGAATATCTTAAATACAATATTTAATGTAATAGTGTTTAAAATTAGTAATTAATGTTAATAATTCTAATAAAAAGTATTAATAGGTGATGAGTATGAAAAAAGTTATATTAAGTATTTTAGTTGTTTCGCAATTATTTTTTAGTGGATGCGTACAGAAGAAAGATATAGAAACATTAAATGAAAAAAGTGACCTCACATATAGTTTAGAGCAGTTACCACGAAATTTATGTATGTTTAAAGATGATTATGTTAGATCTCAAGATTTATTATGTGCTTTGTTCGATGGATTAGTAACTTTAAATGCTAATAATGAGATATCAGAGGGGTTAGCTGGAAGCTATAACATTTCTAATGATGGAATAACATATACATTTAAGCTAAGAGAGGGGATAAGTTGGAGTAGTGAAAAACCTATAGTAGCCTCAGATTTTGTGGAGTTTTTTAAAAATTTATTAGACTCAAAAGCTAAAAATGCATATGTAAGCGAGTTATATTGTATATATGGAGCTGAAGATTTTAACAAGGGTAAAAAAACTTTTAAAGATGTTGCTATAGATGCTCCGGATAATAGTACTTTAACTATTAGGCTTAATTCTGATACACCAGAATTCTTAAAGATTCTTACTAAACCAATGTATAGACTGAGAAGAAACTTTGATAAATTATCAGATATAGAAAAGAACTTTAAAGAAGTAGATTATAGTGGAGCTTATGTAATAGATAGTTTTAAAAATGAAAATATACTTGAATTAAAAAGAAATAATAGTTATTGGGATAAACCATTAGAAGAAAAAATAAGTATAGTTGCAAATAGCCCAGAAAAAGCATTAGCTTCTTTTAATTCGGGAAAAGTAGATTTGATGTTTGATTTACCACTAAAAGAAACAACTGTAGATGAAGAAGTAGGAAATTTAAAGTTTACTCCTGACAAAGATATGTATGCATTAATTTTTAATTATGAAAAGAAAGATTTGTGTGGAAATTATAATTTTAGAAAGACAATAAATGAGACGATAAAATTTCTATATAGTGAAGAGGATATGTACTCTAAAGCTGGGTTGATAGAAGGAAATGGAGACATGGCATTCAGTACATTAGAAAAGGATTCAATTCAAACTTCAAGTAAACAGTTAGAAAATGTTGATATATCTAAAATAAATTCATTATTTAAAGAAATGGATTTTGATAAAGGTAAATTAATAACTTTAGTATCTCAAAATGATAATAAAAGTAAACTTATAGTTGAAGAATTAGAAAAAGTATTTAAAGAGGATTTAGGACTTAGAATAAATAAAAAATATTTTTCAAAAGATGATTATAATAAAGTTTTAGAAAATGGGAGTTTTGATATTGCATTAAATATTTATAAAAACCCAGAAAGAAAAGACACATTCCTAAAAATGTGGACGAAGGATAATAAAAAAAATGTTTCTAAGTATAGCAATAATGATTATGATAAAATTGTAAATAAAACAACAATAAACAAGCAGGAGAAAGAGAGTATGATTCTTTCGTCTATATCAATATTATCTAAGGATATAGCTTATATACCCGTTTATTATGATTCATTAAGTTATGCTACAAGCAAAAATATTAAGGATATAGAATTAGATGGCAATAATAATGTAGTATTTAAGACGCTATATAAAAATGGAATAGAAGATTAAGGCACATGAAAGAAAATAACAAGTAAAAGATACCATGTATATTTTGTGAATGTGCCTAACATAAATTAAAATACCTAGAATTTTATTCTAGGTATTTTAATTTGCTCATTAACTTGTCACTTAAAGAATGCGTAATCACTTTTGTCATGTACAGGAAAGTATAAAAAAAATTGATCTTAAAATGCTTATAAAACCTAGGGTTAAAGGGTTTTTCAATTGAAAAATGAGAATTTACAATTGACAATGTTGGATGAAATCTTCTTAATAAGATTTCTAAAATAAAAAATATTATTAAAGAAAATTTGTGATTTTCAACAACAACTGTCAATTCTCAATTATAACGTGGCGTAGACACTTTTTGGCATAACATATAAAATTAAATATGAGAATTTATTGTATATAAATTTATAAATAATGAAAACATATTTTCATATGAATCAAAGTAAGATTTTATTTTGGAAAAATTACATTTTTTTGTATTGTAATAAACTGATTTATACATTATTGGAGCAAAACCTGAAGATTCAGGTGGTAAAATAGAATTAGGTCTAAAATTAGAGTCACTAATTAAATCATCTGCTTTTAATGAAAAATTATTATATCTTTCAACGCTATCCAAATTAGGACAATCTGGCCATGATGGAATTAAATTTGAATCAATAAAATGTTTTTTATAGAAATCTACTATATGCATATCAAATTTATTATCCTCATTACAAAGTATTAATGAACTTAAAAATAGATTTATATCAGAAGCATATATTTTAAATTCTTTCTTATTTTTCTTTTTCATAAGTACACCTAATTTCTCATCATATAAATTATCTAAGATCTCAAGTATGTCATCTTTTTGCTTATTGAAATTTTCTAAACCGGTAAATTTTTGATACATACAAATATTAATTAAATTTAGTGGTAACTCTTTAAAATCATCGTAATTATATAATCTATTTTCGTCTAAAAAGCATTGAAAATGATAATCCATTAAATCCATTAATAACTCTTTAGCGGAATCGTCATTAGAGTAATTACAGAATAAATTTAGAGATAGAAGTAAAGTAGCTCTTTCAACATGGGAAACCTCATATAATTCATCTCTATAATGAATAAGCATATTTAAAATATCAGAAGAAAAATCTTTATAAACAGAGCTATCTCTGGAATTAGGATCTATTGAATAAAGATAATTTACAAGCATAATAAATCCTTGGTCACTAACTTTATAGACGTTATCAGTGGACTCTAAAGAGATATTCTTAGATGATCCAGGAGAAAGATTTTTTTTGTCAACAAATATACCATCTTCATTTCTTAGATATTTATAATAAAAATCCAATTGACATTTACATAAATTGGAGTATAAAACACCTAAGGAATATAATTTTTTATCTAATGTTTCTAATTTATAATAGTAGTTTGATATATTTAACAAATTTAAAGTAAAGAGTATATTAGAAGAAACATTGATGTCTTTTTTAAAAGTATTCTCATCCCAATAAAGTCCATACTTGTTTTTTAAAACCTTGCCATCACTCTTTTTATACATGCACAAAAGTAGAGAATTTTCTTTAAATATGTTAATATCAATGTTAGGTGATGATGGGATTTTAAGGTCTTTTAGTGGTGTAGTTATTCCGCATCTAGAGTTTAAAGCTATGTGTTTTAAAGATTCTTTAGTAAAATGATCTAACTGATTTTTTACATTGTCTATAGATAGAGAGTTGATTCTTAAAAATGGTCCTATATATCTCAAATTTTTCACCTCAAATATTAATCCTTATATAAATAATATGAAGACTTCAATGAAATAGTTCTTATTTTATTGAAAAAAGGAGTAATCTTATGAAATCAGGAAAACTTAACTGGGATGATTTAAAAAATATTATAGATAAAAATAGGGGTGCTTATAGAGAAGAGGTTCTAGTATCAAATGGAATAGGGGAAGATTGTGCTATATTAAATTTAAATAGAAATAATATAGTAATATCAACTGATCCCATAACTGGGGCAGGTAGTAATTTAGGAAAGTTAGCTGTTAATATAAATTGTAATGATATAGCTTCATCTGGTGGAGAAGCAGTTGGGATTATGGTTACAATACTAGCACCCACAACTAGTAAGTTAGAAGAGATAGAAGAAATAATGAAAGACATAAGTAATGAGTGTAAAAAATTAAATGTTGCAATAATAGGAGGTCATACAGAAGTTACTGATGCTGTTAATAAAATAGTTGTGTCATGTACTGTTATAGGAAAGGCTAATTCTATAATTACTACTAAAGGAGCTGAAGTAGGGGATGATATTATTGTCACTAAATATTTAGCATTAGAAGGGTGTAGTATATTAGCCCATGATAAAGAAAATGAATTAAAGAATATACTTTCAAAAGAAGAGATAAATGAAGCTAAAAATTTTAATCAGTATCTGAGTGTAGTAGAAGAGGGAAAAGCCTGTGGAAAAATAGGCGTTACATCTATGCATGATATAACTGAAGGTGGAATTTTAGGTGCACTATGGGAAATGGCTGAAGCATCAAATGTTGGATTTGAAATATATGAAGAATTACTACCTATAAAAAATACGACAATAAAGATATGTAAATATTTTAATATAGATATACTAAGGTTTATATCATCAGGATCAATGCTTATTATAAGTCATAATAGCGATGATATTATAAAAAATCTAAAAAATATAGGAATAAAAGCTACGGTAATAGGTAAAATAACTGAAGAAAAAAATGGCACGTTAATAAAATCTAGTGGAGAGGAAATTAGCGTTAATCCACCAGAACGAGATGAGTTATTTAATATTTAAGTGATAAATTGAGTTCAAGAGTATAAGAGTGAGTTGAATGAAAGGATTAGAGTAGAAAAATTATAATGTAAAATACACAGTAAAGTTTAAGCTATTGAAAAAGGGGGAATGTCAAATGAAAAAGTTAATAGTTGCAAGTAACAATGAACATAAAATAAAGGAAATAAAAGAGATTTTGAAAGATTTATCTTTAGATATAAGAAGTCTAAAAGATGAAAATATATTTATAGACGTTGAAGAAGATGGGAAAACATTTAAAGAGAATGCATTGAAAAAAGCGAGGGAAATATATAAGTTTTTGAATAACAGGAATGAAAAAGATTTTATAGTAATGTCAGATGATTCAGGATTAGTTGTGGATATATTGAATGGGGAACCAGGAGTTTATTCAGCAAGATATGCAGGTGAGCATGGGAATTCTAAGAAAAACAATGAAAAGTTATTAAAAAAATTAAGTGAATTCAGCATTGAGGAACGAAAAGCTTATTTTATATGTTTAGTTGCTTTAATTAATCAAGAAGGAAAAGAATTAACAATAGAAGGTAAAAGTTATGGATATATAACTGAAAATTTAAAGGGGAATGAAGGATTTGGATATGATCCAATATTTTTCGTGAAGGAATTTAATAAGACATTTGCAGAAATGACTCCAGAAGAAAAAAATTCTATAAGTCATAGGGGAAAAGCACTAGAGAAATTAAAAGAAGAAATTTCACAATTGATTTAGGAGTAGAGTTAATATGGTTATAGCAGTAGTTAGTGATACACATAGGCAAGCAAGCAGTATATTAAAAGCAGTAGAAGAAGCAAAAAATGCAAAGGTAGATATGCTAATACATTTAGGGGATAATGTTGCAGATATAAAATTGATAAAGGAATGCTTTAATAAAGATATAGTTTTTGTAAAAGGAAATTGTGATTTTGAATCATATGTTAAATCAGAAAAAGTGTTAAAAATTAATGGGGTTAATATATTTATTACACACGGTCATGAATATAATGTGGAGTACAATCTTTTAAATTTAAAATTGAAGGCTCTAGAGCTTGGGGCTCAGGTGGCACTTTATGGGCATAGTCATGTAGCCATGATAGAAAGGGATAGTAATATAATAATGGTTAACCCAGGAAGTACAAGTCTACCTAGAGGTCAAAATAAATCTATGGCTTTTATAGAAATAGATGAAAAATCTAATATTGAAATTAACATAAAGAAACTAGACTAAATCTAAAAGTATTTAGTCTAGTTTCGTATTGAAATAGACTAGCATACTGACTTGTTATTTTTTGAATATGCCTAAATAAAAAATATAAATAAAAAATACAAAAAAGTATTGACTTTAAAAAAAACATGGTGTAAAATAAATGATGTCGTCAGGAATTGATGATGAATAAGCAATATCGGGGTGTAGCGCAGATGGGAGCGCGCGTGGTTTGGGACCATGAGGTCGCAGGTTCAATCCCTGTCACCCCGACCAATTTTATGCGGGTGTAGCTCAATGGTAGAGCTCCAGCCTTCCAAGCTGGC
>NZ_FOKI01000053.1 GCF_900111985.1 Clostridium frigidicarnis
TAACATTTCTGCAAATTTTGATGCATGTTCTGCTTCTTCAAATGCTATTCTCTTATATGCTTCTGCTACTTCTGGGAATCCTTCTCTATCTGCTTGTCTTGACATTGCTAGGTACATTCCTACCTCTGTACATTCCCCCATAAAGTTTTGTCTTAATCCTTCAACTATTCTTTCATCTACATCTTTTGCTATTCCTACTCTGTGCTCATCTGCCCATGACATCTCTGAGTCATTCTTTTCTATAAATTTTTCAGCTGGTGCTTTACATTGTGGGCACTGTGCTGGTGCAGCCTCTCCTTCATGAACATATCCACATATTGTACAGACAAATTTTTTCATAATATAAACCCTCCCAAGATTTTTCAAATTATTTATTTTAATTTATTGATTTTTAATTAATGGATAATTGTTATCCGTTAATATTAATTATACCCACTTTGAAATAAATTGCAACCCCTTTTTAAAAAGTTTTTTATAAATTTGTGATATAAATAGTTAAACTCAATTTTATATGTATATTCTATATATAAATAAAAAATAACCTTAGGGCACATGAAAGAAAATAACAAGTCAAATATACTAGCATACTGACTTGTTATTTTTTTGAATGTGACTAAAGCTTATATAAACATCTAAAGGTTATTTAACATTTTTATTTTATATCACTTACACAATGAGAATCCATTGATAAATTATCATTATTTGCATCTGGTGCTATATCAATATTTTTTAATAATAACTTTTTAAACATTAATATAGACACTAAAATTAAAACTGCACTAATTTCAATGCATATCCAAGTCTCAATTTTATCAAATAAAAATCCAAATATTAATTGGCCTAAAGGAACTGCTGCCATACATCCTGTTGTCATTACAGCCATTACTCTCCCCATCATAGGTAGAGGTATTTTTTCTTGAATCATAGCATTTAAGGCTATATTTACTATTGATAGAATTAAACAAATAATAAAGTTTATAATAATAAAGCTGACATATGGGAAAAAATTACCTTGAAATAATCCTAAATAAAAATTTGAAGGCACAATCCCCAAAATTCCAATCAATATTGAAGAAATAAAAATATTATAGAATAGAATTTTACCTAACCCCATTTTCTTAGATATCCTACTACAAATGAAAGGTGAAATCATCATAGAAGTAACTAATATAGATTGAAGCATACCATATTGCAAATCTGATACTTTAATCACTTCTTTTGAAATATATGCTAACCCTACTTCCCCTATAGGTGTAAAACCAAAATTAATTACCAATGCTAATATAATTATTGTATAGATATCTTCGTTGTTCTTTATAAATTTAATTCCTTCTGAAAAATCATGATAAAAAGACTTAAAGTTAATTTTTTTAGGTCTTGTATTACATAGTGGTATATTTATGAATATCTCACTTATGGCGGAAAGTATAAAGCTAAATGAATTTACAACTAATATAACCGCTAATCCATATAAGCCAAATAAAATTCCTGCTATTGCTGGAGCTGCTACCATTCCTATATTTATAATAAAAGAATTTATCCCATTTGCATCAACCAAATCCTCTTTTTTTACAATTGTTGGTATAACTGTGCTTATAGCAGGATTAAAAATCAATGATATAACTGCTAAAACAATAGTTAATGTATATATTTGCCATAATTCTAATCCCCCATTAATTTTATATATAATTGCATATATTCCTATTAAAACCCCATTTAATATATCTAAATAAACTATTATTTTCTTTTTGCTTACCCAATCTACAAAAACACCAGCTATAGGCCCAAGTATTAATTGCGGAACTAATGTAATAGCTAACACCGATGCAAATTTAGTAGCAGAACCAGTTAATGATAAAACATATAAGGACAATGCAAAACTCTGCATTTGAGTACCTACAAAAGATACTAATTTTCCAAGCATCAATAGAGAAAAATCTTTTTTCTTTAAAAGACCAAATTTCATATTTTTTCCCCCTTATTATTAATTTGTAATTTTTATTTTTGCTTTGCCAATAGATTAAAAATACCCCCAATATTTATAAATTTTATATGATCTCCCAAAACTAACTTTTTATAATTTATTTCTTTATTTTCCATTATTTTACGATGTCTTAATGTTATTTTATATTATATTTAGATATATGTCAATATATAAATTTAGATACTACTCTAAGTTCATATTTTTACATTTAGAGATATGTATAAGTGATTTTACATAATAGGTAACTATAATTCTCAAAAATTTTTATGAGAAATAATATCAAAACTAGACAATTAATATAATCTAATTTTAACATTGAGTTATTTTTAAACTACAGAGAATTTAATATTTATGAAAATATTAACAAAAAAAAATAAAACTACCCACTAGTATATTCCTCTTTTTGTATTGATTTATTTACACTTATAATATATAAGTTCTAATTAATAAAGTTTATAACTTGATAATTTACATTGTTATGAATTACTAAAATCACAGTTTAAATTCAAATGAATAAACCTTTTTAGACATATATATTAAGTATTTAAAATTATTTTCATTTTGTATAAAACTTGAAACTAGAAGATTAGTCATTGACCAACTATAATTTTTTTTAAATAATAAAAGCAAGAGAATTTATATCTTCTCTTGCTTTTATTATTTTCTTTCATGTACCTGAATTTAATTGTATAGTTCTATAAATACTTTAAATAAATCGCCATCTAAATCAATATTCATCTTACCATTATGGCATTCAACTAAACTCTTTGCTATGGCAAGACCTAGTCCATTTCCTTCTACATTAGAAGTTCTAGACTTATCCCCTCTAGTAAATCGTTCAAAAATCTCTTCCTTATCAAAATCTAGTGGAAATTCAGATATATTTTTAAAACTTATTGCTATCCCACTTTGTATTTCTTTAATATCAATATATACCCTTGTGTTTTCCATAGAGTATTTAAGAGCATTAGTTATTAAATTTTCAAATACTCTAGACATCTTCTTTCCATCTAAATTCATTGTTATATTTTCAGAAAATGTCTTAAATATAAAACTTAAATTTTTACTACTATATAATTGACTATTTGAAAACTCTCCAAGAGACTGTCTTATAAGCTCTACTAAATTTATATTTTCTTTAGTTAGTTCTAATTTCCCACTATTTATTTTTGACACTTCAAATAAATCTTCTATTAAACTCTTAAGCTTTAAGCTTTTTGTATTTAATATTTTTATATAATCTTCTCTCTCTTCATCTGTTATATCTTCTCTCATAAGAATATCTGTATAATTTATTATTGATGTTAAAGGTGTTTTTAAATCATGAGAAACATTTGCCACAAGTTCACTTTTTAATCTCTCATTTTTAAATTGATCATCTATTGATACTTTAAATCCATTTCTTATAGTATTAATGTTTTTTGCAAGATGAGATAGATTCTTCTCACCTTTTTCAATAAGTTGATAATTTAAATCTCCATTAACTATCTTATCTGTTCCATCAATTATCATAGATATATTTCTCATAAATTTAAACGCAATAGGTAATATAAATATAATATAAACAACAACCACTAAACCAGCAAAGAATACTTCTTCTGTCCTTGTAAGAATCATAGTACTTAATACACATATAACTGATAAAATAGATGTTAAAATGAAAAACATGAATTTTTTACTTAAGCTTTTACATGCAAAAATATTCTTCACTGATTTTATATTATCAATTCTATTTATAAGCCAGTTTTTAATTGATCTTAAGAACTTAAAAACAAAACTCTTTTCTAGTATTTCACGACCTTCTTTAGTATCAATTAAAAGCATAAAGAATATTATTATTCCTAAAATTACTATTTTAAATATTACTGAAGCTACTTCATTAATTAAATTATCCTTAGCTTTCAATAATTTATTACTTGCCTCTGTCAAACTTCTATCTAAATATTGTTTTTGATTGCTAACATACCTTACATCTTGATATACTGAATCATCTTCTCCTATTGTATTGGGTAACCAATATGCTTCTAAATACTCTCCTGGATCTTCTATATACCTCAAATGATTTTCAAAATTCATTACTGCTGGTGAAGATGCTGGCTGTGAAACACTACGAATATATGATACACCTTCTACTTCTGATTCTAGATTTGCATTTCCATTTTTAATATCTTCTATCATTGAATTTGTTAAGGAACCATCATTATTAGTTAAATATTTACCACTAGGTTTGTGCAATATAAAGAACTTAACGCCTTTAACATTACTCATACTATTACCTAGCTTATCTAAATCTTCTTGAGATTTTTCTTTTATATCTTTTAGATAACTTGTTTGAGAATATATTCTAACATTTACATCTGATACATATTTACTTATCCATTTTGACTCTTCGAAATTTGTCTTTGAATACTCCTCATCACTTTCCATTTGTTGCTGCAATACATACTCTCTATATTGAGTTGCATTTTTAATATCTATTTTTGCAAACTTAATTCCACGATTAAATGTATTATATATACTTATAATCATAAATATAGCCAGTAAAAATAAAAATGGATAAAGCTTTCTAATCCAATCTAAAACCTTTTTACTTTTCAATTTTGTAACCAACACCCCACACCACCTTTATATATTTAGGTTCTTTAGGACTAATCTCAATTTTTTCTCTAATCCTTCTAATATGAACAGTAACTGTATTCTCTGATCTATATGCAGGTTCATTCCAAACCCTTTCATATATTTCATCTGAAGCAAAAACCCTTCCTGGATTTTCAGCTAATAGTATTAATATTTTATACTCAAGTGGTGTTAATTTAATCTCTTCTCCATCAACCTCTACTTTATGACAATCCTTATCTATTAAAAGCCCATCTATATTTATTGTGCTAGAGTTATCTTCTATTGCAATATTTCCAAAATCCATATATCTTCTAAGCTGAGATTTTACTCTTGCAACTAACTCTAAAGGATTAAAGGGTTTAGTTATATAATCATCTGCACCTATATTAAGTCCTAGTATTTTATCAGAATCCTCACTCTTTGCAGAAAGCATTATTATAGGTATATTTTTCCTTTCTCTTACCCTCATACAAGTTCTTATGCCATCAAGCTTTGGCATCATAACATCTAATAATATTAAATGTATTTCGGTATTTTCTAGTATATCAAGTGCCTCTATACCGTCCCCTGCCTTTATAATCTTTATATCATGACTACTTCTTAAGTAAATTTCTATAGCATCTCTTATTTCTTTTTCATCATCTACAACAAGAACATTATATTTATCCATCTTTAAATTCACCCCTCCTCTATATTTTAATATTAACCCCTATTAATTACAAAATATCTTATATATTTATTAAGGATTTCTTACATTTTCTACTTATGCACATGAAAGAAAATAATAAGTCAAATAGACTAGCATACCTATTGGGTATTTTTTTGAATGTGCCTTAAATAATGTAACCTAATGAATAAGAAAAACAATAAGACATGATTTCTATATTTGATAGAAATCATGTCTTATTGTTTTTCTTAGTTAATATTATATATATCTATTTATATAAATTTATATATTTTTCTTTATATGTTTTCCTCATAATTATCTCTTTAATTATCATAACAGGAACATATATACATGGGAATATCATAAACCATATCCCGTTTCTATATATATTTTCAAAATAATATGCTAATAAATAAATTAATATTAGTGCTATTACTGAAAAACAAATATCAAATGTTTTTAATGACTTATTCATAAAACTATCACCTCTTGCTTATCCTTTATTGTCTTAGTATTTAATATATAATTATGTCCTTTCTATTATATGTGGTAATTACATATTTGTTAATACTTTTTGCAATAAAACTTTATTAATAATTCATTAATTTAAATTTTATAAAAGTTTTATTTTACTTCTTATAAGTTATTTAATAACCTTAAAATGTAGCCATTCATAAGGCATTAAACCTATATACTTATCACTTAAAAATCTATCATCTATTAGTAAAAGAGTTCCTTCATCTTGCTCTGTTCTTATTATTCTTCCTGCAGCTTGCATTATTTTATTCATTCCTGGATAAACATAAGAATAATCATATCCTTGTTTTTCTAACTCATCATAGTAATTTTTTATAATATCTCTTTCCAAACAAATCTGTGGTAATCCAACTCCAACTATTATTGCCCCATTTAACCTATCCCCTTTTAAATCTATCCCCTCTGAAAATATTCCACCTAGAACTGCAAATCCTACAAAAGTACCTTTGTTATCTTCATCAAACTTTCTTAAAAACTCTTCTCTTTCTTTTTCATCCATTTCGCCTTCTTGTACTATAGTTTTTACATTAGGATTAATCTGAGCAAAGCTTTCATAAACTTTATTCATATAACTATAAGAAGGAAAAAATACTAAATAATTTCCTGGACGTGCATCTAATAACATAGATATATTTTTACATATATAACTATATGTTCTTTCTCTATGCTTGTATCTAGTTGATATAGGAGTTATAAAAATTTCTAGGTTTTCTCTTTTAAAAGGAGATTTAAGCTGTAATGTATAGTCTTCTTCTTCGCCTCCCAATATCTCTTTATAATATTCAATAGGAGCTAGTGTTGCTGAAAACATTATACATCCCTTATACTGTTTGGTTATTTCTTTTAAAAGTTTTGATGGATCTAAGCAAAAAAGTGTTACCTTACATTCTAGCCTATCTCTCTCAATCATTGTTACATATCGCTTATCATAAAACTTATATATTCTAATAAATGAGTTAAACTTAAAATATAAATCTAACAGTTCCTTATGACCATTGATTTTTTGATTTTTAGCTAGCCATAGTTCTGCCTTAGGTATAAATTTTGTTATCAAAGAAATTAAATCCTTTGGTTTCTCTTTGTCATATGAATTTGCATCTTGATTTTCTTTTCTTATTTTTAATAACTCTTTATTTATGTTTCCTAATAATTTATATATATTATTGTCTATGTCCTTAAAAATATTTCTACACTTCAAAACTTCGGTTTTTTCAACACTAGCTGAGAACATACCTCTGGCTCTATCAACTAAATTATGTGCCTCATCAACTAATATAGCACATGTTTTTGTTTCATCATCACTATATCTCTTTAAAGATACTCTTGGATCAAACACATAATTATAATCACATATTATTACATCACACAATGTAGATAAATCTAAGGAAAACTCAAATGGACATAGTTTGTATTTTTTACTATATTCTTCTATAACATCTCTAGTTAACTCGTCTCTGTTGCTTAAAACTTCTATAATAGCATCATTTACTCTATCATAGTATCCATCAGCGTATATACAATTTTCTTTATTACAATTAACTTCTTCATTGAAACATATTTTTTCTTTTGCAGTTAATGTAATAGACTTTATCTTAAGACCTTTATCTCTAAGTATATTAAGAGTGTTTTCAGCCACTGTCCTGGTTATGGTTTTTGCTGTAAGATACATTATTTTATCTATATTACCTTCTCCTATAGATTTAACTGCTGGAAATATAGTTGATATAGTCTTTCCTATACCTGTCGGCGCCTTAGCAAATAATCTTTTTTTATCCTTTATCGACTTGTATGCCATAACAGCAAGATCACGTTGACCATTTCTGTAATTTTCAAACGGGAAATCAGATGCTGCTATTGTTTCATTTCTTATATCATTGAAATTTGCCTTTAATGAGGCAAGGACTAAATACCTTTGTAAAAGATTATCCACAAATTCTTTAAGTTCTCCTATATTAAAAGTTTTCTTAAACTTTTTTTCAGTATAATTATCAGTATTTACATATGTTATCTGCACACTAATTTTCTCAATAGAATTATTAATTCCATATATATATGCATATACTTTTCCTTGAGCCCAATGAGCTAAATTGTAATCTTCATCTATAAACATAAGATCTTTTGACGTAGATTTAATTTCATCTATTGTTATTTCACTATCTTCGTTTATTAAGCCATCACATCTACCATCAATTAAAAAAGTAAAATTATCATAATTAATTTCACCTTTAATCGATAATTCTTTTTTATAGTTTTCACCTTGTTTTTCCTGTACTATATGATGTGCCTTTATACCTTCTTGCATTACAGATGTCCCCTTAAATGTTGAATCTATACTCCCCCCCCTTAAAGCAAATTCCACTAATTCTCTTACGGAAAGTTTAACCAAATACATAACTGTACCACCTTAATACTTAATTCTTTACAAACATTTTAAAACTTCATTAATATTATATTATATATAGAACTAATCTTTAAATCATAATACTATTTTAAATGATAAAAAGGGGGTTTCTTTATGTATTATTTATTAGTATCCATATCAATAATTTTTTCTATTGTTATGATTTTCTTATCTTTTACTTGTGCTAAAAAAGATAATTTTAAATCTACTTTCTACTTTGTATCATCTAATGAAAAAATCAAAAATTTCTTTTATATAATTCTCATCTTAATAATATTATTACCAATAATATTATTTAAAAATTATGGTGTAAAATTATTACCATCCATAATACCATTCTTGTCCTATTTTTGGATGACATTTATTTTTTCATTTATATGTTATGTGAAAAATTCAAAAGACTCTGCCCTAGCTTTAAGTTTATCATTTCTTGCTCTTGATTTAATTCTTACTTATATAGTACTATTTTAAAATTAATAGCCCACAGAGACTCCAAGGATATTTGGTATAAGGCACATTAAGAACAATAAAACCAGCTAAATTAAATAGCTGGTTTTATTACTAAAATGTTTTATTCTATAGAGTTAGGCACATGAAATAAAATAATAAGTCAAAGATGCAACGTGCCTTAACTAACTTTATCTTCATTTAATTTTTTAAGCCACATGGCAAGAATTTCTTTTCTAAACTGAGTTATTCCACAATGGTCTATTTCCTCAATTACAACCTGAACTGATGAATTTATATCTGTAAGTTCTTTAAAGAACTCTTTCACATCTTTATATTCATATTGACAATCTTCTGATCCATGAAAAATTATCATAGGTGTATTCTTAAATTTATATATGTTAGAAGGTTCCTTATAGTTTATTGTCCTTTTTTCTCCTAAAAGTTCTGGTTCATTATAATGAACAGACATAAGACACAAGGCATCGATTAATTCCCCACAGTAATCATATAGCCTTAATGCACTATATCCTGAATTAGATACTCCACTTACAATGACTTTATTTATTTTTAAGTTATTTCTAAAATCAATAATTAGTTGTTTTACACTATCCAAAAAAGCAAAATTATTGTAGAACTTGTCATCATCAACACCATTAGGTACAACAATTATAATATTTTCAGTATCTGCTATGTTTTTATATAAATCTGCAATTTCATCATAGTTACCCTGGTTTTTTATATTTTTTAATAAAACCATTAAACCCACACTGATATTGTTTTGAAAATCTTTAGGAAAATACATTCTACATGCCCTATCCCCAAAATTGTCCTGTATGCTGCCTACATCTTCTGCCATAACAAACCCCTCCTATAAACTTTCTTTTTTCTGAATTTTCTTATATATATTATACTCGATAGACTTAATTTTATATAAATATAAATTGTAAATTTTATGTAATAAACTCACCTGCAAATGCCCTATTCCTTAACATAGTTTATATTTGCAACCATATGTTTTCCATTATTTAAAATTTCAATACATGCTATAGATAAAAAAAATCCAGAGTTTCAATCTAGATTTTTTAGCACTTAGATTATATAATTTTTTGTTCATTCAAAAAAACTTCTAAATCCAACAAATAAGTAATTCCGTCATAATTAAATCCATTATTTTCCCAAAAGTTTTCTTCCCTATTTATCTCATAAAATCCTATTTTTTTTGCAACATTCATCATTGGCTTATTGCCTGACCAAGTCTCCATATATATTTTTTTATAATAACCTGAAAGATATTTTATATAAGCTTTAATAGCATCTTCGCCATATCCTTTTCCTCTTTCTTCTACAGGAGGAATAGTTATGCCAACTGCTAATTTTTCTTTGTCTCCTTTAATAAAATAAGAGCTAACCCACCCTATTGGTTTACCTTTATTAGTAACTATCTGCAAAAAATTTTTTACTTCTTTTTGCCTCTCTTTTAACATTTTACTAAAAAAAAATATTTTTATTTCTTCTTCTTTAAACTCCAATCTTTCCCATGGTGCATCCCATTCTTCCCATTCTTTATCATGAAAATACCAATTCACATAATTCTCTATATCACTAGGAGTTATCTCTCTTAGTGTTACTTTGTCACTATACACAGAAAAAACATTGATCATAAAATAATCCCCCTCAAAACCTCTCAATAAAATTTTATCATAATTCTCATTATAATTTCCAATTTATTCTTTTATATGTACTATTTGTTTTTCCTATATTATTTATTTCCATTCATTGTATAACTGTTTTTCATCCTCTAACTCTTTTTGTTCAATTGCGCATAACTCATCTAGCTTAGTTAAAATATCTTTATATCCTGTTTTTATAATATTATTAAGATAAAGCTGTTGATATGTAGCTGTTTCATCATCTATGCTTAATACTTTGTCTCTGTTGTCCCCATAAATTTTTTCTAGGACTGCTTCATAGTCTGATATTATTATGTTTCTATTTTTTCTATCCACTATATTATAATTTAGGATATCAAAATTTAATTTTTCAATCAAGCCATATAATTGATAAATATAGCTTAATTCTTTTAAGTTACATTTATCACTTAATGACGCAACTAAGTTAGAGTAGTTTTTATTAATAGGAGTTGGATAAAACCTCAGCTCTTCATTGTTTTTTAGTGATTTTAACGCTCTTATACTTTGAAAAATCGCAGTACATATATCTAATCTTATTATATTTGCATATACACAGACTTTTTTATAATTATAAAACTCTTCATTTTTCCAATTTATTTCCATAATTCTATGCTGTTCTTTTATATTTTTTATTGTTGTTTTTTTTGATATTATCCAGCTGAAATAAGCTCCTAGTAAAGAACCTAATAAAATAGATCCTGAAGAAATTAATGGTGTAATGAGATAATCCGGCATCCTAAACAAAAGCATACAATCACCCTTCTCAATATTTTTACACTATAGTTTTTATAATTTTCATTATTTTATTCATTGGCAAATATACAATAAATGTATAATGGGAATATTTTATAAATTTTGTTATTTGAAATAACATTTTAAAAATTAATTATTTTTCAAAAAAATTAGTTTTTATTTATCTAATACTGAGACAAATTTATTGTTTTTTATGTAATATCTCCATAAAAAATCCTTAGCTTCTTCAGAATAATCTATCCCAATTCTTTTAGATTTTACTATTTCAAATTTTTCTATACCACTAGATGAACCAATATACAGTTCATCACTAAAAATAGAATGAGTGTTTAATCTTTTATCTATATTGAAAGCTATACATAATTTAGATGGTCCAGATGTAAGATTTAATATTTCTTTTTTCTTCAATTCATTAAATACTTTTTTAAATCTATTTTTACTTATTTCATCTAACCCTTCTATAGGTTCAACTGCTCTTATTAAAACCCCTTGAGGATCATTCTCCTCACCTGTTATTACATTAAAGCAATGATACATTCCATATATTGAATAAACATATGCAATTCCACATGTTGAATATAGTGGCATAATCTTAGGTGTTTTTCTTCCTCCATATGCATGACATGCTTTGTCTATTTCTCCTATGTAAGCTTCTGTTTCAACTATCTTACCTATAAGTACCTTTTCTTCATATTTTCTAACTAAAATTTTACCTAAAAGCTCTTTTGCTACAACTCTACCATCCCTTTCAAAAAAATTTATTCCTAATTTTTCTATCATAATATTATTTCTCCTATTTTCTAAATATTTAACTTATCTTTTCAAAATAAAGTATTATTAAATTTATCTTATACTAAATTTTATTAACTTAAAAATTAAATAGATAATTTTTAATATAAGCCCTTTAATTTTATCCTATACAATTAAATTTTATTAAATATATAATGTTAATGCACTTAGGCACATTCAAAAAAATAATAAATAAGTATGCTAGTTTATTTTATTATAAAATATATTGTTTTCATAACATGTTATATAAATAATTGTTTTCTAAAAATCTTCTAGTATCATAATTTGATTTTTTTCTAACACTAGTAATGATAAAAAATAAAATTTAATTTTTAATTTTTTAAATTTATTTTTTATTAACCTTCAAATAAATGAAGAGGAGCTGAGTCTTATGGAAAACAGAAGAATTATAAATTGTGGAGATTTAAAAGAAAGACTAGAAAAGGAATTATTAAAATTCAACTTCATTTATGAAATGGATATAGACGCTAAAAATGATCCCTTTACAGTAACTGCATATATTAATCCTAAACTATGCGAAAACTATTATAGTATACTAGATTTTCTTAGCTATATTTGCAATAAAGAAGATACTGCAAACTGTACAGTATTAGAAACAAATGCAATAAAAAATATTAAGGATGCTTATGATAATTCTGAAACTTTTAGATACCTTTTAGGTTCTGAGGAGATTAAAGCGTTGTTATGGCATTCCTATAACTTACCAAAAGACAAGGCAATTGATAAAGTTATTAAGGTCCATGAAGAAGTACATGTTTTAATAAAACAATTAGAAAAATCAATGTAATTACAAAAGGAAGATTAACATATTAAATCTCATGTTAATCTTCCTTTTTTACCTATTTTTTCAATTTAAATGTATCTACTACCTCTTTAAGTTGATTTGTTTCTTTTAAAACCTCTTCTGTATAACTTGCTGTACTTTCTGAATTATTAGCATTTTGTTCTGTAACTTTTGATACTTCTGTTATAGCTAAATTTATTTGTTCTATATTTGTTGCTTGAACTTTTGAAGTTTCTGAAATGTGATTTAATAGCTCCCCTATATTTTTTTCTTTATTTAATATATCCTCAATTGAAGTTGTAGTTTCTGAAACTGCATTTTTACTTACTTGAACCTTACTTATAGTGTCTTCTATCAATTTAGAAGATTCCTTAACAGCTTCAGCACTTCTTTCTGATAATTTCCTTACTTCTTCTGCAACTACAGCAAAACTCTTTCCATACTCACCAGCTTTAGTTGCTTCTATAGTTGCATTTAATGATAATATATTTGTTTGAAATGCTATTTCATTTATAATTTTTATTATTTTATATATATTATTTGAGGAAACATCTATATCTTCCATAGATACCATAACTTCCTTAACTTTCACTTCAACAGAACTCGCACTAGAAATTAAATTTATAGATAAACTATTTGCTTCTTGAATTGCATTTGATGTTGCTTTTATTTGTTCAGTTATTTCACTTATTGATGCTGTTATTTCCTCTATTGCACTTGCTTGTTCACTTACTCCATGAGATACATTTAATGCTACACTATTTACATTCTCTACTCCATATGATATTTCTTTTATTGATGATTGTATTTGTTTAAATATATCATTATAATAATTAACTATTGTCAAAAGCGATACTTCTATCTCTTTAAAACTTCCTAAAAAGTTCCCCTTTATTTTTACATCTAAATTTCTATTACTAAGCTCATTAGTTACTCTAGAAATTTCACTTATATAAAAAGATATTTTATTTATAGTACTATTTAAAGCTTCTTTTATTTTTGCATGTTCTCCCTTATAATCACCTTTTACACTAACATCTAGATTTCCTTTCGAAAACTCCTGTAATACGTCTATAGCTTCATTTACAGGTTCTAATGCTGAATCTAATATCTGATTCATTCCCTCTAATATTTCTAAATAGCTTCCTTTTATTTCTTCATTATTAGCTCTAATTTTTAAATCGCCCTTATTAACAGCTTCTATTAAAGCTCCACTTTCACCAACCAAAGAACTTAAATTTTCTACCACATCATTTAATGCTTTAGATAATATATCTTTTTCTCCACTAACATCTATGCTTTCTAATTTTCCATTAGATATATTATAAGCAACATTACTTTTTTTCTTTATATTTTCAACTATTAATCTTAATGCACTGTAAAGATCACCTATTTCATTTTTTCCATCAAACTCAAACTCAACATCTACATTTCCTTTTGCAACTTCTTTTGAAATATCAACTAATTTTTTCAAAGGTTTTGTTATTCTTCTAGATAATATTAATCCCAAAATCATTGCTGCTACTAGACTTGAAATCATTACACCTATGGTTGCATAAAGTAGTTTTTTTGCCTTTGCTTGATTTTCAGTTAAAGCCTCTTCACTATATTGAGAAATTTCATTGTATAATTCATTTACATATTTATCCACTTCATTTACTTTTGGTGTTGCATTATTATTTAATACATCCATAGCCTTTGCTCTTTCATTATTTTGTAAATATCCAAAAGCTACATTTCTCTCATTTTCATATGCCTCTAAGGATGATTTTATATTTTTAAAATTATCTAAAAGTCTTTCATCATTTATGCCATCCTCTAATGTATCTACATCTTCAGTTATCTTTGAATCATATTCCTTACACATCTGTACTTTTTTATTTATTTCATCAACACTATCTTCCATGACAACGTCTCTTATTGAAATTCTTGATTTTTGAAAATCATTAGTTAGTCTTGATACATTTACTACTGGTTTCATTTGGTTTTCAAAGTAATTTAGTCCCATATTATTGGCAGTATTTAAACTCATAAAGCTTATAAAACCAGTTAATAAACTTATACACATCATTATCACAAAATAAAACATTATTTTCCATTTCATCTTTAGATTATTAACCACAGCTCATCGCCCCTAAAGTTTAATATTCTTATTTTAAACTTATATAAAAAATCTCAAATTTACTTACTACTACATAGTATTTTAGAAAAACATTACTGTTACTTTATTCATCTTATTTATACAATAAAGACTATACACACTTTTAAACATTGATTAATGCCATATATAACATATAAATTTCATATTAAACTTTTCTACTCATTCTTTTTTACAAAGCTTAGAGGTATTACCCATCATAGAGCAAAAGGCTTCGCCCTTTTTTTTAATTTACAATTGAAAATTGAGAATTGACGATTATTGTTGGAAGTCATGGACTTCCTAAATATAAAGTTGAAAGTTTTAGAAGATTTAACCTCAACTCTTGTAACTCATAACTGATTAAAGTTTTCAACATTCAACCTTCAACTAAAAAATCTATATATTTTAATAGTTATCAAAGTTATCCATAGATCCAAAATTTATAATATCCATAAAGTAAGGCACATGAAAGAAAATAACTTGTTATTTTTTTGAATGTGCCTAAACAAAGTAAGCATCCTTACTTAATTCTAAATAAGGATGCTTACTTTTAAATTCTATATTCTTATATGTATTCTTATATGTATTCTTTAATCAAGGCTTTTATAGCTTCTCCCGCTAAAATCATTCCTGCAACTGGTGGTACAAAGGATATGCTTCCAGGTGTTTGTCTTTTTGTTGTTCTTGTAATATCTAATGTATCATCTGTACTTGAAGTATTATTATTGACTACGTTAACAGGCTTCTTTGGTAATTCCTCTGAATAAACCACCCTAAGTTTTTTTACATTTCTCTTTTTAAGTTCATGTCTCATAACTTTAGCAAGAGGACAAACCTTTGTTTTAAATATATCTGAAACTTTAAATTGAGTTGGATCAAGTTTATTACCTGTTCCCATTGAACTTATTATCGGAACCTCATTTTCATAGCACCACTGTGCTAATGCTAGCTTTGAAGATACCGTATCTATAGCATCAATTATATAATCTACATCATCTGTTATTATCTCTTCTATATTTTTAGCGTTCACAAATTTCTCATGTACAATAACATTGCAATTTGGATTTATACTTAAAATTCTATCTCTTATTAATTGTACCTTAGACATATTAACAGTTTTATGAGTAGCATGTATTTGTCTATTTATATTTGTAACGCATACAGTATCGCTGTCTACTATTACAATATTGCCAACTCCAGCCCTTGCTAATGCTTCAACAGAAAAACTCCCTACTCCTCCCACTCCAAAAACTACTACTTTCTTATTATTTAAAGCTTCCACAGCCTCTTTTCCAATTAACAGTTCTGTTCTAGTAAATTGATTTTGCTCCATAAAATATTCTCCTTTGATATTCTATATTTATTTTATAATATTACCAATTTTACAAATATATCTTCACCCTAATTCCCATATTGTCACCACTTATATTAACATATTTTATTGTTAATATAACTATTATTTTATCTCTAATAAAATAATAATATTTATTAATTTTAAAGATATATATATTGATATTATAGAGATTACAGGTAATATCAAAGGCTTTAAAATAAAAAAAGACTATGACCCTTTTTAAATTGACAATTGATAATTGACGATTATTGTTGGAAGTCATAGACTTTCTAAATATAAAGTTGAAGGTTGAGAGTGGAAAGTTGAAAGTTCAGGTCCTATAGGCCCCCTAATTAGAATGGACAATGTTTACTCAAACAAAGTAAAATAGTTTTAAGATGATTAGGAGGTCTAAGGGATGGAGAAAAAAATATTTACAAGAAAGTTTTCAGAAGATCAAAGAGTTTCATTTGTTAAGGAAGTTTTAGAATCAGGAAGCAATATTTTAATTGCTAAAAGGTACGACTTAAATCCCCAATTATTAAGTAGATGGGTTAATAATTATCGTCGTTATTCTCAAACATTAGAGCCAAAAGAGCCTAAGAATAATGAAATAATACCTAATTATAAGAAAGAATATAAAAAAG
>NZ_FOKI01000073.1 GCF_900111985.1 Clostridium frigidicarnis
TCCACCATATTAGGGGGTATAGCTCAGTTGGGAGAGCACCTGCCTTGCACGCAGGGGGTCAAGAGTTCGAATCTCTTTATCTCCACCATAAAAAAGACATGAATGTAGTTCATGTCTTTTTTTTATATATAATTTATAAATTTATTATTAATATAATAAAATAAGTTTATAAATATGATATTATATATATGTAAGTATTTTCTAGAAATAGTTAATAAAAATACATATAAAGAGAAGGTTATTTATGTTACATAGAATTAAACAATTTTACTGGGATATAACATCAGAGTTTAAAGATATAGATATTAAATTTATAGATAAGTATTTAAATAATTTAGAAAAGGAGTTATTTAAGAACTTAAACAAGGCAGAACAACATCATTGTATAAGGGTTGCTAAATTAGCCATAAAAGAATATTTAAAATTAGAAGAAGTAAATGATTTAGATATGCTTATAAAAATATGTTTGCTACATGATATTGGAAAAATAGGATCTAGATTAAATATTTTTGACCGTGTATTTCTAGTATTAGGTGATAAAGTCACTGGAGGAAACTTGAAAAAATGCACTAATATAAGGAAAATAAATATATATTATAATCACCCCCAAATAGGAGCACAAAAACTTAAATCGTTGGGATATGATGATGAGTTTATATATATTATAGAAAATCACCATAAAAAAGATATAAAAGACAATATAGTTATAAACATATTAAAACTTTGCGATGATAAGAACTAAATATTAATAATTTATATAGGAGGAAAATTATGAATTCCAAAGACAGAAGAAATGAAATTCAGAAATTATTATATTTATCAAAATATCCTATTAAAGGAGGGGTATTAGCAAGTAGATTTAGTGTTACGAGGCAGGTTATTGTGAAAGATATAGCAATTTTGAGGGCAGAAGGATTAAACATAATAGCAACTCCAGATGGATATATATTTAATAAATTAAGAAATTTATATAAAAGAGTTTTTGCAATACATCACTCTAAAGACGATATTAAGATAGAACTAGAGACTATAATAAAATATGGTGGAATAATAGAAGATATTATTGTTGAACATCCTTTATATGGAGAAATAAAGGCAATGATTATGATAAAAACTTTAGATGATATAAAAAAATTTTTAAAAACTTTTGATGAATCAAATGCTATACCATTATCTATATTAACAGAAGGTATTCACTTACACACTATAAGTGCTGAAACAGAGGAGATTTTAGATAAAATAGAAAAAGATTTATCTAAAAGAGGATTTATATTGGAATAATAATTTTTAAATAATTCTAGAGAAAGAGGTGATGATGTGAAAAAGAAGAAGTATTTTCTTTTAAGCATATTTATATTCATAGCCTTAGTAATGTTTTTTCTGAATAATATAGCTAATTTTGTTATAAATATACAGTGGTTTAGTAATTTAGGTTATTTATCAGTATATTTTACAAAGCTAAAGGCTGTATTGAAACTTATGATACCGTTGTTTTTAATTAGTTTTATATTTATATATTTTTACTATAAAAGTTTGAGAAAAAGCTTTATTAAAACCAATCATATACATGAAATAAGTTCATCAAGAAAAAAGACTGAAAAAATTATATTTTTAGTAAGTAACTGTGCTGTATCATTTATATTAGCATATTCAACTGCTATGAGATATTGGAGCACAATACTTCAATTTAGTAATTCTAAAAATTTTGATGTAAAAGATTATATTTTTAACAAGGATGTATCATTTTATATATTTAAGTTACCATTAATACAATCAATTTTAAATACTTTAATTATATTTGTAATTGTTTTAATTGTTATTACATTTATTTTTTATGGATTGTTTTTGGTGAAAGATAATATTTCATCAATAGAGTTTACAGACCACAAATCAAAGGTAAAACATTTAAAAGGTAAACTTACAAATCTAGCAGGAAGGCAGTTAGCAGTATTATTTTTAATTGGATTAATATTTATAGCATTAAATTTTGTTTTAAAAACTTATTACTTAGTATATAGTCCTAGGGGAATTGCATTTGGTGCTAGCTATACTGATGTAAAGGTTACGTTGTTATTTTATAGAGTTATAGCAATAATATGTTTATGCATGGCAATAATAGTATTTTTAAATGTAAGAAAGCATAACTTTAAACCTGTATTTATATCTATTGCATTGGTGGTTATATTATTAGTAGCTGAAAATTTAACTTCTCTAGGAGTACAACGATTTATAGTAAAAGCTAATGAAATGGAATTGGAAAAGCCATATTTAAATTACAATATAGAAATGACTAGAAAAGGTTTTAATGTAGAGAATATAGAATCTAGAGACTTTGATGTGAAAAACGACTTAACGAAAAATGGATTAAAAGATAATAAAGATATATTTGAAAATCTAAAAATAAATTCAGTGAGTCCCACATTGAGTTTTTATAATCAAGTTCAAGTAATAAGATATTACTATAACTTTAATGATATAGATGTAGATAGATATAATATTAATGGAAATTATAATCAAGTATTCATAGCACCTAGAGAAATAAATATAGATGCTATAGAACCTAATACATGGATTAATAAGCATTTAAAATATACACATGGATATGGTGTTGTAATGAATAAAGTTAATTCTGTTTCAGAACAGGGTCAACCTAATTTCATAATGAAGGATATACCAGTAGAGAATAATACTAATATAGAGATAGAGAATCCAAGAATATATTTTGGAGAAAATACAGACTATTATGCAATAACCAATACAAAGACAGATGAATTTGATGCTCCAAAAGGTGGAGAAAATCAAACAAATAGGTATGACGGTAAAGATGGAGTAAAACTTAATTTTGCTAATAAGGTATTATTTGCTTTGAAAGAAAAGGATATAAATATACTTCTTTCAAACGATATTACTAGTGATAGCAAGTTAATAATGAGAAGAAATATAATGGAAAGGGTAGAGTCTATAGCTCCATTTTTAAAATATGACACAGATCCTTATACTGTAATAAATAATGGTAAATTATATTGGATAATAGATGCATATACAACATCTAATAAATACCCATTTTCAGAACCATATAATGGTATAAACTATATGAGAAATTCTGTGAAAGTGATTGTTGATGCCTATGATGGTACAACAGATTTTTACGTTGTAGATAATACTGATCCTATTATAAAATGTTATGAAGATATATTTAATGGACTATTTAAAGATGTATCTGAAATGCCTAAAGGATTTAAAGAACATTTTAAATATCCTCAAGAAATGTTCTCACTTCAAAGTAAAGTTTTGGAGAAATATCATATGACAGATCCGTATATTTTCTTTAATGGAGAAGATTTATGGCAGATATCTAAAAATGGTTTAAATTTAACAGATAGTGAAACTAAAGATGATGAACAGAAAAATAATGAGGTTCCATATGTAGTTACAAGGCTTCCAGGAGAAGATAAGACAGAAATGGTTATGCTAAATTATTTTAATATGAGAAGTAAACAAAACATGGTTTCAATATTTGCTGCAAAAATGGATGGAGATGATTATGGAAAATTAATTCTATATAAATTTCCACCGCAAAAAACAATATATAGTCCAATGCTTTTTAATAATACCATAAGGCAGGATGATTATATTTCAAAGGAAATAAAGTTATGGCAATCTAATAACTCAGATGTAATACTAGGTGAAACTATAATCATTCCAATACAAAATTCTTTATTATATATAGAACCGTTATATATTGTTGCAAACAATTCTAGTGGAATACCTGAAATGAAAAGAGTAATAATGTATAATGGAAATAAAGTTGTTATAGAAGAGAATATAGAGAAAGCTATAGAATCATTGTTTGGTGCTAGTGATAAGCAACCAGGAAAAGAAAATGCTAATGAATCACAACAAAGTACACCAGAAGACGGATCTATAGAAAACAATGAAGTTAAAAAGGCTAAGGATTTATTTAATAAAGCTTTAGAGGCTCAGAAATCTGGGGATTGGTCTAAATATGGAGAATATATAAATGAGCTTGGAAAAATATTAAACAATATAAATTAATAATATCTTTAAGCACAGTATGAATACTGTGCTTAAATTTTGATTAAACAATTTTATATAAGAGCAATTTATGATAAAATTTAAACGGAAGTTATAATAATAAAAAGGAGGGTGAAAGCCCTATGGATTATGATGTTATAATATTAGGTGGAGGGTTAGTTGGTTGTGCGGTTGCATATGAACTTTCTAAATACAACTTAAATATAGCTTTAATTGAGAAAGATTATGATATAGCCGATGATATATCATTTATAAATACAGCGATAGTTCAGGATGGATTACAAGGAACAAATGATTTAATAGCTAAATTACAAATAATAGGAAATAATATGTTAGGTGACTTATGTGATAAATTTGGAGTTCCATTTAATAGAACAGGTTCATTGATTATAGCAGAGGATGATGACCAAGAAACAAAACTTAAAGAAATATATAATAGAGCAATTAAAAGAGGAGTTTCTGGAGTAGAGTTTATTGATGAAAATAATGTTAAAGAGTTAGAACCTAATCTAAAATGTGATATAAAGAAAGCTATATATTCAAAAAATACAGCTGTTATATGTCCATATGATTTGGCTTTGGCTTATGCTGAAATAGCATTTGATAATGGTGTTAATTTTAGACTAGAAGAAGAGGTATTAGATATACAAAAATCTACTTTGGGTTTAAAAGTAGCTACTAACAAGAATAAGTTTACTTGTAAGGTTGTTGTAAATACTACTCCATATGAAACAGATGATATAGAGAGTGTTGTAATGGAAAAACCTATAGATAAGATAACCTATTGTATGATGGAAAAAGATGATAGTAGAAATTTTAATCATATAGTATACAACGCAAAAAATAAAAATTCATCAGGTTTTCATGCTGTGCCATTTGGTAATGATGGAGTTATTTTAGCGGTAAGAAACGAAGAATCATTAGAGTTAAATGATGTTACAGAATATATTTCTAATTTTATAGACAATGTTGATATAAGTGAATTTAGTAATATTTTTAAAGAGGATATACATAAAGAGCTTATAATGATTGACGATTCAGATTTTGATAAGAGAGGATATATTAAGGTAACAGGAAACAATT
The DNA here is from genome assembly GCF_900111985.1 of Clostridium frigidicarnis. Taxonomy (GTDB): domain Bacteria; phylum Bacillota; class Clostridia; order Clostridiales; family Clostridiaceae; genus Clostridium_Z; species Clostridium_Z frigidicarnis. Next base: position 5,140 of record NZ_FOKI01000073.1, read on the forward strand.
TTAGTGAGGTTACAGTAGCACCTGCTATTGCAAATATGATTTGTGAAACTATAACAAATAATTTAAACTGTACTGAGAAGAAAGATTTTATAGATAAGAGACGAGAATTTTATAGATTTAAAGATTTAAGTAATGAAGAAAGAAATGAGATAATAAAAATTGATCCTAGATATGCCAATATAGTTTGTTTATGTAGTTTAGTAACGGAGGCTGAAATTATAGATAGTATAAGAAGACCATTAGGAGCAAGAACTGTTGAAGGTGTAAAACGAAGAACTGGTGTAACACTAGGTAATTGTCAAGGAGCATATTGTTTAAGTAGAATAATTTCTATATTAGCAAGGGAAACTAATAAGAAACTTACTGATATAGTTAAAGATTCTAAAAATTCTAAGGTTATAAGAAACAGAGTTAAAGAGTTTGATGAAATGTAAGGGGTGAGGTTTTTATGATTAAAACTTCAATATGCACACAATGTAATAAGAACTGTGTTATGGATATATATATAAATAAAGAAAACATAGATATTATAGGAAACGAATGTGATAAAGGTTTAAGCTATATAGAAAAAATAGATTATGAAAATAAAAAAGTTTTTACTACAATAGTAAGGATTAAAGGATCTAAAAATCATAATGTCTTACCAGTAAAAAGTTCTGATGTAATAGATGAGAGTTTATGGATAGAATGTTCAAAAGCTCTAAGTAGAATATATGTAGGACCTCCAGTAAAATTAGGAGATATAATATGTAAAAATATTCTAAATACTGGTACAGATATTCTAAGCTGTAGGACAATAGAAAGAGATTAATAAATTGAGTTGTAATTATGTAAAATAAGGTGTATAATGAAATATGTTTAATAATTAAAAATATTTTAAACCGTTGAAGAGGATAGTATTAATGTTTTTAGTTTTTAGAGAGTCAGTGGTTGGTGTAAACTGATACTAATACTTTAAGAATCCACCTCCGAGGGACTGTGAATTAAGCAGTACGGTAAATATCGTTAAATTTAAGAGTGGATTAAAAATATTTTAATCAACTAGGGTGGCAACGCGGAGTCTTTTCGTCCCTTTTTAGGGGAGAGAAGGCTTTTTTTGTTTATAAAAAAACTTAATATAAAGAAAAGGAGAGAAAGATATGTTAGATTTAAAAAGACTAAGAAACAATCTTGATGAAATAAAAGCTGCAATGGTAGGCAGAGGAGAAGATTTTGATTTATCTCAAATAGATGAAGCACTATCTCTTGATGAAGAAAGAAGAAAAATATTAGTTGAAGTTGAAGCTTTGAAAGCCAAGAAAAATCAAGTATCTAGTGAAATACCAAAGTTAAAAAAAGCAGGAGAAGATGTGTCTTCTATAATGGCTGAAATGAAAAAAATAGGGGAAGATATAAAGAATTTTGATGCTAGATTAGCAGAAATAGATGAAAGAATAAAATATTTAATGCTTAGAATCCCTAATGTTCCAAATCCAGAAGTTCCAGAGGGAGATACTGATGAAGATAATGTAGAAATTAAAAAGTTCGGTGAACCTAACAATTTTGATTTTGAAGCTAAGGCTCATTGGGATATAGGAACAGATTTAGATATATTGGATTTTGAAAGAGGCGGAAAAGTAACAGGTTCAAGATTTACTATATATAAAGATTTAGGTGCTAGACTAGAAAGATCTATAATAAATTATTATTTAGATACTCACACTAGCAAAAATGGTTACACAGAGTTGTTTGTTCCATTTGTAGCTAATAGAGATTCAATGACAGGAACAGGACAATTACCTAAATTTGAGGAAGATGCTTTTAAATTAACTAATAACACAGATTATTTCTTAATACCTACAGCTGAGGTACCTGTTACTAATATGTATAGAGATGAAATAATAGCTGGAGACAAACTTCCAATAAAACATGTTGCATATAGTGCTTGTTTCAGAGCTGAAGCAGGATCAGCTGGAAGAGATACTAGAGGCCTTATAAGACAACATCAATTTAATAAAGTTGAACTTGTTAAATTTGTTAAACCAGAAGATTCTTATAAAGAACTAGATGCTCTTTTAAAAGATGCTGAGTCTGTTTTACAAGGGTTAGGACTACCATATAGAATAGTTAAGATATGTAAGGGTGATTTAGGATTTACAGCAGCATTTAAGTATGACATAGAGGTTTGGATGCCAAGTTACAATAGATATGTAGAAATATCAAGCTGTAGTAACTTTGAAGATTTCCAAGCTAGAAGAGCTAATATAAGATTTAGAGGTAATGCTAAGGAAAAACCACAATTTGTTCATACTATAAATGGATCAGGAGTAGCAATAGGAAGAACAGTTGCGGCTATACTTGAAAATTTCCAAAATCAAGATGGAACAGTTACTATACCAGAGGTTTTAAGACCTTATATGGCATGTAATAAGATTGAAAAATAAATTTTAATTATATATATGTTCTAAAAAGATTTATGATTTGAATTTAGGTACATTCAAATCATAAATTTTATTAATTAGAACTTATACATGTTTTTTAATGAATATAATTAATTTAAAAAGTAAAAGATAGAGTATATAGTAACAATAATTTATATACTCTATCTTTTTCAGTTAAAACTCTATCAGATTCTATTTTAAAATAGAATATTTAGGAATTAAGTCATTGAAGTTTAGTAAGTAATAATTGAATAAATTATATAAGTAATAGGATTAGAGAATCTTAGGTATATGAAAATAAACTAGCACTGACTAGTTATTTATTTGAATGTGCCTTAAATAGAGTAATAGAGTATATATAAACATTAAGCTATGTTTGTGTCGTAATAATATTAAGAGTTTTAAGGTAAAGTAAAAACAGTTTGGGTTAAAAAATAAATGTAAAAAAGTTTGTAAAAATGGTTGACATAAATAAATAAGGTTGCTATAATAATACTTGTAAATGACATGGAGAGATGGTCGAGTTGGTTTAAGGCACCGGTCTTGAAAACCGGCGTACATGTGAGTGTACCGTGGGTTCGAATCCCACTTTCTCCGCC
>NZ_FOKI01000015.1 GCF_900111985.1 Clostridium frigidicarnis
TTGGCGGATCTTATTCAACGTGTCTTAAGACACAGCCAGTAATATGCCCTTATAGGGCTAGAGCATGCCACCCGTTTTACGGGTGGTCATGACTTTATAAGTAAAAACTTTCTACAAATGTATTTAAAGGTGTAAGTATATTTGTAAAAAATACACTTAACTTTATATTAATTCATCATATAGAAAATATAAAAAAGTTTAGATGAACTTATCCAGAATTGTATCAGTGCTTATTCTTGATTTAAGAAGTAATAGTAGTTCTATGAATATATTTAGTTAATATATTGTAAAAGTTCATGAACTTAATATATTTGTAAATTAAAAAAAACATTTAATATGTTATACTATTTAGATAAATCTGAAAGGAGGGATAAGCATGTTTAGAAAACTAAATTCAGATTTAAGATTATTTAGAGAACTAGATTTTACAATTGTAATAATTTCAATAATTATATCTATATTTGGAGCATTAAACATATACCTTGCAAGTGGTATATCAGATGTTATAAAGCAACTGAGTTGGTTTATAATAAGCCTATGTGCAGCTTATTTTTTAATACTTATAGATTATAATTTAATAAAAAAGGCAATACCTATATTTTACTGGGCAACGGTAGCATCTCTTATTTTTACAAGATATTTTGGAGTTATTGTAAATGGTGCAAGAAGGTGGATTAGGATAGGGCCATTATCTATACAGCCAGCAGAATTTGCGAAACTAGCCATAATCTTAATTTTAGCTAAAAAATTAGATGAGATGGAGGGCAATGTAAATGATATTAAAAATTTTTTGATATTAGCAATTTATGCTGGAATACCAATGCTCATAATAGTGCTTCAACCCAACATGGGACTTACAATGATATGTTTTTTCATTGTATTAGGAATGTTTTTTGTATCAGGGTTAGATATAAAGGTAATAGTAGGAAGTTTTATGTCTATTATTACCTTTATTGCTCTTATTTGGAATTCGCCTCTTATGCAACCTCACTGGAAAAAAAGACTTTTATCATTTGTGAATCCATCTGCTGATGAACTTGGAATAGGGCTTCAATTAAAACAATCAATGATAGGTATAGGATCAGGTGGAGTATATGGAATAGGGCTGAAAACAGGAAGTTATGTTTCAGAATTTGTTCCTGAAAGTCAAACAGACTTTATATATGTTGTTATTGCTGAGCATTGGGGCTTCATTGGAGGAGTTTTTTTATTACTTTTATATGGAATACTAATTTATAGAGTAATAAATATAGGTAAGAGTTCTAAAGATATATTCGGCAGTATGATTTGTATTGGATTTGTATCAACATGGATATTTTCTATATTACAAAATATAGGTATGACAATAGGTGTAATGCCTATATCAGGAATAACACTTCCATTTATAAGTTATGGAGGAAGTGCTGTTTTAGCAAGTTATATGGCTTTAGCCATTGTTCTTAATGTAGGTATGAGGCGTAAAAAAATAAACTTTTAAAAAGTTTTAGATTTTGTTATATTCTTAAGATAGATATTAACATCTCAGTACTACTTAGAGTATATGATGTTAATTGCATACAGGTATCTACTAATATAGTAATTGTAGAAGTGTTTTTAGTTACATTAAAAAAGAGATTAATAAAAAATCCTTTGAAATTTTCAAAGGATTTTTTTGAATGTGCCTTATATAAGAATAATATTATAAAACTTAATCATATATTATAAGGTAGCAATTTAATATAAGTGAGGAGAGGTTATGAGATATTATAATACTCAATATGAGAAGTATTATAAAAACCTAGGAATAAGAGATAGGAAGGGGACAAAACATACAGATAATAATAGAATAAATACTAATTTAGGTAATGGAGGTATTAGTGGATATGGGAATATCAATACTCTTAATAAAGGTAGAGGAGGTTATGGAAAAAAAGAGAGTAGCATATCGATAATACCGAACTTTGGCACTAAAAATCCAGGAAAAACTATAATATTTCAACTTGTTGGAACACTTCTATTATTTACTATTATCATAGGATGTAAAGTAATAAAAACATCAGAAACAGCATATGCATATGAATATGGTAAAAAAGTTGTAAGTGAAAATTATGATTATAAAAATGCTATAGACTATGTTAAAAACTATGACTATAAATCTATAAATATTAGCAATTTAAAAGAATTTAAAATTGATGGTATAAATTCATCAGTAAGTACTTATTTGGACAAATTTAAGGTCAAATTAGGGGAATTTACTTCGGCTAGAAATGTGATAGAAAAAAATTATATGATTCCTTGTAATGGCAACATATTATACGAATTTAATAAAGAAGAAGACAAATGTTTTAATAGAGAAGTTCATAAAGGATTGGATATAGCATGTAATAATAGTGATGTAGTTGCAACAAATAGTGGACGAGTAAAGGAAGTCGGAGACTTTAATGAAGGTGGTAAATATATAATAATGGACCATGGAAATGGTATTGAGAGTAAGTACTATTTTTTGAAAGAAGTTAATGTAGATATAGAACAAGCTGTTAATATTGGAGATGTTGTTGGTAAAGGGGCTCAAAATAAGGATGGAAAAAATGATTTTATTCATTTTGAAATAACTTATATGGGTGAGGAGAAAAATCCATTAGAGTTTGTTAGAAATTAGTTTTAGGAGACGTAAATGACTAAAAAGAAGAGACTACTTATTTCATATATAGTAATTCTTATTATGATAGGATTCCAAAGGGCATTTTTAATAGCATTCATATTTGTATTTCTTCATGAATTAACTCATGTATTAACAGCTAGATTATTAGGAGTATCAGATATTAAGCTTAAAATAATTCCAATGGGAACCTACATAGAAAGTAACAGCTTTGATTACTTAGATTTAAAAGAAGATATCTTAATATCATTAAGTGGTCCAATTTTTAATTTAATATTAGGGTTTATATTTTGGAGTATAAATAAGTATTTAAGTAGTGAATTTGTTTTATGGTGTGCTTTAAGCAATTTAGCATTAGGTCTGATTAATCTTCTTCCTGCATTTCCTTTAGATGGTGCAAGAATAATCAGATGTATTTTAAATAAAAAAATTATATATAAAAGAGCGAATAATATTGTAATTAAACTTAGTTTTTTTACTGGAATTGTTATGATTATTTTCTTTATAATATCATATATTTATGGTGTGGTAAATTTCAGTATATTACTTATGGCCATACTTATACTGTATATATCACATAAGGAGAAGGAAAGGGTTGTATATATAATTATGGGGGATATAGTAAAGAAAAAATCAAAATTTTTAAAAAAGAGCTATATAGAAAATAAAAGTATATCTGTATATTATAAAAAAGATTTGCTTTACCTTATGAATATAATGGATAAAAATAAAAACAATATATTTACTGTGTTAGATGATAATATGGAATTTAAAGAGGTAATTTTTGAACAGGAAATTGTAGAAGCATTAAAAGTATATGGTAATATATCAATAGAAGAGTATATAAATATTAAGTATTAATTTATAAAAATCAAGAGGACATACAAACCTCTTGATTTTTTATGTACAGGAAAGTATAAAAATCTTTGATTCTAAAATAGAAACTTGTAACTATAAAGTAGCTACGCTACTTTTTCATGTTTACAAAAATCATATTTATTCTTATAATAGTGTTTTAGAACGTAGTTTATGTAATTTTAATATCCTAAGGAGGAAATTTTAGATGAAAAAAAACTTAGATGATATTTTGTTCAGAGTTGAAAAACCTGCAAGATATGTAGGTGGAGAGTTAAACTCTGTAATTAAAGATAAAGAAAAAGTAGATATAAGGTTTGCTTTTTGTTTTCCAGATACATATGAGGTAGGTATGGCTCACTTAGGAAGTAGAATATTATATCATACAATTAATAAAAGAGAAGATACATATTGTGAAAGGTGTTTTGCTCCATGGCCAGATATGGAAGCATTACTTAGAGAAAGTAATATACCATTATTCACCTTAGAAACTAAAGATTCTTTAAGTGAATTTGATTTTCTAGGATTTACTCTTCAATATGAGATGAGTTACACTAATATATTAAATATGTTAAATATGGCTAACATAACTATAAGAGCTTCTGAAAGAAGAGAAGATGAACCAATAGTTATGGCTGGAGGACCTTGTGCATATAATCCAGAACCACTTTATGATATAGTTGATTTCTTCGAAATCGGAGAAGGCGAAGAAGTTATGGATGATGTTTTAGAGGTTTATAAAAAATATAAGGGTAAGGGAAAGAAAAAAGAATTCTTGAGAGAAATTTCAAAGATAAGAGGGGTATATGTACCATCTCTTTATGATGTTACTTATAATGAAGACAACACAATCAAAGAGTTTAAACCTAAATATGAAGATGTTCCAGTTAAGGTAGCTAAAAGATTCATAAGCAATTTTGATAATGTTGAATTTCCAGATAAGATAATAGTTCCATTTACAGAAATAGTTCATGATAGAGTGGTTCTTGAAACATTTAGAGGATGTACTAATGGATGTAGATTCTGTCAAGCGGGAATGATATATAGACCAATTAGAGAAAAAAGCAAGGATACATTACTTAATCAGGCGGAGACTTTGTTAAAAAATACAGGATACAATGAAATATCTTTAAGCTCATTAAGTATATGTGATTATTCAGACATACAAGGTCTAATATTAAATTTGATGGATAAACATAGTAAGGATAAGATTTCTGTATCGTTACCATCAATAAGAATAGATGCTTTTTCAGTAGATTTAATAAAAGAAATTCAAAAGGTAAGAAAAACAGGACTTACTTTTGCACCAGAAGCTGGCTCTCAAAGAATGAGAGATATAATAAATAAGGGTGTTACAGAAGAGAGAGTATTAGAGGCAGCACACTCAGCATTTGAATCAGGTTGGTCTACAATAAAGTTATACTTCATGATAGGATTACCTTATGAAACTATAGAAGATGTACAAGGAATAGCACATCTTGCGGATAAGGTAGCTGGTGAGTATTTTAAGGTACCAAAAGAGGTTAGGAATAGAGGACTTAGAGTAACAGCAAGTACATCAATATTTGTACCTAAGCCATTTACACCTTTCCAATGGGCGGCACAAGCTAGAATGGAAGATGTAGTTGAGAAAATTAAAGCAGTAAAGTATAGCATAGAGAGTAAAGCTGTTACCTATAATTATCACGAGTCTTTAGTATCTTATCTAGAAGCAGTTGTAGCTAGAGGGGATAGAAGAATGTGTGATGTTATTATTAAAGCTTATGAAAAAGGTGCTAAATTTGATGGTTGGTCTGAGTACTTTAATTTTGATACTTGGATTGAAGCTATGGAAGAGTGTAATGTAGACGGAGATTTCTATGCATATAGAGAAAGAAGCTATGAAGAAATACTTCCATGGGACTTCATAGATATAGGAGTAAATAGAAAGTATCTTGAAATAGAAAACGAAAAAGCTAAAAAAGCAGAACTTACACAGAACTGTAGGGAAGGTTGTACAGGTTGTGGAGTAAATGTAAACTTTAAGGAAGGGGTGTGCTTTGAAGGTGCGTTATCTAATAAAATTCACTAAAGATGATTCAATAAAATTTATAGCTCATTTAGATTTAATGAGAACTATTCAAAAAATAGTAAGAAGAGCAGAACTACCAGTGGAATACTCTAAAGGATTTAATCCGCATATGGCGCTTTCAATGGCTCAACCTTTGTCAGTAGGACATTCTTCTAATGGTGATTATCTAGATTTAGTTTTGGCAGAAGAATTAGATGAAGACACAATAAAAAATAAATTAAATGAGTTAAGTAATGTGGGCATAAAATTTTTAGAAGTTAAAAAGGTTATAAATAATCCTAATGAAAAGAAAGTGCCACAAGGTATGGCTCTTATAGATGCTGCAACTTACACTGTTAAGATAAAATACAGTGGAAATGATAATATAGTAAAAGAAATAGAAGAACTTTTAGAAAGTCCTAAAATGGAAATAATTAAAAAAAGTAAGAAAGGAGAAAAAATGGTTGATATAAAACCACATATCTTAGGTGCTTCAGTTAGTAAAGAAGATGAATATGTAATAATAAATTTAGAAGCAGCTTGTGGAAGCAGAAACCACCTTTCTCCAGAGTTATTTGCAACTTATATAAAAGAACATACTAAAGGTTCAGTAGAAAATGCTTTTACCTATATAAACAGAATAGAAATGTTTGCAAACAAAGATAATAAGTTAGTTCCACTATATAAATATGTATAGTAGTAATTTATCTTAAGGTACATTCATTCTATTATATAAATAAGGAGTCAATCTATATACTAAATTTATGATTTTTTATAAAACATTAGTACTAGTGATTGTCTCCTTAATTTCTATTTTTGTAAAAAGTTTAAAGTAGGATGTGTAAATATGAAAGAAATATTTATAGAAAAAAGAGAACACATAAGACGTGTTGCTATAAAAGATAAAGAAAAACTAACAGAATGTTTTATCGAAGAAGAAAAAAATGAGCCAATACCTGGAGAAATATATAAGGGCGTAGTTAAGAATATAGTACCAGGAATAAAAAGTGCATTTGTAGATATAGGATATGAAAAAAACGCTTATTTACATTTAACAAATGAAACTATAAAAAAAGGTCAAGAAGTATTAGTTGAAGTTATGAAAGAAGAGTTAAATGATAAAGGAGCAAAGGTATTTAATCAGGTAACACTTCCAGGTAGGTATGTAGTTTTAAGCAATGACAAAAAAGGGCTTAGTTTTTCAAAAAAAATATTAAGTAATGAATTTAAGATAAAATGTAAAGAGAATCTAGTATTACCAGAAAAATTAGGAGTAATGATAAGAACTCAAGGTGAAATGGTTTCTGTAGATTCTATACAAAAGGAAGTAGTTTATCTTAGCGAAAAATATGAGAAAATAAAAAGGAGTTTTTTATACTCTTTAAAACCAGGTTTATTGCATGGAGAAAAAACAATACTAAATAAAGTATTAAGAGATGCAGTAAATGAAGAAAATACAAAAGTAATGGTTGATAGTAGTGAAGATTATTCTATAATAAATGAATATATAAAAGATAAAGAAGATATATCAATAGATATTTCATTATATGAAGGGCATAGAAATTTATTTGATTTTTATGGAATAGAAAAAGAAATATTAACATTAAGACATAACAAGGTAAACTTGGAGTGTGGTGGACATATTGTTATTGATAAGACTGAAGCTATGTATGTTATAGATGTAAACTCAGGTAAAAATGTTATTGGTAAATCAATAGATAGAACAGCATTTATAACAAATATGCAAGCTGCAAAAGAAATAACAACTCAAGTAAGACTTAGAAATTTAAGTGGAATAATTCTTGTGGACTTTATAGATATGGAGTCTAAAGAAGACAAAAGAAAAATAATAAACATATTAAAAGAAGGTTTTTATGGAGATAAAAATCAAACAGTAGTTTATCCTCATACAGAGCTTGATTTAGTTCAAATAGCTAGAAGAAGAAGAGGAAAAACTATATATGAATATATGGAAGAACCATGTAAAAGTTGCAAAGGTGAGGGTAAAAGACTAAAAGCATCATATATAACCCTTTTAATAAAAAATGATATTCTTAAAAAGGATGGAGAAAATTCATTAAAAGATATCTACATAGAAATGAATAGCATGTATGAAAAAATAATAAGAGATGATTTGTTCAACTTCGTTAAAGAAATAAATGGTTTTAACAAAAATATATATTTGAATTTTACTGAAGGTGTTGAATATTTTAAGGTGGAACCTTTAATATTTTTAAAACAAATAGAAAATTTATCAAAATATAAAATAGATTTTGACGAAAAATAACATAAAAAAAACTTTACAATGGATATTGTTTGTGTTAAAATTCTTTGTGTAGACCGCACACGAAAGGTTTTTAAGTGAACACATTAGCTTGTGTACCCGAGTTGGCGAGACTGGATAGAGGAGGTGTATTTAATGTACGCAGTATTAACAACAGGTGGAAAGCAATATAAAGTAGCTGAGGGAGATGTAATCTTCGTTGAAAAGTTAAACGCTGAAGTAGAAACTACAGTTGAATTAACTGAGGTTCTTGCAGTTTCTAAGGACAACGGTGAGTTTGTTGTTGGAAAGCCAGTAGTTGAAGGAGCTAAAGTTGTAGCTAAGGTTTTATCTCAAGATAAAGCTAAAAAAGTTGTTGTATTTAAGTTCAAGGCTAAAAAAGACTACAGAAGAAAGCAAGGACATAGACAACCATATACTAAGCTTGTTATAGAGAAAATAGAAGCTTAATTATGATTAAAGCTAAGTTTTTGAAAAAAAATGATAAGCTTGTAGCTGTTACTTTGAAAGGACATTCAGGCTATGCTGAAGAGGGTAGCGATATAGTATGTGCAGCAGCAACTACTTTATCTTGCACTATAGGTGATGGTATTGTTAATGTTCTAGAAGTAAAAGCTAATTGTAGTGCTAATGAAGGTGAGATTTACATAGATCTTAATGGAAATAGTGCTTCTGAAATTCAACAATGTCAAGTTTTAATGAAAACTTTGCATTTGGGTTTGAAAAATCTAGAGCTAATTTATGGTATGTATATAAAAGTAGATGAAGAGGAGGTGTAGCCCCATGTTATTAGTTAACATACAGTTACTTGCTCATAAAAAAGGAGTTGGTAGCTCCAAGAACGGTAGAGATAGTGAATCTAAGAGACTAGGTGTTAAATCTGCAGATGGACAATTTGTTTTAGCAGGAAACATATTAGTTAGACAAAGAGGAACTAAAATACATCCTGGAACTAACGTTGGTATAGGTAAGGATGATACTCTTTTCGCTAAAATCGATGGTGTCGTAAGATACGAGAGAATGGGAAAAGATAAGAAGAAAGCTAGCGTTTACCCAGTAGACGTTGAAGAAGTAATAGCTGAATAGTTTATTTAAAGGCACCCTTTAAAAATAAGGGTGCTTTTTTAAAATTATAAAAACTTTAAAAATGCAAATAATAAAGGGAACAACTAAATTTTATATAAATTTAACTCTAAAAGAAGGTAAATTTTGTAAAATGTAGAATTATAATATTGAAGGTGATAATATGTTTATAGATATAGCCAAAATATTTGTAAAATCAGGAGATGGCGGACATGGTTCTGTTTCATTTAGAAGAGAAAAATATGTTCCACTAGGCGGTCCCGATGGAGGAGACGGCGGTCGTGGAGGAGATGTTATATTAATTGCAGATAAGAATATGACAACTCTTTTAGATTTTACATATAAAAGAAAATACGTAGCTGAAAGAGGCGGCGATGGAACTGGTTCAAAGTGTTACGGAAAAGACGGAGATAATTTTATAGTAAAGATACCAATGGGTACTATAGTAAAAGATTTTGAAACAGGTAAAATAATGGCTGACCTTTCACATCATGGAGATAAATATGTTGTGTGTAGAGGAGGAAAAGGTGGAAAAGGAAATGTAAAATTCTGTACACCTACAAGACAAGCGCCAAACTTTGCAGAACCAGGAATGCCAGGAGAAGAAACATATATAACCCTTGAGCTTAAGCTTTTAGCTGATGTTGGACTACTAGGATTCCCTAATGTAGGTAAATCAACTTTATTATCTAAAGTTTCAAAAGCAAGACCAAAGATAGCTAACTATCATTTCACAACATTAAAACCTAACTTAGGAGTTGTTGCAGTAAATGGAATATCTCCATTTGTTATGGCTGATATACCTGGAATAATAGAAGGTGCTGCTGAAGGAGTGGGTCTTGGTTTAAAATTCTTAAGACACGTAGAAAGAACTAGAGTTTTAATACACGTTGTTGATATATCTGGAATAGAGGGAAGAGATCCTGTTGAGGATTTTATAAAGATAAATGATGAACTTAAAAGATATAGTGAAAAATTATCTACTAGACCTCAAATAATAGCAGCTAATAAAACAGATATGTTGTTTGATGATGAAGTTTTTATAAACTTTGAAGCTAAGATGAAAGAAATGGGATATAACAAGGTATTTAAGATGTCAGCGGCAACTGGTCAAGGTGTAGAACCTGTAATTAAAGAAGCTGCAAGGCTTTTATCAGAAATACCAGTACAAGAACTTGAAATATCACAAGAAGATATGTTTATACCAGAAGAGAAGAAATTCACTTACTCAATTAAAGTAAATGAAGAAGGGGTTTATGTGGTAGAAGGAACATTTGTTGATAGACTTTTACTTGCAGTTAATGTAAATGAGCCAGATTCTTTAAGATACTTCCATAAAGTTTTAAGAGGTAAGGGTATAATAAGTGAGTTAATGGAAATGGGTATAGTAGATGGAGATATTGTAAGATTAAATGATTTTGAATTTGAATTCTTATTATAATTGGAGGTAACCTATGATAACAACAAAACAAAGAGCATATTTAAGAAGTTTAGCTCACGGAATAAGTCCTATATTTCAACTTGGAAAAAATGGAATAGAGGATGCATTTTTAAAACAAATAGATGATGCATTAGAGGCTAGAGAACTTTTAAAGATTGCTGTTTTAAATAATAGTGGCTATGAAGCAAGAGAAGCATCAGATGCAATATGTGAAGAATTAAAGTGTGAAGGTATTCAAGCTATTGGTAATAAAGTAGTTCTTTATAGACAATCTAGAAAGAATCCAAAGATAGAGTTACCAAAGCCAAACAAGAGTAAATAGTATGAAAGTGGGAATTTTGGGTGGGACGTTTGATCCCATCCATAATGGTCACTTATATTTAGCAGAGGAAGCTTTACATATTCTAGCCTTAGATAAAGTTGTTTTTATGCCAAGTGGTAATCCACCTCATAAAAAAGGAAAATCTATAACAGATGGAAGCTTAAGATATGAGATGGTTAATGCTGCTATAAGAGATAATGAAAAATTTTTTGTAAGTTCTTATGAAATAGACAAAAATGGATTTAGTTATACTTATGAAACCTTGGAATACATGAAAATGTCTTTAAATAAAGATGATGAGATGTATTTTATAACTGGGGCAGACTGTTTAGACCAGATTTATAAATGGAAAAACATAGATAGAATATTTAATGTATGCAAATTTGTTGTGTTTTATAGGCCGGGTTTCAGTGTGGAAAGTCTTATGGAAAAAAAGAAAAAAGTAGAAGAACAATTTAAAACAGAGATTATATTTTTGCATTTATTAGAATTAAACATATCATCTACCTACATTAGGGAAAAAGTAAGGCAAGGATATAACCTATCGTATATAATACCACCTAGTGTAAACTATATCATAAAAGAACTGAATCTTTATATATAAGTTTGATATGTATTCTTTAATAACTATAAATAAGAAAACTATATATTAAGTTTAATGTATTTGCTGAGGAGGTGGACGTATGTGGACTCAAGATGAAATAAAAGCCTATCTAAAAAACAATCTAAAGGAATCAAGATATAAGCACACATTAGGTGTCGTAGAAACTGCAATAAGATTATCAGATATATATAATTGTTCAAAGGAAAAAGCAATCTATGCAGCTCTTATACATGATGTAGCAAAATATGAAAGTGATGAAAGACTTATAGAGATTTGTACAGGTAAGGGGTATAAGATAGGTACCATAGAAAAAAAATCACCATATCTTCTTCATGGTTTAGCTGGAGCTATAATTGCTAAGGAAAAAATGGGTATAAACGATGAGGATATATTAAATGCGGCTATATATCACACTACTGGACGTGAAAATATGACTTTGTTAGAGAAAATAATATATATAGCTGATTGTATAGAGCCAAATAGGGTTTTCCTTGGGGTAGAAGAACTTAGAATAATTACATTTGATAATTTAGATGATGGTATACTTAGATCTTTAGATGATAATATAAAATTTATCATAGATAGAGGGCTGTTATTGCATGAAAATACAATAAAAGCGAGAAATTATTTAATTGATTTTAAATAATATAAAAGGGTGATGATTTATGAGAAAAAAAAATAAAAAGAAAAGTATTCCTTTTATAATTTTAACATTACTTATATGTGTATTAATAGCTGGATTAACTTCAGCGTCTTTTTTTTCAATCTTCGATGTAAATAAAAGTAAAAACAGTAAAATAAATAAAAATAAGTCATCTATAAATGTGTTGATATTAGGTTTAGATATAGGAGATGCCACATTGACTGGAGATAATATTCCAAAGAGAAGCGATACTATGATGGTAGCTAATTATAATGTTGATAGTAATAAATGTAGTTTGTTATCAATCCCAAGAGATACTTATATAGAAATAAATAAAAAGAAAAATAAGATAAATGCAGCATATGCTATAGGTGGCATAGATTTAGCAAAGAAGAGTGTGGAAGAATTATTGGATACCAGTATAGATTATTATGTAACTATAGATTATGCAGGCTTCAATAGTTTTATAGATGCTATTGGTGGAATTGACATGGATATTGATAGAGATATGATATATGACGATAATACTCAGAATCTCCACATAAATTTTAAAAAAGGAGAAAACGTGCATTTAGATGGTAAAAAAGCAGAAGAATTTTTTAGATGGAGAAAAAATAATGATGGAAGTGGATTTATAGATGGAGATTTAGGAAGAATAGAAAATCAACATAAGCTAATGAATAAAGTAGTTGATAAAGTCACATCTCCTAAAATAATTACCAAAATAGGAAATATAATTAAGATTATACCTGAGTATGTAAAAATGGATTTAGGTAGTGATGAGCTTTTAAAATATGGTATGGGATTTGTGAAAATAGATAAAGATAATTTTAATCAATACACTTTAAAAGGGGACACCAAATATATTAATGGTATATCTTATTTCTTGTATGATAAAAGAAGAAATGAAGAAGCATTAGCATTGTTAAATGGTGAAAGTGAAAGAGTAGATAAGATTAAAAGTGAAAAAGAAGTAAAGGACACATTAAATGTAGAAGTGCTGAATGGAACTAAAACAAGAGGATTAGCTAAAGATATGGGGAAAATATTAAGAGACAAGGGTTATGCTCACGTGACAGTAGGTAATGGTAAAGCTGAGGAAGAAAGCAAAATAATAGTTAAAAGAGAAGATAAAAATGTAGAGGAAATATTAAAAAGAGATTTAAATATAAATAATGTTGAATATGTTCCCGATGAAGGTGGGAATTTTGATATAATAATAACGTTGGGCAAGGATTTTAAGAAAGAATAAAAAGGAGAAGAAAATGAGTAAACTAGAGAAAACAGTAGAAGAATCTTTTCATAATAAAAAAATAAGGGAATATTTAAAAGAAGAATTGCAGCTATCAACAAGGCTTATAAGAGGTGCTGCTATGGACAAGAGACTTCTTGTAAATAATAAAGTTGTGAAGCTTAATTATAAGGTTCAAACTGGTGATTTAGTAGAAATAATATTATCAAAAGAAGAAAGTCAAAACATAGAGCCGGAAAAAATGGATTTAGATATAGTCTATGAAGATGAAGATCTAATTGTTATAAATAAACCACCATATACGGTAGTGCATCCAACTAAAAGTCACGGAAGTGGAACTTTGGCAAATGGAGTTTTGTATTACTTTAAGGAAACTAATCAGAACTGCATAGTAAGATTGGTTAGTAGACTTGATATGAATACATCTGGGTTAATTATAATAGGAAAAAATCAATATGCTCATATGGCATTATCTAGAGATATGCAGAAAGAGGATTTTAAAAAAATATATTTAGCAATAACTCATGGAAATTTGAAGGATGATAAGGGAACTATTGATTTACCCATATATAGATCAGATGAGGATCCTGTAAGAAGAGTAATAGATGAAAGAGGGCAAAGAAGTATCACCCATTTTGAAGTTATGGAAAGATATGAGAAAGGTCAGCTTGTAAAATTATCCTTAGATACAGGAAGAACCCATCAAATAAGAGTACATCTTAATCATTTTGGATGTCCAATATATGGTGATACATTATATGGATTTGAAGAAGATGAAAAAATAATACCAAGACAAGGTCTTCATGCATATGGATTAGAGTTTCCACACCCTAAGACAGGAGAGATTATAAAGCTTACAAGTAAATTACCAAAAGATATGGAAGCGTTAATAGAAAAATTAAAATCAAAAGATTTTTAGATTAAGATGGAAGTTTGATTAGTCTAGATAAACAGTAGGATAACTCTAAGGTATAGAGCTATTGAGCAGTGATTATGTACTACTTAAGAAAAGAGAGTCAAGGAATTTAATAAATAACAAGTAACAAATAAAAGCTTATATCATATATTTTTAATAACAGTATAGTTGGTAAGGTTAGATACACTGTAGAACATGTATCTAACCATTTTTTTATTTGTACAGGAAAGTATAAATAAATTTTATCCTAAAATGTAGATAAAACTAAGATTAAAGAGTTTTTGAATTAAAACTTTAATTAGTGACAAGTTAATGAAAAAATCTTCTCAGTAAGATTTCCAAAATAAAAAGATCTTATTAAAGAAAAATCTGTGATTTTCAACCACAATTATAAATTTTAAATTGTCAATTAAAACGTAGTGCAGCCATTTTTTGATTGTAAAGTAATTTTATGTTAAACAATTTAATAGAGGTGTATTAAAGAACAATATGATAATAAAATAACAATATATTCAATAAATTAATAAATTTAAGACAAAAAAATAAATGATTACTTTATAATTATAAAAAAAATATTGTTATTTTAAATTTAAATTTAAAACTAATTAAATAACAAATTAAACTTACAGAAAAATAGTGTTGAAAAATAAAAAATATATGTTAAAATAAAGTCAATATAAGAAAAATATGTTTATATAGTAAAAAATTAAATTTAATTAAATAAATATCCTGAAATATTGATACAGTTAATAAAAACATCTATATATTTAATAAATTTTATTACCAGGGGGAGATAAAAAAATGGCAAAAAGAGCATTTAAAAAAATGAAAAAATCAGTAGCAAATTGTGTAGTAGCATCAATGTTATTAGGAGCAGTTGTACCAGTGGCACCATTTGTAAACGCATCAGCAATGGAAAATTCAAAATCTATGAAACGTAATGTAATGTATTATGGTGATTGGTCAATATGGGGTGGACAAGATAATTTTTATCCAAAAGACATACCAGCAGATCAATTAACACATTTAAATTTTGCATTTTTAGATTTTGATAGTAATGGAAATTTGATTTTTACAGATAAGGGAGCAGCAGTTGAATCACCAGTAGGAGAAGAAGGAGTGCAATGGGGAGCTAGTAATGCTGGAGTATTATCAGCATTACAGGAATTACGTGCTAAAAATCCTAACTTGAAAATAGGTGTATCTCTTGGTGGATGGTCAAAAAGTGGGGATTTTTCAGTAGTAGCTAGAGATTCAGCTAAGCGAAAAAACCTTGTAGATAATGTTTTAAAATTTATTAAATATACTAATATGGATTTTGTAGATATAGATTGGGAATATCCGTGTTCAGTACGTGAACCAGATTTAGTAGATAACCAACGTGATGAGGGAACTTTAAATAGTATTCCAGAAGACAAAGAAAACTATATAAAACTGTTAAAAGATTTAAGAAATGGTATAGATAAGCAAGGAGTAGAGCTAGAGAGGCCATATGAATTATCAGTTGCTCTTCCAGCATCAAAAGCACAGCTTGATAAGGGTATAGATATTAAGTCATTATTTGACATTGTAGATTTTGCTAATATAATGACTTACGATATGAATGGAGCTTGGAATACAACAAGTGGACATCAAACAGGCTTATATACAAATCCTAATGATCCTAACAAAGGAGCAGGATTATCCGTAGATGAAAGTGTTAATTATTTAAAAAGCAAGGGAGCAGAGGCTAATAAAATAGTTGTAGGAGCTGCGTACTATACACGTGGATGGGAAAAAGTTGTAGGAGGAAGCGATCCAAAAAATCCAGGACTTTTTGGACAAGCTCAAGTTATTACAAAAGATTCAGACCAAACACCAACAAGTGGAGCAAAAAATGAAGCACCACTTACTATGGGTGATGGTGGACGTAGTGGCGGAGTCTGGTCATACCGTAGTTTAAATGGTTTAAAATCCCAATACCCAGGTGTTAAGGAGTACTGGGATGATTCGGCAAAGGCACCATATCTTTATGATCCAAATTCAGGAGCTTTATTTACTTACGACAATGTTAAGTCTGTAGGTGAAAAAGCTAAATATGTAAATGATAATGAATTAGGCGGTATGATAGGATGGATGGCAGGACAAGATGCTCCTACAAACAATGGTAGTAAACGTGATGAATTAACAAAAGCAACAAAACAGGGATTGTTTGGAGAAAACAAATTACCTGAATATGAAATAAAATATAGTAAGTTAAATGTTACGGCAACAGTTAAAACTTATAAGGAATCTTGGGGAAATAGTGGCGGATACGAAATAACTATAAAGAATAACGAAACTCCTAATGAATCTAATGATGTATTAAAAAGTGTTGAAACATCAGCAGAAAGTTTGAAGCTTCCTAAGTTCTATATAAAGAATGATGGAGAACAATTAAGTGGAGATTACACCGCTGGTAAAGTAACAAATGAAGATGGATATACAGTGGTTGATCTTAAATCAGTATGGGAAGGAAAAGAAATTAAACAAGGACAGTCCTATACATTTAAATTAAAAGCAAATAAGGCACCAGAAAATATTGATAATATAAAAAATATAGAATTAGTTCAACGTCTTACAGAGGCAGGAAATGAAATGGCTCGTCAAACAATATTTGGAGATGATAAAATTACTCCTACAAATACAGCACCTGTACTTTCAGGAGTTACAGATAAAACAGTAGAATTAGGTGATGAATTTGATGCTTTAGAGGGAATAACTGCAACTGATAAAGAGGATGGCATTTTAACAAATAATATAAAAGTAACAGGAGAGGTTAATACCGATGCTGCTGGAAAATATAATTTAACTTATAAAGTTCAGGATAAACAAGGATTAGAAGCAACTAAAGAACGTATAATAACAGTTAAGGAAAAAGAGGAAAGTGATTTAAACTTTGGAGTTGGACAAGGTATAGAATGGCCAAAACAAGTTAATGCACCATTTACAGATATGGTTTCATGGATAACAAACCCTGATTACTCAAACAATGGATGCGTAAACCTAACTAGAATTTCACAAGATACAGGTGTTAAATATTTTAATCTAGGTTTTATACAAACACTTTCAGGAGATATTAAAGATGGTAAACTTCAGTGGGGTTGGGGAGGATATTCAGTATTAAATGAAGAGAATAATACTAATGACCAATATCAAGGTATCAAAAAATCTATAAGAGAACTTCGTGAAAATGGTGGAGATGTTGCTATTTCATTTGGTGGAGCCAATGGAGTAACTTTATGGGAAGCAACTCAAGATGTTGAAGTTTTAGCTAACACTTATATGGAATTAGTTAAAGGATATGGATTAACTAATATTAATTTAGATATAGAGGGAGCAGCACAAGATAAAACTAAAAATATAGCTAATGCAAAAGCTGTAAAAAAAGTACAAGATGCAACTGGAGTTAAGGTAGTATTAACTGTACCAGTTTTACCAAGTGGATTAACTTATGACCAAATAAACCTTCTAGATGCATATCTTTCACAAGGTGTTGATTTAGAGGTAGTTAATTTAATGACTATGTGTTATGGACAAGGTACTTTACAGCCAGGTGAAAACTATGGAACAGCATCCTTAAGAGCAGTAGATAGTTCTAAAGATCAATTAAAGGATTGTTATAAGCGCTTTGCTTCAAAGGATTTAACTGATGAAGAAGCTTATGGAAAACTTGGGACTACCCCTTCTATAGGATATGAATCTACGGATCATCCTGTATTTACAACAGAATGGGCAAAATTAGTTGTTGATCATGCAATAGATAGAAAAATTGGTATGACATCATTTTGGTCAATGAATAGAGATGCTAAGCTAGATGATAATAGTGGTATACCATCACAATATGCATTTACTAATATATTTAGATCTTTTGGATCAGGTGGTGGGGTAACACCTCCTAATGAAAATAGTGCACCAGTTTTAAATGGAGTTAGTAATAAAACAATAACTGTAGGAGATTCTTTTAATGCTTTAGATGGAGTATCTGCAATTGATAGAGAAGATGGAGATTTAACAAAGAGCATTAAAGTTTCAGGAGAGGTTAATAACAAAGTTTCTGGGACATATAAATTAGTTTATAGTGTAACAGATAGTAAAGGACTAACAACTACTAAAGAACGTACTGTAACAGTAAAAGAAATAGTAATAGATGAATTACCTGAATGGAGTAGAGAATATGCTCAATCTAAAGGATATCTACCGGGAACAAAGGTAAGACACAAAGGCAAGATATGGCAACAAGTTAGTGGTAGTGCATCATGGTGGGCAGAACCAGGTTCTTCAGGTGCAACAGAGTGGAAAGCTATAGGAGACGATCCAAACTATGTTGAAACAATAGAAGAATGGAGTGACTCACATCAAAGTTCACTTGGGTACACACCAGGAGTTAAGGTTACTCATAAAGGTAACACTTATTTACAAACAGGTGGAAGTTCAGGAAATGAGACTGTTTGGTGGGGTGAACCAGGAACTTCATCAGGGAATTCATATTGGAAGCTTATAAAATAATAAAAATAGAGTGAGCTTGAAATTTTCAGCTTAAATAAGAATGCAATAAGTAAATAAAAAACTATAGAAAAAATCCGATATTCCTTTAGTAGTTAGTTTGAACAACAAACAACAAAGAGAGGAATATCGGATTTAATAACTGGTTATTTACAAGTTGGAAATCCATTAGAAGTCACCACTAATTTATCATATATATAAGAGGATGGGTACCATATGTATAGTAAATTTAGAATTTAACATAGAATAAAAAAGGGGGCAATATTTAATGAAAAAAAAATATTTATTACTTGGAATTATAAGTGCCTTTATGGCAATGGGGATTGGCCATACACAAGTAGCAAATGCAAGAACTAATGCTACCTCTATGTATGTTAATCCACAACAAGCACCTCAATCAGATATTATGACAATTGATTGGTCTGCGGTGAAAAATCCACCGTATACATACTGGGCTGTTCACAATTGGAATGCTGGTGGAGAAGCTGGAGGGTATGCTGGGTTTCAACAACGTGATAATAAGCGTACTGCACATTTTGCAATTTGGGATCCCATTGCTGTTAGGCAAGCAATAAAAGCAGAATACCTTTCACCAAGTTCTACTTCATCACGTTTTGGTGGTGAAGGTGAAGGAATGAAAGTTGAAACAGATTATAACTGGCAACCAAATAGTTGGTATAAGATGACTATGCGTAGTTGGCAGGAAGATGGCCACACAAAATTTGGTCAATGGATAAGAGATGAATATACTAAACAATGGAAACAAATAGCTGTTTTAGATTTTCCAGTAGCAAATGTTAAATTTAATAATGTTGGTGGAATGTTTCAAGAGGATTGGGCTGGAAATGGAGGTGCAGAAAGAGAAGCAAGATTGAAAAATGCATATAGCAGAAGAGATAGCGACAAATCTTGGGCTTCATTAAATAGACAACAAATAAATGTTCAATATCCACAATTAAATTGGAATGGTGGAGGAAACTCAGAGTATGTTTGGGTTAGTGCAGGCGGTAACGCTAGACCATCAATTAATAGTGGACAAGTATTCACATTAAATCAACCAAGTAAGCCAGACATGGGAAATTTAGATTTTGATATTATAAACAAAAAGTACGAAAACGGCAAGTTAAATATTTCATGGAAACTAAAAGATCAAAGTACACCTCAATTTAAAGGGAAAATAGAAATTTATAATAATTCTAGTATGACAGGTTCACCTGTTAAAACTATTAATAACATAAGATCATATAAAAATGAAATAAATGAATCTGCTATATTAAGTAGCGAAAATGGTCTTTATGCAAAAGTAATAATAACAGATTTATTTGATAATGTAGTTACTAAAACAGTTAATTTAACTAACGGAAATCAAGAGGTAAATAAAGGTTCATTGTTTACATTTGACTTTAAGGGCTATAGTGACAAACAATTTGCTAAACTTGATCTTGATCTACAAAATTTAACTAGTAAACTTACAGTTAAAAATATTAAAACACATTATTATTTTAAAGATAGCTATGCTTCAATTTTAGTTCAAGATAAAAATGGTATGACTGTTTTTTCTAGAGATTTCATTGGAAGTGAAGTTAATGATGCTTCAAGTGAAAATATTCCGTTAAAAGAAGGTTATTATTTAACAGTAAAACATAGGGAGTACTCAAATAGACTTTTTATAACTAATAAAGATAATAATGTAGAACTTAATAAAAATTCTACTAATTCATATCAAATTGGTAAAAATCAATTAAAATCTGTTGATCCAGGAAGTATACCAAAGCCTAGTGAAAACCCTTATCTAGGTAAAAATTTTGATTTTACTTTTAAAGGCTTAGGAGATGTGATTTTTGCACAATTAGATTTAGATTTAAATGCCCAACAAGCAAAATTTGATATAAAAGCAAATAAGCCACATGTTTATTTTAAAGATAGCTATGCATCAATTGTAATTAAAGATGCTGAAGGCAATTCTGTTTATGAAAAAGACTTTATTGGAGATAAATTAAATGACTCTTTGATAAAAAATATTCCACTTAAAGCTGGATACTATATAACAATAAAGCATAGGGAAGCAGATAACCGTTTATTAATTACAAATACAAGCAATAACTTAGAATTAACTAAAGGATCAAGCATAAATTATCAAATAAAAGATAATGGTGTAACTGAAGTTTCAGCAAATGAAATTCCTGTTCCAGATAAAGCAACTTATTACGGAACTGAATTCAGTGCTATTTTTAGAGGATATGCTGATAGGACTTTTGCTGATGTGAAAATGAATTTAACTAAAAAAGAAGCAACAATAAGTATATCAGAAGGTATTGTTCATAGTTATTTTCCAAACACTTATGCTTCAATTTTAATTCAAAATAGCAAGAAAGAAACTGTGTATTCTAAGAATTTCATTGGAACTATTAATTATTCTAAAAATAGTGAAATAGTTTCCATTGAAGAAGGAAGTATAATTACAATTACTCATTTAGAGTCTAATAACAGATTACAAATTGTTAATACAGAAAACCAAGTTCAGTTGCAAAAAGGAACTTCTGTTACTTATCAAGTTGTAGACGGTGGTTTAAAGAAAATATTATAAAATAAAAGTACACTTAAATTCAAAAAAGGAAGTGATAATTTATGAAAAAAAAATCTTTGTTAATTGGGGTCATGACAATATTAATGGGACTAGGAATTGGAAATGCAAAAGTAGCTCATGCAGATTCAGGCGCTACTGCAATGTATGTCCGTTCAGTACAAAACCAACCATCAGACATAATGACAGTTGATTGGTCTGCAACAAAAAACCCACCGTATACTTATTGGGCAGTTCACAATTGGAATCCTGGTGGTGAAGCTGGAGGTTATGCTGGGTTCCAACAACAAGGTAGCAAACGTACATTACATTTTTCAATTTGGGATCCTATTGCTGTTAGGCAAGCAATAGAAGCAGAATATCTTTCACCAAGTTCTTCTTCATCACGTTTTGGCGGAGAAGGTGAAGGAATGAAAGTGGAAACAGAATATAACTGGCAACCAAACAGTTGGTATAAGATGACTATGCGTAGCTGGCAAGAAGATGGTCATACAAAATTTGGTCAATGGGTAAGAGATGAATTAACTAAACAATGGAAGCAAATAGCTGTTTTAGATTTTCCAGTAGCAAATGTTAAATTTAATAACCCTTATGGAATGTTCCAAGAGGATTGGGCTGGAACTGGATATGCAGAAAGAGAAGCAAGATTAAAAAACTTTTATAGTAGAACAAGTATTGGAACTTGGAATTCTTTAAATCAACAAAGAATAAATGCTCAATATCAAGAAAGAAATTGGAATGGTGGAGCAAATTCAGAGTACCTTTGGGTCACTTCAGGTGGTAATACAAAACCATCTATAAGTAATGGACAAGTATTTACATTAAATCAACCAAGTAAGCCTAACATGGGAAATTTAGATTTTGATATTATAAATAAAAAGTATGAAAACGGTAAGTTAAATATTTCATGGAAGCTAAAAGATCAAAGTACACCTCAATTTAAAGGAAAAATAGAAATTTACAACAATTCTAGTATGACTGGCATGCCAATTAAAATAATAGACAACATAAAGTCATATAAGGATTCAGTAAATGAAATAGCCCAATTAACTAGTTCAAATGGACTTTACGCTAAAGTTAATATTACAGATTTATTTGATAATACTGTTACTAAAACAGTTAAACTAAATGGTAATGAATCTGAAACTACAGATACTGAAGCACCAACTATACCACAGAATGCTAAAATTATAAATATAACAGAAACTTCAGCCCAAATACAATTCGATCCTTCAACTGATAATGTAGGCGTCAATAAATACTGGGTATGGGACAATATCAATAAAAAATATATAGGGTCTTCCACTTCAACAACTGTTGATTTAAAAGACTTAACTCCTAACACAGATTATTCTATAATTCTTAGAGCATTTGATAAAGCTAATAATTACTCTGGACCTTGTTTTCTAAAATTTACAACAAAAGGTGAATCGAGTTCATCATTTAGATTTGACTTTAAAGGATATAGCGACAAACAATTTGCTAAACTTGACCTGAACCTTGCAAATTTAACTAGTAAACTTGTAGTTGAAAACATTATGCCACATTATTATTTCAGTGATAGTTACGCATCAATTTTAATTCAAGATAAAAATGGTGAAACTGTTTTTGCTAAAGATTTTATTGGTAATGAAATAAATAATGCTTCAACAGAGAATATTCCTCTACAAGAAGATTATTATTTAACAGTTAAGCATAGAGAGTATTCAAATAGACTTTTTATAAC
The DNA here is from genome assembly GCF_900111985.1 of Clostridium frigidicarnis. Lineage (GTDB taxonomy): Bacteria > Bacillota > Clostridia > Clostridiales > Clostridiaceae > Clostridium_Z > Clostridium_Z frigidicarnis. Next base: position 22,923 of record NZ_FOKI01000015.1, read on the forward strand.
CAATGAAGATAAAAATTTACAACTTACTAAAGATACTACTAACTCATATCAAATTGGTAAAAATCAATTAAAATCTGTTGATCCAGGAAGTATACCAAAGCCTAGTAAAAATCCTTATATAGGTAAAAATTTTAATTTTACTTTTAAAGGCTTAGGAGATGTGATTTTTGCACAATTAGATTTAGATTTAAATGCCCAACAAGCAAAATTTGATATAAAAGCAAATAAGCCACATGTTTATTTTAAAGATAGCTATGCATCAATTGTAATTAAAGATGCTGAAGGCAATTCTGTTTATGAAAAAGACTTTATTGGAGATAAATTAAATGACTCTTTGATAAAAAATATTCCACTTAAAGCTGGATACTATATAACAATAAAGCATAGGGAAGCAGATGACCGTTTATTAATTACAAATACAAGCAATAACTTAGAATTAACTAAAGGATCAAGCATAAATTATCAGATAAAAGATAATGGTGTAACTGAAGTTTCAGCAAATGAAATTCCTGTTCCAGATAAAGCAACTTATTACGGAAGTGAATTCAGTGCTATTTTTAGAGGATATGCTGATAGGACTTTTGCTGAGATGAAAATGAATTTAACTGAAAAAGAAGCAACAATAAGTACATCAGAAGGTATTGTTCATAGTTATTTTCCAAACACTTATGCTTCAATTTTAATTCAAAATAGCAAGAAAGAAACTGTGTATTCTAAGAATTTTATTGGAACTATTAATTATTCTAAAAATAGTGAAGTAGTTTCCATTGAAGAAGGAAGTATAATTACAATTACCCATTTAGAGTCTAATAACAGATTACAAATTGTCAATACAGACAACCAAGCTCAGCTGCAAAAAGGAACTTCTGTTACTTATCAAGTTGTAGATGGTGGTTTAAAGAAAATTAGTCAATAAAGTTGCTATATTCAAATAAAAATTTAAATTATATGTAAAAAAGTGAGTATTAACAATATACAAATTGTTAATACTCACTTTATTTTTAAAATCAATTATGTTTTATTATAAAAACATTATAGGTTTATTCTTGTACGCTTTGTTCTTTGAATTATCATAGTTACAAATATAAGTGTTAATGATATTAATAATGCAGAAGCCATTAAAACCCTAGAATCAATATTACCAGATTCCATAATATTATTCTCCGGTTTATCTATTCCACTTAAGAGATTTATTTTACCAATTTTATCACCATCTAAGGTAATAGTAGCAGTAGAAACAACATCATCCTTCTTAAAATCAATTTTATCTAAATTGGTGTTTTTAAATTTTATTTTAGGGGTATTTTTTTTATCAACATTTTCTAGGTAATAGAAGTCATTTTCACTTAACAATGGAATGCTTGTAGAATTAATATTTTTTGATGTTAATTCATCACCTTTACCTAGGAATTTAGTTAATTTAAAATTATTAAATCCATATTCAAATAACTTTACACCATCTTCGAAATATCTAGCTTTATCATCAGTATGTATAATTGCCGAAATAAGGGTTACACCATCTTTTCTAGCTGCACTTATAAAGCTATGTTTAGCATCTATTGTATATCCAGTTTTTCCACCTATACAGTATGGGTAATATGTACTAGAATTTTTAGAAAGTATAGTAAGTCTATTAGTAACCCATCTTTCTGTTTTCACCTTTTCATTAGGTAAGATTTTATAATAAGGTTTTTGAGCTATATCTTCAAACTCTTTATGTTTTAAAAGTTCTCTTAAAATTAATGAAAGATCTTTGGCACTTGTATAATGATCTTTATCATATAAACCACTTGGATTAACAAAATGAGTGTTAACTGCACCAAGTTCATCAGCTCTTTTATTCATAAGGTTTGCAAATTCAGGTATAGAACCACTAATATGCTCAGCTAAGGCTTCGGCTGCGTCATTACAAGAGCCTATAATTAATGCATTTAGAAGGTCTTCAACAGTCATAACTTCACCTTCTTCAAGACCAAGGGCTGTACCATCTGCACAAGCTGGAACTTTTCCGATTGTTACCTTGTCAGTTAAAGAAGTTTTTTCTAAAGTTAAAAGAGCTGTCATTACTTTTGTTGTAGATGCAGGAGGTAATTTTTCATCCATGTTTTTGTTGAATAAAACCTGTCCAGTGGATGCATCCATAAGAACTACGCCTGCTCCTTCTACATCTGGTGGAGTTGATGCATATGCATTAATAGTAAATGATGTAGAAATAATTAAAAAACCTGCAAGTAAAAATATTAAATTTTTCATATGTTTCATAAAATAATCCTCCAAATTAACAATTTTAAATGACATATATAAACAAATAAAGATATTATCATTGTTTATAGTGTATAATTTCATCGAAAATTTATCGCTTTTAATAGTATACCAAAAAAATAACAAATTTTCGATATAAAAATTTCTCTATTGGCAATAATTATATTTAATACTATGAATTTGAAAGGAGAATTTTTCTTGAAAAGGAAACAAAAAATTATTGGAGCAACTATAATACTTATAATTTTTATAAGCATTCTTTCGGTGAAATTTGTAACTTCAAAAATTTCACAAAGTAGTATTGGCTCATTAAAAGAAGAAGATATTTTTATAGAAAAGGTAGAAGAACCTAAGGAAAACAAAAGTGAAGGGAAACAAAGTAAGTCATCTAGAATTACTGTAGAAATTAAAGGCCAGGTAAAGAAACCAGGTGTTTATATATTGACTAAAGATAGCATATTAAAGGATCTTATATATGAAAGTGGAGGTATTACAGAAGAAGGATATGTTGAAGATATAAATCAAGCAGAGAAACTAAGAGATAATAGTGCTTATAGAATACCTAATAAAAATGAAGAAAAAAATAACACAGGAAACATAAAGTCCACATTAGCATCATCTAATGGAAATAATGGTGGAAGTGGTGATCAAATCAGTTTAAATAATAGTACAAAAGAAGAACTTAGCAAACTACCAGGAGTTGGGCCAGCAACAGCAGATAAAATAATTGCATGGAGAGAAAGTAATGGGAGTTTTAATTCTATAGAAGATTTAAAAAAGGTTTCAGGTATAGGAGAAACAAAATTTAATAATTTAAAGGATAAGATTACACCTTAGGTACATTCAAAAGGCTTTAATTAATGGGATAAATATAGTCATATTCTTTTAAATTTCTGTAAAATAATATATAATGTGATAGAAGAATGAAAGAATAGAGGTGGAACAAATGAGTAAGAAGTTAACTGAATTAACTAAGACCTCAGGATGAGCAGCAAAAATAGGGCCGGAGACCCTTTCGAAGATATTAAATAAATTACCTAAAATGCATGATGACAATCTTATTGTTGGAATAGAGACAAGTGATGATGCTGCGGTATACAAATTAAGTGATGATATAGCAACAATACAAACATTAGATTTTTTCACACCAGTTGTAGATGATCCTTATATGTTTGGTCAAATAGCAGCTGCAAACTCTTTAAGTGATGTATATGCTATGGGAGGAAAACCAGTAGTAGCATTAAATATAGTGTGTTTTCCAAATTGCTTAAATATAGATGTACTTGGAGAAATTCTAAGAGGTGGAGCAGATAAGGTTTTAGAATGTGGAGCAGTAGTTGTTGGTGGTCATTCAGTTCAAGATGATGAACCTAAATATGGACTTTCTGTAACAGGGGTTGTACATCCAGATAAAATATTGAAAAATTATGGATGTAAAGTAGGAGATGTGTTAATTATTACAAAACCTTTAGGTACAGGAATACTTAATACAGCTATAAAGGGAGAGATAGCATCCAAAGAAGCTTATGATAAATCAGTAAAAGTAATGGCAACTTTAAACAAATATGCAGGAGAAATAATTATGGAACATAATGTAACTGCATGTACTGACATAACTGGATTTGGAATAATGGGTCATGGATATGAGATGGCAAGTGGCTCAAATGTAACTTTAAAGTTAGATAAAAATTCAATACCATATATAGATGAAGCAAAAGAATATGCTAGTATGGGGCTTGTGCCAGAGGGAAGTTATAATAACAGAGCTTATTTAGATGGAAAGTATGAATTAAGAAATATAGATACATGGCTTGAGGATATATTATTTGATCCTCAAACTTCAGGTGGTCTTTTAGTTTCTATATCTAAAGAAGAAAGCAAAAGTCTTATGAATGAGCTTAGTACATTAGAACTTCCATGTGCGATTATAGGAGAGGTTATAGAAAAAGAAGACAAATATATAATAGTTGAATAATCGGGGGTAACTTTTATGAAAAAAGAATTACTAAGAAAACTTCCAAAGGTTGATGAGGTTCTTTTAAGTGATGATATAGAAAATTTAATAGAGCTCCACGGAAGAACTTTAGTTGTAGATTCATTAAGAGAAGCTATAGATTTTTATAGAAATAAGGTTTTAAAAGATGAAATAAATAACTTTGAAAAAGAAGAGGTTATAAATTACTCAATAGGACTTATTCACAAAAAAAGCAAACCAAGATTAAAAAGAGTTATAAATGCTGCGGGTATAGTTATACACACAAATCTTGGTAGATCACTTTTACCTAAAGAAGCTGTAGATAGTATGGTAATGGTCAGTGAAGGATATAACAATCTTGAATATGACATAGAAAAAGGAAAAAGAGGATCAAGATATAGTCATATTGAGGATTTAATTATGAAAATAACTGGGGCAGAAGGGGCCGTTGTTGTAAATAATAATGCAGCAGCAGTTATGCTTGCACTAAATACTGTATGCGAAAATAAGGAAGCCATAGTATCTAGAGGTCAGCTTGTGGAAATAGGAGGATCTTTTAGAGTTCCTGAAGTAATGAAATTCTCAAAAGCAAAACTTACAGAGGTTGGAACAACAAACAGAACTCATTTATATGACTATGAAGACAATATAAATGAAAACACAGGAGTTCTATTGAAAGTACACACTTCTAACTTTAAAATTATGGGATTTACTGAAGAGGTTCCACTAGAAGAAATGGTGAAGCTTGGACATAAACATAATATACCCGTAGTTGATGATTTAGGTAGTGGCGTCTTAGTAGACCTTTCAAAATATGGCTTCATATATGAACCTACAGTACAGGAAAGTGTTAGAAAAGGAGCCGACTTAGTAACTTTTAGTGGTGATAAAATGTTAGGTGGACCACAAGCTGGAATTATAGTTGGTAAAAAGGAATATGTAGATAGAGTTAAAAAGAATCAATTAACAAGAGCATTAAGAATAGATAAGGTAAGAATAGCAGCTCTTGAAGCAACATTAAGATGCTACTTAGATGAAAAAGAAGCAGTTAAAAAAATACCTACATTAAATATGATGCTTATGTCAGAGGAAGAAATAAAGAAAAAAGCTCAAAGACTAAAGAGAAAATTAAGTGGTATTTCTAAAGACTTCAAGGTTAAATTAGGAGAAGATTATTCCATGGTTGGAGGAGGATCTATGCCAATGGAAAAAATGGAGACAGTAGTTTTAAGAATTACAAGCTCCAAGTATTCTTCTGATGAAATCGAAAAATACTTAAGACTTTATGATACGCCTATTATTGTTAGAGTATACAAAGGTGAAGTTATAATTGATGTTAGAACTTTATTGGACAAAGATTACGATATAATAGCAAAAGCACTTAAGTCATATGAAAATAAATAAACTAACATACTGACTAGTTATTTATTTGAATGTGCCTAAGTCTATGGGAGAGGAATAAGAAATATGAAACATGTTATTGTAGGTACAGCAGGACATATAGATCACGGAAAAACTACTCTTATTAAAGCGCTAACAGGAAGAGAAACGGATACTTTAAAAGAGGAAAAGGATAGAGGGATATCCATAAATCTAGGTTTTACATTTTTTGATCTTCCGTCAGGAAGAAGAGCAGGAATAATAGATGTACCTGGTCACGAAAAATTTGTAAAGAATATGCTAGCAGGGGTTTCATCTGTAGATGTAGTTATACTTGTAATAGCAGCAGATGAAGGGATAATGCCTCAAACAGAAGAACATTTTGAAATTCTACAGCTTTTAAATGTAAAAAAGGGAATAATAGCATTAACAAAAGCTGATTTAGTGGATGATGAATGGATTGAAATGATGAAAGAGGATGTTCAAGAAAGATTTAAGGGAACATTTCTTGAAGATTCTCCAATAATTCCGGTATCATCAAAAACAAAAATGGGAATAGATAATCTTATTTCTATACTAGAAGAATATACAGAAGAAGTTGAAGCAAAAGATACGGAAGGACACTTTAGATTGCCAGTAGATAGAGTGTTTACAGTAAGTGGATTTGGTACTGTAGTTACAGGAACAATAATAAGTGGTAGAGTAAAAGAAGGAGATATAGTAACAATATATCCTTCAAATGCCCAAGGTAAAATAAGAACAATTCAAGTTCATGAAGAGAATGTAACTATTGCAGAAGCAGGACAAAGATGTGCTCTTAATATATCTGGAGTTAAGAAAGATGATGTTAAAAGAGGAGATGTTATTTCTATAGAACATGTTATGGAACCTTCTATGATAATAGATTCTAAATTATATCATATAAAATCTGCAGAAAAACCTATAGAGAATAGGCAAAGACTTAGATTATATCATGGTACCTCAGAAATTTTATGTAGAGTTGTTATTTTAGATAAAGAAGAGCTTAAGCCAGGAGAAGAAGCATATGTACAATTAAGACTTGAAGCTCCTCTTACATCTCAAAGAAATGATAGATTCGTTTTAAGAACATATTCTCCAATGCATACAATAGCAGGTGGAACAATTATAGAACCTGTGGCTAAGAAGGCTAAGAGATTTAATGAAACATACATTGATGAGCTAAAGGTAAAAGAAGAAGGAAAAGCTGGGAGTTTAATAGAGAATACAGTTAAAAATATAAGTGGATCCTTCCCAACAGTATTTGATATATTAAAGGCTCTAGGAAAAAATGAACAATTTATAGAAGATAATTTAAAGGTTTTAGTAGATGAGGGTGTGCTTATCAAATTATCTTCATTAGACAAAGCCATATATATACACAAAGATTTTCTAAAGAAGAAGAGAGAAGAAATAGAAAATATTCTCGAAAAGTTTTATAAAGAGAACCCTTTAAAAGCAGGTATGCCTAAAGAAGAGATAAAAGCTAAAGTATTTGGAAAATCCCTAAAACAAAAAAATTATGATGAAGTAATGAGTCTCTTAGAAGAGAGAGAAGTTATAAAACAAATAAATAATTTAATAGCATTGTATTCTTTTCAGGTTAAATATACAAAAGAGCAGCAAAATATGAAAAATGCAATAATTAGGGAATTTAAACAAGGTGAATATACTCCACCTAAATATGAAGATTTATCAAAAAATGAAAAAGACAAGAAAAATTTCAAAATGGTTTATGATTCATTAATAGATAATGGAGATCTTATTAAGCTTACAGATGATGTTGTGTTCTCTAGCGAACATTATGAAAAATCAAAGGAATTAGTTGTGAATTTTATAAATGAAAATGGAGGTATAACTCCAAGCGATGGAAGAGATATGTTAAAATCTTCTAGAAAGTATGTTGTTACACTGTTTGAACACTTTGACACAATAAAGCTTACAAAAAGATTAGAAGATAAGAGAATATTATTTTAATAAAAAATCCTATTATATTGTATATTTTTATACATATAATAGGATTTTTTTAAAATAATACATATGATTATTAAATTAAATATTATTAATTTAGATTTAAATAAAAAATATTAATAATACCTATAATATTTTTTTGAGTTTTTCAGAAGTATAATCTTTAATATATTTATCCTTGGTATCAGGATTTGTTATTAGTAAACTTACAGAATTATCTTTTATCCTTAGAACTTTTCCCTTAAGTTTTGTACCTATAACATTTACCGAAGTTGCAATATCAAGGTTTTTCACTTTATCGTTGTTACAATATGGGCAATTATCTTGGTGTGGAAAAATTTTTTTGCAGTTTAAACAATACAATAAGCGTTTCATATTATACTCCTCCAATATGGGTTTCCTTTATATATATATTCTAATAATATGAACAAGTATTTATAAAAAGAACTAAAAGTTATAATTAGGCACATTCAAAAAAATAATAAGTAGTATGCTAGTATATTTGACTTGTTATTTTTTTAATGTGCCTTAAGAGTTATAAATCCATGTATAGAAATATGTAATAAAAAAGGCGTTTTGTATAGAAATATGTAATATCAATGTATTACTTGGTGATTTTTAGGTAGAATTACTTATGTAGTATAACCTAGGAGAAAGGAAATGACAGTGTATGTATTATGTTGGAATTGATATAGGATCTACGGGGTCTAAGGTTGCAGTTATGGAGAAGGATGAAATAAAACTGCTTATGGTGCAACCAACTGGATGGAGTAGTATTGAAACTGCAAATAGTATAAGAAAAAAGCTGGAAGAAAACGGTGTAACAACAGAAAATAGTAAAATTGTAGCTACCGGATATGGAAGAATTTCAGTACCTTATGCAAATAAAGTTGTTACAGAGATAACTTGTCATGGAGTTGGAGCTTCATACCTATTTCAAGGAAACTGTACAGTACTTGATATAGGAGGACAGGATACTAAAGTCATAACATTAGAAGATGGAATGGTAAAAGATTTTATAATGAATGACAAGTGTTCAGCAGGAACAGGAAGATTTTTAGAAGTTATGGCCAATACTTTAGGATTGAATCTTGAAGAATTAAGCGATTTAGCTAAAGATGGACAAGGAGTAACAATAAGCTCTATGTGTACTGTTTTTGCGGAGTCAGAAGTTATAAGCCTTATAGGTAATGGAACAAAAAAAGCGGATATTGCATATGCAGTATTGGAGTCCATTGCAAGTAAGGTTAAGTCACTTTGCACAAAACACGGAAAGAGTAATATATATTATTTAACTGGTGGACTTTGTGAAAATTCATATTTAATAAGTTTACTTGAAGATAAATTAGAAGCAAGTGTTAAAAGTGGGGAAAAGGGAAGATATGCAGGGGCTATAGGAGCAGCATTACTTTCAAAAAAAGTTAAATAGGGGGAAATATAAATGAATAATCAATTACCAAAAGAATTTGAAGAATTTAGTGAAGCAAGAAGAAATGGATTTATAAAGGTAAAAAACTTTAAAGATAAAGGATACAATGTTGTAGGTACATTTTGTACTTTTACACCTTGGGAACTTGTAGAGGCAGCTGGTGCAATAGGAATATCAGTATGTTCTGTTAGTGATGAAACAACTGAAGAGGCTGAAGCACATTTACCTAAAAATTTATGTCCACTTATAAAATCAAGCTATGGGTTTGCTTTAACTAATAAATGCCCATACATATATTTTTCAGATTTAATATTAGGGGAAACAACTTGTGATGGAAAGAAAAAAATGTTTGAGCTTTTAGGAGAAATAAAAAATACTCATATAATGCAACTTCCTCCTAGTAATCAAGGAGAAGCTTCATTTAACATGTGGAAAGCTGAAATGATAAAAGTTAAGGAAAGACTTGAAAAAGATTTCAATGTTGAAATAACTGAAGAAAAGATAAAAGAAGCTATAAAAATAAAAAATGAAGAAAGAAAAGCAGCTGAAGAATTTTATGCATTAGGTAAATTATGTCCTCCTCCAATTTGGGGATATGATATGCAAAAGGTTCTAGAAGGAATAGCTTACACTATGGATAGAAGAGAGGGTATACAAAACCTAAGAAACTTAACTGAAAAAATAAGAAAAGAATATGAAACTGGAAAGAAACCAGTTCCAGAAAATGCTCCAAGAATTCTTATAACAGGATGTCCAAGTGGTGGAGTTGCAGACAAGGTTGTTAAAACAATTGAAGATAATGGAGCAGTTGTTGTCTGTTATGAAAACTGTGGAGGAGTAAAAGAAAAGAGAAAACTTGTAAGAGAAGATATAGATCCAATGGACGCATTAACTGAAAAATATTTATCTATACCTTGTTCAGTAATGTCTCCTAATGATGGAAGAATGGATCTTCTTAAAGAATTAATAGAAGAATACAATATACAAGGAGTTATAGATATAACTCTTCAAGCTTGTCATACTTACGCAATAGAAACATTTAATGTTAAAAACACTGTTAATAAAAAGGACATACCATATTTAAATATAGAAACAAATTATTCAGAGTCAGATATAGGACAATTAAAAACAAGAATAGCAGCATTTATAGAAATGTTATAGAACTGATCTCCATTAAGTGGAAATTTTTTTACTATTTAAATTTTAGACTAGTTATTTTCTTTTATGTGTCAAAAAGAGTTAATCCTTTTGGGGTTAGCTCTTTTTGGTGGCAATTAAATTTTAGAAAAATAGGATTTTTAAGGTATATTTAATTTTATTATTGTAAAATTAAACTATAATTAATATTAGAAAGATAATTACAAGAAAATAATAGTTAATTCTACAAAGATAAGATTTTTAAAAAGTAAATTTAAAGATATAAGGAGGGGAAGTATATGAAAAAAAGTATTGTTAGGTATAAACTTTTATAATATAAGTGATTATTAGTTGGGGGATTATAAGTGGGAATAATAGTAGACATAATTTTTATATTACTATGTTTAATAATGATTTCTTGGACTATATGTCTAAGAATAAAAGATTATAAAAAAGTAGAACCATATGTTGAAGAAAAATGTTTATATAAATGCTATATAAATAAAATAGTCATATATTTATATTGGGTTTTAATTATATTTTTTGTAATATCCTTTATTATAGAAGGTGAAGTTAGTGCTTATAAAATGGTTTTGATTGTTATGATTATAACAAGTGCTTTATCAATGCCACATGGGTTTAGTATTTGTGACAATGGAATATACTTTAATGATTTAATAAATAAGCCTATATTCTTTATACCATATGAAAAAATTGATAGTTGGCATTTTAATAAGTTTGATCGTAATCTATTAACTATTAAATCAGAAGTTAAAAGTTCATTATTTAAATTACCAGAATTTAAAATAAAAAAAGAAGATGTAGATAAAATTAATAAAATTTTGTTAAATTATTGTGGGGAAAAAAAGGACAGATAAATAAAGAATAGTTACAAGTTGTGAGTGACAAGTTAATGATGTTTTTCTTCACTTTGTTCAGAAAAATTTAACATTGATTTTTAACTCTATAGTTAAAGTGTAAATTTTATAAAGGAATAATTTAATAAGAAGAGAATGATAAGCGTTAGTAAAAAACTATCAATGTAGAGTTTATTTGAGCTATAAGTGGAAAGTTAATTTCAAGTTTTAATAAACATATGGAATCATATAAAGAAAAGTAAGGGCTAAGCGTTAGCAAACTATCTGGCTAACAACTAGTGTTGTTGGTGTAAAAAAATTTATATGGCGTTAAAAAATCCAATTGTTTGAACAAAGTGAGTTATTGGATTTTAGCCATATGAAGTTTTTTACACCTTACAATACTTTGTGCAGTCAGCTAGTTTCTGGTGCTTAGCCCTCACTTTTCTACTTAGATGAATTTTCTTGTATAACGGCTATTTATTAGCCTATGTATTGAATTAATAGTTTTACAGCAGCTCCAAGACTCATACAAACAAAAATTGGTTTTATAAGCTTACTTCCTTTAGTAAGAGCAGCTTTTGTTCCAAATCTTGCTCCTAAAATCATAAATATAGCTACTAATATTCCGTAAGAGTAATTTATCTTACCGCTTAAAGCAAATACCACAAGAGAGGTAACATTACTTACGAAATTAAGCATTTTGGCATTTCCGGCTGCATTTACAAAATCAAATTTGTAAACTTTTATAAAAGCAAATATAAAAAATGAGCCAGTTCCAGGTCCAAAGAATCCATCATAGAATCCTATGATAAAAGCAAAAATCATGCCGAAAGTTAAGTTTTTCTTAGTTAAATCCTCAAATTTATTTACAGCTCCTAAGTTTTTTGAGAATAATGTGTATAGACCAACAAATAATATAAGAATTGTAACTAAAGGATATAAAAAGGTTTGGTCTATAAGGAGTACAGATTTTACTCCAAGTGCTGCACCTACAAGAGTAAAAGGAGCTAAGTATTTTATAATATCAAAGTTTACTTTTTTAGATTTTGCAAATTTTATAGAACTGGTTAGTGATGATGTAGTAGCAGCAAATTTATTAGTACCTAGTGCTATATGAGGTGGTATACCTGCAATCAAAAAAGCAGGAACACTTATTAGTCCACCCCCACCTGCAATTGAATCTACGAATGCAGCAATAAATCCAGCTATACATAGAAATATAATATTTAACAATGTTTATCCCCCCTATATATTAAAAAGTTAAGGTACATTCAAAAAAATAACAGTCAGTATGCTAGTCTATTTTCTTTCATGTGCCTAACAACAAAATTATATCATAATTTGTTGAATAAAGTAGTAATATTTACATCATACTTAAATTGTAGTATATTAATAAAAGTAGTAAAAAATAGGGAGGTATAAGCTTTGATAAGTAATGATAAGGAAAATGTAAATGAAAAGGTACAAGAAGAGAAGGTTGACATTACTATAGATGAAATTTTAGCAGTAGAAGATGGTAATTTAGAGGAAATGGAATTAAGACAGGAAAATGGTGGTGAAGAGGTAATGCCAAAGAGAAGTGAAAAGAAATCTTTCTTTGGAAAAAGGCTTCAATCTATAATAGTTGATCAGGTTTTAATAGGAGTTATATCATATATATTGTTATTAGCATCTGACTTGTTTTTAAGATTTGTATTGGGTTTATATATAGCAGATATGATGCTTATGTTTATTGTACTATTATTAATAGTAGAAATATTATATCCATTAATATTAGGTGGAACTAAAGGTGGGAACACTCTAGGAAGAAAAATGGCAGGATTAAGCCCAATTAATAAATAAGCTAAAAGGAGTTTACAGATGAAAAAAGGACAAGAACTTGAAGTTTTTATAGAAAAAACTGAGTTTGGCGGATATGGTGTAGGATATAGAAATGATAAAAAGGTATATGTTAAGGGAACAATTCCAGGACAAAAGGTTAAAATAAGAGTATCAAAGAAGAAAAAGGATTATTTAGAGGGAAAAGTCTGTGAGATGTTAGAAAAAGCACCTTATGAGATAGATGCTCCATGCCCACATTTTGGACCTTGTGGGGGATGCTCAACACAATTCATATCCTATGACCAACAACTAAAATTAAAGACTGTAGAGGTTATGGAGTTATTCTCTAATGCTATGGTTACTATGGGAGATTTTTTAGGAATAGAGGGTAGTCCAGAAGTATTTGAGTATAGAAATAAAATGGAGTTTTCTTTTGGAGACATGGAAAGAGGAGGAGAACTTCAACTTGGAATGCATAGAAAAGGAAGTCCTTTTTCAATTGTATCAGTAGGAAGCTGTATGCTTGTGGATGAGGATTTTAGAAAAATATTTAATTTAACTTTAGAGTATTTTAGAGAAACAAAGCTTCCACATTATAGAGTAATGGCTCATGAAGGCTATTTAAGACACTTTATAATAAGAAAAGGTAAGAATACAGGGGAGATATCAGTTAACCTTGTTACATCAACTCAGGTTGATTTTGATCTTACAGAGTGGTTAGAGAAGGTTAAAAGTTTAGAACTTCAAGGAACATTAACATCAGTAATACATACAAGCAATGATTCTTTATCTGATGCTGTAGTACCTGAGAAAGTTGATGTTTTATATGGAAGAGATTATATAATGGAGAATATACTTGGATTAGACTTTAAGATATCACCATTTTCTTTCTTCCAAACAAACTCTAAAGGTGCTGAAACACTTTATTCAATTGTTAAAGAGTTTATGGGAGATTCAGCAAAGAACAAGGTTGTTTTTGATCTTTATTGTGGAACAGGAACAATTGGCCAAATAGTAGCAGGGGATGCTAGTAAGGTAAAAGGAATAGAAATTATAGAAGAGGCTGTAGTAGCTGCTAATGAGAATGCTAAGCTAAATGGTTTAGACAACTGTGAATTTATAGCAGGAGACGTAGCAAAGGTTATAACAGAGCTTAAGGATAAGCCAGACATTATAATACTTGACCCTCCAAGAAGTGGAGTTCATCCAAAAGCATTGGAGTATGTTGTTAAGTTTAATGCAGAAGATTTAATCTATGTTTCATGTAATCCTAAGACTTTGGTTAATGATCTAAAGTATTTAACTGAGCATGGATATACGGTACAGAAAACAAAGCTTAAGGATATGTTCCCTAACACTCCTCACGTGGAGACGGTAGTTAAGCTACAAAGGAAACACAGTTAAACCCTTGAATTTTCAAGGGTTTTTCTTTTTGGGAAATTAAATATGTTTCCTAATACAAAGATAGGAAATATATTTACTAATTATCTACCATTATGCGTTGCTGATGAAACTATGGAATAGATATCTCCATCATTTCGAATATTAGTCATTACGTTTCTAAACATATAAGCATCAGCTCTATTAGTTTTTTCTTGTAGCATTAACAATTCACCAAAATTTAATAAAAATTCTACTGAATAGTCTCCATAGTTATTCAATTCTCTATAGTCTTGGAGTATTTGTGCATCACGAGAAATAACTAAGTTGTTTAGAAGTAAATTATAATCTCGTGAGGTTAAGCCTTGAATACTATTCCATCTTGTTAATAGTGTGTCTATGAAGGAATTAACTAAAGTTGCATTATGTTCTTTTTTTATCAATAAGTCTATTGTAAAATGTATATGTTTTGGGGTACGTCTTCTTGAGTTATTTGCTCTATACTTTAATACGATATCATTTTCTGAAAGTGTTCCTGGAAAAACATAAATAGTTTCAGAGGTACATTCTATATCTATAATTGATTGAGTCCTCTGACCGTCTCTTGTACTAAACTCTTGACCATGTGAGTAAATAGCCATGATAAAACCTCCTTTTAAGTAACATAGTAATTGGTTTATGTTTGAATAAAGTGAGCAAATAGTTAACAACTAAGTTTTAATGAATTTTTAATTCATATGTGGAAGTCCAAGAAAGTTTAATGGTATTTCGTTAAAAAAGTAGTAGCAGTTATTTTCTAATATGAAGTCTAGTACATCTTTATATTGCGGATGAGAAAACCAGTCGTTAAAAATGTATAGATATTCAACTCTTATACCAAGAGGAGAGAAAAGCTTTGAGTATTGTCTTTTCTTAAAACCACATGTTTGAAGTTTTTCATCAACAGAACCAGCTACATTTTGAAATTTCTTTTCAATGATAAAAACGGTTTTTGTACTTTCTAAATAAATAGCTTCATCAGGGAGTAATTTCTTAGATATAACCTCTTTATGGTTAACTCCATTAGGTTCTAGTAATACTCTGTATAGGTCATGTTTGCATGCAATTGTACCTATAAAATTACCGTTAAAATATAGGGTGTTGCCTTGAACAGCATAGCCAGGTATCTTTAATAGAGCATCTCTTAAATCGGTTTCTTGTTCAAATTTAAGTCCATTTGCATTTGTTTGGCTACCGCCGCCATATATATTTTTAGCCATAACACTTAACAACTCCTTCGATAATAAAATGTAGTATTTAGTTATATAGTTAAGTTACTTTATATTCACAATGTATTTCATGAATTCCTTTTTAAAGTAGAAAGCATGATTTTTATTGGAAACTTCTTTTTTGTAAATATCTGAATAAATAGGATGATAAGGTTTTGAATCCTTACTACGAATTTGAATATATTCACCATTTGATGTATGAATAAAGCCATCACTGCTAGTTTTTATATGTTCATTAAGCTGATTACAAATAGAATAATAATCTTTTTCTAATTGTAACTTTAAATCATGAAATTTATTATCATCTAGATTTACATGGACACAAGGTAAAAACATCCATTCAGATGGGTCACCAACTTTACTTATTGGAACATAGAGTAAATTGTTAATTTTCTTATATAGGTTACTTTCATAAAAATCTTTACCATTTAACAATTCATCTATCATTGTTGAAATTTGAGTAATAAACATAGTTTCTAATGGTTTTCCAGTAGTATCACATTTATTTGTTTTAAGTTCACCATCTTCAAAGTCCAAATTTGTATTGGATAAATTTAGACCTAATGTTATTTCTAATAGTTGTCCACTTTTGCCTTTGTTCTTTATAATATCTGTCATTTGTTCTTGTTTTAAGACTTGTCCAAATCTTTTACCAGCTAAAGCATCTATTAGTTTTTTAGCTTCATCTAATTTCATAATATCTCTCCTCATAAATACTAGATTTTTGTATAAATACACTACTAATTATACAAGTAATAGTAGTGATTGTATATAAAAGACAGATATTGACTAAGATTATTAAGATAGAGGTGATGAAAATGAGTGAGATATTTAATTTAGAAACAAAAACTTTGTGGAGCTTTAAAGAAAGAGGGGAATGGGGTACACATAAAGGGGATTATCCAGGGAATTGGAGTCCATTCGTTCCTAAAAATATTATTTTGAGATATTCAAAAGAGCATGATTTAATATTAGATCAATTTTTAGGAAGTGGAACTACACTTATTGAAGCAAAATTATTAAATAGAAGAGGTATTGGCTGTGATGTTAATCCTATAGCATTGGATTTATCTAAAAATAGAATTGAAGGAGTTAAGGGCAGTAATTCCATTCAATTAGTAAAAGGTAATGCTAAAAATTTGAACTTTATAAAAAATGAATCAATAGATTTAATATGTACGCATCCACCGTATTCAAATATTATAAAATATAGTAAAGACATTAATGAAGACATATCGCTACTTAATATTGATGACTTTTATGAAAGTATGAGAGCAGTGTCAAAAGAAGCTTTTCGAGTGTTAAAAAAGGGAAAATATTGCGCGGTTATGATGGGTGATATAAGGCGAAATAGTTGCGTAATTCCATTGGGATTTAATGTAATGAATTTATTTTTAAATCAAGGGTTTAGATTAAAGGAAATAATCATAAAAGAACAACATAATTGCAGTTCTACGAAATACTGGGAGGAAATAAGTTTGGAAAAAAATTTTTATCTTTTAGCTCATGAATATCTATTTATTTTCTTTAAATAATATTCAATAATAACTGGATTTATTTCTAAATACCTTTATAATATAGATTGGATGATACTAGTTATAAAGGTGGCGATAGTGTGGAGTATATCAAGGAGAATAATTATAAGTTATTGTTAGGTGATTGTATTAAAGAACTAAAGAAAATTGAAAGTAAATCAGTAGATATGATATTTGCAGATCCACCCTATAAGCTTAGTAATGACGGGATAACGTGTAAGTCAGGAAAAATGGCAAGTGTAAATAAAGGAAGTTGGGATAAATCCTTAGGGGTTGAACTTGATTATAAATTTAATATGAAATGGTTAAAAGCTTGTGATAGGGTTTTAAAGGATGATGGAACTATGTGGATATCAGGAATATACCACATTATTCATTCAATAGCTTTTGCATTACAGAAAATGGACTATTACATAATAAATGAGATTACCTGGGTAAAGCCTAATGCAGCACCTAATATGGGATGCAGATGTTTTACTGCAAGCCAAGAAACAGTACTTTGGTTAAAGAAAACTAAAAAAGCAAAGCATATTTTTAATTATCAGCTTATGAAAGAAATAAATGGTGGTAAGCAGATGAGAAGCGTATGGGAAATACCAACAACCCCAAAGCGAGAAAAAAATAACGGTTATCATCCTACTCAAAAACCAAAAGGATTATTATATAGATGTATAATATCAAGTACTAATGAAGGAGACTCTATTTTAGATCCGTTTTGCGGGTCTGGGACAACTGGAGTTGTAGCAATAGAAAACAATAGGGTCTTTATAGGAATTGATAATGATAAAGAATATTTGGAGCTTACAAACAAAAGAATAAAACAGATAATTAACGGAATTACTAAATAGGTAATGAGGTAGATTTAGGAGTGATAACAATGAATTCTAATATAAAACCATTTTTAAAGTGGGCAGGAGGTAAATCGCAGCTTTTAGGTGAAATAATACAAGAGCTACCTGCAGATGTTAAAAAGTTAAAAAAATACGTTGAACCTTTTATTGGGGCTGGTGCTGTATTTATATGTTTTTTAGAAAATGATTATTTTGAGGAGTATATTATTAATGATATAAACTCTAAATTAATAAATTTATATAAAGTCATTAGAGATAAACCAGAAGATTTAATTAGCGAAATACAAGAATTGAAAACTAAATATCTGAATGCAGAGTCTGAAGAAAGAGAAAAACTATTCTATGAAATAAGAACTAATTTTAATAATTCTAATTGTAGTAGTATAAAACTAGCTTCATATTTTATATTTTTAAATAAAACATGTTTTAATGGATTATATAGGGAAAATTCAAAAGGTGATTTTAATGTTCCTTTTGGGAAATATAGCAATCCAAGTTTCTTTGATAAGGAACAATTGATGGAGATATCTAGATTATTAAACTTAAGAAATGAAAATGGCGAATTAAAAGTTAAGATATTAAATAAGTCTTTTAATGAGTTAGAAGAATATATAGATGCTGATACATTTGTATATTGTGATCCACCCTATAGACCGGTAACAGTAGGTGGGTTTACATCCTACAATAAAAGTAATTTTAACGATGAAGCACAGACTTTGTTAAGAGATTTTTATAAAGTCATAGATGCTAAAGGCGCAAAAATAATGTTAAGTAATTCAGATCCTAAAAACTTGGATGAAAAAGATAATTTCTTTGATGATTTATACTCAGACTTTAGTATAAAAAGGGTTTATGCAAAAAGAAATATAAATTCAGTAGGTAGTGGAAGAGGTAAGATTACAGAGTTATTAATAACAAATTATAAAGATGATAGGGGGATGGAAGTGGCAATAACTGAAGTTAACACAGAACCAAAGAGTTACTTAGAAACACAATCTAGTGATTTAGTAAAAATATTTACTAAGTCGTTACTAGAAACAAATAGAGGTTTTAATTTCTATGTTAATTGGGAAAGACCAGCTACAATTGTAAGTCAATATAATATAGAACTTAATACTTTGAATGCATTAGTTAAAAACAAAAACTATGATGATGATTTTAAAAAAATAGTTAAGAGATTTCCAACAGTTATAAATGTTTTGCCAGCTCTATTTGCTTTGTCAAAAGATGAAAGAGAGAATTTGAGAAAAGGTAAGGATGTTTTAAAGGTTGTGAATATAGATGCTTTAGAAGAAGATTTGCTAGAGTATAGATTTAATATTGGGGAGGAAGAAAATCTAACTGAAGAAGAAATAGACAAATACTTAGACTTTACTAAAAAAATAGGATTGAAATACTTATTTACAGATTTACTAGAAAAACACTTAGTTGATTATCTAATAGGATGCGAAGTAGGGTTAGATAGTAATGGAAGAAAAAATAGAGGTGGATTAGCATTTGAATTAGCCCTTGAACCTATAATAGTAGGTATTGCAGAAAAGTATGGAATAGAAGTAATAACTCAAAAACAATTTAAAACGTTAGTACAAAAGGGATTTGATATCTCTGATGATATAGCTAGTAGAAAAGCTGACTTTATATTGATAAAGGATAAGACGGTAATGAATATAGAAGCTAATTTCTTCAGCGGTTCTGGTTCAAAGCCAGAAGAAATAATAGATTCATATATAAACAGGCAAGGTGATTTAAAGAATAATAATATTGAATTTGCATTGGTGACTGATGGTAAAAAATGTTGGGGGAATGAAGAAAAACCCCAATTGCTTAAAGGATATAGACATTTAAATTATTTATTAAATTTTAATATGTGTAAAATAGGTATGTTGGAAGAGATAATTAGAAAAAATTTTAAAATGTAAAGTTAAAATCATTTACGAATAAAACTTAATAATATATAATATAATAAAGTATTCATACTCTTATGGATACTTTATTATTTAATCTTAAGGAGGTCATATTCTTATGGCAGAAAAATTAATAACTATTAAAAATGATTTAGACAAGTGTGAAAAAATTATGTTTCCAGTAACAGAAGTAAGAACATTTAATGAAAATGTAGGAACAGAGCAAGAACAAATAACTATATGTTCAAGGGTTTTAGTTAAAGATGTACCTGAGAATATTTGGATGGATACAAATCCAAGAGAACAAAATTTTAATACAAATGTAGCTAAAAAAATAGAAGATAGTCTCCTTTGTTCCTCAACGGATAATTTTCATTTGTTGAATAGAGGTATTTTAATTTCAGCACATCATGCAAGAGTTATAACCAGAGATGAAGAGAAATTTGTTGAGATATATCTTAAAGATAAATCAGTCCATGGAAATATAGATGGAGGACATACCTATAGAATAATTTGCAATAATAAGAATTTAATTACGTTTACTAAGAGAGTAAATATTGAAATAATGACTGGAATAGAAGAGTTTTATGAAGATTTGGCTGCGGCTAGAAATACATCTGTTCAGGTTCAAGATAAATCTATTGCAGAATTACAAAATAAGTTTGGTATTATAAAAGATGCTCTTTTAGAAGAACCTTATTATGAAAATATAGCATATAAAGAGAACTCAGAAGGTGAAATAGATGTATCAGATATAATAGCAATACTAACAATGTTTAATATTGATAGATTTGGAGATAAAAAGCACCCTATTATATCATATAATTCTAAAAAGAGATGTGTTGATTTATATTTAGAGGATTATGAAAGAGGTACAGAAAATCCCTATATAAAGATGCAGCCCCTAATGGGAGATATTTTTGCATTAGTAGATTATATTGAGACTAATATAGCAAAAGCATATAATAAGACTGGTGGTAAGTATGGTGCAATCAAAGGAGTTGTATGTTCAACTAAGAACAAAAAATTTGATAGATTGTTTGGCCAACCAGGACAGAAAAATGAGTATAATTCTCCTAAAGGATTTTTATATCCTATAATAGGTGCATTTAGAAGTTTAATAAAAGAAGAAGATGGTGTAATGGTGTGGAAAGATGATCCGATAAAAGTTTTTGATGTTATAGGGCCACAACTTATTTCAAGCGTAGTAGATGCGAGTAAGACGCTAGGAAATAATCCAAATGCAACAGGTAAATTTATTGGATTATGGGAAAATCTTTATACTGCAGTTAAACTTTATTATTTAGAAAACAAATAATTATATAGAAGAATTAAGAAGCCACTGAACATTGGTAATCAGTGGCTTTCTTTATAGTGTTCTTAAAAGCTTTAGATTGGATATATAATAATATTTTTTCAATAGTATCTTTTCACTTCATGATTAGAAAGTGAGTTAAGATGAAAAATATTTATGTTATAATATAAATATTAAAGCTAAAAAAGTAGTGAAGAAGTTGAAAATAATAAACGTAATCGTAATAGGTGGTAATAATTATGTTAATTCCAGTAAAAATAAATAAATCTATAGATATTCAAGATATTGAAATAACAAATACTAACTTTAAAAATTTAAACTTGAAAGAAGAGCACATTGAAGAATTCTTACGTTCAAACATAGAAGTTATATTTCAGGATGAAACTCTTCTTGTAGTTGGTAGGCAGGTTGTAAATAAGGAAAATGGAAGAAGTGATTTAACTGCAGTAGACCAGAATGGTAATCTTGTATTAATTGAAATCAAAAGAGATGTTGAGGATATTAAACAAAGACGAGAGGCTTTTGAATTTCAGGCTATAAGATATGCGGCAAGTTATGCTAAGATAAAAACTACTGATGAGCTTGTTGATAAGATATTTGCTTCTTATATTGAAGAATATAAAGATGAATTTGAACTAGGTGATTTAACTGCCTATGAAAAAGCAACAAGAATATTGAATGATTTCCTTGAAAAGAATAATGCAGCTAAGACATTTAATTCTAGGCAAAGAATTATTCTTATAGCATCTTCTTTTGATAGCCAAACACTATCAGCAGTTGCTTGGCTTATAGCTAATAATGTAGATATCAGTTGTTTCGAATTAAGTCCAATGAAAATTGGTAATAATTATTTTATAGATATTAATAGGATGTTACCTCCTCCGGCATTAGAAGATTTTTATGTTGAAGTTGACGATAAAAAAAGATCAGTGTATTCAGAAAAGAGAAACACACCTATCACAAGATCTTATCTTCCAAGGATGGATAAATTATTTGAATGGGGAGTTATAAAAGCTGGTGATACTGTTGTAATTAAGAATTTTGGCAACTCAGAAGCTACAGTTATTGATACTAAAACTGTAGAGTATAATGGTCAAAAACTTACATTTAATCAATGGGGAGAAAAGGTTACAGGATGGTCAGCTCTAAGTGTTTATGAGTGGACCATAGTTAAAGGTAGTGAAAAGACTTTACATGAAATAAGGAAAGAAAAACTGTTGCCTGTTGAAAATGAAACAGAGTAAAGAGAACAAAAAAAACAAGGGTACTATGGAAAATCACACAGGTATCCTTGTTTTTATATATACGTTAATAAGAAACAGGGGGAAACTATGAAATATAATAATTTATATAATTTTAAAAACACAGTAAAAAACTTTTTGAATATTGACAAGCTAGAGTTTACTGATAAAGTCTCAGAGTTTAAACTTTGAGATCGGTGCTGGGTTAAACCATTTAATTTTAGAGTTAAAAAGAAAGGAGATAAATATAGTACAATTAAAATGCCTAACATATTGAATTTTATGCGAATTTATAAATGTTTTGAAAATATGTAAAATTTGAGAGCATCAATCCAAGCCCTATTAGCCACGTGGAGACGGTAGTAAAGCTTAAAAGGAAACTGTAACTAAACAATAAACCTCTGCTTTTTATAAAAAAGGTTTGACTAAATTAGAATAAAGATTTGCTTTTATGGCTCACAGGCTTTGACAGTGGGCTTTTTTCATAACCAAAATGCAAGAGAAAAAGCTTGAAACAATGGCTGAAATCATGTATTATCAAAGAGTCAGAGGGATAAATATAGGAGAAAATGCTTGAAGAAACTATCGAATATATGAGAAATGCTTGAGAAAATAAATTGAAAAAAGCAAGACTTTATTTCAAATCCCAACGAAGGAATCAGGGCTTGAGGGTTGTGAAAAAGCAAGAGATTTTTTTAATTGTACAGAAACACATATAGCTAAAAGTTAGTAATATCAATGATTTGAAGCCCTTGGGTGTATGTACACACATTCGAGGGTTTTCATATGTGGGAACATATAAATAGAGCAAAGTGTTCTGGGGAATATATCCCAAAAGGAAACACGTGGAATACGTTTGTCTTTAGAAGAATATGTGAAAAAGCACAGCAAGAAGATTTGGATTGAATCTTTAGGAAGATTAATTAGAGGAGGATACATTATGAAAATTTCAAAGAAAGATGCGTTGATAT
Source organism: Clostridium frigidicarnis (assembly GCF_900111985.1). Taxonomy (GTDB): domain Bacteria; phylum Bacillota; class Clostridia; order Clostridiales; family Clostridiaceae; genus Clostridium_Z; species Clostridium_Z frigidicarnis. The sequence continues at coordinate 46,241 of NZ_FOKI01000015.1, forward strand.
GGTTTGAGTTTTTTGCAATATTGCCAGAGGATGAGGAAGTTATGATAAAACAACAAGAAATCATTTACTCTACATTTGCACAAATTGAGGCAGCAATTGATCATAGAAATGATACGTTAATGTCGGAAATTAGGAATTTCAAAACTTTAGAGAACAGAACTTTTTTTGTGGGAAATGAAAGCAAATTCCCCAAAGGATGTCGTTCTTGTTTGTTAGGAACTGGTTTGAGTGCAATTAGGAAAACGAATAAATGTAACTTAGAGTGTAAGTTCTGTTATAATTATGGAGAACTAGATGATATGGTTCCAGTTGGTGAAGGTATGTGGGAAATCGGAGGCGCAAAATTTTATGAGAAGGATATTGATTTACTTCTTTCCATCCACCACAAACCTACTGGCATTTGCTACGTTTATTTAGAGCCATTTATGGAAATTGAAAAATATTATTCGGTTATAAAGAAATTTAGTGATGCTCAAGTTTATCAACATCTATATACAAATGGTACTTTAGCTACGGAAGAGACATTGAAAGCATTAGGTGAAGCTGGTCTTGACGAGATACGTTTCAACCTGGGTGCATCTAATTGTTCGGACAAAGTTATTGAAAATATTAGAATAGCGAAAAAATATATTAAAAATGTAGGTATTGAAACTCCAATGACTCCAGAGTTTTTTGAAGCTTTTTTTAAGAAAAAGCAAGCAATCTTAGAGACAAAACTCGATTTTATAAATTGTGCAGAACTACATTTAAATGAGAATAACATAGATAATTATTATGAGGAAAATATGTATATTTCTAGACATGGCTATATATCTCCGATTTGGAGTAGGGAATTAACTCTGAAATTCATGAAAATAGCTGATGAAGAAAACTGGGATTTAGTAGTTCATGATTGCTCAAACCATACAAAATTTGCAAGAGATTTGAATTTGAGTAGCAAAGAGGGTAAATGGTTTGGAGCCAGTAATTATGCCTGTGAGTTTTCCAGGATACCCTACGAAGTATTTTTACCAATACTGCGTGATGACAGTTTCAAATTTTTAAGTGAAGAAGAATTACCTTACGGCTATAAACCAGGAGAGCTGATTTTTTAGAGAGTCTTTAACTATGTGCTTTTGTAGAAGAGAATGCATGTATACATATTTGAGAGCTTTCGTATGTGTGGACATATAAATGGTGAAAAGTATTCTGGGTAATATATACATAAAGGAAACACATCGAGTGCGTATTAAAGCTTAAAAGGAAACACAGTTAGAGGTATTGGTATAGCTTGGGTTAGGAAATGGTAAAAATAGTATATGTTTCTTGATACAGGGTTAGGAAACATGTGAGAAAATAAAATATAGTTGAGTAGAGCCCTTGAGTGTTTGATGATGCACTTAAGGGCTTTCTTTTTTGCATATAATATATTTATAAAAATCATTGGAAAGATGATTTGTTGTGTTGACGAGAAAAGATAAGTCACACATAAATCAACCTATCATAAAAAAAGTTATTGGATAATAAAACAGAAGTTAATCTTTTCTATTTATGAGGATAACATTAAATTCTTCCTACGACAACTATCTTACCACTCAGGGTTAGGTTTGAATCTTGTTTTGATTGATTAAGGAAGCAATATATTTGAAGAGCCCGGTGCGGTAATTCCGCACGCCGGGATTCTGTGCGGGGTGCGTTGGGCAACTAACGCGACCATAAAAAATTAATGTTACATACTTGTCCTTATATGGTAATTTTTATATAATGTTTTAGAGGATAGACAATAGTAAATTATTGTTCACCAGCAGGTTTTACTAAAATGAATACTTAAATAATAACTTTAATTGTCTTTTTACCATGATAATGTATTGAAGGAGAGATAAGATTGAAAACTATATTTGATTTAAGAGAGAATCAAGATGGTGAAGTTTATGAGGCCATCCAAAATCTTTATGGTGAGCCTTTGAAGGTAGTTAGATTGTATGCTAAATCAATCACTGCATGTATTGGATGTTGGAACTGTTGGCTCAAGACCCCTGGTAGATGTGTAATGAAAGATCAAATGGCTGAATCTTATCCCAACTATGTAAACAGTGATGTTGTAATTTTATTAATCGATACAGCTCAAGGATTTATCAGCCATAAAGCCAAAGCTTTTTTGGATAGGACAATTCCACATTACAATCCATATATAAAAATTGTAAATGGAGAATGTCATCATGTTGCTAGATATAAGAGCTATCCTGATATGGTATTTTACTATGATACTGAAGGTATAACTACTCAAGAAGAACAAGTTATTGAGGATTATTTGTATCGTACGGCCTACCATTTTCAATCTAAAGCCTACCGCATTGTAAAAGATGGCAGTCTTCAATTGTGCCTACTGGAATCAAGAAAGGCTAAAAGACAGGTTGTTGCTTTTAATTCAATTGAACCTATGGAAAAACTAGTGATTTACAATGGTTCTCCTAGAAGGAGTGGCAGTAATTCCACACTTATTCTGAAAAAAGTTATTGAAGCCCTTAGTGATAGGGTTGAGATTCGTGATTTGAAGGAAGTAGATAAATGGGAGGAATGGGCAGAGGCTTTTAAAAGAGAGAATCATGTAATGTTCTTCATGCCATTATATGTTCATGCAATGCCTTCCCATGTCATGGGATTTATTGAGAAACTTCAAACCTCCAGAGGAAGTATAAGCTTTTTTGTACAATCTGGCTTTCCAGAAAGTAGCCAGTCTCACTATCTCGAGGCATATTTTGAGAGGCTAGCTCTCAGATTGGGAAGAACTTATATTGGTACAGCAATTAAGGGTGGGGTGGAAGGTTTACAGATGAGGCCTACTAAGGCTCAAGAAAAGATTATTGAACCAATGGTAAATTCTATTGTTAACTTAGTGTGTGAAGGAAGTTTCAGCCCAAGCAGTATTTCCCAGTTGGCCAGACCAGTTCGATTGAGAAAGGGTATGGAAATTCTCTTTAAGGTATTTACCAAGATTGGGCTAATAAACTTTTTCTGGGATCAACAGCTTAAAGAAAATGATGCATATGAAAAACGGTTTGATTGCCCTTATCTACTAAAATAATTTACGTTACAATATTTATATGATAATGGTAAGGAATCAAATATTTACTGAAACTCGATATTATATAAAATGAAGGAGAAATTTATGAAGAAACATTGAAACGTGAGGTTAGAGAGGAAACAGGTCATATAATCAACAACTAGATGATTATAAATTGAATTTAGCTACAGATCAATTTGAGTATATGAATACAAGATCTATAGATAGAGATGATTATTTTAAATATGCTCGGGAATAAGTGCTATCAATTATACAAATGATAGTAGTAACGTTATTATGTTTCTAGATAATAATAATAAGAAATGGAATTAAGTTAATTATATATGTTCTAATAAAGTTTCTACAGTTTAATATGTTTCTGTAGGAACTTTATTTTATTATAAAAATATTTGTTTGCCATTATACTTACCATTTCTTGATATAGTTTCAGAATTACAGATAGGACATACTTTTCCCTTAGAAAATCTAAATTCTTTAACCTCTTTTTCCAACCTGGCTTACTTGCGAATCTAAGACAAGAATTTCTTCTAAAATTGCACAAACTGAAAATATAAACATTTAGGTGGAATATAAATACAAATACAAACATTAATGTAAATAATTACAATTACAATGGTGTTTAGATTTGGGAGGTAATTATGAGTAAACAAGTTGTGAAATAAACTTACTATAGAAAATATGATTTGAAAATTCTTAAAATTATCCAATATAGGTTTTAAGTACTGTTTGTGTTAACATTTTTATAGATTATTATTTACTAGGTTGGTTAAGATATTAATGCCGGCAAATAATAATTTATAAAACTTTAAGGAGGTAGACTAATATGTCTTCATATAATAATAAAACTTTAGTACCAGAAGCAAAACAAGGTTTAAACAGATTAAAAAACGAGGTTGCATCAGAAGTTGGAATACAAAACTATGAAAATGCAGATAAAGGAAACCTTACTTCAAAGCAAAATGGAAGTGTTGGTGGAGAAATGGTTAAAAGAATGGTAGAAAGTTACGAAAAAGGACTTTAGAATATAAATAATTATTAACGCACCAAGAACTAACTTGGTGCGTTAATATATGTAATTCAACAATAAATTCCTTATAAATTATAAATGTTTTTTATTTTAAAATATCCTGTAAAGTTTAAGTCTTAAGTTTGTACTTAAGATATATAGGCAATACAGGATATTTTTTTATATTTTTTATTCTTTTTGAGAGAGGCAGGTGTAATATGGCAGACGAAAAATGGTTAGATGGTTTAAAGGATAATAACAAATGGTTATTGAGAGCTATGACAGGGCCGTTATAGGTGCTGTTATGGCTCTTTTATTTTTTGAATTTGATTTAAATCACATTTTTATAAATCAAAGTTAAGTAGAATTGAGACATAGAGATGTGTGATCTAAAAATTAGTTTTATATAAGGAGGAATTAGAAATGGATAATAAAAAGATAGAAAAATTAACTGAAGTTTTACAAAAATTAAATCAGTCGGGTATAACAGAACCTTTAAGAAAAGAGGCTTTAGATATTGTTTCCAATATAAGTCCTATTGAACTATCAATTGCGGAACAAAATTTAATAGAAAAAGGAATGAATCCTCAAGATTTAAGGCATCTTTGTGATATTCATATGGAAGTTCTAAAAGGCGAACTTGATAAAATTAAAACAAAAATTGAACCAGGTCATGTTGTGCATACACTTATTGTTGAACATGATAAGATTCTTGAGTTTTTAACAGAACTCGAAGAAATTAATTCTAAAATTCAAAAATTAGAAAGCTATAACAGTAGTTTAGAAGAATTTGAAGCATTAAAGACTGTTGCAAATAATATATTAGATGCAGAAAATCACCACCAAAGAGAAGAAAAAGTATTGTTTACTGAGATGGAAGACAGAAATATCACTGGTCCAACTAGGATTATGAGAATGGAACATGATGATTTAAGAGCTAAGAAAAAGCTTTTAATACAGACAGCTGAGGAAGCTTCTCAATTAGAATTTAATGAGTTTAAAGAAAAGGTTGATGATACAGCAAAATATATAATATTTAACTTAAGAGATCACATATTTAAAGAAAATTATATTTTATACCCTACAGCAATAGAATCTATAAAAGAAAAGGAAATATGGAAGGACATGAAGAGAAGATGTGATGAAATAGGGTATTGTGGATTTACACCTAAAGTATAATTTCTTAAATAATAAGTTAAAAATAGGCGAATTATAATGAAGAGTTATATGAATCAATAGAAACAAATTATTAATTTTGAATTAGTAACTTATGTTACGGAAATTATGAGAAGAATGTAGTAAACTTTAAATTGTCGAAGTTAAGAAATAATTAATTTTTATATAAAAAGAAAATAGGAGGACATAATATGTCAATGTTTTGTTATCAATGTCAAGAAACTGCTGGATGTAAAGGCTGTACTAAAATAGGTGTTTGCGGTAAAGACGAGCATGTAGCAAAGGCTCAAGATTTATTAATATATGTAACTAAAGGACTAGCTATAGTAAGCAACGAAGGAAGAAAAGTTGGAGTTATAGATAGTATTGTAGATAAATACATAACAGAAAATTTATTTACAACAATTACAAATGCAAATTTTGATAGAGATTCTATTTTAGATAGAGTAAGAGAAACTTTAAAATTAAGAGAAATGTTAAAAGTAAAAGTTGTTAAAGCTGGTGGAAAAGTGGGAGAAGTAAAAGTGAATGGTGGCTTTTTCAAAAAAATATTTGGAATGCAAACTACAGAAATGATAATGCCAGATGCAGCCACTTGGACAGCTGATAATACAATAGAATTTGATGAAAAGGCTGAAAAAGTAGGGGTGCTTTCAACTGAAAATGAAGATATAAGAAGCTTAAGAGAACTTATAACTTATGGATTAAAGGGACTATCTGCTTATATGAAGCATGCCATGAACTTAAAGTACAATAATGAAGAGGTTCATGGTTTTATGGCAAAAGCATTAGCAGCCACAATAGATAATAGTTTAACTGTTGATGACTTAGTTACACTTGCACTACAAGCAGGTAAATTTGGTGTAGATGGTATGGCTTTACTTGATAAAGCTAATACTGAAAGCTATGGACATCCTGAAATAACAACTGTAGATATTGGGGTTAGAACTAATCCAGGAATATTAATTTCAGGACATGATTTAAGAGATTTAGAAATGTTACTTAAGCAAACAGAAGGTACTGGAGTAGATGTTTACACTCACGGAGAAATGCTTGCTGGACAATATTATCCAAAATTCAAGAAATATGAACATTTTGCAGGAAACTATGGTAATGCATGGTGGAAGCAAAAAGAAGAATTTGAAAAATTTAATGGACCAATTATTATGACTACTAACTGTATAGTTATTCCAAAAGATTCTTATAAGAAAAGATTGTTTACAACTGGTGCTACTGGAATGCCGGGATGTGTTCATATAGAAGCTGATTCTAAAGGAACAAAAGATTTCTCTAAGGTTATAAAAATGGCTAAAAAATGTAGTGCACCTACTGAAATAGAAAAAGGACAAATAGTTGGTGGATTTGCTCATAACCAAGTTTTAGCACTTGCAGATAAAGTTGTAGATGCTGTTAAAACTGGCGCTATAAAGAGATTCTTTGTAATGGCTGGTTGTGACGGAAGAGCTAAATCAAGAGATTACTATACTGATTTTGCAGAAAAATTACCAAAGGATACAGTTATATTAACTGCAGGTTGTGCTAAATACAAATATAATAAATTAAATTTAGGTGATATTGGTGGAATTCCAAGAGTATTAGATGCAGGACAATGTAATGATTCATATTCATTAGTTGTAATAGCACTAAAACTTCAAGAAGTATTTGGGTTAGATGATATAAATAAATTACCTATATCATACAACATAGCATGGTATGAACAAAAAGCTGTAATAGTACTATTATCATTATTACATTTAGGGGTTAAAAATATTCATTTAGGACCAACTCTTCCAGCATTCCTTTCACCAAATGTTGCTAAAGTATTAATAGATAACTTTGGAATTGGTGGAATCACTAATGTAGAAGATGATATGAAGATGTTTTTGGAAGCTTAAGAAATAGTATAATTTTAAAAATAATTGATACACAAAGTACAAAATTACACCATATTAATATAATATTATTTACCATATAGAATCCTAGCTACTTAATTGTAGCTAGGATTTGTTTTTTTGCTTTAAGTTAATTACCTTTTATTAAACTCCTATATTATATATGTTAGCTATTTTTTGAAAATTTGATTTGAATCATATTGTATTTATTTTTATGAAGATATAATAAACTCATAAATTAAATCAAACAAATTCAAGAAAAATAAACTTGAAAATGAAAAACTAAAGAAGAAGAGGGGAGTTCAATGATAGATAATAAGGTGAATTCAGATAATAAATGGAAGGGATTTAAAGACTTTATAGTATTTAATAAAGTTAAAGAAGATGAGGCAGTTACATCATTATATTTAAAGGCATCAGATGGAAGCAAACTTCCAGAGTTCATAGCAGGGCAATTTATAGCTATCAGACTTAGAAATGAAGATAATACTCTCACTAAGCCTAGACAATATACATTGTCTATGAAGTCCAATGGAGAATTTTATAGAGTAAGTGTAAAGAGAGAAGAGAAGGGCTTCTTAAGTAAAAAGTTATGTGATGAAATAAAGATAGGAGATACTCTTGAAATAACTGTACCAATTGGAAAGTTCATATTAAAGGATAATGGAAAGCCATTAGTTTTAATAGGAGGAGGAATTGGAGTAACACCAATGCTTACAATGGCTTATGATGCAATAAGTAGTGGTAGAAAAATACATTTAATTTATAGTATACCTAATTCAAAGAATCATAGTTTTAAAGAAGAAATAGAGAGATTATGTGAAAATAACAATTTCAAGAGTAATGTATTCTATACACGTCCTAATGAAACTGATGCATTAAGAAAAGATTTTTATATAAAGGGTAGAATGTCAAAGGAATGGATGATAGATAATTTACCAAAGGATGGAGACTTCTATTTTTGTGGACCGGTACCATTCATGAAGGATGTTTATCATAATTTAATATCAATGGGAATTGAAAAGGAATATGTAAATTTTGAAATGTTTGAATCAGGAGAAGATATAACAAAAGAGTAAAAAATGTAAATAACTAAGGAGGAAATATATTATGTTTGATTATATAAAGGATGAAAATAAGACTTTCAAAAATTTAATAAATGGAGAATGGGTTAGTAGTATGAGTGGAAACTTTATAGATATAAATTCACCTCTAGATAATTCATTATTAGGTAGAGTTCCAGCTATGACAAAAGAAGAAGTTGATAGTGCAGTACAAACTGCCAAAGAAGCTCAAAAAAAGTGGAAGGATATAACAATAAGTGAGAGATCAGAAGTATTATATAAGGCAGCAGATATTTTACTAAGAAATATAGATGAATTATCAGAGCTTATGATGATGGAAATTGCTAAGGATAGAAAAAGTTGTAGATCAGAGGTTTCTAGAACAGCAGATTTCATAAAGTTTACAGCAGATACAGCTAAGAATTTATCTGGTGAAAGTATTCCAGGAGATAGCTTTCCAGGCTTTAAGAATAATAAAGTATCAATTGTAAAAAGGGAACCATTAGGAGTTGTACTTGCCATATCTCCTTTTAATTATCCAATAAATTTATCAGCTTCTAAAATAGCACCAGGATTAATGGCAGGAAATTCAGTTGTATTAAAACCTGCAACTCAAGGAAGTTTATGTGGATTATATCTAGCAAGAATATTTGAGGAAGCAGGAGTTCCAGCTGGAGTATTAAACACAGTTACAGGCAGGGGAAGCGAAATTGGAGATTATATTACTACTCATAAAGAAATAAATTTCATCAATTTTACAGGTAGTACAGAAATAGGAGCTAGGATTTCTAGGATGACCAATATGGTACCCCTTTTAATGGAGTTAGGTGGTAAAGATGCAGCTATAGTTTTAGAAGATGCTGATTTAGAATTAGCAGCAAGTAACATTGTTGCAGGTGGATATTCATATTCAGGTCAAAGATGCACAGCAGTAAAGAGGATTTTAGTAGTAGATACAATAGCAGATAAATTAGTAGAGAAAATAAAAGAAAATATGAAAAAGCTTACTTTAGGAAATCCTTTGGAAAAAGACGTAGATATTGTACCACTTATTAGTTCTAAAGCTGCAGATTTTGTTTATGAATTAATAGAAGAAGCAAAAGAAAAAGGAGCGGATTTAGTTGTAGGTGGGAAAAGAGATGGTAATTTAATTTACCCAACACTTTTTGATAATGTTACAACAGATATGAGACTTGCATGGGAAGAACCATTTGGTCCAGTAATTCCAATTATAAGAGTAAAGGATAAAGATGAGGCTATAGAAATAGCTAATAGATCAGAATATGGACTTCAAAGTGCGGTATTTACAGAAAATATTAATGATGCTTTTTATGTGGCTGACAAGTTAGACGTAGGAACAGTTCAAATAAATAATAAGACAGAGAGAGGTCCAGATCATTTTCCATTTCTTGGGGTAAAAGCTTCTGGTATGGGAACTCAGGGAATAAGATACTCAATTGAGTCTATGTCTAGACTTAAGGCGACTGTAATAAATTTCAAAAATAAATAATAAATTTTAGGAGGAATTGATATGAAAATCATTTATTGGAGCCAATCAGGAAATACAGAAAAAATGGCAAGATTGATACTAGAAGGAATAGAATCAGAAGGTAAAAAAGCTGAATTATTAGAAGTGTCATCAGTGTCACTTGATGATGTGAAAAATGAAGGAATACTTATCTTGGGATGTCCAGCTTCTGGAGCTGAAGAATTAGAAGAAAGCGAAGTGGAACCTTTTGTTAAATCATTAGAAAGAAACATACAAGGAAAAAAAGTTGCACTTTTTGGTTCATGGGGATGGGGCAACGGTGAATGGATGACAGAATGGGAAAATAGAATGAAATCATATGGAGCTACATTAATAAGTGAAGGTTTAACAGTTCAAGAATGTCCTGAAGGTGAAGATGAAGATAAATGTATAAATTTTGGGATATTAATAGCAAAATCAGAATAAAGATCTAAAATTATGTGATTTGAATCATATTTTATTAAAAGCAATAAAGTTATAATAAACCCAGAAGTTAAATAAAAAATAAATTTTAAGAAAAGATAATAAAAATTAGGAGGAATCAAATATGTTAAATTTTGCTGCAACTGTGGATGCTAGAAAATATGAGCCAAGAGATAAGCATCCTGTTATTTTTAAAACTTTTGAAGGCTTAGCATCTGGTGAAAAAATGGAACTTGTAAATGATCATGATCCTCGTCCACTATATTATCAGTTTATAATGGAACTACCAGAAACATTTGAATGGGAATACCTAGAAGAAGGACCTGAGGTATGGAGAGTTGCAATTACAAAGAAATAAATTTTTAAAAAGGATGTCTCTGATAGTAATCTGAGACATCCTTTTTAGATGTGCCCAGCATGGGCAACAACTTGGCAATGGGGAACCTAATCTTAGTCTTAAAAATCTTGTTGAAGCAACTAAAAAAGTAATAGATACATTGTTCTAGAAAAAAGTTTATAATTACATGGATCTATTAAAACACATATGGAGCGTTACATGCTTATAAAAAGAAAATGATTAAGTTGATTGGTAGAATAAATAAATCATCTAATAAACTCATAAAATACGAATAGAGATAATTACTACACAGAACTTGCATAGGATGTATTAAAGTTAACGAAAGTGGAAATGATATTATGAACACAAAATTTCAAAAATATTGAGGAGGTTTATTATGGACAGTTATGTTTGTATAGTATGTGGTTATATTTATGATCCAGAGGTAGGTGATATTGATAATGGCGTTGCTCCTGGAACAAAATTTCAGGATATTGCTGATGATTGGGTATGCCCTTTATGTGGAGTACCAAAATCAGATTTTGAAAAAGTAGAATAATAAAATTATAGTACATAAATTAGTTTTAAACGAAAATAATCATTAAAATATTAGAAAAATGATAAATTTATAAAATCACTGATAATTCAGTGATTTTATAAATTTATGGACAAAGGATGTTATAGTAAGTAGATTTAAAAATTGTGCTATGGCATATTAATTGTCACCTCAAAAGCACCTTATGAGAGTAAGATAGTCCTATACTTAATCTCATTGGTGCTTGAGGTGATATTGATATATTCTTAATTAATGTCTCACGGTATTTTTAAATTGCACTAAGTAATAAATCGGCAATATATATGACTAATCGTTCAATGCTTTTTAGGTTATCTTCGTTAGGTAAAAACCTAATTCTTAGTGGTAATTCTATATCAATCATACCAGTAGATTTAATTACATCAGAAGTATTCAATACTTTTAGATTAGTTTCATTTAAATAGTCTTGAACTACTTCTATAGCCTCTCCACTCCAACCATAAGATCCAAAGGCTGCGCCTAGCTTGGATTCTAAATTTAAAGATTTAAGGTTCTTCAGTACATCTTCCATATTTCCAATCATGTCTGCATACCTAGTGGAACTGCCAAAGAAAATTGCATCAGCTTCATTAATAGACTTCATTACTTCTTCCATTGGGATCTTATTTACATCTATGACTTTTGAAGTTATATTTTGCTCTTGAAACTTTTCATTAAGAATAGTGGCAATCTTTTTTGTGCTACCTGTCATAGTAGAGTATAGAATAAGTGTTTTTTTATCTAAATCTGTATTCTTACTCATATTATCATAAATATCTATAAAGCTTTTAACATCCTCCCTAATAATAAATCCATGAGATGGTGCTATCATTCTTATGTCTAAATCTCTTATCTTTTCAATCATATTCTGAACATATCTTCTATGAGGGTGCATTATCAATTTATAATAGCCAACATAGTCATTCTTTATATCTTCTTTTGCCATATCATTAAAGTACTCATAGTTGGCTAAATGTGTACTAAAAATATCGCAAGGAAATAAAATTTTATCCTCTTCACAATAAGTTATCATAGTTTCTTCAGTATGAAGATATGGTGTTTCTATGAATTTAAGGATTTTGCCACCTATATCCAGAGTATCACCATCACCTACAACTAGAAAGTCTCTATTATGAAGTTTATACATTTCCTTAAGTTCATTTACAGCTAGCTTTGTGCATACAATTACAGCATTTTTGGCTCTGGCAGCCAAGCTTCCAAGGGCGCCAGAATGATCAGGTTCAGTGTGATTAATTACAATATATTTAATTTTATCAAGTCCGATTATATTTCTTAAATTTTCTATAAATTCTTTTCCAAAGCTTATATCAACAGTATCAATCACTGTAGGTTTTTCAGTCATTAATAAATAACTATTATAAGTAGTTCCTTTAGTTAAAGTCAATCTATGAAAAGGTACATTTCTATCATCAACTTTACCAATCCAAAATATATTTTCACTTAGCATAATATTTTTTTTCATAATGTATTCCTCCAATATTTTAATTTATCTCTGTATGTTTTTGTTTTTATATGGCTCTAGTTTATATTTATTTAATTTATAAAAATATGATTGAAATCAAATTCTATAAAGAACTTGATGTGTGCCATTTGTAAAGGTCATAAAAAAACACTATGACAAATTATTAATTTTAAATTAGTAACGTATGTTACAGATATTGCGAAAGAAATATATTAAACTTTAAATTGTTAAGGTCAAAATAATAAAAGAAAAAATAGTTGGTGGATTTAACGATTCATATTTGTTTTAGTATTTTTGGTTATAATATTAGGTGAAAAAATTTTATTAACTGAAATTTTAAATCGTTAATATAAGAAAAATAAAAAAAGAGTGGTGATTATGTTATGAATAATAATTGTGGAAATTGCTGTAATAACTGTAGAGGACAACTTTGTGCCAGTAAGGTTCCAATATTTGAAAATTTAAATAATGAAGAATTACTAGAGGTTGTAAAAACTATTAATCATAAGGAATATAGTAAAGGCGATGTTATTTTTACAGAAGGAAATGTAGCAAATACACTTTATTTTGTAAATGAAGGAAATATAAAATTATATAAGTATACTAAAGATGGTAAGGAACAAATATTACATGTTCTCACAGAAGGAGAATTTTTTGGAGAATTAGATCTAATAAAACCTTCCAAATACGGATTTAACTCAAAAGCAATAGTAAATTCTAAGATATGTACTCTTACTAAAGATGAAATGAAAGATATAATTATGAGAAAGCCAGAGATTGGAATAAAAGTATTAGAAACTATGGGCGAAAGAGTAGCAAAAGTAGAAAATCTTGTGCAGAATCTTGCAACTAATGATGTTGATTCAAGATTGGCTTATTTATTAATAGATTTAATGGAAAAATATGGGGAACTTATAGAAAAAAATATATCTATAAAATTACCTCTATCAAGAGAAGATATGGCGAGTTTTATTGGAGTAACAAGGGAAACTATAAGTAGGAAATTGAAAAAGTTTGAATATGAGAAATTAATAAAAATAATAGGAACAAAGAATCTTATAATTTTAGATGAAGAAGGCTTAAAAGATTATATTTAAAACAAAAAGCTTATTATTACATTGTTGGGTAATGATGAGCTTTATTTTTGGAATGCTTTTTATAGTTAAGTCGTAACAATCTAACATAATATATGTAAAAATAAATTATACTGGGTATTTTGATTTAAATCACATTTTATTAAAATCAATAAAGTTATAATAAGATTATAAGTTAAATAAAAATAAATTTTAAGAATGAATAAAAATTTAGGAGGAAAAGATTATGAATGGAAAGTTTTTTAAAAATATAGAATTTGCAAAGGTATTAGCACTTAAAGAAGATGTGAAGTATGCTGAGGGACAAGTAGTTAGTAAGACAATAGTTCAAACACAGAATGTAGGTGTAACTTTATTTTCATTTGATAAGGGAGAGGAAATAAGTTCACATTCAGCACCAGGAGATGCATTAGTTTATGTATCAGAAGGTGAAGTTACTATAACAATTGGAGATAACGAGCCTGTAATTGTTACAGAAGGAAATTTTATAGCTATGCCTGCTAATATTCCTCATGGGTTAGAAGCAACTGAAAGATTTAAAATGATGCTAATAGTAGTAAAGGGTTAGTTATAAAAATAGAAACATAATTTTACTACAAAATACTACAAAAATATACTTTATAAAGTTGTATAATAAAAATAAAATAAGTTTAACAAGTAAATATATAATGAGGTGATTATAACGATTTATAAGGTAGATGAAAATTTAAGAAAAAAGTTATTTTCTATGTTTGAAAATATGGATAATACTATGATTCTTTCATATCTTCAAGGGCATATGGGACATGCTTGGGTTGATGACCTTGAGAATCCTACAGCTGTACAAGTTGTGGTAGGAGATTTTCTATTTTATGCTGGAAATCCTAACACAAAGGGGGCAGAAGAGTTATTATATAATCTCCCAGAAGATAGTCTAGTAATTGTGAATACTGATGAATGGAAGAATCGTATAGAAACTATTCATAAAGGCTCTATAGAAAAATTTAAACGCTATGCATTTAAGAAGAATGCTAAATATCTTCATTGTGAGCATATACAATCTTTTTTAAAGGCATTACCAGAAGGATATGAACTTAAAAAAGCAGATAAAACTTTGGCTTATGACCCATCTTTTCAAGAGCTTTCAGAAGATTTTACAAGTCAGTTTGAATCTATAGATGATTATATAAATAGAGGAACAGGCTATTGTATCTTGTATGATGGACAAGTTGTTTGTGGAGCATCGTCATATAGTATTTATGATGATGGAATTGAGATTGAAATTGATACACATCCTAACCATAGAAGAAAAGGTTTAGCAACTATAGCGGCATCCGCATTGATTTTAGATTGTCTTGATAGAGGAATTTATCCAAGTTGGGATGCAGCTAATCTTCAATCTGTTAATTTAGCACAAAAACTCGGGTATGTCTTAGATGATGCTTATGATACGTACTATATTCGTAATATAAGGCACATTTAAATTGAAGATATGGAATAAGGCATATGAAAATAAACTAGCATACTGACTAGTTTATTTTTATATGCCTAAGAAGATTATATTCTCATGCTCTAAAATAGGTACGAAAATGATATTATTCAAATATAGTTTTTTATGCTTTAAGTACTTTTAATACACTTTTCTCAGCTTTTGAAGCATTAGAATCTTTTGTGTTTTGTAATATAATATAAGAAAGGATGATATTAATCATCAAATTTGGAGGGAATTTTATGAAACAAAAAGATGTAATAATTAGAAAGGCACAAGTACAAGATAAAGATAGTTTATCTAATCTTATCTATAGTACTGAGGTTCACCCAGAGAGCGTTTGAGGGGGAGAAAGTAAAGAAGAGTGCCTAGAAGTATTAAAAGAGCTATTTACAACCAAAGGATCTAGATATAACTTAGATTATATTTCAGTTGCTGAAAAAGATGAGGTTATATTAGGTGCAATCATATTAATACCATATGATGAGCTTGATTCACTTAGTATGAAAACTTATATGAAAGTAATTCATTATTATGAAAGTATTTATGACAAATTCTTGTACATTTTAAATAACTTTAAGTATACAATTTTTAGAGAGTGTAGAAGAGGAAATTTATATATAGCTAACGTTGCAACATCAAAGGAAGCAAGAGGATTAGGTGTAGGTAAGCTTCTTATGAAATATGCAGAAGAAACTGCTAAAAATCAAGAATTTAAAGGGGTTTCTCTTATTGCTAAAAATGAGTATGTAAGTACTTTCTATGAAAAACTTAAATATAGAAAAGTTTTTGATAGAAGTATTTTAGGAGAAAGACTGATAAAGATGGCTAAACCCATTTAAAATAAAATAACAAAAAAACTCCCAAGTATTAGGTGCTCGGGAGTTTTTTTGTTGTATAGGAAATTATAGAGAAATTTAACACTGGAAGGCTGATAAAACCTAGGGTTAAATGGCTTTTAATTTTGAGAAACCTATAGATTTTAAACAATAAATATTAATGAGTAGTAAAAGTTTTCATATAAGGGCTTTTACTACTCATTAATTAATTATCAGGAAAAAAGTTTTTTGTATTCTGCAGAAAGACACTTGACTTTGTGTGGAAAACACTGTAGCATAATATACAACGAATCTCCATTCATATTATGTTTAATATAAATATCAGATGAGTTAATCTAGGAGTTTTACATGTAAATATAAATTTGTTTAAAATCAACATTAATGGGGGCGATAACAAATGAAAATTTTGTATAAGAGTACAAGAGGAAAAGAATTAGTACAATCATCAGAGGCTATAATAAAAGGAATTTGCCATGATGGAGGATTATATATACCAGCTAAATTTCCCAAAATAGATCTAACTTTTGAAGAGTTAAGTAATTTAGACTATAAGAGTTTAGCCATATATATATTGAAAAAATTTCTAACAGATTTTAGTGAAGATGATATAGAAACTTGTGTAAGTAAGGCATATGATAGTAAATTTAATGAAAAAACTATAGTTCCATTAAACAAAAAAGGGGAAGCTTACTTTTTAGAACTTTATCATGGACCTACTTTAGCATTTAAAGATATGGCATTATCTATATTGCCACATTTATTGAAGGCTTCATGTAAAAAACTAAAAATGGAAAAAGAAATGGTTATCCTTACTGCTACGTCTGGGGACACTGGAAAAGCGGCATTAGAAGGATTTAGAGATGTAGAAGGAATAAAAATAATTGTGTTTTTTCCGGAAAATGGTGTAAGTGATATTCAAAAGAGACAGATGATAACTCAAAAGGGAGAAAATACTTTTGTTATTGGAATTAATGGAAATTTTGATGAGGCACAAACAGGAGTAAAGAATATATTTAACCATAAAGAATTTAATGAATCATTAGAGGAAAAAGGTTATATGTTAACATCCGCTAATTCAATAAATATAGGAAGATTAATTCCTCAAATAATATATTATATATATGCATATGGACAAATGATAAAAAATAAAGAGATAAATATTGGTGAAAAGATAAATATAGTTGTTCCTACAGGGAATTTTGGAAATATATTAGCAGCACATTATTCTAAAAACATGGGAGTGCCAATAAATAAGCTTATATGTGCATCAAATGAAAATAATGTGTTAAGCGATTTTTTTAATACTGGAGTATATGATAAAAACAGAGATTTTAAGATTACTAATTCTCCATCCATGGATATACTAGTTTCTAGTAATTTAGAAAGGTTATTATATGAAGTAAGTGATCATGATGAGGGTAGAGTTAAGGATATTATGGACAAGCTTAAGCTATATGGAAAGTATGAATTAGAATCAAATGTGAAAGAGAAGCTAAAAGATTTTTATGGGGGATTTGCATCAGATCAAGAGTGTTCAAATACAATAAAAAAATTATATGATGAGTCAGGATATGTTATAGATACTCATACTGCAGTAGCCTATAAAGTTTATAAAGATTATAAAGATAAAACTAAGGATTTAACTAAAACTGTAATAGTATCTACAGCAAGTCCCTTTAAGTTTACGAGAGCTGTATGCAAAGCATTAAATATAGATGAGTATGAATTAGATGATTGTAAGCTTTTAGGAAAGTTAGCTTCACATACAAATCTACAAATACCTAAAAATTTAAAGGATATATATTCAAAAGAAATATTACACAAAGGTGTATGTGATAAAGAAGAAATGAAGCTTGTAATAAAAGAAATTTTGGAATTGTAGGTGGGAAGTATGTTAGAAATTAAGGTGCCAGCAACTAGTGCTAATTTTGGTCCAGGCTTTGATGCCTTGGGTGTAGCCTTAGATTTATATAATAAATTTTATATAGAAGAAATAGAGGAAGGATTAGTAATTGAAGGATGTGATGAAAAATATAGGGGAAAAGATAACTTAATATATAGAGCCATGGAGGAATGTTTTAAAATAACAGGATATAATCCGAAAGGAATACATATAAAAATAAAATCTGAAATTCCACTATCTAGGGGTTTAGGGAGCAGTGCTTCTTGTATAGTAGCTGGAGTATTAGCTGCCAATGAAATTAGTGGAAATAAGTTAGATAAAAAAGAAATATTAAATTTAGCAACTAAAATAGAAGGTCATCCGGATAATATAACTCCTGCATTATTTGGGGGAATGACTGTGTCTATATGTGATAATGATGAAGTTTTATATAATCAAATATTTGCACCTGAAAATATTTGTTTCTGTGCATTGATACCTGAATTTACTTTATCTACAGAAAAGGCAAGAGCAGTTTTACCTAAGGAGATTTCTTATAAAGATGCAGTATTTAATATTAGTAGAGTATCTATGCTAGTATCTGCATTATCAAATTCTAATTTAGGTCTTTTAAAAGTTGCCTGTGAAGATAGAATTCATCAAATTTATAGAGGAGAGCTTATAGATAACTTTGATGACATAATTAAAATTTGTAATGATTTAAATTGTTTAGGGATATTTTTAAGTGGTGCTGGGCCAACAGTTATGGCTTTGGTAGAAGAAACAAACTTAGAATTTTTTGAAAAGATATCAGAAATGTTAAGTAATTTAAATAATAAGTGGAGTATAAAAAAACTGAGATTAGATAATGTTGGAGCTACATTAAAAAAACGCAATGCAGAATAAAGGTTACTTTGCATGGAACGGAGGATTATTATAGAAAATATAGTAGTTGCTAAGTTTGGAGGAAGTTCACTTTCAGATAGCAAACAGTTTGAAAAAGTTAAGGCAATAGTATTAAGTGATGAAAAAAGAAGATATGTAGTGCCATCAGCACCTGGGAAAAGATACAAAGAAGATGAGAAAGTAACAGATTTATTGTATTTATGTCATGAACATGCTGAGAAAAACATATGTTTCGATAAAGTATTTTATATTATAAAAAATAGATTTGTAAATTTGGTAAAAGAGTTACATATAAATCTTGATATAGAAAAAGAGTTGAATCTTATAGAGGAAAAAATTAAAAATGGAGCTTCGGCAGATTATACTGCAAGCCGTGGAGAATATTTAAATGGATTAATATTAGCAAATTTTTTAGATGTTGAATTTATAGATGCTTCTGAAATAATATTTTTTAAAGAAAATGGAACATTAGATGAAGAAAAAACTAAATTTAATGTAAATAATAGATTATCTAATATAAATAAAGCAGTTATACCAGGATTTTATGGTTCTATGAGAAATGGAGAAATAAAAACTTTTTCAAGAGGTGGTTCAGATATAACAGGTTCTATAATAGCTAGTTATGTTAATTCTAATTTATATGAAAATTGGACTGATGTATCAGGGTTTTTGATGGCTGATCCTAGAGTTGTAGATAATCCCCAAAGTATAAAAAAAGTAACATATAGAGAATTAAGGGAACTTTCTTATATGGGAGCTACTGTACTTCATGAAGAAGCTATATTTCCTGTACGAAAAGCAGGAATTCCAATAAATATAAAAAATACTAACAGACCAGAAGATCATGGAACCTTAATAATAAATGATATTGGACCAGCAAGTTATGTTGGTACTATTACAGGTATAGCTGGTAAAAAGGATTTTATAGTTATAACTGTAGAAAAAAGTATGATGAATGGGGAACAAGGATATTGTCGGAAGATTTTATCTATACTTGAAGACCATAATATTTCATTTGAGCATATGCCATCTGGAGTAGATACAGTATCATTGGTAATTTCAGAGGCAGAATTAGATGGCAAATTAGAAGCTATAATAAAAGAAATAGATAGAGAGTGTAATCCAGAGGCTATAGAGGTACATCCACATATGGCATTAATAGCAGTAGTTGGTAGAGGAATGAATAGGACTATAGGAATATCTTCTAAAGTATTTAAAGCATTAGCCTTATCAGAAGTTAATGTAAGAATGGTTAGCCAAGGATCAAGCGAAATAACAATAATTATTGGGGTGGAAAATAATCAGTTTGAAAAAGCAATCAAATCCATATATGAAGTATTTGGAAATTAATATAAAAGAGGGATGAAAATGAAAAAGGTAAAAGTAGGATTATTAGGATTGGGCAATGTAGGAAAAGGTGTTTGGAAAATATTAAATATGAATAAAGATGAACTTCAAAAGAGATCAGGTTATGATATTGAAATAAGCAAAATATTGGTAAATGATTTAAATAAGAATAGAAATATAGATGTTCCAAGAGAACTTTTAACTACTAATTTTGAAGAAATATTAATGGATGATACTATAGAAATTGTGGTAGAGGCTATAGGTGGAGTAGAACCATCAGTGGATTATATGGTAAGAGCTATGAAAAGAAAAAAACATATAGTTACAGCTAATAAAATGGCTATTGGAACAAATGGAAAGATTCTTTTAAAAACAGCTAAAGAAGAAAAAGTAATGTTTTATTATGAAGCCAGTGTAGGGGGAGGAATACCTATTATACATGGTTTAAAAGAAAGTCTTACAGCAAATAAAATTGAAGAAGTTATAGGAATAATAAATGGAACTACTAATTATATACTAACAAAAATGACTCTTGAGGGATTAGATTTTCATCAGGCATTAAAAGAAGCCCAAGAAAAAGGGTATGCAGAGGCAGATCCAACATCAGATATAGAATCCTTTGATGCTATGTATAAATTAAGTATTTTATCTTCTCTAGCTTTTGATACTATGGTTAATATAGATTCAATTCACAGAGAAGGAATTACCAATATAAGATCTATTGATATAGAGTATGCAAAAGAATTTGGCTATGTAATAAAACCACTAGCTATAGTAAAAGAAAGAGATGGACAATTAGAACTAAGAGTACATCCTACAATGATTCCACAAACACATCCTCTTGCCAATGTAAATGATTCTTTCAATGCTGTCTTCATAAAAGGAAATGCAGTAGGAGATTTAATGTTATGTGGAAGAGGAGCTGGAGAACTACCTACAGGAAGTGCTGTTGTAGGAGATATAGTATCTATTTTAAGAAATAAAGAGAATATATCATGTGAATTTAATTCTAAAAAGGTTGATAAAAGCAATGATATAAAAGATATGGATTGTATACAATCAGAATACTATGTGAGAATAACTGTTAAAGATAAACCAGGAATTTTAGGTGAAATTTCTACTGTGTTTGGTGAAAATAATGTAAGTATATTATCAGTTATCCAAAAGGGTAAAAGAGAAAAACAAGTTACTTTAGTGTTTATTACTCATAGTACTTTAGAGGGAAATATTAATAAAGCAATAGAGAGGATAAAATCTTTAGAAGATGCGGAAAAAATAGAAAATATAATAAGAATAGAAAATTTATAGTTAGTCTTTTTGACTTTACACTTGGTTGAATATCTATTATAAGAGGTATATTTTATTCATAAGAATTAGAAAACCGCACGCTACTAAATGTAGTGTACGGTTTATTTATAGTATATACATTAAATATTTTTTTGTTTGAGATTCATTATACTTATTTTGTTATACCATTATTTTGCAGATATTATTTGTAAATTCTACAGGATCATTTATTGTTAAGCCTTCTATAAGAAGCGCTTGATTATATAATAAATTAGTGTATAGGTCAAACTTATTTTTATCTTTATCATAAGCTTCTTTAAGTGATTTAAAGACATCATGATTTATATTTATCTCTAAAATTTTATCTGCCTTTATAGTTTCATTATTAGGCATAGCACTTAGTATTTTTTCCATTTCAATTGAAAGTTCACCATCATTTGATAAGCATACAGGATGATTTTTTAATCTTTTTGATGATCTAACATCCTTAACTTTATCTGATAATACATTTTTCATGTGTTGGAATAACTCATTATTTTCTTTATTGTCAGTGTCAGAAGAATTTTCATCTTTTTCAGTGTCTATACCTAAATCACCGCTAGATACTGATTTAAATTCTTTCTCTTTATAAGACATTAACATTCTTATAGCAAACTCATCAACATCGTCTGTAAAGTATAATATTTCATATCCTTTATCTGAAACCACTTCTGTCTGAGGAAGCTTTTCAATTCTGTCATTTGATTCACCAGCAGCATAGTAAATATATTTTTGATCTTCAGGCATTCTAGAAATATATTCATCTAAAGTAACCATTTTCTTTTCTTTTGATGAATAGAACATTAATAAATCCTGTAAAAGATCTTTATTGCTTCCAAACTCACTATATATTCCATATTTTAATTGTCTTCCAAAGGATTCATAGAATACTTCATATTTTTCTCTATCATTTTTTAAGATACTTTGTAATTCACTTTTTATTTTGTTTTTTATGTTTTTAGCAATAAGTTTAAGTTGTCTATCATGTTGTAGTATCTCTCTAGATATGTTAAGAGATAAGTCTTCAGAGTCAACTATACCAGTTACAAAGCTAAAATAGTCAGGCAAAAGGTCAGCACACTTATTCATAATTAAAACACCATTTGAATAAAGTTCTAATCCTTTTTCATAATCTTTTGTATAGAAATCATATGGAGTTTTTTCAGGAATAAATAAAATTGCATTATAACTTACTGCACCATCAACACTAATATGAATATGTTTTATTGGTTTATCAAATCCATAGTGCTTTTCAGCATAGAAGTTTTCATAATCTTCTTTAGTTAGTTCTTGTTTATTTTTTCTCCATATAGGAACCATACTATTTACAGTATCTTCTTCAGTATATTTTTCATATTTATTTTCATCATCACTTGAAGGTTTTTCTTTAGTTATATCCATTTTTATTGGGTATCTAATAAAATCTGAATATTTCTTAATTATAGATGTCAATCTATGTTCATCTAAATATTCATCAAAGTTTTCATCTTCTGTGTTTTCTTTAATTTTTAATATTATATCTGTACCAATAGAATCTTTTTCACATGGTTCTATGGTATACCCATCCACACCTTTAGATTCCCATTTATAGGCTTCGTTACAACCTAAAGCTTTACTTATAACAGTAACAGTATCAGCTACTAAGAATGAAGAATAGAAGCCAACACCAAATTGACCAATTATATCATATCCATCTTTAAGGTCATTTTCTTTTTTAAAGTTTAAAGAGCCACTTTTTGCTATAACCCCAAGGTTATCATCTAACTCTTCTTTTGTCATTCCAATTCCAGTATCTGAAATTTTTAATAATCTATTTTCTTTATCAGCAACTATTTTAATGTAGTAATCCTCTTTCTCGAAGACTAAAGAGTCATCTGTTAAAGTTTTGTAATAAATTTTGTCAATTGCATCACTTGAATTTGAAATAAGTTCTCTTAAAAAAATCTCTCTATGAGTATAGATTGAATTAATCATAAGATCTAATAGTCTTTTAGACTCTGCTTTAAATTGTTTTGTTTCCAATTAAATCTCCCCTTCCAATATAAATAATAATTACTTATTTAATTATTATATCAGTAAATTCTTTATAAGTAATATATTTGTTAGCAATCACTACTGATGAGTGCTAATCAATAATTTTTATATAACATATTTTTAAGTAGATGTCAATATTGTTTAAAAAAATCATATGAAAGTTATACATTAAATAGGGGGTTATATTAAGAATATGTAAATCAAATAGAAAAGTTATATTGAAATTTAAAAATATAAGTATAATAAAGTAATAATTTTCATAAATATAATTTATTTAATAATGTAATCCAGTGAAATTTCCATATAATAAAAGTCTAAAAGTATTATATATTACTTAAAATGATAAAAAATACTCCATATATATTATATAGGAGCAGAGAACTAGATAAGCTTATAATGAAAATACAAAGCATCATTGAAAGCAGTGTAAATAAAATTTTTATTTTACATACTTTCAATCTTTCAATAAGGCACATTCAAAAAAATAACAAGTCAGTATGCTAGTATATTTGACTTGTTATTTTCTTTCATGTGCCTAATGCTTTGTAGTTTTAAATTACTTTAAGTCAACTTCAGTATTAGAAGTTAATTTAACATCTTTAATTTTAACTTTTTCACCCTTAGAATTTACTTTTGAAACTGAATATATTCCAGGTATCAATTCAATATTTTTTGATGTGAATTTTTCATCATTAAAATATATTGGCTCATCTGAGGGTAATGTTATGTTTAAAGGAATTAAGTCAATTTTTTTATCACTTGTTAAATATAGATTAGTATTTACTTGAACATTTTCATCTGCATTATCAGAAAATGACTTTGAGTTAATACTATTAATAAACGATTCATCATCTTTAAGTAGTGATAAAAAAGCTTTTTTTTCGGACGATGGAATTTCATTATTAACTAGAACTTTATCTAATGCGGTTTCATCTGAATTTTTTATAGCAGTTTCTAAATTGTCGTTAAAGGTTCGTACATTTTCATATAATATTGCTGTATTTACACTTTTATAAAGTATAAATACTATACACATACATATTAATGCTGAATATAATAATTTGAATTTTCTAAGATTCTCATATCGAGCATTTGAAAATTCTCGTTTGATTTTTTGATCCTTTAAAGTTGTCTCGGCAGAAGTTTCTATGTCACGTAGAGTATTTAAAATATTTCCTAAAAAGCTATGATATACAAATATAGTTTTAATTAAATCTAAGTTATTTAAATCAAATTTATAATCTATTTCTTCAATATGACTTAAAAAGTTTGCCGTTATGTTCTCATGACAGTAATCTACAAGCTCATTACTTAAAATTTTATCATGACTTATCAAGTTAGAATATAGTGAATCAATCTTTAATATAGGTATATTTGAAGAATTTAATATAGAAGCCTCATCATTTACAACAAGTACTAATGGATGAACATTTATATGTTCATTACACACTTTTTTTTGTTTTAAGTTAATATACTTTTCTATATAATTACACGGGATAGATAAATCTTCTTTGAGAGATCTTGAAATTAAATTCTTTTTCATCCCTTGATGTTTAAAAGCTCTACCGTCAGGAGAAACTTCAAGATGAACATTATTATCTCTAGAAAAATTAAATATCTTTAATGCAAATATACCATTATTAGTTATAACTAACTCATCAATTATTTTAAAATCATTGTCATAAGGTATTGTAATATTATATAGACTTTTACTGTAGCTTAACTTGGAAATAGAGCTATTAGTAAGGGCTTTACTTTGCCTATATAATTCATATGTAGTTTTATATTTATATAAAGACTTAAGGTCCCTTAAAAGAGGAGATATAATATCTCTTATGTCAGTCACATCTTCATATGAAAATAAGTTAAATATGTCGTCAGGTACTATTAAAAATTTATCTATATTTTCACACAAAATATAATAAGAATCGAAATCTTTTTCTAAGGTCTCTAATATGCTTATACAATCTTTTAAAGTAAGATTTCTTCTAATCGCTAAAAAGTTTAATTCTTTACATAAAAATTTGAACTCATCTATTAAAATTCCTTCTATAAAGTTATAATAAGATAAAGGATCAATATATTCTTTGGATTTAACAATTTTTTTACTGCTTTTATTTAGTGTTTCTAGTTTATTTTCCATTGTAGGTTTAACTTCAGTTATTTTAGAAAACATAGGTATATACCCCCTGTAAGATAATTCTATCACATATGTATATATTTATGAATATATAGTATAAATTATTCGATGAATTAGTAAAGACATAAGTGCTTTTTCATTAACTTGTTACTTATAACTATAAACTTGTCACTTAAAAGGTGGCGTAGACACTTTTTTATGATATAATATTTTCGGGAAAGAGAGGTGCTTTTATGAGTGATATAGCAGGTCAGGGATGTGACATTTTAGTCCCATTTAATGAAAGAAAGCCTTTAGAGGAAATTGAGCGCAGTATCATAAAAAAGTATAGAAAGACTGTATGGTCAAAATTTATAAAGGCAATAAAAGATTATAAGCTTGTTGAAGATGGAGATAAAATAGCAGTTGCAATATCAGGTGGAAAAGACAGCTTGTTAATGGCTAAATTGTTTCAAGAACTTAAACGTCATGGTCAAGTGAATTTTGAACTTGAGTTTATAGCAATGAATCCAGGATACCATGAAAATATAAAGGAGCTTTTAATAGATAATTGCAATTATTTAAATATACCGGTAAACATATTTGATACGGATATATTTGAAATAGCAAACAAAATAGCAAAGGATTATCCATGCTATATGTGTGCTAGAATGAGAAGAGGATCTTTGTATGCAAAGGCTAGAGAGCTTGGATGTAACAAGTTAGCTTTAGGTCATCATTTTAATGATGTCATTGAGACAACTTTACTTAATGTGCTTTATGCAGGAAACTTTAAAACTATGCTTCCAAAGCTTAAAGCAACAAATTTTGAAGGTATAGAACTTATACGTCCACTTTATTACATAGAGGAAAAGAATATACAACGCTTCATTCAAGGTAGTGGTATATGGCCATTAAATTGTGCCTGCATGGTTGCTGCAAAGAAAATAGGAAACAAACGTTATGAGATAAAAGCATTAATTGAAAACATAAAGAAAGATTTTAATGATGTAGACAAATCTATATTTAAGGCAGCAGAAAATGTAAATAAAGATGCAATATTAGGATGGATAGAGGATGGTGAACATCATTCTTATCTAGATGGATATAAAGAGGATTAAATGTAATATAGATTATAACTAAAAGAAAAAGCTCTGTAGGTCTAATATAAGCTACAGAGCTCTTCTTTTTCATTATATAGTCAAACACAATTATCAATTCTAAATTGTTAATTAGAATAAAATGTGAGCAATTAGTGAAATTATAGGAAGTGTTACTATGGTTCTTGCAAGGAAAATCAAAAGTAAATCCTTAAGCTTTAATGGGATTTTAGAACCTAGTATAAGGCCTCCTACCTCAGACATATATATTAGTTGTGTTACTGATAAAGCTGCAACTATAAATCTAGTCATATCACTAGCAATTGATGAAGCGATTACTGATGGTAAAAACATATCCGCAAAGCCTACCATTATGGTTTTTGATGCTAGTACAGCCTCAGGAACCCTTAAAAGTTGTAAGAAAGGTATAAAAGGTACACCTAACCATTCAAAAATAGGAGTATATTCAGCTAATATTAGAGCTAGAGTTCCCATACACATAACTACAGGTGCTACTCCAAGCCACATGTCAAACACATTTTCTAGGCCATCTTTAAAGAATTTTAATATACTATTATTTCCACTTGCTTTTTCTACTGCTTTGTTTAGTCCGAAAGAAAATCTTGTATATCCTTCAGGTATGTCCTCAGTATTGTTAGGTACCTCTTTTACATAAGAATCTTCTATGTTTCTTAACGGTGGTAGTCTTGGAATGACAATTGCTGCTACAACACCAGCCAAAGATACAGTTAAATAAAAGGGTACAAACATATGAGATAAATTAACCTGAGATATTACAACTAAAGCAAAAGTTATTGATACAGCAGAGAAGTTAGTTGAAATTACAGCAGCTTCTCTTTTAGAGTAAAATCCATCTTCATATTGCTTACTTGTTAATAAAACACCTATAGTTCCATCTCCAAGCCATGAAGTAATGCAATCAACAGAAGAACGTCCAGGTAATTTGAATATAGGTCTCATTACTTTACTAAGAAGTATTCCAAAAAACTCTAACAAACCAAAATCAAGTATTAAAGGAAGTAATAATCCAGCAAATAAAAATACTCCAAATAATACTGGAAGTAAACTAAAAAGTAAAAGTCCGCCAGTATTTTCGGACCAAATAGCTTCAGGTCCTATGTTAAAGTAAGTACATATAACAAATATAAATCCTAAAATTCTTGATGCAAACCAAACCGTCGATACATTAAATAAATTATTTAAATATTTACTGTTAATTATAAATTTAGGCTTAAACATCTTTGTTATCAAAGATATAAAAAAAGTTATTGATATTAAAAGTGTCATAATTAATGGTAAAGCACTTCCAAGTGATATTGACACTAATTTTGAAAGTGTAGCTACTGGAATAGTAACTTGTCCTTGTATAACCATAGGAGTCATAAAAAGTAATATTCCTATAGTTGATGGAATTATAAATTTAAGTAGTGCAATTAAATTTAATTTTTTTGATGCATTTATTTCCACGAGAATCTCTCCTTATCTCAATTGTTTTATATTTATACAATATAACTATATAATAATGCATAAATATACAAAAATCAATATTGTATTCAAGGGAAATAGATAAATTTATGTATATTTTAAAAATAAATTGTAAAAAACTTTTTATAACTATAGATATAATTAATACATATAATGAAGGGATTATATTTTTATATACACCCTAGTTATTCAGTGACACATGATGTGGTAACTGTCGTTGTAGAGTAGATTTAATAGGTATAAATATAGATTGAGTAGTTCTAATTAATAAAGTAGATGATTTAATCTATATTGAAATTTATTAAATTTAGTTCTAAAATTTAATAAGATATTAGAGTTAATGTTTAATTCTTGTATAAAATAAAATTATATAAATATAAAGACTATATACGAAGGAGAAATATATGGGATGTTTAGGAAATTTAATATGGATAGTTTTTGGAGGTTTTATACATTCAATTGGATGGATACTTATAGGATGTTTATGGTGCTTAACAATAATAGGAATACCAATAGGAAGGCAATGCTTTAAAATGGCATCACTTGAATTTGCCCCTTTTGGAAAAGAGATTGTAACAGCTAATGATTCCACAGTAAGTTTTTTAGCAAATATCTTATGGTTGATTTTTGGTGGACTTGCTTTAGCAATAGGAAATTTTATTAGTGGATTAATTCTTTGTATAACAATTATAGGTATTCCTTTTGGAATACAGTTTTTTAAACTTGCAAAGCTTTCTTTATGTCCTTTTGGGAAAGAAATAATATAAGTAAGATATATTATTAAAAGTTTATTTCGAAAATAAGAATTTTAATAATAGATTCATACCATACTAGAATTAAATAAGAATTTAAGGCATAAATACGATTGTGTTTTATCAAAATGCAAAGACATATTTGTGTATATAAAGATTAGGAGGGTATGGTATGAATAAAGATGATGAAAAAAACAATAAAACAATAAAGAAAGAGATTGTAAAAGATAAAAAAGGGTCCTATGTAAGTGAGGTGCAAGAGTTTAATAAACCAGCAGATTATGAAGAGGCTTTTAAGCAATATTATCCTAAGAAGGATGTATAAATTAGTATATTTAAAAATAATATAATTATAAGATTCAAAAATAAAGATA
Organism: Clostridium frigidicarnis; assembly: GCF_900111985.1. GTDB lineage: Bacteria > Bacillota > Clostridia > Clostridiales > Clostridiaceae > Clostridium_Z > Clostridium_Z frigidicarnis. The sequence continues at coordinate 75,535 of NZ_FOKI01000015.1, forward strand.
GATTAAAAGCTATGAAATTAAGGTATTACCTTATATTACATAGCTTTTATATTTTATATAGAATTTTATAAGGCATATGAAAGAAAATAATAGACAAGCATACTGGTCTATTATTTTTTTGAATGTGCCTAAGTTAATTTTAAGGGATAATTTAATATGTAATGTATAAAAATTACTGTATATGTATTAAAATAAATTTAACATGGGAATCTCCCCATCCTAAATCAAAAGGAACATGATATCTATCTACAGTATGTGAATTTATTAATGGATAACCATGAGAATCAAAGGCCGTAATTATAGCGGTATGGTCCACATCATTTCCAAGAGCATATGCAATGACATCTCCAACCTGTAATTTTGATAAAACTCCGTTTGGGGAATCAGTAGTAGGTTGTAATATGTTTTTGAAGTCACCTTTTTTAACAAGTTTACCTTTTCCACTATATAAAATATAGTTTTTAAAGGCATCAGCATTACACCATGAAGCGCTTACCTCTGCACCGTTAAAATTTTTATATACACAATACCAACTTCCATCATGTTTAAGACCACCGCCTTCTTTGTCTCCAAGACATTGAGAAACAAAGTTTGTACAGTTGCCTCCTATACCAGTAAAATTTTTATATTTAGTATTGTATTTGTTTTTTTCTTTACCAGTTGCCCAAGTGACACCACAATAATTGTCAGCATACTCAGCAGCTTTGGTTCTATTATAATTTAGTTTTGAAGAGGGATTATTTATAGTAGGAGTAAAAGTTACGAAATTATAAACTTGAGTTTTGGTATCTGCAATTTTAGTTTCAGAATAGTCTACAGAATAATTTTTAAGACCATCTTCAAAACAATCTAAATAATAATCTTTGCACACAATAAATGAATCATTTAAAGGTTTTAAGTTTATAGTATGAAAAAGGGTGACCCCAAAATTATTTTCACAATTATCAGAGTCATTTAAGTAAGAATAGGTAAATTTAATACTTTCATCTACTCTTACAGATGCAGATGATTTATTTATATTAATGGATTTAAATAGGGGGTAGGAATCTATAGATTTTATAATAATACCCCTTTCTAAAGCCCAATCTCTTAAATATTTTGCTCTTTTTACTTCGTGTTCAAATGCCCATTTACCATCACCACAGTTTAAATTATATCTATCTTTAAAATTTAATATATCTCCATTCAAAGCTATATTATTTTTAATTTCAAAAAGATTATTTATAAAGGTTTTAATATTTTCATCTGAATTGTCAGTGGAAGCTAATGCCGGTGATGATAAAGAAAAAATAATTAAAAATAAAAAAATAAAAATAAAAGAGTTTTTAATTTTAGATTTTATCATAAGTAATACACTCCTATAAGTAATATTTATTTTAGTATTCCAATTAATTATTAACAGTATTCATATACTAATAAATATATAATTAGCAAAATATATATTGAAATTTAATATTAAAATAATAAAAAAATATGATATACTTTAACATGAAATCCTAAAATCCACTAAGTATATAGTGGGACTGGTTCGAGAACTCCCAGTATAAAAAACTAAGGGTTTACGGTAAGGTGACATAGCTGTATCCTTAGGCATAGTTTTTTGAAAAACTATGTATATCCAGGTCTCAATAATGAGAAAAGGAGAAGGAATATGGAGAAAAAGAAAGTAATTATTGATTGTGACCCGGGAATAGATGATTCCCTAGCATTACTTCTAGCGTTAAAATCCGAAGAGCTAGAGGTAATAGGAATTACCATAGTTTGTGGTAATGTACCAGTAGATTTAGGAGTAGAAAATGCTCTTAAAGCTTTAGAAATAGCAGATGCACTTCATGTGCCAGTTTACTTAGGAGAAAATAAACCTCTTAAGAGAGAACTTGTAACAGCTCAAGATACTCATGGAGAAGATGGAGTTGGAGAATGTTTTTTTGGAAAAATTAAAGATGGCAATGTTAGAGATGGTGCTGTAGATTTTATAGTTGATACTTTGAAGAACAATAAGGATATATCTATAATTGCATTAGGACCATTAACCAACATTGCAAAAGCCATTATGACGGATAAGGAAGCCTTTAATAATTTAAGTGAATTTGTATCTATGGGAGGAGCATTTAGAATACATGGAAATTGTTCGCCTGTAGCGGAGTTTAATTATTGGGTAGATCCTCATGGAGCAGATTATGTGTTTAAAAATCTTAATAAAAAGATTCACATGGTTGGGTTAGATGTTACTAGAAAAATAGTGTTAACTCCGAATATTATTGAATTAATAAAAAGGTTTAATGATAATGTATCTAAATATATTGTTGATATAACAAGATTTTATGTGGATTTTCATTGGAACCAAGAAGGTATAATAGGGTGTGTTATTAATGATCCTTTAGCTGTAGCATACTTTATAGACAGAAGCATTTGCAGTGGATTTTCATCTTACACAGAAATTGTCCATGATGGAATAGCAATGGGACAATCTATAGTAGATAAAGAAAAATTCTATGGAAAGGAAGATAACTCTTACATCCTAACAGAAGTTGATGAGAAAAAATTTATGTTAATGTTTCTTGAAAAACTGTTTAAAGATAAGAAAAATATCTTAAAAGCAGTTAAGGAGGTAATATAGATGAATAAAAACTCATCACCATTTAAACTAAGTATAATAGCACTAGGAATGGCATTAAATATAGTAGGTGCATTTATAGCATTAACATTAAGATTACCTATATATTTAGATTCTATAGGAACTATAATGGTATCATTCTTGATGGGTCCCTCCTACGGAATTATAACAGGTATATTTGGAAGTTTAGTTAGTGGAATAACATTTGATGTATATTCTATTTACTTTGCACCAGTTCAAATATTCACTGGACTTTTATGTGGAGTAATGTTTAATAAAGGCTTTATGAAGGGATTTAAAATGGTGTTTGGAGTATTGATGGTTTCTATATTCTCATCACTAGTAGGAGCTATAATATGTGCATATGTTTTTGGTGGAATAACTTCTTCAGGATCATCTTATATAGTGGCCATACTTTCAAATATAGGTGTAAATAAGGTAGTAAGTGTATTTGCTGTGCAGTTTTTAACAGACTATGCTGATAAGTTTGTAACAGTATCACTTGTACTTGTTGTTATAAATTCCATGCCTTTTAGTATAAAGCAAAAGTTAAAAAGGAGTTAATAATGGATAGATATAATACAATAGAAAACAAGAATCAAAGGGAAATATTGCTTTTAAAGGGATTCCCTTGTATATGGGGGAAATGTTCTTTTTGTGATTATATATTAGATAATTCAACTTCAGAAGATGAAATAAATGAATTAAATTTTGAAGTTTTAAATAAAGTAACAGGAAAATATAAAGTTTTAGAAGTTATAAATTCGGGAAGCTGTTTTGAATTACCAAAAAAAACTTTAGAAAGAATTAAAGAAGTAGTAGAAGAAAAAGGAATAGAAAAACTATTCTTAGAAAGTCATTGGTTTTATAGAAATAAAGTAAAAGAAATGAGAGAGTATTTTAAAGTTCCTATAACATTTAAAATAGGGGTAGAATCTTTTGATTATGAGTTTAGAAATACATTTTTAAATAAGAATGCAAAATTTAGAACAGTGAAAGAGCTACAAGAATACTTTGATTCGCCATGTATGATGGTAGGAATAAAAGGTCAGACAAAAGAAATGATAGATAAGGATATGGAAATAGTCCTTAATAATTTTGAACACGGAACTATTAATGTATTCACTCCAAACACTTCTAAATTAGAGAAGGATGATGAGCTTATACAATGGTTTATAGAAAAATATAAATATTTAAATGATAATCCTAAAATAGAAGTATTATATAACAATACAGATTTTGGGGTAGGGGACTAACTAAAAAGATACAGGAATTAATTTTCTGTATCTTTTTTCTGTAGAAATTTATCGATTGACTTTTAGATTAAGGTATATTCAAAAAAATAACAAGTCAGTATACTAGTATATTTGTACTTATTATTTTCTTTCATGTGCCTAAGGTGGAGTTTGATTAAAAAGAATTTAGCAAGTGAAAAGTTGCAAATTGAAGGTTAAAATTTGGAGGAAATTATACTGTAAAAATATACACAATATTGACTTAATATGTTTATATTGGTAATGTATATAGGGGGATCAAATAAAGTAGGGGGGATAAAAAATGAAAAAAATTATTTCAATATTACTTTTAAGTGGAGCCATTATGTTTTCAATACCATCAATTAAAGCTGAAGCCATTGCAGGAAATCACTATGTAGGTGATTCACATGATGCTTCAATAGTAAATTATAATGCAGAAAAGTTTTTTCAATTATGGGATAGATGTGATGGTGTAAAAGATCTTCAAATGAGATTATCACGTATTGGTTATGGTTATTTAGATAAAGATGGAATATATGGACCAGCCACTAAAGATGCAGTAATGAAGTTTCAAAGAAGTTATGGATTAAATGCAGATGGTTTATATGGACCATCAACACATAGAGTTTTAATTAATGGGTGTAATTGCTAGTAAATTTATCATATAGATAAGGTTTTGGATTTTATGGTTTAAGGGGTATACAAGATCTTCTAAGTTTAATAAAGTAACTTAGAAGATCTTTTTATTTAAGGAGAAGTTAATACTAATAGTTAACTAAATTTGATATTATTTAACTAATGAGTTATAAGGCACATTCAAAAAATTTATTATAGATGTAAAAAGGGAATGGAGTGAATTAAGTGGTTTTAAAAGTGGTGAATTTAGAAAAAAAGTTTAAAAAAGTAGTTGCAGTTGATAACATATCTTTTTCATTAGACAAAGGAGAAGTTGTTGTTTTAGCTGGACCTAATGGAGCTGGAAAAACAACAACTATAAAGTGTATTTTATCTTTGTTAAAGAAGGATTCAGGGGAAGTATATGTTTATGATAAGGATGTTAAAAATAGAGAAGTAAGAGAAAAGTTAGCATACATACCAGAATCACCAGATTTATATCCATTGTTGACAGTGTGGGAGCATTTAAAATTTATAGCATTGGCTTATAGAGTAAAGGATTGGAAAAAAAAAGCAGAAGAGCTTTTGAAGATATTTGTAATAGAAGATAAACGAAATACTTTAGCAAAAGAGTTATCAAAGGGAATGAAACAGAAACTTTCCATATGCATGGCACTTGTTCATAATCCAGAAGTATTTCTCATAGATGAGCCATTTATAGGATTAGATCCAAAGGGTATTAAAGATTTTAAGGACATGCTTAAAATATTAAGAGATGATGGTAAAACAATACTTGTAAGTACACATATATTATCATCAATTGAAGAATTAGTAGATGAAATTATAATAATGAAAAAAGGAAAATTGTTAGATAAGGGATCAAAGGATTATTTAATAAAAAAATATAATTTTGATAATAATTCTAATCTTGAAGATATATTCCTAAAGATTACAGAAGAGTAGGTGGAAATATGTGGACTAGAGATTTAGGTGTTCTAATTTATATGGACTTAATGAAGTTTAAAAATGGTATAAAATATGGATTTACAAATCCAATAAAAGCTTTAAAAACAGTATATGGATTTTTGATTCCAATATTTTTTATATTGTTGCCTGTTTTATTAGACAAGAAAATACCAAATAAAAATATAAGAACATTTTTAGAATATGAAACTTTAATAAATGTTAGAGGTGGAATTACATTAATTTTAATTCTTATATTGGCCATAACTATAAGAATTTTAAGTGGTGACTATGTAGTTGGGGGATTTAAAAATACAGATGTCCAGTATTTATTTCCTTCACCAATAGGAGAAAGAACAATACTTTTTTATAGTATGATAAGAAGTATGATGTCTACTATAATAGGATATGCATATATGTGGTTTATATGTTTAATAACTTTTTTCAAAAAAAGTTCTGTAAATATAAACAATATGATATTTTCTTTTGTAGGAGTAATGATTTTAATAGTTATTTATAAAAGTTTAGGATATTTTCTGTATTCAATAAAGATAAGATTTAATGCAAAAGCACTTATAAGTTGTTTAGGAAAAGCTATATTAGGGTCTGCGTTAATATATATAGTATATATTGGATATAAATTGTATTTATTAAACTTTGATTTTAATGAGTTATTTACAAATTATATTATTGGAAAAGTGCCAATTATAAATGATTTTGAAAAAATTATAACTCTTCCTATAGTTAAGGAAAATGTAAATCCATATTCTTCATTAATGATTATCTTAGCAATAGCTATAATATTTATAACATTATTTTTATTGTTTAGTGTAAATTATTATGAAGATGTAGCAGAGAAATTAGATGGGTTAACTGAACAAATAAACGAAGCAAAAGAAAGTTCTAAAGATTTGAATAAGGCATCAGATAGGGCATATAAAAATGTAAAAGAAAATGTATCATCAAAGGATCTGTTTGGAGAATGGGCTTTTTCATGGAAAAATAATTTGTTAGATAAGAAAAAGAATATGTTAAAAAAGAGAATTATAATTGCAATAGTTATACTAGCATTTGGAGGCTTAATAACTAGATTTATATATACTTTTACAGGACCAGATGGTGTAGTATTGATGATTGCCCTGTTCTTATGTTTCTTTCAAAATACATCTAAGGCATCACAATTATTTAAGAGCGAGCTTAAAAGTATGTATATATACTTGTTACCAGGAAGTGCCGTAAGAAAAAGTTTAGCTGTAATAATAAAACCTATTTCCCTGGGAATATTGTATAGAATATTATTTTTTATACCAATATTAATATTTTTACCATCAAATAAGCTTTATACTTTATTAGTTATGATAGATGTAGTCTTATTTTCTATAATGGTTACGTTTAAAGATATATCCATTATTTTATCAGTTCCTAAAGATGAAGATGATGGTGGTCCTATAGGAAGTTTAATTTCTTTTATTTTGAAAGGAGTTCCAGTAGGAATCAGCTTGTTTGTGCTTATAAAAGGAAATAAATATGTTTTAGCAGCAATAATTTTAATGATAATAACTATACTAGAAATAGTTTTACTAAGATTTATTTGTGAAAAATTATTTGGAAGAATGGAATATTAGTAAAGAAATATGCTGTCTCTAGATAATTTTAATTAATATATTTAGAGATCTCTATCATAAGGCACATTCAAAAAATAACAAGTCAGTATTCTGGTCTATTTTGTGTCATACTTCGTCAGCGATATAATCTCATAGTTTATGCTATGAACTAATATCACTTCCTTATCTGACACAAAATATACATGGCATCTTGGACTTGTTATTTTCTTTCATGTGCCTAAAGAGTTAAATTACTTATATTAAAGTAATTTAGCTCTTTTTTTATATTTATTTGTTAACAAAGAATTTATAAAAAACTTTGTTAAATAGTTGTCAATAAAATATTTAAAACATATAATATAAATAAAAGGAGGTAAAATATATGAGTGATATAATGATTCTAACATTATACGGTAACATGGAAGTAGAGGATTATTGGGAAGTAGATAATATACAAGGGATAAGCTGTATTTTAGATAACTTAAATTCAAGCAATAAAGTATTTACTATAACCAATTTAAAAAATGAAATAGATAAAAATAAAGAAGTGGAATATGTTTATTTTTAAATCATTTATAGATATTAAAAATTATTATTGAATTTAAAAACTTATCAGCTTAAGTATAATATATAAGTTGATAAGTTTTTAGTTTTTAGTAATATATAATTGTACGTTAAAAAATAGAAATAGAGGAGAGATAAAAAATGACTATGAAATCAATCCATCATGTTTGTATCCAAACAGAAAAATATAAGGAATCATTAGATTTTTATACTAATATTTTAGAATTTAAACTTATAAGTGAAACACCTAATTTTCATACAAGAGATTTTAATACTTGGCTTGAACTTAATGGATTTATGATCGAACTTCAAACAAGCAAAAAAGGTGATAAATTAGGAATGTGGAGTTCGTTAAATGAAGGTATAGTACATATGTGTTTTTTAGTTGACGATGTAAGAAAGGAATATGATAGGATAAAAAACTTAGGATACAACAATTTTAAAGTGAAAAATGGAGAAGAAATATATAAAGTAGAAAATAGCTATTTGGTTAAAATTAAGGCACCTGAAGGTACTGAAATTGAATTAAGAGATATAAAGGGAATTTAAATGAAAAATAAAATCTTAATAGGGGAAATGGCAAAATTACATAATATATCAACTCAAACATTAAGGTATTACGATAAAATAGGATTGTTCAAACCAAGACATGTAGATGAAGACAATGGATATAGATACTATGATATAGAGCAGTGTGGGAATCTAGATTCTATACTGTTTTTAAAAAATCTTGGAATGCATTTAGAGGAAATAGAAAATTATTTTAAAAATAGAAATCTAAGTTCAATAAAGGATGTCTTAAAAAATCAACAAGAAAGATTAGAAGAAGAAATTAAAATTTTAAAGGAAAGAAGTACTGCCATAGATAATAAAGTTAATGCTTTAGAGTTTTATACTAATAGTAAAAATCTTAATGTTCCTATATTAAAAGAAATAGATGAGAGGTACATGGTTTATATTAATTTTAAAAAAGGTGGAACTATTGAGCTTGAGTATGGGATAAAGGCCTTAAGTAATTTAGTTATGGATGACTTATCACTTTTTAAGGGGAGTATAACTTGTATAATAGATAAAAGTAATTTACACAAAAAGAACTATGATTATTGGAAAGCTGTTGCACTTGTGTTTAATAAGGATTTTGTATGCAATAATAAGTCAAAGCTAAAAACTATAACTCAAGATAACTTTGCAACTATTGTTTTTAGAGGGGGAATAAATAGTGGTGAAAAATATTATAAAAAATTATTGGATTATATATATATAAATAATTTGAAGATAAATGGAGATGGACTTATCATGACAATAAGTGATATTTCATATTCCTCTTATGAAGGTGATTACATATATGAAATACAAATTCCTGTAATAAAGCCTTGACCTTATAGTTACTATAACCTTTAGAATTATGTATGGTTAATAATTCTAAGGGAGGGGTACATATGAAGGGAAATATAGATGTTTTAGAAGACGATGTATTAAAATTATTTATAAAATATGCAATACCATCTATATTAGGTGTTTTAGGAATGTCATCTTATGTTTTTTTCGATACTATGTTCATAGGTCAAGGATTAGGAAGTGAAGGATTAGCAGCTTTAAATATAGTGCTTCCAGTTTTTAGTTTGTTTAATGCAACAGCATTCTTATTTGGAATGGGTGGTGGTGCTGCAATATCTGTTTGTATAGGAAAGAAAAAATATAATAAGGTAAATGAAATTTTTACTCATGCACTTATATTGTCAGTTATAATTGGAGGGATATATACACTTATAGGAACGATATTTTTAGATAAACTATGTTATTTTTTAGGAGCTGATGCTTCAACAATAACTCTTGTAAAAGAATATTTAAGGATAATAATGGCAATGAGTATAGGGTTTGTGCTAGTTGGAGAGTTAAATGTCTTCGTAAGAAATGATAAATCTCCTAAACTTGCTATGTGGAGTATGATAATTCCTAGCTTAGTAAATATAGTGTTAGATTATATATTTATATTTCCAATGGGCATGGGAATGAAAGGTGCTGCTTTAGCAACAGCAATTTCTCCAGTTACCAGTCTATTAATGCTTTCAACACATTTTATTAAAAAAGAAAGTATGCTTAAACTTTCATTTAAGGGAATTAAATTTGGAATAATGAAAAGAATTATATTAAATGGGTTTCCTTCATTTATAGTTGAAATTTCAGCAGGTGTGGTTATATTTGCATTTAATATAGTAATATCATATTTAAGTGGAAGTATTGGACTTGCAGCTTACGGAATTATTGCTAATGTTGCGATAATATGCAGAGGTGTGTTTAATGGTACAGCTCAGGCAATACAGCCAATACTTAGTGTAAACTATGGTGCTGAAAAATATGATAGGGTAAAAAAGTGCTTATTTATAGCTAGAGTAACAGCTTTTACCTTAGGAGGAGTATCTTTATTAATAGGAATCTTATTCCCAAGGAATTTAGTGAATATATTTAGCAATGATGGAGAAAAGCTTGTTTCAATAACAGTTACAGGAATATACATATATTTCACATCATTTTTAATAGAGGGTATTAATACAGTAAATTTAGCATATTTTCAAGCTGTAGAAAATGTAAAATCATCAAGCATTATTTCTATAACTAGAGGATTTGTAGGGATATTTACAGGATTAATTTTCCTTCCTCAAATGTTTGGACTAAAAGGTGTATGGGCAACAGTGCCATTTTCAGAAAGTGTAACTTTTATAGTTTCCATTACATGTTTTTTAATTTTTGATAAAGTTATTACAAAAAATAAAATATCATTAAAAGGCATTAATTAGTTTTATAGAAATATATATTATAAGGTTAAATAGAGTAAGTCTCTAACATTTAGGTGGTAGAAAGAATATCACGGAATGAAGAGTTATTCTATGGAGCCATTAAAATTTATATAACTTGATTTAAAGAAAAGATGTTAGAAATTTTAATAAGGCACATTCAAAAAAATAACAAGTCAGTATGTTAGTATATTTGACTTGTTATTTTTTTGAATGTACATAATTATATAAGAGTAAATTAAAAAAAGTAATAATTATAAGGATAGGTGAGCAAAATATATGTACATCTATCCTTTTTGTAAATACAAAACAATTAAATATACAAAACAGTATTAATTAATGCAAATAAGGGTAAATAAGATCATATAGGCAATAATTAACCTATAACAAAATAATTGTAAATTGTATTCTGAAAATTCATATTATATAATTAAAGCAAGAAGTATAATAAGTATAAGGGGGTATTATATGAGATTAGTAAAAGCAAGTAAAATTGATAGACGAATTGTAAATAATTATTTTATATTAAATGATAGGTTCTTTAACCCAGAAATAGAGAGAACAATAGAAGAAAATAGAGCTATGGTTTTAGAGGAAAATGGAGTTATAAAAGCGTTTATATGCATTTTAGGAAACAAAATAGAAAATGGTGAACTTTTAGGAAAAATAATGCTTAATATTAATTGTGATATAAGTGATGAAATAATGGAACAAATTTGTCAATGGATAAAATACAATAGAAAACATTATGATAGGTTTGTAATTTATAAAGCCCCAAAAGACAAGGTTCATATATTAAAAAAAGAGGGCTTTAATATAAAAGAAGATCTTATAGTATATGAGAAGATTTTAGAAAAAGAAAATTTTAAGGTCTGTAACAATCTAGAGAAAGTTAGTGGTGCTGACTTAAAGGAGATAAATTCTTTAGATTGCAGGGCTTTTGATAAGATTTGGAGAGAAAATAAAAATAGTTTATATAGACTTTTAACTAATGAAGACAATAACTTTAGGTTTATAGCATTAAAAGATGAAGGAAAGATAGTAGCATTTGCATTTTATAGATATAGACCTCATATAGGTGAAGGATATCTTAATAGAATGGCTGTTGATCCATCTTATCAAGGCAAGGGCATTGGTAAGATGTTATTAGAAGATGCACTAAATTGGTTTAAGAAAAAGGGCGCAGAAACTGTAAGACTTACAACTCAATGTAATAATGAAAAAAGTGTGGCTTTATATAAAAATTATGGATTCAAACCTGTAGATAAATCAATAGTAATAACTTATAAGTAATGTTAATCAAAATCATACAGAAAGTAAATAATATTTTGTTGAAAGAGTAATATTTATATTTTTAAGTAAAAAATTATGAAGAAATTAATATAAATAATGAAACTTACTATCTTATGTTGGTCTTAAAATTATTAGATTTTATAATGACAATGTAAGTTTTAAAGCTTAAATAACAAAATAATAAGACACTCATAGCGAGTTGAGTGTCTTATTATTTTGTTATTTTATCGTGAGTTGATTTTCAAAAATCTATTATGTTATTTTAGACATATAGATTTTATATATCTAATTTTGTTGTTATAATCTATTATGTAATATTATTAATGAATGGATGTGATATAAATGAATGTAAAAGTGTTTATAGGGAAAAATGCAATGTTTTTTAAAGATGCAGAGTATATAAGAAAAAAGGTTTTTGTAGAAGAGCAAGGAGTACCTTATGAAAATGAAATGGGATATGAAGATGAAACAGCTACTCATATTGTAATTTATCATTTAAACAATCCTGTAGCTGTTGGAAGAATAGTAGAGGATGATAATGGGGATTTTAAAATTGGTAGAATTGCTGTAATTAAAGAATTTAGAAAAGAAGGTTATGGAAAGGAGCTTATGAATACTATAATATCTCTATGTAATAGAGAAAAGGATAAGAAAATAAAACTAAATTCTCAGCTTAATGCTGTAAACTTTTATAAAAAGTTAGGGTTTAAAGAGTGTGGAGAAGTTTTTTTAGAGGAAAAAATAAAGCATATAGCTATGGTATTTGAGGGGAAAATTTAATGGCCAAGAGAATTGATTTGACAGAAGGAGCAATTGTAAAGAAATTAGTAAAATTAGCTATACCTATAATGGCAACATCTTTTATTCAAATAGCTTATAATATGGCTGATATGATTTGGATAGGTAGAGTTGGAAGTAACGAGGTTGCAGCAGTAGGTACGGCAGGATTTTTTGCTATGATAGCAGCATCCTTAGCTATGGTATCTAAGGTTGGAGTAGAAATAAAAGTTTCTCAAAGCTTAGGTAGACATGACGATGAGGCAGCAAAAAATTATATAGTAAGTGCTATTCAAATAAATATATTACTTTCTATTATTTACTCAATTATAGTAATTATATTTAAAAAAGAGTTTATAGGATTTTTTAAGTTAGGAAACGAAGAAGTTATAAAAATGGCAGAAGTTTACCTATTAGCCATAGGAAGTGCTATGAGTATAACTTGTATGATACCTGTATTTACAGCTATTTTTAATGGAGCAGGTAATAGTAGAATACCTTTTGTTATCAATGCAGTAGGATTAGTTATAAATATAGTTTTAGATCCTATATTAATAATGGGCATAGGACCATTTCCTAAATTAGGGGTTTTAGGAGCAGCACTGGCAACAATAGCTGCACAATGTGTAGTAGTAATTTATTTTATATCTATTATCTTAAAAAGTAAGGAAGAATATTTAAAGTTTAATATATTTAAAAGGCCTAATATAAGAACTATAAAAACAATATGTAAATTAGGACTTCCATCTGGATTTCAAAATGGATTATTTACATTATTCACTATTTTAATTGCTAGGGTAATAGCAGTATGGGGGCCAGTACCTATAGCAGTACAAAAGGTTGGTTCACAAATAGAAGCTATATCATGGATGACAGCAGGAGGATTTTCAACAGCATTAGGAGCCTTTGTAGGACAAAATTATGGGGCTAAAAAATATGATAGAATAAAAAAAGGATATAAAGCAACCATAATGATGGCAATTGTAGTTGGGGGGATAACTAGTTTACTTCTTATATTTGGAGGGGAATTTATATTCTCAATATTTATACCTGAAAAAGAAGCTATAAGTTACGGAAAAGAATATTTAAAAATATTAGGATATTCTCAACTGTTTATGTGCATAGAAATAACAACAGCAGGTGCATTTAATGGTATAGGAAGAACGTATATACCAGCAAGTATCAGTATAATATTAACTGGACTTAGGGTTCCATTTGCAATATTACTATCTTCAACAGCTCTTTTAGGGCTGAATGGCGTATGGTGGAGTATAAGCATAAGTAGCATTCTCAAAGGAGTAGTTGTTACATCAGTTTTCCTTATAATGCTAAAGAAAAACAAATTAATTAAGGATAAAAATTTTCAGGGTACAATATTACCAAAAGAAACTATAGAACTTAGTAGTAAGTAAATGTTTAATTTAATTTGGAGTGAAGTAAATGGAAAACAAAAATTATTTAAGGGAATTAGATAAATTAAATGAAAACCAAGAGGACGTTGTAAATGATATAAATTCTAATCTTCTAACGTTATCTCCAGCTGGAACTGGAAAAACTAAAGTTATAGCTTTAAGAACAGCTAATATAATATTCAATGGTGTTTTTCCAGATAGGATTCTATGCTTAACTTTTACAAATAAAGCATGTAATGAAATGAAACAAAGGATTATAACTACGTTAGGAAGAGATGGATTGAAAGTAAAGGTGAAGACCTTTCATGGATTTTGTTTTGATATTATAAAATCTGAGGCAAAAAGAAATACTGATATATCTCAGGATTTCTTGATTTTTGATGAAGAAGATTGCAATGAAATAATAAAAGAAATTTTAGGTAGAGTTAAGATGGATTTATATATGTTAAGCAATTTCATATATGAAGTTAAGCATTTTTCTATAGAAATAGATGCTAAATATAGAAATGATATTGAGTTTGTTACAAAAGAATTTATAAAACTCAAAGGGGACAAGTTCTTTAAAAAATTTAATTCAAAAGATAATGGATTTACAGAAAGAGCACTAAAAAAAAGAGGATATGGTTTGGTTAAAAAATATGATGATATGCTAATGGAACGACATGGATTAGATTTTTCAGATCTTGTAGTAAAGGTATATGAATTATTAGAGGATAAACACACTTTAAATAGGTGGAGAGAAAAATTCCAATACATACAAGTTGATGAGGTCCAGGATACTTCTATATTAGAATATGAAATTATAAAAAAACTAGCTCTAAATAAAAAATTAAGTTTTTTCGGAGATACAAATCAAACTATATATCAGTGGAGAGGATCAAAGCCATTTGAAATAATAAAGGATTTTAAAGAAAGCTTTAACCCAGTTAAAGAGATATTTTTTGATAAAAATTATAGATCAACAAAAACATTAATAGAGGTATCGTCAGAGTATATAGAAAAAATAAGAAGTATGTATATTATTGAAGATGATTTACTAAAACATAAAAAAATAAAAAGCTATTCTGAAATAAATGGAGATAAAGTAAGCTATAAATGTTTCAATACATTAGATGAAGAGGCAAACTTTATTTGTGATAAAATTCATAAAAATTATAGAGATAAACTTAGTTCTATAGCAATACTCACAAGAAACAATAAAATGAATGTAGCATATTCTAATGTACTTGAGAAAAAAGGGATACCTTGTTTTTTAGTTGAGGAGTTTAAATTCTTTAGAAGAAAAGAAATAAAGGATGTTTTAGCTTATATAAAACTTTCACTAAACAAATATGATATTAACAGTATGAAAAGGATAGCTTTAAATTATGTATCTAATGTGGGAGATAAAACCTTAGAATATATTGAAAAAAGAGAAAATAAGGATTTAGGTATAAGACTCACAGATTTTCTTGAAGAAAGTACCATAGAACTTGGGGAACCATATAGAAGGTTATGTGATGGCTTGACAAGTGGAGAGGTAGTTGTATTTGATGTAGAATCAACAGGAATAGATATAACTAGTGATGAAATAATACAGATTGCAGCTATAAAAATAAATAGAGATGGCTCTATGGTTAAGTTTGAAGAATTTATAAAACCTAAAAAAAGTGTTGAAAATTCTTATTTAGTACATGGTTTCAGTGATGAATATTTAAAAGAAAATGGACGTGAAGCTAAGTCTGTTTTAGGAGAATTCTTAGAGTTTATTAAAGACAAAATCATAGTTGGACATAATATACAATATGATTTAGGAATACTTAGTAGTGAACTTAGAAGATTAAAAATGAATAAATATAATATTAAGGGTTATTATGACACATTAGATATGGCAAGAAAACTTTATCCTAATTTAGAAAATCATAAGTTAGAAACTTTAAGTAATTTTATAAAAGTAGAGATAAAACCAAGTCATAATGCCATGGATGATATTCTTGCAACTAAAGATATATTAATTCATATGGTAAAAAAGTTGAATGAAACATCTTTAGAAAGAATGTCTATTATGGGGCTGTACAACAAACGATTTAAAGAATTAAAGTTTCAAATAGATAAGATAAGTAGTTTAATGGAAGAAGTAAGACCACATGTTATATTAGAAAAAATATATGAATTAAGTGATATTATGAGTATATATAAAAGTAAAAAGGAATTAAATAGAATAGAGAACTTAAAGGAACTTTATGAGTTTTTTAAAAATGGAGATGATTTAAGTTTAAGTTCCAAGGATTCACTTATAAGACTTCTTACTATAACATCATTATCTAATAGTGAAATAGATAGAAGTTTTTCAAAGGAAAATAAGGTGCCTATAATAACAATTCATCAAGCAAAAGGATTAGAATTTGATACTGTGTTTCTTCCAGC
Source organism: Clostridium frigidicarnis (assembly GCF_900111985.1). Taxonomy (GTDB): domain Bacteria; phylum Bacillota; class Clostridia; order Clostridiales; family Clostridiaceae; genus Clostridium_Z; species Clostridium_Z frigidicarnis. The sequence continues at coordinate 91,837 of NZ_FOKI01000015.1, forward strand.
TTTAAATGAAAATATTTTTCCAAGCTATTTAAGTATAAAGGAAAATAATATTTTAGAAGAATGTAGATTATTTTATGTAGCCATAACTAGAGCAAAAAATAATCTGTATTTATTAAGACATAAACATAAATATGGAAGAGAAGAAAGAATGGACAGTGAAAGTAGATTTATAAGTTATATTCCAAAAGAATATATAGAAAGAAATTAATCAGTGATAATCTTCAGTAAGTGACAAGTTACAATAGAGTTAATTATGTTTTTCTTTATTTTGTTTAGAAAAACCAACCTCAACTTGTCACTTGTCACTCAAAAATTTGTCACTAATTTATTTGTTTTTAATGAATTGTTAAAAAAACTACAAAATAAACCAAGGGAAAATGTTTTCAAGAGATTGAAAATTTATAAACCCACAAAAATTTAAAAATGTGTTTACACTAGCAGAAGTATGTGATAATATTAACAATATAAGGTGTATGAAACAAAGCACTAAGAAAAGTAAATTAGTAAGAAATGCATGAATTTAAGAAATAGTGTATTAGATTATAATTATATAATAAAGTTATAGTAAAAAACATTTATTTTTTAAAATTGTTTGTTAAATAACTATCAAACTTTAGAAGTAAACAAATAGTTGTTATAGAATCATTTTAAAAGCAAATTATAATTTATAGAAATAATAGAGATAGTAAAATTAGCACGATATTTAAGGAGTGAATATTAATGAAAGTAAATAATGTTGAAACACTAATGAAAAGATTAGAACAAATAAGAGATGCACAAAGAAAATTTTCTACATATTCTCAAGAACAAGTTGATGAGATATTCAGACAAGCAGCCATAGCAGCAAATAATGCTAGAATTCACTTGGCTAAAGTAGCAGCTAAAGAAAGCGGAATGGGAATAGTTGAAGACAAAGTTATAAAAAATCACTTTGCTTCAGAATATATATATAATAAATATAAAGATGATAAAACTTGTGGAGTTATAGAAAAAGATGAAGCATTTGGGTTAACAAAGATTGCAGAACCAATAGGAGTTGTTGCAGCAATAGTACCGACTACAAACCCAACATCTACAGCAATATTTAAAGCATTAATATCTTTAAAAACTAGAAATGGAATAATATTTTCACCACATCCAAGAGCTAAGGGTGCAACGATAGAAGCAGCTAAAATAGTTTTAGAAGCAGCTGTTAAAGCTGGAGCTCCAGAAGGAATCATAGGATGGATAGATGAACCATCAGTTGAATTATCACAAATAGTAATGCAGGAAGCAGATATAATACTTGCAACAGGTGGACCAGGAATGGTTAAAGCTGCTTACTCATCAGGAAAACCAGCTATAGGAGTTGGGGCAGGAAATACACCAGCTATAATAGATGAAACAGCTCATATAAAAATGGCAGTTAACTCAATATTATTATCTAAAACATTTGATAATGGAGTTATATGTGCATCAGAACAATCAATAATTGTTATAAAAGATGTATATGAAGAGGTTAGAAAAGAGCTTAAAGAAAGAGGCGCTTATATATTAAAGAAGGATGAAATAGATAAAGTAAGAGAAGTAATTCTTAAAAATGGTGCATTAAACGCAGCAATAGTTGGTCAATCAGCTAATAAAATAGCAGAAATGGCTGGAGTTAAAGTTCCAGAAAATATTAAGGTATTAATTGGAGAGGTTCAATCAGTTGAACTTGAAGAGCCATTCTCTCATGAAAAATTATCACCAGTCTTAGGAATGTATAAAGCAAATTCATTTGAAGAAGCATTAGTTAAGGCAGAAAGACTAGTTGAACTAGGTGGTTTCGGTCACACATCAGTATTATATACAGATACAAGTAAATGTAAAGATAGAGTAGAAAAATTTGGAGCTACTATGAAAACTGGTAGAACTATAATAAACATGCCAGCAGCACAAGGAGCTATAGGAGATATATATAACTTTAAATTAGCACCATCTTTAACTTTAGGCTGCGGTTCTTGGGGTGGAAACTCTGTATCAGAGAACGTTGGAGTTAAACACTTATTAAACATCAAGAATGTAGCTGAGAGGAGAGAAAATATGCTTTGGTTTAGAGTTCCAGAAAAAGTTTATTTTAAATATGGTAGTTTAGGAGTTGCCCTTCAAGAATTAAAAGATATGGGTAAAAAGAGAGCATTCATAGTAACAGATAAAGTATTATTCAATTTAGGATATGCAGATAAAATAACTAATATATTAGAAAATAATAATATAGAATTTAAAGTATTCATGGATGTTGAGCCAGATCCAACTCTTCATACAGCAAGAAGAGGAGCAGAAGAAATGAAGAGCTTTGAGCCAGATGTAATTATAGCTCTTGGTGGAGGTTCTGCAATGGATGCATCAAAAATCATGTGGACATTATATGAGCATCCAGAAGTTGCATTTGAAGATTTAGCAATGAGATTTATGGATATAAGAAAAAGAGTTTATAAGTTTCCAACGTTAGGAGTTAAAGCAGATCTTGTATGTGTTACAACTTCAGCAGGAACAGGTTCAGAAGTAACACCATTTGCAGTTATAACTGATGAAAAAACAGGGGTTAAATATCCATTAGCAGATTATGAATTAACTCCAGATATGGCCATAGTTGATGCTGAACTTATGATGAACATGCCACAAGGACTTACTGCAGCATCAGGAATAGATGCATTAACTCATGGTATAGAAGCTTATGTATCAGTACTTGCATCTGAGTTTACAAATGGATTAGCACTAGAATCTATAAGATTAATATTCAAATATTTACCACAAGCATATGGTGAAGGAACAACTAATATAAAAGCAAGAGAAAAGATGGCTCATGCGTCATGTATGGCAGGTATGGCTTTTGCTAATGCATTCTTAGGAGTATGCCACTCAATGGCACACAAATTAGGATCAATGCACCATCTACCACATGGAGTTGCTAATGCCATATTAATAGATGAAGTAATAAGATTTAATGCAGTAGATAGCCCAAGAAAACAAGCAGCATTCCCTCAATATAAATATCCAAATGCTAAATGGAGATATGGAAGAATTACTGATTACTTAGGACTTGGTGGAAATACTGATGATGAAAAAGTAGAATTACTAATAAAAGCTATAGATGAATTAAAGAAAAAAGTTAATATACCAATGACAATATCAGAGTTTGGAGTTTCAGAGGAAAAATTCTATACTACATTAGAAGAGATGAGTGAGCAAGCTTTTGATGATCAATGCACAGGAGCTAACCCAAGATACCCATTAATATCTGAAATTAAACAAATGTATGTAAATTCATACTCTAATAAGAAACAAGGTAAATAATAATTAAGCCCAAAACGAATTAACAATATAAATAAGACTCAATAAGGAAATAATACTTATTGAGTCTTATATTTTCTTTCATGTGCATTAAGTGATTATTTAAGTTTAAGTATTCTACCATATCTATTCATAAATATAGTAGAAATCTCTTCGTTGAGATAATATTTATTATTTTTTTCTATAAAGAAGCCTTGAAAAATCATTTTATTAAAAACAAAGTTCTCCTTAATATTTAATTCAAGTAAGGATTTGGATGTTTCTTCACTAACAGCATTTGATAACTTAAAAAGTTCTATATAACTTAGCTTTTTTTTTAGCATAATTATAGAGGTGTTAATAAGATCACTTCCTTTTCAAATGTAGATTTATAAAATAACTTTACAGGTAAATTTTATCATATATACAAGCTAGGATAAAGACAGCTAGAGGAGTTATATACAATTAAATCTTAGACATAGAGTAAAATTTTTGTTATAATATGCTGTAAGTTTAAAAATACTTAAATAAAATTTATTATAGAGAGGTTAATGCTAATGATTACAGTAAGTAATATAGGTTTAAGATACGGCGCAAGGAAATTATTTGAAGACGTAAATTTAAAGTTTGTTCCAGGAAATTGTTATGGTGTTATAGGAGCAAATGGAGCAGGAAAGTCTACTTTTTTAAAAATACTTTCAGGTGAAATAGAGGCTAATACAGGAGAAATTATAATACCTAAGAATGTAAGAGTATCTGTTTTAAAACAGGATCATTATCAATATGATGATAAAGAAGTAATGGAAACAGTTATAATGGGAAATACTAGACTATATGCAATAATGAAGGAAAAAGATGCTTTATATGCTAAGGCAGATTTTACTGATGAAGATGGAATGAAAGCATCAGAACTTGAAGGTGAATTTGCAGAGTTAAATGGTTGGGAAGCAGAAGCGGAAGCATCAATGCTTTTACAAGGACTTGGTATAGCAACAGATCTTCACAATAAGTCAATGAGTGATCTTAAAGGTGATGATAAGATAAAGGTTCTTTTAGCTCAAGCTTTATTTGGAAAACCAGAAGTTTTAATACTAGATGAGCCTACTAACAACTTAGATATCAAAGCTATTACATGGCTTGAGAACTTCTTAATAGATTTTGAGGGAACAGTTATAGTAGTATCACATGATAGACACTTCTTAAACATGGTTTGTACTCAAATCTGTGATGTTGATTTTGGAAAAATAAGATTATATGTTGGTAACTATGATTTCTGGTATGAATCAAGCCAACTTGTAACACAAATGATAAAAGATCAAAATAAGAAAAAAGAAGAGAAGATAAAAGAGCTTCAAAACTTTATAGCTAGATTCTCAGCTAATGCATCTAAATCTAAGCAAGCAACTTCAAGAAAGAAATCACTTGATAAGCTTACAATAGATGAACTTCCATCATCATCAAGAAGATATCCTTTTGTTGGATTTAAACCAGAAAGAGAAGTTGGAAATGATATATTATTTGTAGATGGAATTTCTAAGACAGTAGATGGAGTTAAGTTATTAGATAATGTAACATTTAGACTTGGAAAAGAAGATAAAATAGCGCTTGTTGGAGATGAAATAGCTGTAACAACTCTATTTAAAATTTTGACAGGTGAAATGGAACCTGATAGTGGAGAATATAAATGGGGAGTAACTACATCACAAGCATATTTTCCTAAAGATAATACTGAATTCTTCAATGACTCTGAATTATCTTTAGTTGATTGGTTACGTCAGTTCTCTGTAGATCAAACTGAAAGCTATTTAAGAGGATTCCTTGGAAGAATGTTATTCTCAGGAGAAGAGGCTTTAAAGCAGGCTAAGGTTTTATCAGGAGGAGAAAAGGTTAGATGTATGTTATCAAGAATGATGCTATCAAGTGCTAACGTGCTTATACTTGATCAACCAACTAACCATTTAGATCTTGAGTCTATTACAGCTTTAAACAATGGACTTATAGATTTTAAGAGTGTAATTTTATTTGCATCTCATGACCACCAATTTATACAAACTATTGCTAATAGAGTAATAGAATTAACACCAGGTTCAATGATAGATAAGCAAATGACATATGATGAGTTCTTGAACTTTAAAGGTATAGAACAATAACATATAGACATAAAGGCCTTAAGGTATTAAATCCTTAAGGCCTCTTTTTCGTCTAAATTTAATGGGAAAGATAAAATTAAATAAAATATTATAAATATAGAAATAAAAAAGGAAAATATGTAATAAAATAGAACTATAAAAAGAATGGTATTATTGCTAGGAGGGTAATTTATGAATATATTAAGTACTGAAAAATCTAAATCAAATAAAGAAAAGACTGAAAATGATAAAAGTAACATAATAAGGTTTAACAAGCCCAAAGGAACAGAAATTATATTAGGGATAATATTTACTATTTTATGTATAAATTCATTATATGGATTAAATAACTTATTTTCGAATAATGTAAGGGTAGGAAATGGATATATTGTATTTAATTTAATTATAATAGCCTTTTCTGCATACTTTGCATTTAGGATGTTACTTAGAGATAAGTTAGGCTATGTAAAATTAGAAAAAGATTATATTGGTATAAATAAACTTATAAAAGAAAAGAAAATAAACTATAAAGATATAAAAAAAATAGTAAAACTTTTAAGAAAGGATAAGTTGATATGTTATAGAGTAATAACAAAAGAGGGAATCTTTGATATTCCAATGGAGTATTATAAAGAAGAAGAAATTCATAAAATAAATGCATATTTGAAAAGTAAAGGTAAATTATAATAAAGCGAAATCGGTGGATAACTATATAAATAACTTTATATAGTTACAAATTAATAGTGAGAAGTAAGTTAATGATGTTTTCTTTGTATTGTTTTTTAAAATTAATGATTTAATCTTTAATCCTATATTTTTATGGGAAAATCAATTCTCAATTAAAGTTTGAGTAACCACTTTTGTTCTTCTATAGGATATTATAGATTTTAAATTTATGAATAACTTTGTGAAATTATAGGATAGAATAATAATTTATAAGATTAAAGTAAATTATTCCAAGGAAACATATCCACGTGTATCAAGATAAGATATAAATAGCATTATAAAGAAAAAAAGAGAATATAGATATCTATATACAAATTTTGAATATAAAAAATTATGTCTAATGTCATAAATATGATATTATTAATCTCGTCGACAGGTTCGGCAAATGATTTTTGAAAATTGAACAGATTAAGATAAAGAACCAGCAATTCTTTTACAGTAAATAATTAGCGAAAAGCTAAGAGATTAAACTTTTTAAATTGAGAGTTTGATCCTGGCTCAGGATGAATGCTGGCGGCGTGCTTAACACATGCAAGTCGAGCGAGAGAGTTTCTTCGGAAACAATCTAGCGGCGGACGGGTGAGTAACACGTGGGCAACCTGCCTTGTAGTGGGGGATAGCCCTCCGAAAGGAGGATTAATACCGCATATTGTCACATTGAGGCATCTCAAAGTGATGAAAGG
>NZ_FOKI01000034.1 GCF_900111985.1 Clostridium frigidicarnis
AGGTGTAAATAATATTATGTTTTTACCAATAGGATTTTTATTTTATGGACTTGGTGCTATTTTTATGATTAAATCGCTACAAAGAGAAAAAATTACAGTGGTGTATCCACTTATGTGTGTAGGATATATAATTTCAATGTTTTATGGAGAAATCTTTTTAAATGAAGTCATAACTAAAAATAAGATTTTAGCAATGATTTTAATAGGTACAGGAGTTTTTTTTAATTGCTATGATAAATAATATAGAAATTGTTATGATAATAATTATGACTTGGTTAGGAGCTTTGGGCGGTCTATTTTTTAAAAAATCATCAAGTGAAAAATCTAAAATAAATAAGTATTTATTTTGTGGAGGCGTTTTTTATTGTCTAGGAGCGCTATTAAATATAATACTTTTAAAGTATGTTCCATTAACAATAATCTTTCCATGTAATGCACTTACATACATATGGACTACGTTAATAGGAAGATTCATCTTTAAAGAAACTATAACAAAATATAATATATTAGGATTAATGCTAATAGTAATAGGGTTATATTATTTGGTTTTATAACTTTAAAAAATAAATTTAACGAAATGAATACAGTGTAAAATTAAAGGCTAAACCCACTAGATACAAGGGCTTAGCCTTTAATTGTGCACCCAGCATGGGCACCTTCTAATAGGTTAGATAAATTTTTGATTTGCATGGAATTTAATATATTAATAGGAAAAATATTCGAAAATCTTCATAAATTTTATTAAGAAATCTTAAGAATTTAGTTCTAATATTAATATAAAGGATGGCTCAAGAGAGTGGAAAAAGCATTTGATCATGTAGGAAGTATGGAATTTGAAATATAGGTTAGTGTATAATTAAACCATAAATAGAATAAAAAAGGTAGGGGATTTTGTGAATAACAAATATAAAATACTTGTAGTAGATGATGAAAAAGATATAAGAGAAGTTATTGAAATATACTTAATTAATGAAGGCTACAATGTTATTTTAGCTGAAGACGGAGAAAAGGCAATGGAGATTTTGAAAAAAGAAAAAATAGACTTAATTGTATTAGATATAATGATGCCTAAAATTAATGGGATTAGGCTTTGTAAATTATTAAGGGAAAAATCAATGAAAATTCCCGTAATAATGTTATCGGCTAAGGTAGAAGGGTATGATAAGATTCTTGGACTTAATGTAGGGGCAGATGATTATGTATCTAAACCTTTTAACCCATTAGAGTTAATAGCTAGAATAAAATCACAGTTAAGAAGATTTGAATATTTTAAAGAAGATACTAATGAAAATAAGGATGAAATAATAATAGAAGGGTTACGTATAAACATAAATACTAGAGAAGTTTTTGTAGAGGATAAATTTATAAGGCTAACACCAAAAGAATTTAACATATTAGCTTATCTTGCAGCTAATAGAGGAACTGTTTTAACCTCAGAACAAATTTATGATAAGGTTTGGAAGGAAGAATTTTACAATGATGATAATACAGTAGCAGTTCACATAAGAAATATAAGGGGAAAAATAGAAATTAATCCCAAAGAACCTAGATATATAAAATTAGTATGGGGAGTTGGGTATAAAATTGAAAAGTAAGTTCAAATTTAAAAAAAAATTTGTAAGTTTAAGAATAAAGTTGATATTTTTGACAATAATTCTATCAGCAGTTACACTATTAAGTGTTGCAATATCTATAGGTGTTTTACAGAAATATGATAATTCAACACGAAAATTACTAACTGATTTTAATGATATGTATGTTGATGTAAGTAGGAATATAATTAGAGATTATGGAAATGGTAGTCAGCAATATTTCGATGAAATAGCAAAGTATTATAATGTTAAAGCTTTTATAAAAGATTCCAATGAGAATGTAATAATGAGTACAGATAATGAAATTTCACATAAATATAATGAAAGAGTTATTAGAGCGTTTTATGATTCCAGACCTCAACAAGAAAAAGATTTTCTTCAACAATATAATATATATATTGATAACAATCCAATGAAGCTAGTAATCGTTAAAGATGGAGATAATATAAGAGAATATGGAACAGGCCTTAAAATAGTTTGTTCAATTATAATCGCAGGACTAATAGTGAACTTGTTTATAGTTTATATATTTATAAATAAAAAAGTAAAGTATATTTTAAAAATAGTAAAATCAATTGGAAAAATTAAGAAGGGTAATTTAGAAGAAAAAATTCAAGAAAAGAATAATGATGAACTTACTCTTATAGCAAAAGAGATAAATGAAATGGGAGAAAATTTAAATCAAGAGATAATAGAGAATAATAGAAGTGAAAAATATAAAAAAGATTTGATAGCTAATATATCCCATGATTTAAGGACACCTCTTACAGCACTCATAGCTTATTTGCAGTTAATACCAAATGCCTCAGAAGAAAATAAGGAAAAGTATACAAAAATATCTTTAGATAAGGCACATAAGTTAAATAGTTTGATACAAGAACTATTCAACTATTCAAAATTAGAAAATGGTGGAGTTAAACTTGATTTTGAAGAAATAAACTTAATGGAAATAATAGATCAGTCAGTAGCAGAGGTTTATTTAGAAGGAAAAGATAAGGAAATAGATATATCAAATAAATTAACTGAAAAAGTAAAAGTAATTGCTGATCCATTACAGTTAAGCAGAGTATTTCAAAATGTACTTACTAATGCTATTAAGTATGGCAGAGAAAATACAAAAATATTAATAAAGGGTGAGAAGTATAAAGAGAATATAATAATATCTATAGAAAATTCTATAGAAAGTTGTTGTGAAATTCATGATATTAATATGTTGTTTTACAGATTTTATAAAGGTGACAAATCAAGAGGAAATGGCGATAGCTCAGGTCTAGGATTAGCGATAAGTAGGTCTATAATGGAACTTCATCATGGAAAAATAACAGGGGATATTAAGGAAGATAAATTCATAATAAATATAGAAATACCAGTTATAAATAATAAACATAACTCCTAATACAGCTAAGTTGTAGATATAAACCATTTAACAATTAAAATATGTAATTTGGTATTTGCTAAAAATTTAACATAAATACCCCTAATTATATAACAGTTATTGAACCTTGTCACTTAAGAGAGCTATGTTTAAAGATAAGCTGTTCTAAACTTTAGATGGAGAAATGTTATATTTTTTTTAAGAACACTACATGTAAAGCTAAGAATCATTTAATAATAAGTTTGAAAATTTATGAAGAATGGAGGAGGAAAATTTGAAAACTTTAATTATAATACCAGCGTACAATGAAGGTGAGGCTATTTATGATGTAGTAAATTCCATAAAACAAGAAAACATTCAAGACACAACAATTCTTGTTATAAATGACGGATCACAAGATAATACATCCTGTGAAGCAAGGAGTGGAGGAGCAAGGGTTATTGATTTACCTATTAATTTAGGCATTGGAGGCGCTGTACAAACTGGATATTTATATGCTTATTATAATAATTATGATATTGCAATTCAGTTTGATGGTGATGGTCAACATAAGGCCAAATATTTAAAAACTATTATAGAAGAAATGGAAAAATCTAAATCAGATATGATAATAGGATCTAGGTTTATTGAAAAAAGCAACTATAATCCAAGTTTTTTTAGGAATGCTGGAATAAAATTCTTTTCAAAGCTTATATCAAGTATTTGCAGACAAAACATATATGATACAACATCAGGGTACAGAGCAATAAATAAAAAGGTCATAAAAGCTTTTATAGACTATTATCCTAAAGATTATCCAGAGGTGGAAACCATAGCTTATATAGTTAAGGAAGGCTGCAAAGTAAGAGAGATACCAGTGGAGATGAACTATAGAGAAAAGGGTAAATCATCAATAACTCCAATAAAGTCAATATATTATATGATTAAGGTAACTTTAGCAACTATTATTTTACCTAAAACATCATGTAACTAAAAAGATTATATTGTATAAAGAGGTGAGAATATGTATATATATTGTTTTATTATAGCTATGGCTTTTATTATAGCTACAATAATATTTATAAAAAAGAGAGCATTAGATATAAAATACAGCTTCATGTGGTTTGTGGTTGGCGTAACCATGGCTATATTATCTTTAAATAGTTCAATAATAGAGAGTTTAGCAGTGATATTTAATATAAAATATGCACCATCACTACTTTTTTTAATAGGAATAATATTTTGTTTTGCACTTATATTTAATTTAATAATAATAATTTCATCATTGAAGGCCAAAATTGTAAGGCTAACTCAAGAAGTTGGAATATTAAAAAGTAACTCAAGAGGAGATGAAGAATAATTGGTTTATATTCTTTTAACTATAAATATTATATTACTTGTTTTAGGACAAACGCTGTGGAAAATAGGTGTTAAAAAAGTTTCTATGGAATTAAGTATTAAGGGATTAATTGAAATAATGAAAAATCCATATATTTTAGGGGGATTATTTATTTATGGGTTTGCAACTATAATATGGCTTTATATATTGTCTAAAGAAGAATTATCAATGGTTTACCCAATTCAAAGTCTTTGTTATGTTTTAACTTTATTAATTGCAATTATATTATTTAAGGAGTCTATACCTTTAACTAGGTGGGTAGGCGTTGGATTCATAGTACTAGGAGCATTCTTTGTTTCTATAAAATAGGAGTGATATAAATGTTTTCTCTAAGAAATGAGAATGGAAAAACAAAAAAAATTATACTTATAGGTATAACTGTATTTTTTATATTAGGAATTTATAGTGTTATTGCACATGGAAATGAACATTTTTTAGGGTCTTTTGAAAAGTGGGATAATGATGATGTTAAATATGTAAGAAGTGCTTGGACATTAATGGATACGGGAAAACTTACATATCATGATGTTAATGAAGAAACCGTATTTATTATGCCAGGCATTTCATACACATTAGCTGGAATAATGACCATATTTGGAAAAACAACAGGATTAGTAGCTTTTAGAGTATTTCAAGTTATACTTGAAGTTTTAAGTTTAATGTTAGTATTTTTTATAGCTAGGAAATTATTTAATTCTAAAGTTGGAATAATAGCATTTATATTAGAGGCTATTTATATACCAAATCTTTGGGTTACACATGTGATACTCACAGAATGTATATTCAAATTTTTAGTATTAGCTTTAGTATATTTTACAATTTATGCAATAGAGGAAAAAAAAATTATATATTATGTAATTGGAGGAATGCTCTTAGGAATAACTTGTTTGTTTAGGCCAACCATAGGGGCATATCCTATAGTAGTTCTTGTTTTATGGTTATATAAGAAATATGAATTTAAAGATATTATAAAGTGGACAATTGTTGTAACTAGTGTGTTTGCATTAGTTATGAGTCCATGGTGGATAAGGAATTATAACACATTTAATAGGTTTATACCATGTACATTATCATCAGGTAATCCTATGATACAAGGATCTTATATTAATTATGATGCAAATATTGATTTTTATCCTACTGAAGGATCTGATGATAGAATAGAGCAAGAAAAATTATATATGGATAATGTGAAATATAGATTTAAAAATTATATGTTAAGAAGTCCAGTTAAATATGGATTATGGTATTTTGTTGAAAAACCTGTTATTTTATGGGGGGGGCCATTTTATTGGAGAAAAGTATATTCAATACATTATTTAATTGCATTTATTCAACATTTAGCGTATTTAATATTGGGTTTGTATGGAATGTATTTCATATTTAAAAGAAGAAAAATGGAAAAAGGAAATCCTATAGTATATCTATTATTTTCTTTATGTTTATATTATACAATAATTCATATTCCTTATGTTACATTTGATAGGTATGGGTATCCTATGATTTGGATATTTACAATTTCGGCAAGTGTAGTATTGGAGAAATATTTTGAAAACAGAAAAATACAATAAAATTCATCTAAACATGAAAATAGAATGATAAGCGCCGTAAACAAGCAGATTTCACCTAGTATTCTAAAGTGAAAAAAGCATTACTTCCTAAATTTCAATAACTCATTAGTTTCAAACAATTGAAATTATTAACATAAGCAATACTTTTTTCACTAATAATACTTACGGTTTAGCTGATAGTTTACTAACGTTTATCATTCTATTTTCATTAGATAATTCTTTATTATTGTCAGATATAATTTGAATATAAATTTAAAGTCCTTTAGGAGCACCTTCTTTGTATTCTCCAACAAGTTCATATATTGTTTTTGATGTTGTATCTTCCATAGTATACCCAAGAAGAGAAACCACTTCTTTAAGTTCATCCTCATGAGCTGTTTCAATTTCTATATAAGGAAATGGACAAAATTCCTCATCATTTATATCAATTTCAACTAAGGTATTTTTATATTTATAACTTTCTCTATATTTTTTTATAGATTCTACTAATTTAAGACCTAAGGAATTAAATATATTCTCTCCTTGAATTCCATCTTCTATTATTGTTTCATTTTCTTCCATAATCTTATATTTTTCTTGGCTAAGCATTTTTTTAGTTGTCATATAATAACGAGTTTCATTCTTCAGAAGATCTTCTACAATTCTTATTCTTGCATATCCCTTTTCATTAAGTAGTCGTCCATCATCAAAGTCAAATATTTTATTTATTTGGTTTTCTTTTTTTACATTTATGGCATTAATAGATGATAGACTATTTCTAATATTATCTACATTTATTTTTATAATTCTAGTTTCAATTTCTTTCAAAAAAATCACCTCTTAAAAAGTCTTTAATAAGTATATTATGTATATATAATAAGAATAAATCAACACATTAATAATTATATAATTATCAATGCGTTAATTTTATGAAGATTTATAAGTAAATAAATTATTTTGAAAATGAATATGAAGTAAGGTACCAGTGTATTTAGTCTAAAGTAGAACTATGTAAAGAGGAATGTCTGGAATTTAAGGAAGCAGAAAAAGATCATTAACTTATTACTAATCTGTATTTCTCAATTAAACAAGTTACTTTCAAATTTCACATCTTAATTTTTAATTAAGATGTAGTGTGGACACTTTGATATGTTATAATATATTAGTTATTAAGCATAGAATAGGGGTGGATAAAACATGGAATATATAAAAGATATAACTATAATGGATGCTGTAATCCATATATTAGATGCTAATAGTCAAGATCCAATATTAAACGATTATTTTTTAGAACTAGATGATGATACCTATGGATTTTTATTTAAACATATAGAAAGATGCTTAAAAGATGAAGAGCTTAAATATGCACTATTTAATGAAGATAGGAATATAGTTAAGGAAATAAGTCAAGAGTACTTAAATGCAGAAAATAACCTTTTGGATGTTTCTAAAGAAATTGCAAGGCAGATGTTTATTCAAATGAAGGCGAATGTAAATATACCAAGCTGTGATTTGTTAGTTGTTGGTGTGACAACGGAATTTGGACCTATGCTTTGCATCTTAAAAATGGATTATGTGAAAAATTTTACTCATAAGATAGATTTTATAGAAAATAAAATGAGTATTAATATAATACCGCATAATGCAGGACTTCCAAGTAGTGCTCAAAGAATACAAAAGGGAGCTTTTATAAAGCCAATAAGAGATGGTCAAGAATTTAATCTTATGGTAATAGATAAGCAAAAGAAGTCTAAAGACTCTGATGAATATGGATCAAACTATTTTATAAACAATTATTTAGGGTGTACATTAGTAACTAATGAAAGAGATATGACTAAAAATTTCTTGAAGGCCACAGAAACATGGACTAGAAATCATATAATAGAGGATGCAGATAAAGCAGAAACAATTAGAACTGCTGTTAAAAAGAACTTAAAGGAAGAAGAAACTATAGATGTTGAAAAATTAAGTGATGAACTTTTTAAAGAAGAGCCTGATAAAAAACTTCAATTTGTTGAGTTTGTAAATGCTCAAGGTATAGAAAATGAAGTTAAAGTAGATAAGGAATGGGTAGAAAAAAAGCTTAAAAGGGTTCGATTAAAGGTTGATAAAGATATAGATCTTTATATAAATGAAGATGCATATAATGATGATGAAAGATTTGAAATAGAAAGAAATGGTGATGGAAGTATAAATATTGTTATAAAGAGAGTTAAAAATTATATAGAAAAATAAAAAAACCAGTATGTTTAACATACTGGTTTTAAATAAACTTCTAATTATTTCATTGAATCAGCAGATCCAAGAACATCTTGGATTTTATGAAGAACAACGTTTTTAACAGATTCTCTTCCAGCGCCTAAGTATTTTCTTGGGTCAAACTCTTTTGGATTATCTCCGAAAGTTTTTCTTATAGCAGCTGTCATAGCTAATCTTAAGTCTGTATCCATGTTTATTTTACATACAGCCATTGAAGAAGCTTTTCTTAACATATCAACTGGGATTCCTTTAGCACCAGCTATGTCTCCACCATATTTATTACAAGTTTCAACTGCATTTGCATCAACAGCAGAAGCTCCGTGAAGAACTATTGGGAATCCTGGTAATTTAGATTGAATTTCTTCTAATATATCAAATCTAAGTTGTGGTTTGAAGTCTACAGGGAATTTAAATGCACCATGGCTTGTTCCTATAGCGATAGCTAAAGAATCAACTCCAGTTCTGTTAACAAAGTCAACAGCTTGCTCAGGATTAGTGTATACATGCTCTGCAGCAACAACATCATCCTCAATTCCAGCTAGAACTCCTAATTCAGCTTCAACAACAACTCCTCTTGCGTGAGCATATTCAACAACCTCTTTAGTTAATTTTACGTTTTCTTCGTAATCATAGTGAGATCCATCAAACATTACTGAAGTAAATCCAGCTCCTATAGCAGTTTTTACTGCATCTAAATTTGGACCATGGTCTAAATGTAAAGCAACATCTACTCCAGTTTCGGCTACAGCAGCCTCAACCATTGCTTTTAAGTATTGAGGACCTGCATATTTTAATGCTCCAGTAGAACATTGTAGTATAACTGCTGAATTTTTTTCCTTAGCGGCCTCTATAACTCCTTGAATTATCTCCATATTATTAATATTAAATGCTCCTATAGAATACTTACCTTCGTAAGCTTTTTTGAACATTTCTTTAGTTGTAACTAATGCCATTAGATAAACCACCTTTCATAACTTTTATATAATCCTCGGGACTTACAAAGTCCCTCTGGGACTCATTTATAATATATCTTTATTATAAAACAAATAAAAAAGATTTTCTACCTATATTACAAAATATTTAAGCTAAACTAGAAAATATTTTCTATATTAATTTTCTGTAATCGATTAATATTTTTAACGGAAAATTTTATGTAATGAATAGATGCCAAGGATTCATCATATGTTTTACTTTTAACATATTGGGTAAGCTTAAAAACTTCACTTTCTATTGAATTTATTTCTTGATGATTTATAAAAATTGACATTTTTGTTGAATTTTCGTCTATAAAATCTAATAATGATATCACTTCATCATAACTTTTATCCCAATCTTCATTTACAATTAATTCTTCTAATAGATCATTTTTGCTTTCTAATTCCATTGTAACATTATTTAAGTATTTTAGAGAAAAATTCATAGATAAAATTAAACATATAAAGGCAATAATAGAAATTATCATTTTTTTCATGAATTATTCTCCTTTCTTTGATATTGAAACTTACCTTTACAATCAATTAAAGCAAAGTCTAAATCATCTTTTTTTAATTTATTATCATTTAATTGTTTTTCAAACCAATCTACAGTTTTATTTTCAGCTTGTAAAATTTCTTCATATAATTCACCTTTAAAATATATTACTTTAGGTAAAAAAATATTATTACCATTTTCACTTTTTTTGATAACTGATAATTGACCATTTGTTTCCCAAATAGCATAGGCTATATCATTTACATCTATACATCCCTGTATTCTTAATTCCTCTAAAAGTTCTGACAAGCTTAGTCTTTGTCTACTTAACTGGTTTGTATCTACTTTACCATCTTTAATTAATATAGTGGGTTTTCCATCTAATACATTTCTCATTACCTTACTTTTTATTTCAACTTCAGAAAGTAAAATTTGTATAAATAATAGAGTTAGAATTGGAATAACACCATTTATCAATGGAAGTCTTGCATCTTGCATAGGGAGAGAAGCAAGGTCAGAAATCATAATAGTAACAACCAATTCAAAGGGTTCCAGTTCTCCAATTTGTCGCTTACCCATTAATCTTATTACGATAACAACCAATGCATATAAAATTGTTGTTCTAATTAAAAATATGAACATAATTAAATACCTCCTATTAATATATATAATGTGAATTTTCATGTGAATTTATTCTAAATATAGATGCTTAAATATTCATATAATTAATAACATTTAATATATTTATTGGTAAATTTAATTACATTTTTTACTGTTTTAAGTATAATGGTTATATAAAACTAATTAATTTTACGATAAAGGGGTGTTTCATGTGAGTCAATTGACTTTAAAAGTAAATGATAATAGAACAATCACTGTAACGGAAGGAACAAAATTTTATGATGTAGTAAAAGAAAACTTCTCTCATATAGATATACCCGTGGTTTTAGCAAAATTAGATAATGATTATTTTGAGCTTAGAGAAGTTATAACTAAAGGTGGTGAACTATCACCAGTTACTATAGAAGAAACAATAGGGATGAAAACTTATTCAAGAACATTACAGTTTATATTAATTAAAGCAGTGTATGATTTGTTTCCAGAGGCTAAGGTGGTTATAGAACATTCCCTTAGCAAAGGGATATATGGAGAAATTCATAAAGATAAGACTTTAGATGAAGAAGACATAAAATTAATAAAAGATAAAATGAAAGACTTAATAGATGAAAATATTATAATAAATAAATTATCTGTACCAAAAGAAGAAGCCTTAAAAATTTTCGAAAATTATAGATTTGATGATAAGGTTAGATTTTTAAATCATATAAAAAATAAAGAAATAAAATTATATGAGCTCCAAGGAAGGTATGATTATTTTTATGGACCTATTGCATACTCAACTGGAAGTATAAAAATGTTTGATTTAATATATCATGAACCAGGCTTTTTATTAAGATTTCCAGATGATAAAAATCCTAAAGTATTTCCAAAATCAACAAATTATCCTAAGCTTGAAAATATATTTAGAGAAACAGAAGAGTGGCTTAATATACTTGGAGTAGCTGATGTTGGAGCCTTAAACAATGCTATAGATGACAAGAGTATTTTGGAACTTATAATGGTTAATGAAGCATTACATGAAAAGAAGATTGCTTATATTGCCGATATGATCCATGAAAGAGAAGATGTAAAGTTAGTTCTTATAGCAGGTCCATCATCATCAGGAAAAACAACATTTGCTAGAAGACTTGGAATTCAATTAAGAGTTAACGGGCGTATACCAATACCAATTTCTTTAGATGATTACTTTGTTGATAGAGACAAAACACCTTTAGATGAAAATGGAGAATATGATTTTGAATCTATAGATGCCTTAGATTTAGAGCTATTTAATAAACATTTAAATATGCTTATGAATGGTAAAGAAATTGAACTTCCAAGCTTTAATTTCAAACTTGGATGTAGAGAATGGGTAGGAAATAAAATAAAATTACCTGAAAATGGTGTTTTAGTAGTTGAAGGTATTCATGGTTTAAATGATAAATTAACATCAAAAATACCTGGTGACAATAAGTTTAAAATATATATAAGTGCTCTAACCCAGTTAAACGTAGACAACCACAATAGAATAGCAACAACAGATGTTAGAAAGTTAAGAAGAACAGTTAGAGACTTCTTGTCCAGAGGATATCAAGGTGGAGAAACTTTAAATATGTGGCCATCTATAAAAAGAGGGGAAGAGAAGAATATATTTGTCTATCAAGAAGAAGCAGATGTTATGTTTAATTCCACATTAGTATATGAACTATGCGTTTTGAAAAAGTATGCATTAGAAGAATTAAGTAAGATAGATAGGGATAGCTCCGTTTATTACGAAGCACTAAGACTTATGAGCTTTTTAAGATTATTCAAAGAAGTGGATAGAGATATTATACCAACAAACTCTATTTTAAGAGAATTTGTTGGGGGAAGTATATTTTATAAATACTAAAATATACCTATTAATAATTAAAAATAAGCCAATGATTTAAATCATTGGCTTATTTAAAAAAGTATTTGAACATTGAATAAATTCGATATATAATGTTTAATTTATAATAGTTTATATATTGTTATTTAATTAAATGCAATAAGTAAAGTTTAGAGGCTAGAATATACGTATTTGGAAGTTGAAAAAGTTATTGGATTTTAAGGTGATTATATGATAAATTTTAATACCGAAAAAGAATTAAAAGAGTTAGATACATTTAAAGGGATAAAGGCTAAAACATTTGAAGAAATACGTTGCTGTGGACAGATAAGAGAATATAGGAAGGGGAAAAATATTTTCATAGATAAAGAAGATGTAACTATGATTTATATAGTTTTGAGTGGAAAATTTTCTTTATATAAGCTTGGCAATAATGGACAAAAGAGAGTTGTATATATTTTGGGAAAAGATAGAATTATAAATGAAGTTATTATTGATGATTTGCCAAGTTCAATTAACTGTGAAGTTTTTGAATGTGGAAAGCTATTACTAATAGAAAAAAATAAACTAATATCTTTAATGGAAGAAGATTTTAATCTTACAAAGAATATAATTGAATCATTATCTAAAAAGGTAAGAAGGTTGTATAGGCAAATAAAAAATACTAGCCCCAATATTCTTGTAGATAAAAAATTAGCGGCGAAGTTATGGAAATTATCTAAAGACTATGGAGAAAAAACAGATTTAGGAGTTGAAATTAATTTAAATTTAAGTAAGACTTACTTGGCAGATATGTTTGGAAGTCAAAGGGAAACAATTTCTAGAACACTAAAGGAATTAGAAAAAAAGAATTTGATAATAGTAACAAATAAGAGAATAACTATATTAAATTCAGAAAAACTTATAGAATTTTTCAAGAAATCGTGATGAAAATCACGGTTATTTTTTTGGATAAATATTAAACTAATACTATGAAAGGAGTGAATTTAATGCTTGGTGAAGAAATTAACAAAGTAGTGGTAGCAGCAAAAGGAAAAGTGGATTTTTTAAAAGAAAATAGTCTAGGATATTTAATTTCCTCTGCATTAGCAGGATTATATGTGGGATTAGGAATTATGCTTATATTTACTATAGGAGGATTGCTTACAGAGTCAAATTCTCAAGTAACAAAGATAGTAATGGGTGCATCATTTGGTGTTGCATTAAGTTTAGTAGTCTTTGCAGGGGCAGAATTATTTACAGGAAATAACTTTGTTATGACTGTTGGACTAGTAAAAAAATCAGTAGGTATTATGGATTTACTAAAAATTTGGCTAGCAAGTTTTACAGGAAATTTATTAGGTTCAATTCTAGGTGGATATTTATTTGTTATGGCAGGTTTGGCTAAAGGACCAGTTGGAGATTTTATAGTTAAAACTACGTCAATAAAAATGAATTTATCTTCAAATGAACTATTTGCAAGAGGAATTTTATGTAATATATTAGTGTGCCTAGCTGTTTGGTGTACATTTAGAATGAAAGAAGAAGTAGGAAAATTAATAATGATATTTTGGTGTTTATTTGTATTCATAACAGCAGGATTTGAGCACTCAGTAGCAAATATGACATTAATGGCTATAGGGTTATTTACAAGTCATCCTGAAACGGTGACAGTTGGAGGATATATATATAATTTATTTTTTGTTACTTTAGGAAATTTTATTGGAGGAGCTGTATTTTTGGCTTTACCATACTGTTTAATTTCAAATAAAAAAAAGGAGGCTTAAGAAATGGCGTATAGATTTAATAAAGAAGTATTTAATAAAATTATAGAAAAGTTATCTAAAGATTTTAAAGTGTATGCTCCAATAGTACTTAAAGGCAAGGGTACATTTTCAGATACAGATTCTATTAAGTATGGCGAAATAACAAATATAGAAGAAATAGAATTCAAAGAAAAGTCTAATTTTTCTTATAAGGAAATATTAATTTCTATAACCCAAACATTGTTTTACTTTACAGAAGACCAATGGATAGAGCCAAAGGAAGAGAAGAAAGGTGCAATAGTATTTTTAAGAAGTTGCGATATGCATTCTGTTAAAAGAATAGATGATATATACTTAAGAAATGGCTTTGAAGATTCATACTACAAGAAAATAAGAGAAAAAGTAATTTTTATCCTTATAGGATGTGAGCATAGTTTTGATAATTGCTTCTGTGTAAGTATGGGAACAAATAAATCAGAAAATCATGATGGATATATTAAGATATTTAATAATGACATTTACTTTAATATGTTAAATGGAAAATTAACACAGTATTTTAATGATGAACACTTGGAAGAGGTATATTTTAAAGAAGATTACGTAAAAGAAAATCATAACAAGGTGAACATACCAGAAAAATTAGATTTAAGAATAATCAATTCATCAGTGTGGAAGGAGTATTCTTCAAGATGTATTGCATGTGGAAGGTGTAATTTTGTCTGTCCAACATGTACATGCTTTACTATGCAAGATATATTTTATAAAGGTAATAAAAATTCTGGAGAAAGAAGAAGAGTATGGGCATCTTGTCAAGTAGATGGATACACTGAAATGGCAGGGGGGCATAGTTTTAGAAAAGATAAAGGGGAGAGAATGAGATTTAAAGTTTTACACAAAGTTTATGATTACAAGAAGAGATGGGGATATCATATGTGTGTAGGTTGTGGTAGATGTGATGATGTTTGTCCAGAGTATATTTCTTTTTCACACTGTATCAATAAATTAGAATCTGCAATAAAGGAGGAGAATAAATAATGAGTAATGCATATATGCCATTTGTTTCAGAAATTTTAAATATAAAAAGACATACAGAAATAGAATACTCTTTTAGGCTATCTTTTCAAGGCAAAGTAAAACCAGGACAATTTTTTGAAGTATCTCTTCCAAAGTATGGTGAAGCTCCAATATCAGTTAGTGGAATAGGAGAAAAATGGATAGAACTTACAATAAGAAGAGTTGGGATTGTTACAGAGGAAATATTTAATTATAAAGTAGGACAAAAATTATTTCTAAGAGGTCCATACGGAAATGGATTTGATGTTAATCACTATAAAGGAAAAGAATTAGTAGTTGTTGCAGGGGGAACAGGTTTATCTCCAGTTAAGGGAATAGTTGATTACTTCTCAAAAAATAACAAAGAAGTTAAAAGTTTTACTTTAATATCAGGATTTAAATCACCAAAGGACATGTTATTTAAGTCTGATATAGACGAGTGGAAGAATAATATCAATACCATTATAACTGTTGATACAGCACCAGAAGGATATGGTGGAAATAGTGGTTTAGTGACTAAATATATACCAGAATTAAAGTTTGAAAATATAGATAATGTCCAAGCAATAGTTGTTGGACCTCCTATGATGATGAAGTTTTCTATTATGGAGTTTATAAAGTTAGGAATTAAGGAAAGTAATATTTGGATTTCACAAGAAAGAAAAATGTGTTGTGGGTTAGGAAAATGTGGCCACTGCAAAATAGATGATACTTATATATGTTTAGATGGTCCAGTGTTTAATTATACAAAAGGCAAGCAATTACTTGATTAGAAGGAGAGTAAGTTATGGATATTAATACAAAAGTTCTTAAAAAAAACGCTTTCAGGGTTACAAAAGAAAGAGGAGTAACTGCTTCAAGAATAAGAATACCAGGTGGACATTTGGATGCTAAATATCTTGGATTACTTCAAGAGATTGCTGAGAAATTTGGTAATGGAACAGTTCATCTAACAACAAGGCAAGGATTCGAAATACCAGGGATTAATATGAGAAATATTGATAAAGTTAATAAACTACTTCAGCCAATAATAGAAGGTTTGAAAATAAATCAAGAGATACCGGGAAAAGGATATACTGCAGCTGGAACAAGAAATATATGTGCATGTATTGGAAATAAAGTCTGTCCGTTTGCTAATTGTGATACTTCTGAGTTTGCTAAAAAAATTGAAAAAGCAATATTTCCTAATGATTTGCACTTTAAAGTGGCTTTAACAGGATGCCCCAATGATTGCTTAAAGGTGAGAATGCATGATTTTGGAATAATGGGGATGACAGAACCACGTTATGAAGAATATAGATGTATTTCTTGTGGAGCTTGTGTAAGTAATTGTAAAAAAAGAGCTACTGGTGCTTTGAAATTTGAGAATTTTAAGGTGGTTAGAGATGAAGAAAAGTGTATTGGGTGTGGAGAATGTGTTGGAAAATGCCCAACCAATGCGTGGACAAGAAGTGAAAAAAAATATTATAGATTTGTTATAATGGGGAGAAGTGGAAAGAAAAATCCTAGGTTAGCAGAAGATTTTATAATATGGGCTAATGAAGAAACAATATTAAAAGTAATACTAAATACTTATGATTATGTCAAAGAGTATATTGATATAAATGCTATAGGCGGAAAAGAGCACATAGGATATATTGTTGATAGAACTGGATTTAAAGAGTTTAAAAAGTGGGCATTACAGGATATTACGTTAGATGAAAAATCTATAGTAAAAGATAATATATATTGGAGCGGAATACAATATTAAAATAAGCAGACAAGGCAAATTCTTGTCTGCTTATTTTGAGTATAAAAGAATTAAAAACAGAAAAGGGTTGTTTAATTGGGTAAAGTAATTTATAATTTTATTTATAAAAATACTTTGATTATCAAAATAAAAAATACTTTGATAATCAAAATAAATTTTGTTGTAAAAATATTTTGAAAGATATTAAGGAGAGATTTTTATGGATATAAAACCATTAAACATAGGTGAATTAGTAGCAAGAATTCCTATAATTCAAGGAGGAATGGGAATCGGAATATCAGCTTCAAAACTTGCGGGTGCTGTGGCTAAAGAGGGTGGAATCGGAGTGATTTCTACTGCTCAGATTGGATTTAAAGAAGAAGATTTTGAAACTAACACAAGAGAGGCTAATTTGAGAGCTTTAAGAAATCATATAAAGAAAGCTAAAGAGATAGCGGTGGATGGAATAATAGGGGTAAATATTATGGTTGCATTAAATAATTATGTAGACCATGTTAAAACAGCAATAGAAAGTGGAGTAGATTTAATTATTTCTGGTGCGGGAATGCCCACACTATTACCTAAGATAGTTAAAGAATATGAAGATTGTAAGGTTAAGCTTGCTCCAATAGTATCATCAGGAAAAGCAGCTAAAATTATAATGAAGGTGTGGGATAGACATGATGGAATAACACCAGATCTTATAATTGTAGAGGGGCCTAAGGCCGGTGGCCATTTAGGATTTAAGAAAGAAGAAATAGAGGAATCAGAAGAAAATTTTGATTCAATTGTTAAAGATGTAATAAAAGAAAAAGAGATATATGAGACAAAATATAATAAGAGAATACCAGTTATAGTTGCCGGAGGAGTATTTGATGGCAGCGATATTGTAAAATATTTAAATCTTGGAGCAGATGGAGTTCAGATGGGAACTAGATTTGTTGCAACCCATGAGTGTGATGCTTCATTAGAGTATAAAAATGCATATATAAATTCTAAAAAAGAAGATATAGGGATTGTTAAGAGTCCAGTAGGCATGCCAGGAAGAGCTATTCTTAATGATTTTATGAAAAAAACTTTTGAAGAAAATATAAAAGTTTCAAGGTGTTATAATTGTTTGACTCCATGCAATCCTAAAGAAACTCCATACTGTATAAGCGATGCACTTATTAATGCAGCTAATGGAAATTTAAATGAAGGATTAATATTCTGTGGTTCTAATGCCTATAGAGTAGATAAAATAGTAAGTGTTAAAGAACTTATTGATGAATTGCTTCAAGAAATAAAAGAAAAATAACAGCATAAATGATTATTAATAACTAAATATAAGGCACATGAAAGAAAATAATAAGTCAAATAGACTAGTATACTGACTTGTTATTTTTTTCATGTGCCTAAAGGAATGTCTCAAAAAAGTTTATTCATTTTGAGACATTCCTTTTATATTGATAAGAAATTATTATACATTCTCAATTGATTACATGAAAATAATTTTATATGAATAAAGATCATATTGTTGAAAAAGCATATTTTGGAGGAGATTTTGTATATTTTAAATATTATATGATAAAATATTGCATAAGTAAGCGTATACAAGTGACAATAAATCAATGGGTATAATATGTTTTTTTAATTAATTTATAAATAATTTCTATTTACAAATGATAATGTATAAATTAAAATTGATATGAGTAAAAATTAGTAGTAAATTTATCAAGTAGAGTATAAAATAAGTTTAGATAATGAATTAAGAAATTTTTGTTTAATATAATAAAAAAACTTAAGAGAAGGGGTTTTTATAATGAAAAGATATGGTGTGTTTGACGTTCTTGGACCCATTATGATAGGACCATCTAGTTCGCATACTGCAGGAGCAGCTAGATTATCAAAAATTGCAGGTACTATTGCAGGAGAAGAAATAAATGATGTTAAATTTTTACTTCATGGATCTTTTGCAAAAACATATAAAGGTCATGGAACTGATAGAGCTTTAGTAGCTGGTATACTAGGAATGGATCCTTGGGATGAAAGACTTAAAGATTCATTAAAAATAGCAGAAGAAAAAGGTGTAAGAGTAAGTTTTGAAGAAGCAGATTTAGGAGAGGTTCACCCTAACACTGTGAAATTTTTAATTAAAAAGGAAAATGGACAAGAAGTGGAAGTTATGGGTTCTTCTATAGGTGGAGGAAGTATTATAATAACAGAAGTGGATGGTCAAAAATTAGAGTTTACTGGAGAGTACCCAACTCTTATAATAGAGCACGTAGATACTCCAGGAGTTGTATCAAAAGTTACATCTATACTTTATGATAATCATATAAATATAGCGTTTATGAAAGTATTTAGAAGTAGTAAGGGAAGAAGCGCTACTATGATATTTGAAACTGACAATAATGTTTCAGAGGAAATTGAAAATAAAATTAAATCTGTAGAGGAAATAAAAAGCATAAAAACAATAAATCCAGTTAAGGAGGGAGAATAAACATGTATATATCAAGCGGAAAAGAATTAATAGAAATATGTACTAAAGAACATATCTCTCTTTCTGAATTTGCTATAAGAAATGAAATGGAAGAAAGTGGACTTTCAAGAGAAGAAGTAATGGAGAAAATGAGCAAAAACCTTAAGACAATGAAGGATGCTGCTACTAAAGCTTTAAATGAAAAAGTTATTTCTGTTAGTGGACTTATAGGTGGGGATGCTTATAGAATTAATGATTATGTTAACAAAGGAAATACATTAACTGGAGATTTTATGGTTAAAGCTATGGCTAGAGCTATATCTTGTTCTGAAGTTAATGCATCTATGGGAAGAATAGTTGCATGCCCAACAGCTGGATCCTGTGGAATTCTTCCGGCAGTTGTAATAACAGCTGGAGAAAAATTAAATAAAAGTGATGATGAGCTTATAAAAGCATTATTTACATCATCTATAGTTGGTGTTGTTATAGCTCAAAATGCTTCTATATCTGGAGCAGAAGGTGGCTGTCAGGCAGAATGTGGTTCAGCAGCGGCAATGGGATCTGCTGCAGTTGTAGAAATGATGGGTGGAACTCCAGAAATGTGTTTAAATGCAGCGGCAATAGTTATAAAAAATATATTAGGACTTGTATGTGATCCAATAGCAGGATTAGTTGAAGTTCCTTGCGCGAAGAGAAATGCTTCAGGAGCCGTAAGTGCATTAACAACAGCGGATTTGGTTATGGCAGGAGTAGTAAGTAAAATACCATTTGATGATACTGTAATTGCTATGAATAAAGTTGGTAAAAGTTTACCGGCTAGTTTAAGAGAAACAGCTATGGGTGGCCTTGCAGTGACTCCAACTGGTTTAGAATTAAAAAAACAAATATTAGGGGAATAAAAATATTTGTAAATTTCAATATGTAACTTGAATTTAGTATTAGTTTAATGCTAAATTCAAGTTTTTTTACGTATTACAATAATCTGTGAAGTCAGTTAATTTGTGCTGATTAAAACTCACTTTACATAAATTTTTTGCAAAAGTCAAGATTAATTTTCAACTTCATATTGAAATTATATACTTCTATTTTGGGTTTTAGATGAATTTCATTGTTTTCAATTCATACAATATATAGATGTAATGGTAACAATTTTAAATTTATAGAATAACTTGGTAATGTAATAGTATTTCATAAGGAGTTAAACTATGAAGAATATACAGGGCTCTCAGACAGAGAGAAATTTATTGAAAACTTTTGCTGGAGAATCAAGAGCTAGAAATAAATATGATTTATATGCTGAAAGAGCTAGAAAAGAAGGATACGAGTGGATTGCAGATATATTTAATTGTACTGCTAAAAATGAATACGCTCATGCTAGAGAAAGCTATAGCAGGTATTTAGGAAAAGTAAAAACCACAGAATTAAATTTATTAGATGCTGCTAAAGGTGAATCAGAAGAAAGCCTAAAAATTTACAAAGAATTTGAAAATACAGCTAGAAGTGAAGGATTTGATGATATAGCTGACTTTTTTAAAGAACTTTCAGAAGTAGAAGCACATCATGAAATAAGATTTTTAGCTTTATATGAAAAGCTTAAAAATGGAACTATATTTAAAAGTGATGAGGTTATCAATTGGCAATGTATAAATTGTGGTTATATACATGAGGGTAAGGAAGCTCCAATGGTTTGTCCGTTATGCAAATTTCCAAGGGCATATTTTAAACCTGCCTGTGAAAATTATAAATAAAGGGAGGAAATAATATGGTAGTAGTATATCCTAAGTATTTTATTATGCCTATAATAATAGATAATGATCTTAATTTTACTAAAAGTAATCAAGAGTTTAGAAATAATGAAAAAATTTTAGATGAGCAAGTTATAAATGGAAATAATGATGAATTTTTTGAATTTGATAATGAGTTTGTAAAATCTCAAATAGAATAAATAAGTTTAATTTGTAATATTTGTGATACTCCATAAATATATTTTTAATATAGTTACTTTTAAAGTATATTTGATAGGTGGAAGATAAAATGAGTTATAGAGAATTAATGGAGTATCAACATAAACAAACAGTTAATCTGCAAGAAATGCTTACAAGACTTGTTAACTCATATAGACTTTTGGTTGGCGCTGCTAATGAATTAAATAGCATAGCTTTATCAGATAGAAGACAGGTTAAAGATGCGTTAAAAAGAGCACAAGAAGTTGGAGCATTAATAGATGATGTAAATGATGCATTAAAAAGGTCTCAGTGCAGGTATTTAGATTATTGTGTAATGTATTCTCAAGAGGTAAAAAATTATATTAATCCTCAGAATATTTGTGAAGAGATAAAATGTGCATTATGTACAGATATATAGAAAAAAGTCTCTGATTTTCATCAGAGACTTTTATTTTTAAATTAAACTTTTTTCAATTTAACTTTGCTTACCATTAGGTAAGATAATGCCACTAAGAAAATAATAGGCAATATTGGATTAATTGAAACATGTTTTAATAGTGTTAGCTGTATTAATGAAAATAAAGCCATTATAAGTCCTGCTATTGTTATAGGAATACCTGAAAATGTTCCATCAAAACTAGTTATATTATATCTAGCTAATCTATAAGCTCCACATATAGGGAAAATTAGAACTAATACATATCCTAAAAATCCAAAACTCATAAAACTATATAATTTATAAATTAGTATTGAAGGAGCAACTCCAAATGAAACTAAGTCAGCTAATGAGTCCAATTCCTTACCTATTTCACTATCAACTTTTAAGAAACGAGCAACTCTACCATCGTATCTATCGGCTAAAGCAGCCGCTATTACAAAGATAGAAGCTAAAATGTAGCTTTCATGAAAAGTTGCAAGAATTGATAAAATACCAAAAGCTAAATTGCTAAGCGTAAAGGCATTTGGTATTGCACTTTTATTCATAGATATATCACTCCCATTTTGTTTAGTGCTTGATTAATTATAACATATTTTACTTTTTTATAATAGTATAAGTAATCTTTTAAAAATTTTTTAATTTTAAAGTATACCCCAATTTAAATTATAATACAATTATATCAGTAAGTAATATAATTATATTATGTATAGGTAATACTAACAAGAGGTTTTAATAATAATTAAGAATTATATAAGGTAAGAGTCTTATATAAGTATACATTAATTGAAAATTATATAAACTCGACATAGATAGCTAAAAATGGTATAATTTTGCTAGGTTTTTATTGAGTTGGGAGGAAATGAAATGAAGAAAGTTAAGTTTATATATAATCCTTTTTCGGGAGAAAATGCTATTCTAAATGATATAGATACTGTAATAAAGATGCATCAGCTAAAAGGGTATATAGTTGTACCTCACAGGATAAGTTTTGATATTGAACTTGGAAGGGCTTTTGATGATATAGATGAGTATTATGAATATATCATAGTTGCGGGAGGAGATGGAACAGTAGATACTGTTGTAAATTTAATGAAAGAATTAAATATAGACTTGCCTATTGCTATTTTACCAGTTGGAACTGCAAATGATTTTGCAAAGTTCATAGGAATATCTCCTAATGTTGAGAAAGCATGTCATCAAATCTTAAATTCTAATCCTGTTCCAATTGACATAGGAAGAATAAATGATAAATATTTTATAAATGTTGCAAGTACAGGATTATTCACTGATGTTTCTCAAAAAACTGATGTGAATTTAAAAAATACAATAGGAAAATTAGCATATTATATAAAGGGTTTAGAACAACTTCCTAATTTTAGGAAGCTTAGAATAAAAGTTGAAAGTAATCATTTTACTTTTGATGACGATATGTATTTAACTTTAGTTTTTAATGGGCAAACAGCAGGAAATTTTAAGTTAGCATATAATGCTCATGTAGAAGATGGTGCTTTAGATGTTATAATAATCAAGGCATGTGCTATAAGAGAACTAATACCTTTATTTATAAGGATATTGAAAGGAGAACATTTAGAGGATCCTAATGTAGTATATTTTAAAACTGACAAACTTGTTATACAAAGTAATGAGAGTATAGTTACAGATATAGATGGAGAAAAGGGTCCAGATTTCCCACTTAATATAGAATGTATTAAGGGCGGAATAAAAGTTTTAGGAATAAAATAGATTGTGCATTAATAATATTTAAGTAACAATAGTTTAGAGGATGGTTTTTATGAATTGGATTTTCCTTTATCTAATTTTATTGTTACTTATTATTTTTATATTAGGAAACATACTTTTTTCAATTTACAAAAATGCGCCTGCAAAATTAAAGTTTATTACATCAATACTATTAGTAATGTTAATTTTAAGATACGTAAGTTTAATCTTAATGTTTATACTACAAAATGTACAAAATATTTATACACTTAGACTTGCTGTATCTTTAAATTTGATTTCTATACCATGTGTATTGTTATTAAGTTATTATATTTTCTTAAGGAGAGATGGACTGAAAATAAATTTTATGTTTAGCATATTGGTGAGCTTAAGTTTATTATATTTTGTAGTGATGAAATTTGTACCAATATCTTTTAAAATTCATAAGGTCTATGGATACTTGATGAATTATTCTTTAAATGGTTGGATTGAAATAACATATATATTGATTTTAAGCTTAATACTTATGTTTTGCATTGTCAGTTATGGATCTAAGGGGTCTATTAGTAGTGGAATAATTATGGTAATGGTTTCTGTTATGCTATTAATAGGAGAATCTACATTAATACTTTTAGGATTTAATGTAGATCATAATACTCTCATAGGAGAATTTATGTCATTACTTGTATTAAATTATGCTTTAGGCACATTGAAAAAAGTATAAGCTGGATTTCAATCCAGCTTATTTTTTGTATAGGAGTATAAAATTTTAAAATCATAAAATGATAATAAAACCTAGAGTTAAAGGGATTTTGAATTGCAAATTGAGAATTTACAACTGTCAATTCTCAATTATAACGTGGCACAGTCACATTTGTTCGTGATTATAGAAAGAATTTATCCTAATTTAAATATGTTTAAAATTAAGTATAGAAATTTTAAATAAAAAAATTTAATAAAAAACCTTAACAAATTGCTAAAACTATTATATAATATATACTATAAATCTTATCAAAATAGTCGGAAATACATTGAAGAAGGAAAGTAACTTAATGGAATGTTTCAGAGAGAGAACTTATGGTGGAAGGTTCTTACAGAAAGTTAGGTGAAGTGCCCTTTGGAGTAGATGCCTGAAATAGTAGTATGGTTATCCGGATTCCTCCGTTATAGGGATAGAGCATTACAAAGTGCTCGATCTTGAGTTGGGATAATTTTATCCAAGTAGAGTGGAACCGCGAAGCCATAGTCTTCGTCTCTAAAGTATTTTAGAGACGAGGGCTTTTTTATTTCATAAAATTAAGTATAAGGTAAAAACTATTAGTTACGGTATAAGTCTATTTTGAGAGATTACATCAAGGAGTGTTATTTAAAATAAATATTTTTTAAGGAGGATCTTAGTATGATATTTAATTCAGTTATAGAGATGATAGGAAATACACCTATGATTAAATTACAAAGGGAAAAGGGTGCACAGGTATATGTTAAATTAGAAAAGTTTAATCCAGGAGGAAGTGTAAAAGATAGAGCCGCATTAGGTATGATAGAAAAGGCAGAGAAACTAGGCATTTTAAAAAATGGAAGTGTAATAATAGAACCTACTAGTGGTAATACAGGAATTGCTCTTGCAATGATAGGAAGACTAAAGGGATATAGAGTTATTATAGTTATGCCAGATACTATGAGTGTTGAAAGAAGAGACATGATAAAAGCATATGGAGCAGAATTAATATTAACAGAGGGAACTAAGGGAATGAAAGGTGCTATAGAAAAGGCAGAGGAGATCTCTAAAGATATGGAGAACTATTTTATACCACAACAGTTTGTAAATTTAGCTAATCCGGAAAAACACTATGAAACAACAGCAAAAGAAATATTAAATGATGTGCCTAATATGGATGTTTTTATAGCTGGAGTAGGAACTGGAGGAACAATAGCGGGTATAGGAAAAAATTTAAAAGAAAACAATAAAGATATCAAGGTTATTGCAATAGAACCGTATAATTCTCCAGTAATAAGTGGTGGAAAGCCTGGACCACATAAGATACAAGGAATTGGAGCCGGATTTATTCCCGAAATATTTGATAAGAGTGTAGTTGATGAAGTTATTACAATAAAAGATGAAGATGCATTTGAAGGGGCGAGATTTATGGCAAATGAATATGGAATATTAGTTGGCATATCATCAGGAGCTAATATATATGGAGCACTAAAGATTGCTGAGGGTCTTAGTGAAGACAAAATAGTAGTGACAGTAGCACCAGATGGTGGAGAAAAATATTTATCGATGGGACTATATAAATAAATATATGTTTAAAATTATAAGAGATGAATTTAAAAATATAAAAGACAAAGACCCAGCAGCAAGAAGTAATTTAGAAATATTATTATATCCATCGTTATATGCAATAATTAATCATAGAATAGGTCATTTCTTATATAAAAGAAAACTATATTTTTTATCGAGATTAATATCTCAAATAAATAGATTTTTCACGGGAATAGAAATCCATCCAGGAGCAACTATAGGTAAAAGATTTTTTATAGACCATGGAATGGGTGTTGTAATTGGAGAAACAGCTGAGATAGGAAATAATGTTACACTATATCATGGAGTAACTTTAGGTGGAACTGGAAAAGATAAGGGCAAAAGACACCCAACTGTAGGTAACAATGTTACAATAGGAGCAGGAGCAAAGATACTTGGACCAATAACAATAGGAAATGATGTTAAAATAGGATCTAATTCAGTGGTGTTAAGAGATGTACCAAACAGTGCAACAGCAGTTGGAATACCAGCAAAAATAATAAAGAAAAGTAACAAAATCATAGAGATGGTAGGTAAAGATAAAAAGACATATATTTATAATGATATGATTATTTAAAATGATTATTAAAAAATGTAATTTGTTTTTAAAAAGATAAAGCTATGAGGCAATGGTATGGAGTTATTTTTAGGTTTAGATGGAGTTTACTTATGAGGAAATACTTCTCTTCATCTGAATCTTAAAAGAACTTATCTAGAGTGACTATCTGTTATTAAGCTAGTCATCAGATAAACCTAAGTTTCATGGCTTTTTAATGCATGGAAAAGTATAAAAAGATATTTTTAAAGAAAATCTGAGATTTTCAAACACAACTTGTTACTTAAAAATTTGGAACTTGATTTATTGACAAATATATTATTTATGCCTTAGGATTTATAAAGAGGTGGGAAAGTTGAAAAATAGAATTATAAGTTTTTGCAACGATTTA
Organism: Clostridium frigidicarnis; assembly: GCF_900111985.1. Taxonomy (GTDB): domain Bacteria; phylum Bacillota; class Clostridia; order Clostridiales; family Clostridiaceae; genus Clostridium_Z; species Clostridium_Z frigidicarnis. The sequence goes on from NZ_FOKI01000034.1 coordinate 26,436, forward strand.
GGATTAGATACAATAGGGTTTGTGAAATGTAGGAAATTTAAAGAATTAATAGAACTATATACTTATAGAAAAAACAAAAACTTAGAAAATGAATTTGAAGAAACAGATATAGAAAAGAGAATAAATCCATTTATCTATATGGAGAACGGTAAAACAATAATATCAATAGCTTTTCCATATATGAAGAATTTTGATCTCAATGATGAAATTTACTTTTCAAAATATACACAGGTAATGGATTATCATAAAGTAGTTAGACTATATTTAGATAAAATTTGTAAATTTATTCAAAGTCTTGGAGGGGAAGCTATACCTTTAGTAGATAGCAATAGTTTACCTGAAAGACATATAGCCGCACTTGGTGGGGTAGGGTTTATAGGTAAAAATAATATGGTTATAACAAAAAAATATGGTTCATATGTTTTTTTAGGAGAAATTATCACGTCTTTGAATATACAATGTGAAAATAATATTAATTTAGATGAAATATTAAGTTTTAAAAAGTGCAATGAATGCCATAGGTGTTATGAAAAGTGTCCCACAAAGTCTATAAATATACATAATAAAAACTGTAATATATGTTTATCTTATATTACTCAAAAAAAAGAAATAGATGATAAATGGTTGGATAAATTAAATGGAAGACTTTTTGGGTGTGATACCTGTCAAACAGTTTGTCCGTATAACAAATACATAGAAAAATCATTAATTAATGAATTTAAGACAATGGATTTTATGAAAAATATAAATATTGAAGAGATTATTTACATGGATAAAAAGACCTTTAAAGAAAAGTATATAAAAACATCTTGTGGATGGAGAGGAAAGTCTATACTTCAAAGAAATGCATTGATAGCTTGTTTAACATTAAATGGTAATTATTATATTGATGATAAAAAAATATTATCACCATATGTCAAAGAGTATTATAATAGACTTTTAAACAAAGGAGATTTATAATAAAATTAAACAGATTATTCTAGTGAACTTATAAATTAGTGTAAAGAAATATAGTTATTACATAGTTTGAAAATCATTGATAACTTGTTTTAGGAAGGAAGATATTTTATGGGAAAAATTAAGTTTGTAGCAGGATTAATAGATATGTTACCAAAGAAAATGGGAGACAATCTAACTGAAAAATTAATTTACGGATATATAGATAAATTTGCTCATATCCACGTTGAAGGATATGAAAATATACAGGAACTAGAAGGTCCATGCATATTTGTATGCAATCATTTAAGTAATGCAGATGGAATTATTTTAAATAGAGTATTAAAGCAATTTGATCCAACATTTGTAGCAGGTATAAAATTAGGTGGAGAAGCAGTGACAAAATTAGGATTAAGAGTTACGAGGACTATCCCAATAAAACCTAATAGTGCTGATAAAGAGGCACTTACAAAAGTTATAAAAACCTTAAAAGCGGGAAATAATATAATGATATTTCCAGAGGGAACTCGTAGTAGATCAAAAAGTATGATAGAAGCAAAAAAGGGAATATTATTAATTGCTAGAATGAGCAAAGCTAAAATAATTCCGTTAGGAATGTGGGGAACAGAAGAACTTCTCCCTATAAATAAAGATGGAGATATGGGAAAAGAAACTTTTCATGAGGCAGAAGTTAAAATCAATATAGGAAAACCTATAGAAAATATGCCTAAAAAGGACAAGGATGAAGATAAACATCAATATGAAGAAAGGTGTTTAAAACATTTAATGAAGCATGTGGCAGAGCTTATTCCAGAAAGTTACAGAGGAGTATACAAGTAAGTTGCAAGTAGTTTAGAGTTTGTGAGCGTTGAAAGTTAATGGGGAAGAATACTTTTATGAGAGTGATATGTATGGATAAAATAATTATGATTTTAAGGAGTATGATATGGAACACAATGTGGAAAAGATATTAGATTTACTTATGATAGAATATCCAGATGCAAAATGCGAACTTGAACATAAGGATGCATTTCAGCTTTTGGTTGCAACTATATTATCTGCACAAACTACAGATGTTAAAGTTAATGAAGTAACTAAGACGTTATTTAAGGAGTATCCTACAGTAGATGACTTTCTAACATTATCTCAAGATGAATTAGAATCTAGAATAAGGACTATAGGATTATACAGAAATAAATCTAAAAATATTTTGGCAATGTGTAAAAAATTAAAAGAAGAATTCAATGGTAATGTACCAAGTACAATGGATGGTATAACATCGCTTCCAGGAGCAGGTAGAAAAACAGCCAACGTTGTTCTTTCAAATGCTTTTAATGTACCAGCCATCGCTGTAGATACACATGTTTTTAGAGTATCAAATAGAATAGGGTTAGCTCATGCTAAGGATGTTAACGAGACAGAAAAGCAACTACAAAAAAATATACCTAAAAGTCAATGGTCTCATGCTCATCATCTTTTGATTTTTCATGGAAGAAGATGTTGTAGTGCAAGAAAACCTCAATGTGAAAGTTGTAAAATTGCATCCTATTGTAATTTTTTTAAAGATAACAATTAAATAATGACTAAACGTGTAGTTATTGTGTATTATTAAATAATATTTTGTAGAAACTCGAAGTGAATCTAGTAGATCGCTTCGAGTTTTTGATTTTTATGCAAAATAAAGGGGAAATTTTTCAGGAGGGAAAATAGGAAAAAAGAAGAAATATAATACTTGGGTAAGAAGGGGGAAGGAAAGTGCAAAAAGAAATTAATTCAAGTATGGTTTCAAACATAAACTTTGATAAAAAGATCAAAAAATGTTCAAGAATAGTATTTATATTATTGATTTTATCTTGTATAGTATCAATAGCTTTATTAAAAGAATCATTAATAATTAAAAGAAACTTTTTTTGGATTAAAGCGGCTAATATAGGGATTCTTATAAATGTATTAAGTATATATATATATTTAATAAAATATAATAATTTGAAAAGTTTTTTGTTTTTCGGGGTGAATGGTGTTGTTTTATTAACTCAAGAGTGTGTAGAAATTATTGTAGCAGAAAAACTATTTAGTAGTTTTCAAGGAATTAAAATTTATAATAAAGTGTACTTATTAACAAGATTAATTATTTTTGGATATTTATTTAGTGTGTACATTTTTAAAAAATTTAATTATAAATATTCTGTTAGACAAAAGGCAACTATATTAATTTTGCATTTTGTAGGACAAGCACTATTAGGTACATTTATAGCAGAAATTTTAGTTTATAGATTAAACCGTATACACATGCAAATTTTAATTTTTTTAACTTTAATGTATTTTATAGGATATATATATATATATAAGCTTAAGTATAGAGAAAGTGACGATTCGTTTAATTGTATAAATGAATATGGGGGAGTTATTATAGCTTTAAGCTTATTAAGTTATTTTATTTTTAAAGGAAATGTAACTGTTATAACAGGCATATGTTTATTATGTGGGTTGTTTTGTTATACTTTATATTTCATAGGTTGTCTAATAAATTTAGAAGCTATAAAAAGTAATCTGTATGATTTTGTTAGTAAGTCTATAAAAGATCTCCAGGTATTTAAATTATACAAAAGTATAGTGGATCTAGTTCCAAGGGGTATTGTAATAAGTAATATATGTGGGGAAGTATTGTATTTTAATGATGTTGCATTAGAAATATTACAATGTAGAAAAAATAATCTATTAAATAAAAATTTATTCGACATTTTGAAAGAAAAAACAGATGATGCAATGAAAATAGATAATATAATAAAAAAATTAGAGACCACATCCCTTTGGGAGGGAGAGATATCAATTTATAAAAAAACTAACGAAAAAATAATAAAATGTGAAGTAATAAAATTAATAGAATTTAATGGAAGCAAGGCTATAGTAAGTATAATAGATGATATAACATATACTAAAAAGAAAGCAGACAAAATATCAAAGAGCGAGAAAAAGTTAAGATGTATAACAGATAGCATGTCAGATTTTATTATAAATATAGATAATGAAGGGAATATAAGGTATATAAGTACTTCGTTTTGTGAAAGATTTGGGATGACATATAAGAAACTTAGAGGCACAAAAATATATGATTATATATATGAAGATGAACTAGGGAAGGTAAAGGGTTTCATAAATAGAAAATTACATGATGATAATAATGAAAGTAAAATAGAGTACAGGCTAAAAGTTGATGAAAATAGATATATTTGGGTGGAATCTATGATGAATTCAGTAAGAGATGAATATGGAAAGGCTCATGGAATTGTAATTACATCTAGAGATATAAATGAAAGAAAATATTTTGAAAATGAGCTTATTAAAAGTGAAAGAAAATATAAAGATTTTTTCAATATGGTTAATATATATATATATGTAGTTGATTTAAAAACACTAAAAATAATTGATATAAATGATTGTATGAAAAATGAATTTAATTTAAATAAACAAATTACATTACAAGAAATATTTGAAGAAGGACCATTAAATCTTCATACTAAATGTTTTGAAAAGATTTGCCAAGAAAAATGTGTACTTGAATTTGAGTGCACTACCTCAAAACTCATAGGAGAAGAAGCAGATTTAGAGGTATCATTAAGTCCATTATATGAAGATAATAAAGTTGTTCAAATAATATGTTCAGCGAAAGATATAAGTCATAGAAAAAAGATGTTAAAACTTGAGGAGAGACACGTAGAAGATAAGAGGAAATTAGATTATGCATTAGAATGTGATAGACTAAAAACAGAGTTTTTAGCAAATATATCTCATGAACTTAGAACACCTATAAATGTTATTTTTGCAGCTATTCAAATGGAAGAAAAAAGAAGAGAAAATAGTAAGGAAGATTACAAATATATAAAGCTTATGAAGCAAAATTCATATAGGCTTTTAAGACTTATAAACAATTTAATTGATGTTACAAAAATAGAAGCTGGTTATTTACCAGTACATTTTGCCATGGCAGATATAATAAGGGTTATCGAGGATATAACTATGTCTGTAGTTGAGTATGCAAGAAATAAAAATATAACAGTGGTTTTTGATACGGAATTAGAGGAATTATTCATCAGCATAGATTTGGATAAAATTGAAAGAATAATAATGAATTTATTATCTAATTCAATAAAATTCACTCCAAGTGGAGGATTTATTTATGTATATATAAGAACTAATGATAATGAGGTTGTTATTTCTGTAAGAGATACGGGGAGAGGGATACCACAAGATAAGCTAGATACTATATTTGATAGATTTACTCAGGTGGATAAATCACTTACAAGAGATCATGAGGGAAGTGGTATTGGGCTGTATTTAGTAAAACTACTTATTGATATGCATAAGGGATCAATAGAGGTTAAAAGTGAATTAGATAAAGGAAGCGAATTTTTAGTAAGATTACCAATAAATATGGTAGAAGAGGAAAAAAAGATAGTTTCAAAGGAAGTTAATTCATATGTTCAAAAAATAAGTATTGAATTTTCAGATATATATGATATAAATTAAATAAATTTTAATAAATTACTTCTAAAAATTATATTAAGGTGATATAATATATATGAAACTATACTTTAGTCATATGATTGCAAAAGAGAATAAATTAAATGAGGACTTGTGATTGCACAAGTCTTTATTTTATTATTAAGCAATATTATATACTATAGAGATATATTGACCACTAATTTAAGTATTTTTGCAAGTAGTGGTACTTCACATAGAGAAAATATTATAATATTATGTAAGAAAGATAGTTAACCATGGTTACCATGGCTAAGAATCATTTAATTATGGAGGTTATATATATAATGAGAGTTGGAGTTTTAATGGGTGGAATTTCTTCAGAAAGAGATATATCACTAAAAAGTGGACAAGAAATAGTAGGAAATTTAGATAAGAACAAATATGAAGTAGTTGAAGTAGTTTTAAATAGTAAGGAAGAACTTGTTGATAAGGTAAGAGATTTAGATTTTGCATTACTTGCATTACATGGACAATTTGGAGAGGATGGAACAGTTCAGGCTGTGCTTGAAACTTTTAATATACCTTATTCTGGATGTAACTCTTTAAGTAGTGCAGTTTGCATGGATAAGGATATGACAAAAAAAGTATTAAAAGCTTGTGATATTAGAACTGCAAAGTGGTTAAATGTTAGATGTTTAGAAGAAATAGATTACAAGAAGATAGAGGGGTTTGGATATCCCGTATTTGTTAAACCCAATAGTGGTGGTTCATCAGTAGCAACAACAAGGGTGGATAGAAAAGAAGATATAGAAAGTGCTGTTATAGAGGCTTTAAAATATGATAAGGAAGTAATGATTGAGGAGTATATAAAGGGAGATGAAATAACATGTCCAGTACTAAATGGTAAAATGCTTCCTGTTTTAGCTATAAAACCTAAATCAGAGTTTTTTGATTTTACGTCTAAGTATGAAGATGGAGGTGCAGATGAATTTATAATAGAGCTAGAAGAAAATCTTCATAAAGAAGTTGAAGAAATGGCACTAAAATGTTATAGAGAGACTAAGTGTAGTGTATATTCAAGGGTAGATATGATAGTAAGAGAAGGAGTACCATATGTACTAGAATTAAACACATTACCTGGTATGACTAAGAATAGCTTATTTCCTAAAAGTGCAAAAGGTGTTAATATAAGCTTTTCAGAGCTATTAGATTTAATAATTCAATATTCTTTAAAGGAAAGATCATAAAACATAGAGTTAATTAGTGACAAGTTACAAGTAAAAGGTTAAGGATAAAATCTTCTAAGAAGATTTATAAAATAAAGAATTCTTAAAGAAAACCTGTGGTTTTCAACCTTAAGTTGCGGATTGCTCCCCGCTATCTGGACTAAAGTTACTCATTCTAAAGTTTTCTCAAAATTTCAAGCTAAGCTGAAATTTTATTTTTATAATATTCATGTGGGGATACATATCCTATAGAGGAATGTATCCTTTCATGGTTATATCTATAAACATAATCATTTAAATCAATTTCTAACTCTTTTAAGCTCCAATACATCTCATTATTAAGGCACTCTTCTTGAAGATATCTGTGATATGACTCAATAAAAGCATTGTAATTAGGACTCCTTACTGGAATCCTTTCATGAACTACTTTTTCATCCATACATCCCTTTTCAAATACACCACTAATAAACTGACTACCGTTATCGG
>NZ_FOKI01000074.1 GCF_900111985.1 Clostridium frigidicarnis
TAAAGTTTTTTAATGTATAGGATATTATAAAATTTCAAATCTGTGGATAACTTTGATAACTATTAAAATATATAGATTTTTTAGTTGAAAACTTTAATTAGTGAAAAATTACAAGTGGCAAGTTGCAAGAGTTTAAGAAATTGACAATTGACGATTGAAAATTGACAATTCAAGGATAAATCTTCTAAGGAAGATTTTAAAATTTAAAAAATATAATTTAGAGAAAATCTGTGATTTTCAACCTGAACTTTCAACTTTCCACTCTCAACCTTCAACTTTATATTTAGGAAGTCCGTGACTTTCAACAATAATCGTCAATTCTCAATTGTCAATTAAAAAAGGGCGTAGCCTTTTGTTCTTACTTAGGAAAGTTAGGTACACGAAAGAAAATAACAAGTCAAATATGCTATCATACTGACTTGTTATTTTTTAAATGTACCTTAATGATATTTTCCTTTACGTTATTAATAAACATTAACTTATAACTATCAACCTGTCACTAATTTATTCTTATAACTTAAATAAGTATTTTCTGTTTTAAATTAAAGAATTGTGTGATCATTTTGTTATGAGAGAAACCAACTTATATTTATATAACCATTTTCAGCTTTTTTACCTTTCAAATCTATAAAATATTTCTTATTTTTTTCAAGACTTACAGAAACATATCCATCTGTATTGGTTGGCAGTTTTTCAAGAGTATTACCTTTTTCATCAATTATCTTAGCATCAATTGAACCTTTTTCAGTATGAATACTATATTGTAGATCTATTTTGTTATCACTATCATAAGATAACTCAACTTGATAATGTAAGTTCCAATAATCAAAGTTAAGTTCATAATTTGAATCGTCTTGATTTTCATTAAGATTTTTAGATTCTTTTGAAACATCCCAATTCATCATTTCACTTATAGAATAATGAGATAAAAAAAGACATCCTATATTTATAGTTACCAATAAGATTATTAAATACATAAAAATCTTTTGAGTTTTTGGAGAATAGTGCAAATTAAATTTTTCAGACTTTGTATGATTTTTAATTAATATGTATATAGCAAATCCTATAAAAAAGGGTACAAAAGCTGAAATATATACCCATTTAATACTTACAGATTTATTTTTACAATCTCTATATACCCATATTCCAATGAATATACATGTAATAATATAAAGAATTATACTTATGGGTATTGCAAGCATCCAAAGAGATTCTGTAGTTAACGGAACCATAATTTTAACACATCCTTTTTATAAAATTAATTTAAGAGTACTTAATAATATTTACAACAGAAAAAATTAAAAGACTAATTACCTATATATGTAAAATAAATACTGTCAATATATTATAAACTTAAATAGGACAGTATTAAAAGGGCTGATTTAGAAAATATTAAACAAAACTTTTGTAAAGGAATATAAGGTAATAAATACAAAACATAAATTTCTAAAAAATGGTTGAAATTTTGTGTTTAGGAGTTATAATAGAAGTAACAATATAATAAAAAAGCTAGGGGTGCCGCTGAGGCTGAGAGGAAAAGTATTTCTAACCCTTGTACCTGATCTGGATAGTACCAGCGTAGGGAAGCAGTATTAATATAAATTATAATTAATTTACAGCCATTAACACTGCTTTATAGTAGTGTTTTTTTGTTGTAAAAATTTATATGATGACCATCACCTGAATCAATATTCATTTTATATTAAAGGTATGATATTTAAATGTAGGTTATGAAACAAATTATAATCTATAGATAGCCTTATGTAAGACTTATAAAAATTATTGATTATAAAGAAACAATATCTAAATTAAAGAATTGGTTGAGAATATATAAAATATTAAGGAGGTATTTAGTATGTTTGATTTTAATTTTAAAACTCCTCACGTAGGAGATTCACTTAAGGAGGTATTTTCCAATCCTATAATCTATATAACACTACTTTGTTTAATTGGATTAGTTATAGCATTAGTAGTTATAAGAAATGTAAAATTAGATGCTAAAACTATGACTTATGTTGGCATAGCTATAGCGTTAGGGACAATTTTAAAAATGTTTACTATAATTAAGATGCCTAATGGAGGAGCTGTAACATTAGGAAGTATGATACCTATAATTTTTGTAGCGTATATATATGGACCACGAGTTGGTATGTTAACAGGCTTCTTATTTGGAGTTATAGATTTAATGTTAGGAGCTTATGTTATTCATCCAGTACAATTATTACTTGACTATTCATTTCCATTCATGGCTCTAGGATTAGCTGGTTATTTCAAAAACAACATAGCATTAGGGTCAACAGTAGGTATTATTGGACGTTATATATGTCATGTGTTATCAGGGGTTATATTCTTTGCAAGTTATGCCGGAAATCAAAATCCATTAATATATTCATTAATATATAATGCAACTTATTTAATACCTGAATTAATTATAACAATAGTAGTATTAAAACTTATACCACTAAACAGGATAGAAAGATCATTATCGAAGAGTTGTTAAGGTGCATGAAAGAAAAGTTCTTTTTTTCAATGTGCCTAATTAACAAAAAAGAACTGCTTTACGTATTAGTAATAGCAGTTTTTTTGTATTAATATATTTCAGTAGATTTTTATATAATGACTATCACTTTTAATACCCACATACTTTTATAATGGGTGCTACAATTCTAGATTAATTCATTTAACATTCAGGCTAAGAAAAGAACACTACCTGAATGAAGCTTAGTTCTATACGAAATTTATATCTAGGTCATAATTAGAAAGATTTGTACTAGAGAGTATTGAGGATAGTAAATCTTTTATAGTAGATTCACTATTTTTAAGTGCATCATCATATACATCCTCATATAGTAACTTAGATTTCATTTTCGCCTTTACTTCTGTCATTAAAACATCATATTCTTCAGGACTTAAATTCACTTCTCCAAATCTTAAAACTCCTAGGTCTGGAGAATGGTATATGGTTTTTTCTTCATCTATTGAAATAGTTTTTATAGCTGGCTTATCTATAGTTAAGGTTATTTTCTTTGATATTTTATCTATAGATATTTTGTCAGATTTAAGATTTGATAGGTCTACTGTATATATACCCTGACCAAAAAAATCTATAGTTTGAAGCTTTTTAAAGATATTAAGGGTACCAAAACTGTTATTAACAGTTACTTCTTCCTTTAACTCAGTCTCCATTGGAATTAATTCATTTTGTTTCTTTATTTCATTTATTAATATATCTTTTGTAACAAATTTATTATAAGTTTTAGAGGAATTTGGAACAATCCAAGTTTCTTTAGTTTTACCTAAGTTAGAAAGTGTGTATGTCATATATCCGCCTAAAAATATAAATACTAAAGCTAGTAATGTTAAAACTATTAATTTTGATTTTAGCTTCTTTCTCATAGAATAAATCCTCCACTAAAAAGTGTTACAAGAGATTATATTCTTAAAAACTCTTTTTAATTACTCAAAAAATATAGTCCTTAACCGAAAAGCACTTAAAGGTTAAGGACTAAAGTAAATATTAATTTATTAAGGTGGGGGGATTTAACTCTTTAGCCAAGGCAATTAAAACTCACAAATGAGGCCTAAGAGCATATAAATATAGATTTTATCCCAGCGGTATCTTTGATAATACTCTTATTTTTAGGTAAGAGTTCAAAAATTGCTACGCACATGGGTAATTTCTTCTAAGCTTTGTATGAAGTTATATTATATTCATTTTAGAAAAACTTCATATAAAGGTAAGAAGAACTGGGTCTACAATAATAGGGTTAGCAATTACACACTTATTATTCATAAAAACTATGGTTGATTAATTCCAATTAATCAAGAATTTATATAAAGAAATATAAGGAGTTAATTAATAAGATTTATAGATTGATTATTTATATGTTTTTGCAAAATATATTTAATGAACTTATTAAAAGTAAAGATAAAATTTACCATTAAATTAGGTGAGAAATAGTTTTAATGTACTTCTTTTAAATTGTGGTATAATTATTCAGTATGAAAAAAATAAGAAGGATTTGGAAGGGGAAGTATATTTAAATGGAGAACAAAAAGCCGCATTTATTCACAATAATATTCATATTTACAATGATGATTCTAGCTGCTATAGCTGAAAACACAAGAGGGGTTCTTGTTCCTAGCTTTAAGGCAGACTTTGGAATTAATGATGCAGACATAGGATTTATATTCGGAATGTGTACGATTGGGTATTCCATAGCAAGCTTTTTAGGCGGTATGCTTTGTGAAAAGGTTGGTCAAAAGAAAGTTTTCGTTTTAGGAATTTTGACTATGATTGTATCAATGCTGTTAATATCGTTTAGCACAAATTATTATCAATTTGTAGCAACTATAACTTTATCAAGTTGTGGACTAGCATTTTCAGCTATAAGTATAAATACATTGATACCTATATTATTTATATCAATGCAAAGTGTAATCATGAATTTAGTTCATTTTTGTTATGGATTAGGTTCTTCAACAGGACAAATGGCTTTTGGTAAATTACTGTATTATAATGTAAGTTGGAGACATATATACATAGGCGTTGCAGGTCTTTATGGAATAATGCTTTTATTATTTAAATTTATAAAAATACCAGATGTTCAGAAAGACAACCAGGAAGAAAAGTTGACATTAAAAGATGCTTTAAGCAATAAATTAGTGTGGTTCTATATATTTGCATTAGGATTTTATGTGTTTGCAGAGGGTGGTACAGGAAACTGGTTTGTAAACTATATGGAGTCAAGTTTTGATTTTAACAAATCACAAAGTTCAACATATTTATCAATATTTTTTGCTTTATTTGCTATAGGTAGATTAGGTGGAGGATTTGTTGTTGAGAAAATGGGATATTTAAATACGGTTTTAAAATCACTTATTATAGCATTTATTATATATACTATAGGATTTGGAATGGGATCTAATGGAGTTCTTATAATAGGAGTTTCAGGTATATTTTTTGCGATAACTTTCCCAACCGTTGTATTAAGTATAAGCAAAGTTTTTACTAAAGGAAGCACTTACTTAACAGGTATAATAATAACATTTGCAATGTTTATAAGTATGATTATGAATAACATAATGGGAATTGTAAATCAACTTGTTGGAACTAGGATGGCGTTATCATTAATACCTATAAGTTTAGTATTATCAATTATCTCTGTATCTGTCATTTACCGTAAAACTAAGGATAAATTAATTATTAAAAAGTAGGCTCTTTTTAGAGCTTACTTTCTTTTCTTGATTACAGTATTTAAGAAAAAGGTATATAATGTTTATTAAGAAAAATACATGAGAGTTTACTAAATATGTCTAGGAGAGATAGCTATGTTTAAAATGAAAGAGGTTATAGAGGTATCAAAGGTATCCTCAAGTGAGTATATAATAAAAGATAAGAATGGTATAACAGTAGGAAGAATACATACTATAGATTTCAATAGAAATTCTAAAAGTTGTTTGATTAGATTAAAGTATTATAGAAGTGATAATGTTTTATTACTTAAAGAATGTATAAATAGTATTTGTTCTAAATTATTTAATATAAAAGATTTATTTAAATTAAGTTTTATTATCGATGATGATTTAAATATTACACCCTTTGATGAATTAGGATTTAAATTAGAGGGAATTTTAGATAATAATATATCTGAAAATGGTATTTATACCAGTGTGTATTTGTTTGGAATAACATCTATTCAATTCAACAATAGAACTACAAAGTTAGGTCTAAGTATAGAAGGAAAAAAAATAAAGTTAAAACTTTTAACACCACAATACACAAATGATATGCTATCTTATTATATAAAAAATAAAACTCACTTAGAAAACTTTGAACCATTACGTGATTCAAGTTTTTATACTGAAAGTATACAAAAGAAGATATTATCAGAGAATTATAGACAATATCTCAATGGTACGAGTATAAACTTAGGCATATTTAAAAATGATAGATTAATAGGTAAAATTCAATTATCTAATATAGTGTATGGGATATTTAAAAATGCATTTATAGGATATTCTATAGATGAAAATGAACAAGGAAAAGGCTATATGAAAGATGCGGTAAATACTTTGGTTAATTATGCTTTTAATGAAATGGAATTGCATAGAATTGAGGCATCTACTTTAATAGATAACTTGAAGTCACAAAATGTATTAATATCGTGTGGATTTACAAAGCTAGGAATTAATAAAAACTATTTGAACATAAATGGTGAGTGGAAAGATCACATAAGTTTTTACAAAACTAGATAAGGAACATTCAAAAAAATAACAAGTCAGTATGCTAGTCTATTTTCTTTCATGTACCTAAGTAAATATAATGATAATTATAAATGAGGTAAGATACTTTATTCTCATGTCAAAAATAAGAATAAATTTTTATCATTAATATAAAGTAAGATAATATTGATCTTCATAAAAGGAAATATGCCTACAAGATCTTGTAGGCATATTTTGTTTTTAGATTTTTGACGCTTTTTTAACTGCAGCCTGATGATCAGGATCCTTTTTATTATCCATATGTCTTGTGCTATTTAAGAAATGGATATCTATATGCCCATCCATATCATTATTCTTAATAAAATCAAGATTTTGACCAGAATTAAAATTTCCAGAACGATTAGTAACCCATTTAAGCCAAGGTTCACTGTCTATGCCGGCGTGGGGCATAGCAGACATTGAAGCTGCATAGGTTTTATTATTTATAATAAGGTATACAGGTCTTCTTTCCCAAGAAAAACCTTTCCATATTGTCTTCATAACATTAGTATCATTTTTAGTTAAGGTTTCAGCATCAGCATGATTTGTTCCAGTTGTTCTTTCAACATTAAAGCTATTACCGGATTCTATGTCTACAACTTTAGCATGAGTTCCAACTGAAAATAGGGAGGACCCATCATTCCACCAATCAACTAATGCAACATCATTAGAGATATGGTTAAAAGTTGGGCTAGATAAAAAATCATAATCAAACACTTCATCAGATAAAGTATCCTTATAAGCATTAGGTTCTAATTCATTATTAGTTGATAATTCTATATAACACTCAGAGTGACCTGAAAACAATATAGATATAAAGGACATACATAATAATAAAAGCGCAGCATTAAAATTATGTCTTTTTTTCATAAATAACTCCTTTCAAAGTAAATACAAATTTTAAAATACACACATAAAATAAGATTATTTGAGAAGTACTGTAAATATACTGTGCTAAATCTTAAATAAATATGCATTAACTATAAAGATTAGAATTATATGTGTTAAATTGCATAAAGTATCAATTAAAAGTTTATCTATAAGAATAATAGATAGTAAGGGTTTTATAGGTTATTAAATATTTTACTTGAAAGTGTAATAAAAAATATAGAATTTGGGTAATATTATAAAAGAGTATACAAAAAGTGGCTTTTTAACTTAATTTAAATCAATATATATCAATTGGTTTAAATATACCTTACCTAGTGTGTCAATATATAAACATTTATGAATTTTAGAGTATTATTAAGTAAGATAAGTATAACCTTACTTAATAAGAGGGAAAATATTTTCGATATATTGTTAATATGATAAGATTAATATCGTTGCAGATAAGAAAACAAATCAACAAGAATTAAAAACTTAAGGAAATTTGAAAAAAAGTTTCGAAAGTTGTTGACAAAGTTATTTGGAAATGCGATAATAAATAAGTCGCATGAAGCGGCAAACAAAAATTGGTCTTTGAAAATTAAACAGATTAAGATAAAGAACCAGCAATTCTTTTACAGTAAATAATTAGCGAAAAGCTAAGAGATTAAACTTTTTAAATTGAGAGTTTGATCCTGGCTCAGGATGAATGCTGGCGGCGTGCTTAACACATGCAAGTCGAGCGAGAGAGTCTCTTCGGAAACAATCTAGCGGCGGACGGGTGAGTAACACGTGGGCAACCTGCCTTGTAGTGGGGGATAGCCCTCCGAAAGGAGGATTAATACCGCATATTGTCACATTGAGGCATCTCAAAGTGATGAAAGGAGTAATCCGCTACAAGATGGGCCCGCGGCGCATTA
>NZ_FOKI01000077.1 GCF_900111985.1 Clostridium frigidicarnis
CAAAACATTTAAAGCGTGGTATAAAGCTAAAAAAGGCTTTAATTCTTTTGAAAAAGCAAATAATTTAATATACTTATTTGTATTTCACTATAACTTTATTAGACCACATGGTTCATTAAATAACTGTACTCCAGCAGAAGTTGCTGGCTTCGCTAGCGATAGCTCAGATAAAAACTCTTGGTTTTCAGCGGCTTAATATAAAATTAATATCTTTGATTAACCTGCAAAAATTACGTTTATTGCAGGTTTGTTTACCATACAATAAACTATCCAAACTTATATAATTTTCAAAGAACGAGCAATTCTATGAAATATTAAGCTATTTTTTCATATCAGCTTAACAGATTCAATTTAATACCCTTATATTTATACTACATAATTATGGTATAATATACAATTTATATTTTGTTTATTATATATTCTAATAAATTCATTTAAACCTAAAAGTGAGGCTAAGAAGCGAAATTTAGCTGACTTTACAAAGTATTATAATATATAAAAAAACTTCATACCAACAATACTAACCTTTTGCTAATGCTTAGACCTCATCACCTTTCTTTATATGATTCTTTAAAATGAAATACAAAATTATATAAATTATTGAAAATACTGTGTATTTTATTTTCTTTCTATTAATTATATATAGCATAAGCCAATAACACTTTTAATATCATTGGCTTATTTCTTAATATTTAATCATATCTTATTTATTTTTAAACACCCCTGAAGGTTATAGTTATAGATTCCCCTTTACATTAATTTATCTTTTTTACAGGAACATAAATATTCATTACGGTATCTGGTCTAGAATGGCAACGCTCATCGTAAAATTCAAAGTCAAGCTTACTTTCATCATAAACATAGCCACTATCTTTAAACCATTGTTCAAAAATATATTTCCATGTACTTTTAATAACCTGTGCAAATTCACTCTGCTTTTCATCTTTTGTAGTGTCTACAGGTGGTGTTGTAAAGACAGCATATTCACCTTCAGGAACTTCTACCGTCAACATATCTTTCTGTACCTTTGAAAAATCATCTACAATTACTCCTAAAAGATAAGTTACATTTCCATTTTCAGATGATGGAATACACAATCCAACTTCTCCATGCTTAGGAGGATTAAGAATTTCGTACATTTTACATTCTAAATTTTCACCATCATAATTGCTCCAGAAAGATGCAATGTCCTTTGTATAATTACTTCCAGAAATATTTGTTTCTATACCATAGCCCGCTACCTTAAATCCAGGTTTTTTTACAATAATAGGATTCATAATATCCCCTCCAATTTTAAATGTTATTTTATTCTTCATATACCCATCCATTCGTGCAGCATACTGTGTGGGGCTATAACCAAATGCCTTACGAAATGCCTTTGAAAAACCACTTGATGTTTCAAATCCATAATCTAAAGCAATATCAATAATTTTTCTGCCCTGAAATAACTCCACTTTGGCTAGAGATAATCTTCTTTCTCTTATATATTCCATGACAGACATTTCCATACACAAGCTAAAAACTCTACAAAAATGGTACATGGAATACCCCACTTCAGCTGCAATTTCCTTAGCTGATATTGGTTCCTTAATATTGATTTCTATAAACTCAATACTCTTCTCTATATCCTTGCTATAATTCAATGTATCACCACCCCTTCTCTTTAGGATAATTTTATTATAACAACACAATTGAAGCTAACCTGTTCCTACTTTGCTAAAATTACAGTATTCCAACCAACACCTAAAATTTGTAATCTGAGTAACCTGCAATTCTTCTTAAAATTTATAGTTATAGTGACCTTACTCTATAGTTCAAAAGATTACAATATGGCTTTTCTCATACCTTTATCATGAGCTCAAAAATTAATCTACAATAAACCTAACTTAAAGTCTTAAGTTAGGTTTATTGTAGTGCCCATTTAAATGCCATGACATTTAAAGTCTATTTTGATTTCCCTCAACATAAATTCAACAAAATCAATTAACTTCTGTATTTCATAACTAAATTTCGTGTCAATGATCCCCTACAATATTATTTTTTAGTATATTATTATATGAACATAACATTTTGCTTAATATCTCATTAGTTTTTATACTGGAATTTACCCTTCCTATTCCCGTCCTTATCGAACATCCTTCTAAGGTGAACTTCTGTAAAAATCATAGAACCTATTATAATTATTAAGCAACATAAACCTGGTAATCCTCTTGATAAATTAGGTTTATATTTATGTATATAATGAAATACACTATAAACAATAGTACATAAAATACCAGTAATTATAAGTGTACTACCAAAAAATCTGTTTCCTTCATTCCATGTTTCTTTGTTCTTCATAGCAAAGGGTGTCCTATATCCTAATGATCTATTTATCTCCTTAGGAGGATATAATTTAAACAAAACTCCAGAAACAACTAAAAATATACCTATTAAATAATAAGCTATTATCGTCATAGCCACTCCCCCCATTCTAAATAATTTTATACACTATATATTATAGTATATATTTTACTTAAATGTATTATTTTTTCTTTGCAATATTTGAAAATAGGGGATGAAAACCTCTTTTTACTAGTTTTTCATCCCCTATTTAACAGATTTAACATTCCAATCTTCTACAAGCTAAATAAGAATATTTCTCTTACTCAAACTCCATCTTAACTAAGAATCATTTGACATTAATACTCTACTTTTTTAAATTTATCTAATAGCTATCAACTGCACACCCTGAATTAACTCCTCTAACTAAAAAACATCCCATGTAATAATAACATGAGATGTTTTTTAGTTAGGCACATTCAAAAAGATAACAAGTCAGCATACTAGTCTATTTGACTTGTTATTTTCTTTCATGTACCTTAATGAACCAATTTTTCTTTAACATTAATAAACTTATATCAGTTAAAGAAAAATTGGTTCATCTAATCTTTTCTATATGATTTTTATCTTTTACAATAAAATTTTCTAAATATACCCTATTAAATTTCCATAATAACAGGAAGTATTAACGGTTTTCTTCTTGTCTTTTTATATAAAAATTCTCCTAAATCGCTTCTAATAGAACTCTTTATTACTGACCAATTAAATACCTTATTACTAAGACAATTATCTAGTGAATCTCTAACTATGTGTTTTGCATCCCTTAATAAGTCTTCTGACTCTTTCATATATATAAAACCTCTTGAAACAATATCTGGTCCTGAAATAACAGTAGCTGCTTGTTTGTCAATTGTTACAACTATTGTAATTATTCCATCTTGAGACAAGTGTTTTCTATCTCTTAGAACTATATTACCTACATCTCCAACACCTAATCCATCTACCATTATTCTTCCTGATGGAACTTTATTGGCAATATGTGCCTTGTTAGATGTAATTTCAAATGTTTCCCCTATATCTAAAATAAAGATATTTGATTTACTTAATCCTAATTTTTCAGCAAGTATAGCATGTTGTTTTAAATGTCTATACTCTCCATGTATAGGTATAAAATACTTAGGTTTTAAAAGTCTGTGTACTAATTTCAGTTCTTCCTGACATGCATGCCCAGAAACATGTATATCTTCTAATGAGCTATAAATTACTTCTGCACCCCTTCTGCATAATTCATTTATTACATTAGATATAGATTTTTCATTTCCTGGTATAGGAGATGCTGAAATAATAAATAAATCACCACTTTCAACTCTAAGCTTTCTATGAGTACCTGCAGCAATTCTAGAAAGTCCAGACATTGGTTCTCCTTGGCTTCCAGTTGTAACAATAGTAACCTTATCATTAGGATATTTATAAATATCATCTATTCCTATTAAAACATCTTCCTGTATATTTAAATAACCTAACTCTAGAGCAACTTGTGATATTTTTTCCATACTTCTACCACTAAATGCAACTTTTCTTCCTTGTTTAACTGATGAATCTACAATTTGTTGAATTCTATGTATATTTGATGCAAATGTAGCTACAATAACTCTACCCTTTGCTCCATAAAATATATTCTCCAACTTTTTACCAACAGTTTTCTCTGACATAGTATATCCAATACGTTCTGCATTTGTACTATCTGCCATAAGTAGCAGTACACCTTTTTTTCCTATTTCTGAATATCTTTCTAAATTTATTATTTCTCCATCAATAGGTGTGTAATCCACTTTAAAATCTCCTGTATGGAATATCACGCCTAAAGGAGTAGAAATAGCTAAAGAGCAGCTATCTGCTATACTATGGTTTGTTCTTATAAACTCAACTGACATATTATCTACCTTTATAATATCTCCTGGTTTTACAACATTTAATTCACAGTCTGAAAGTATATTATGCTCTTGTAACTTACTTTCAACTAATCCTAATGTTAACTTAGTTCCATATAAAGGAACATTAATTTGCTTTAATATATATGGTAATGCTCCAATGTGATCCTCATGTCCATGAGTTAAGAAAAATCCCTTTACTTTATCTCTATTGTTTATTAAATATGTTATATCTGGTATTACAATATCTATACCGTACATTTCTTCATCTGGAAATGCCATTCCACAGTCAATTACAACTATCTCATTTCCATATTCAATTGCTGTGATGTTCTTTCCAATCTCACCAAGTCCCCCTAGTGATATAACTTTTACTTTACTTTTGCTTTCCAATAAATTCACTCCTTAATTTAATAAAATTTTCACTTTTTTTAAAACTCCGTACCATTTCTGAAACAGCGTAATATATAAGCACTTGATTAAAAATCTATGTTATAATTTTTCTCCTCTTTTTAACTTATCAATGAATTCAGATAAATCTCTTTTTTCAACACGCCAATGTCTTCCTATTTTAAATGCAGGAATTTTACCTTCTTGCACTAATTTATAAGTTGTAACTTCACTGATTTTCAAATATTCAGCTACTTCATTTACAGTCATTATCTCATCATTTTTTTGATCTTCTTCCTTCATATAATCTTCCTTTCCAAAATCACCATAACTCTTTAAACTCTCTTTTAATCTATATAAAAACATTCTATTTTACATACTGACTTGTTATTTTTTGAATGTGCCTTATCTATCTTAAATTTATCAATTCTCTACTGTTATTAATGCCTTAACTTCTTAATCAAAATATGAATAACCTTATAACTTGCAACCTGCTTGCAACTAAATTAAGCTTGTAACCACAGTATCCATACTCTATCACTCAACATACCACTTAGAAATCTTTCAAATTATCCTATAACAGTTATCTCTAAGTGCATTAACACTCTTTTCTTTAAATTCAGACTATTAAAGTTATCTGATTGCTACCAAATGTAACATCACATTATAAAGATTCGTTCTAGTATTTATTGCTATATACTTTAAAAATTTTGCAAAAACTTTACTCTATTTTTATTTCTAATTATATAGTATATTCACTAAACTAACAAGTTTTATTATATTCTAGTTAAAACAAATCAATTTACTTAATCTATTTTATAAATAATTATAACCATTTATAATTATTTATAATTATTTAATTTAATATGGTATGTTTGTCCAAAAATGTATTATCTAATCTTTAAAGTTCATAACAAAAAGCTTTAAATGTTTAACATGCACATTTAAAACTTTTTTAGAAAATTCCTATTAGATTTGTATCTTTACAATTGTTCAGTAAATTATATCAAACAATATAATTATTTAAAATACTTATAAAACCAATCTTTAATGAGGTTGTAGTCATCAAATAACAAGTGAAAGATTCGATTTATATATTTTGGCTAATATTACTGACACATAGACTGTCATACTGACTTATTATTTTTTGAATGTACCTACTAAAACAAAAAATAGTAGTATCCTTCTTAATGGAATACTACTATTTTTTATAAACTTCTTTAATATATATGTCAAATTTAAATTACTTGTAGCTTTTTCATTGTAAAATTTTAACTTACTTATTTTCTTTGATATATACTTCTTTACCTTTAAACACTACAGCTATTTCTTTTATATTTCTTATTCCTTTATTCTCTAAAGTAACACTATACTTCTTATCTTCTATTTGTTTTAAAGCATCATCTGCTGTTTCTTCTAAGGTTTCATAATCGTCAGGATCAAGCTTTTTAAATTCTATAACAATGCCAAGTTTAGAAATGTCTTTTGGAATTACCATTACATCGTATCTTCCATAACCACTTTCTCTATTAGATAAAACTTCATGGGTATCATTTAAAGAGATTAACATTCCAAGTACAAAGGCATGATAAACCTTTTCCCCTTCATATCCTCCCACATCAAAGTAGCTTATGCTTTTTAATACAAATTGTCTTAAAAGCTTTCCAAATATTTTTATATCACCATTTATAAGACTATTTAACATAATGTCATAGTTATTTTTTGTAATTGTATCTAAAAACCACTGTTGTATTATGTTTTTATAAAGACTTCTAACTTCTCTATTAGGTATTGTTAAACTATAGAATATATCTTCTTCTTGCCTATAGTCTTCTCTTGCCTTTAAATACCCTGTAAATAATAAAAAACTCCATAAATTATCACTAGATTTTTCTATGTCTCCCATAACTATATTTTCATCAATAGTTTTGCTTATAGAATCTCCTTTGATTAAAGTCTGAAGATCATTTTTTACATCCTC
>NZ_FOKI01000081.1 GCF_900111985.1 Clostridium frigidicarnis
GATAAATCTTCTAAGGAAGATTTTAAAATTTAAAAAATATAATTTAGAGAAAATCTGTGATTTTCAACATGAACTTTCAACTTTCCACTCTCAACAATAATCGTCAATTGTCAATTAAAAAAAGGGCGTAGCCTTTTGTTCTGAGAAATTAATACATTAGGTTGGTCTGCAGAAGTGAATATATCCATTATATACATTTAGTGGTATAATTCAAAATGCATATAGCAACTTTTAGAAAACATAATTTAGGATGGGTAAGCATACATATAAAGTCTAAAAAATTTAATTCAATATTGATATGAATAAAAATTATACATTATGAATATTTATATTTTAAATGAATATAGTGACTATTTGATTCAAAATACAGACATTTCAATCAATACTGCTTGAATATTAATAGATATATATTAAAATCTATTATAGAAAGTTATTTTAAAAACCAATCAGATTAAATGTTTAATAATAACTATATGGGGTGAAATAAATATAGATGAAACGATATCTAAATATGATTAGAAACATTGTTTTTTATGGTGGGCTTAAACTAGTGTTAGAATTTGTTGTAACATTTATTTTTGCAATGATTCTAGCATTTATACATCCATATGCACCGGATGAATATATATTGGATACTATAAATAAAAATGGATATTGCATAATATTTGGGATAGATTTATTAGTTATGCTTGTCTTTATTTTAATTTTAAGCAATAGAGAAGAAAATTTATGGATAAGATCTAATTTTAAGAAAATGAATTTTAAGTGTATATGGAAAAATACATTGGTAGCCATTGGGTTGTTTGTTGTTTCAATGAGTATTATGAATTTAGTAGGGTATATAGATGTATTATCAGATAGTATTGAAGAGTTAGGAAAACCGATTAATTGCCCTATGGGTATTTTAAGTATGGTTATACTCATACCCATATTTGAAGAAACTTTGTTTAGAGGACTAATTTTTAGAGAACTAAGGAATAATATAAATATAATAGTAGGTTTAATTATTCAAGCACTAATTTTTTCAGCATTTTATGATATCTTTATGCAAATGAGATATTCTTTTGTTATAGGTCTAATATTAGGAATAATATATTATTGGAATGGATCTATATGGGCAAGTATTATTCCTCATGCAGTATATAATGGATGTGTTATATTGATGTTTAAAATTGGTTATATGAAAGCAGGTAAGTTAAATTTATTGTATTTAGTTTTCGGTATGATTATATTTATAATAGGGATGACATTGTTATATAATGATTTTAAAAATAGTAATTCTATGGAATTTAATATTAGTGTATAAATATAAAAGCTTATCTGAATTTTTTAGATAAGCTTTTATATTATTCATGTTATTATATATGAATTAAATGTATAATATAAATTAATAATAAGTTATGAGGTGATGACCGTGGCGTATACGGCTTTATATAGAGAATGGAGGCCAAAAACATTTAATGATGTTGTTGGTCAAGAACATATAACAATTACACTAAAAAATCAAATAGTTAATGATAGAATAGCACATGCTTACTTATTTTGTGGAACGAGAGGTACAGGAAAAACATCTACGGCCAAGATATTTGCAAAGGCATTAAATTGTTTAAATCCTCATAATGGAGAACCATGTAATGAATGTGATATGTGTAAAAAAATAAATTCAGGTTTAGCTATAGATGTTACTGAATTAGATGCAGCATCTAATAATGGAGTAGATAAAATAAGAGATATTGTTGATGATGTACAATATCCTCCACAGGAAGGTAAGTTTAAAATATATATAATGGATGAAGTACATATGCTTTCTTCTGGTGCAGTTAATGCTTTTCTTAAAACATTAGAGGAACCACCTAAGAGAGTAATATTTATTTTAGCGACTACAGATCCACAAAAACTTCCTATAACTATACTTTCTAGATGTCAGAGATTTGATTTTAAAAGAATACGAAAAGATGATGTATCTTTAAGACTTAGAAAAATAGTAGAAGATTTAGGAGTTTTTTCAGATGATAAAAGTTTAGATCTAATATCTAGAATGAGCGATGGAGCTATGAGAGATGCACTAAGTATATTAGATCAGGCTATATCTATGGGTGAAGGCAAAGTAGAATATGATAAAATTATAGAAATGTTAGGACTTGTTACAAATGAAAACTTATTAAATCTTACAGAGTGTGCAATAACAAGGGATACTGAAAAGGCTATGAGAGTTATTGGAGACGTTGTTATTGCAGGTAAAGATATACAAACATTTATTAAAGATTTTACTACACACATGAGAAATCTACTTATGGTTAAGGTGAGTAACAATCCACAAGAAGTTTTAGATATGTCTATAGAAAACATGGAACATCTAAAGAAACAAGCAGATAAAATAGGAATAGAAGAACTTATGAGGTTCATAAGGATTCTTCAAGAAGCAGAGGAACAATCTAAGTGGAGCAATCAGGCTAGAATTTATTTAGAACTTTCATTAATAAAGATGTGTAGAATAGAATTTGATAATTCACCAGAAGTTTTGTTAGGTAGAATAAATAAATTAGAAGACGCTCTTAGAAGTGGTACTATAGCTATAGCACAAGATGATAATGCTACTAATAAAGAGAGTAAGGTTAATAAAGAGGTGGCGAAAAAGCAAACAATAGCTAAGACTACAAACAATAAGCAACAATCTATGGCGAAAGAAGATGAAAGTTTTAATGAAAGCTCAAGTTTGGGAATAGATAAAGTAGCTAACAATTGGAATGATATATTAGATACATTTAAAAACAGAAGACAAATGGTTATATATGCATCTATAATTACTGGAAGATTATCAGAATGTAAAAATGGAGTTATTACAATAAGATACGATAAAAAGTTTGCATTCAATAAAGAGAGATTAGAAAAAGAAGATTACAGAAGAACCATTAATGGAGTTTTTTCTGAAATACTTAGAGAACAAGTTAAGGTAAGATATGTTGTAGATGAACCAGATGAGGATACTAATATATCTAAAGAGGAAAAACTTAAGGCAGCTTTTGGAGAAGATATGGTTGAAATTATTGATAATTAGTAGCTTGATAATATATAATATAGTATTGATTGGAAAAATAATATATAATAAAAAATAAGTTTATTTTTAAGGAGGTTTTCGTATGGCAAAAGGTGGATTACCAGGAGGCTTTGGCGGAGCTAACATGAATAATTTAATAAAGCAGGCTCAAAAAATGCAAAAAGACATGGAAGATATGCAAAAAGAGCTTGAAACAAAAACATTTGAGGCTACAGCTGGTGGCGGAGCTGTTACAGCAAGAGCAAATGGTAAAAATGAGGTTTTAGAAATAAAAATAAAACCTGAAGTTGTGGATGAAGATGATATTGAAATGTTAGAAGATTTAGTGTTAACAGCAGTAAATCAAGCTTTAAAGAAAGCTCAAGACGAAACATCAGCTGGAATGAAAAAAGTAACAGGTGGTATGGGAATACCAGGAATGTTCTAATAAACTATCTTATTTTAGGCATACAAAATGATTGTATGCCTAAAATATTATTAAAATATAGATATTAAGGGATGTGATTGTAGTGGATTTTTATCCAGTAGCAATAGAAAAATTAATTGAGGAATTTGGGAAGCTACCTAGTATTGGATATAAGACAGCTCAAAGGTTAACACTACATGTTCTAAATTTGCCAAAAGAAGAGGTTGAGGAATTTGCAAAGGCACTTATAGAAGCTAGAGGAACAATAAAGTATTGTTCTATATGTGGTAATTATACAGACAAGGATCCTTGTGGACTGTGTAGTAATCCAAGCAGAAATAAAAATGTTATATGTGTAGTTGAGCAACCAAAGGATATTATAGCAATGGAAAAGGTAAGAGAATTTAATGGAGTTTATCATGTTCTTCATGGAAATATCTCTCCAATGGCAGGAAGAGGGCCTTCTGATATAAGATTAAAAGAACTTATATCTAGAATGAATGGAGAAATAAGAGAAGTTATAGTAGCTACTAATCCTAATATAGAAGGAGAAGCAACAGCTATGTATATATCAAAAATATTAAAGCCATTAGAGGTAATGGTAACAAGAATAGCGCATGGAATACCTGTTGGTGGGGATTTGGAATATGCAGATGAAGTTACACTATCAAAAGCTTTAGAAGGAAGAAAACAAATATAGTTATTAATATAATAAAATAAAGATGGTTTATGCAATGTATATACTGAAGTTCTTTTGGTCAAAATAATAGATAAAACATAAAACACGGAGGCTTTTTATGGTAATAGATGATTTTATGAATAAGAGAAATGAAATGACCAAAGAAGAATTACTAATATCTATAGAGGAAGTTGTTAAAGAACTTGAAGCTATAAGAAACTACTTTGATAATGTTAGTGATGCAAAACTTATAGAAGTAGCGGTATATACGGAAGCAGCTATAAAATCAAAGTATGATTTTCTTTTAAAAGAAGCTAAAAAAAGAGGAATAAATTCAGGACGAATAGCATAACTATTTTTTATATATAATATATATTGATACAAGTTAAATGAATGGGAGGGACAAATTATGGATGCATTACTTTCATATGTTGTTGCTATAATATTATTATTTATAGTTGTAAAGATATTTGCATGGCCTATAAAAATATTTATAAGACTTTGTGTTAATGGAATTTTAGGTGCAGTTTTATTATGGATAGTAAATTTCTTTGGAGCTACATTTGGTATAACTATAGGTATTAATGCCATAACAGCATTGATTGCAGGTTTTTTCGGAGTTCCAGGAGTTATATTTCTAATAATATATAAGATGTTTCTTTAAAAATATAAAACAGACTACCTGAGGGGGCTCAGGTAGTCTGTTTTATATTTAGATGGGAGAACGGACAAACTAACTTTTATTTTTAAAAATAAGACAGGCATCTTTAGTTGAAGAGCTTATTTTATTTAGAAATGTCCTTATAGAACTAATATATGAATATTTGAAAAAAGTGTTACTAATAACTTGAAAAAAAGTAAAATAAATGACAAAAAAAGAGGGTATCATTGCAGTTAATTAAAGCTTATTTATAGATAATAACTGTGTTTATTAAATAAATAGGAGGACACTCATCCTCGTGTGTCTATAAAATAAATATGTAGAAAACTAAAGTATTTTATCGATATAAAGTTATAATTTTAAAAAACAAGGTAATATGCACATAGAAGTACGGTATAAAAATGGTATCATAAATCTTGTCGCTAAAAGCTTTGAAGACAAATTTTAAAACTATAATATAAGTTTTAAAATAAGTAAAAAAAATGTTGACAAAGATTTTGTAAAGTGATAACATAAAGAAGTCGCATGAAGCGGCAAACAAATTGGTCTTTGAAAATTAAACAGATTAAGATAAAGAACCAGCAATTCTTTTACAGTAAATAATTAG
>NZ_FOKI01000085.1 GCF_900111985.1 Clostridium frigidicarnis
GAAGATAATATAGCTAAATTTGACTTAACATTGAATGCTATGTTTTCTGATGAAAAATTAAGTTTCTCAATACAATATTGTTCAAAATTATTTAACAAAGAAACCATAGAAAGATTAAGTAATCATTATTTAACTATATTAGATAGCATACTAACTAATAATGAAATAAACATAACAGAAATTGAATTATTAAGTGAAAAGGAAAAAAATCAATTGTTAAATGGGTTTAATGATACTAAGGCAGAGTATCCAATGGACAAAACAATACAAGAATTATTTGAAGAGCAAGTAGAAAAAACATCAAATAATATTGCAGTAGTATTTAAAGAAGAGAAGCTAACTTACAGAGAATTAAATGAAAAAGCAAATAGTCTTGCAAGAGTATTAAGGGATAAGGGTGTTAAGGGTGACTCAATAATAGGAATAATGGTAGAAAGATCCTTAGAGATGATAATAGGAATAATGGGAATTCTAAAATCTGGTGGAGCATACTTGCCTATAGATCCAAACTATCCAAAAGAAAGAATAGAATATATGTTGAAGGATAGTAAAAGTAAGATACTGTTAAGTAAAAACGTTGTAATAGAAAATATAGAATTCGATGGTGAAACAATTGATTTATGCAATATAGATTTATATAATAAAAATTCAAGTAATCTAGAGAAAATAAACAATTCAAATGACTTAGCATATGTTATCTATACTTCAGGAACTACAGACAAGCCTAAGGGAGTTATGGTTGAACATAATAATGTAGTTAGGCTTATGTTTAATAATAAAATGATATTCAAATTTGATCATAAAGATGTATGGACAATGTTTCACTCATATTGCTTTGATTTTTCTGTTTGGGAAATGTATGGTGCGATACTATATGGTGGAAAATTAATTATAGTGCCAGAATTAGTAACTAAAGACTTTGAAGAGTATTTATCTTTATTAAAAAGAGAAAAAGTAACAATATTAAATCAAACACCAACAGCATTTTATAATTTGATGAATATAGAGACTGATAATGAAGAAAAACATTTAAATTTAAAGTATATTATATTGGGAGGAGAAGCTTTAAATCCGCAGATGTTATATAAATGGAAACAGAAGTATAATGAAACAAAAATTATAAATATGTATGGAATAACAGAAACTACAGTTCATGTAACATATAAAGAAATAGGAGATCAAGAAATTGCAAAAGGAATTAGTAATATAGGATGCCCTATACCAACATTAACAACATATGTAATGAATAATAATTTAAAACTTCAGCCAATAGGAGTTCAAGGAGAACTTTGCGTTGGGGGAGATGGAGTAGCAAGGGGCTACTTAAATAGAAAGGAACTAACAGAAAAGAAGTTTGTGATGAATCCTTACGTTAAAAATGAAAGGATTTATAGGTCAGGGGACTTAGTGAGACTTTTAGAAAATGGAGAATTAGAATTCTTAGGAAGAATAGATAATCAAGTTAAAATAAGAGGCTTTAGAATAGAGCTTGGTGAGATTGAAAGTAAAATACTGCAACATGAGGATGTTAAAGAAGTAGCGGTTGTAGTAATAGATAGTAATGATAAGAGTATTTGTTCATATATAGTAAGCTATAAAGAACTAAATGAATTAAACTTAAGAGATTATTTAAAGGAAAGTTTACCAGAGTACATGATACCAGCTTACTTTGTGAAACTAGAAAGAATGCCGATAACACCGAATGGAAAATTAGATAGAAGAGCTCTTCCTAAACCTAATTTAGATGAAAGGTTAACTAGTTATGAAGCGCCAAGAAATGCTTTAGAAGAAACCCTAGTAAGAGTGTGGAGTGAAATTTTAGGTATACAAAAGATAGGAATAAATGATAACTTCTTTGAACTAGGAGGCCATTCATTAAAAGCAATGACTCTTATTTCTAAAATTCATAAGGAAACCAATAAAGAAGTGCCATTGAAAGAACTATTTAAGTCACCAACAATAAAAGGATTAAGCAAGTTTATTGAAGAGGCTGAAGAAAGTATTTATTCTAAGATTGAAAAAGTAGAAGAAAGAGAATACTATGAGGCATCATCAGCGCAAAAGAGAATGTATATAATTCAAGGTTTTGATAAAGAAAGCATGGCTTATAATATGCCACAAGTATTTGAAATACAAGGTTCTATGGACAAAGTGAAAATAGAAGATGCATTTAAAAAGTTAGTTCAAAGGCATGAAGCATTAAGAACTTACTTTGAAGTTATTGATGGTGAAATAGTACAAAAAATAGATAAGAGCTATGAGTTTAAGTTAGACCAAGAAGTTTCAAATCAGTCTATAGAAGAAATAGCTAATGATTTTGTTAAACCTTTTGATTTAGGAAAAGCACCACTATTTAGAGTCCAAATAGTAGAAACTCAAAGCAAAAACTATTTATTAATCGATATGCATCACATAATATCTGATGGTGTATCTATAAGTATTTTAATAAATGAATTTGCAACGATATATAATGGAGAAGAATTAGAACCATTAAAGCTCCAATATAAAGATTTTGCAGCATGGCAAAATAATTTCTTGAAATCAGAAGAAATGAAAAAACAAGAAGAATATTGGATTAACATGTTCAAGGATGAGATACCAGTATTAAATATGCCTACTGATTATGAAAGACCTGCTGTCCAAAGTTTTGAAGGTGATAGTGTAAGTTTTGAAGTGGATAAAAATGTAGCACTTGAATTGAAAGAACTTACAAAGAAAACAGGTACAACAGTGCATATGGTGCTATTATCAGCCTTTAATATACTTTTATCTAAGCATAATGGGCAAGAAGATATAGTTATAGGAACTCCAATAGCAGGAAGACCCCATGCAGACCTTCAAAATATAATGGGCATGTTTGTAAACACATTAGCATTAAGAAACAAACCAGAAGGAGATAAAAAGTATGTAGATTTCCTAAATGAAGTAAAAGAGAACTCACTAAAAGCATATGATAATCAAAGCTATCAATTAGAAACATTAATAGAAAAGCTGGATATAGTAAGAGATACAAGTAGAAATCCATTATTTGATATTATGTTTAATATGGTAGATACGGTAACAGGTGTTGATATTGATCTTAATAATATGTTATTAATACCATGTGATAGTGAAAACAATGTAGCTAAGTTTGATTTAACCTTGAATGTTATGGCTTCTGATGAAAAATTAAGTTTTACAATACAATATTGTTCAAAATTATTTAAGAAAGAAACCATAGAAAGATTAAGTAATCATTATATTAAGGTTTTAGAAACAATAATAAATAATAATGAAATAGAGTTAGATAGTATAGATTTATT
>NZ_FOKI01000030.1 GCF_900111985.1 Clostridium frigidicarnis
CACCAGATAGTTTCACAAAAGCTTTTACTCGATTTCATGGTGTCACACCTACTGCTGTTCGAAAAGATGGAGCAATGATTAAATCATTTGCTCCGTTGAAAATCAAATTTTCATTGGAAGGCGGTTATATTATGGATTACAAAATTGTTGAAAAAGATTCGTTTACTGTTATGTGTGTATCAAGGATTTTTAAATATGATAATGCAATTACAGAAGTTCCTCAGTTTTGGACAGAGCATTATCAAACAGGAAAGGGTAAATTTGTATGTGGAATGTATGGAGTATGCATAGATGAGAAAAT
This sequence comes from Clostridium frigidicarnis, assembly GCF_900111985.1. Lineage (GTDB taxonomy): Bacteria > Bacillota > Clostridia > Clostridiales > Clostridiaceae > Clostridium_Z > Clostridium_Z frigidicarnis. The sequence goes on from NZ_FOKI01000030.1 coordinate 302, forward strand.
GGGCTCAGATGAGTTTGAATATTTGATTGCAGACAATTATAATCCGTCTATGGAAATTCCTAATGGTTTTGTTACAAAGGTTATTCCTAAACACACGTGGGCTGTTTTTGCTTGCAAGGGTGGAATGCCGAAATCTCTGCAAGATGTGAACAGAAAAATCTTCTCAGAATGGCTACCTAATTGTAAGGATTATGAAATTGCAGCAGGTTATAATATTGAAATGTATACCAATGTGGCTGATTATCCGCAAGGTATTCAAGATGAAAACTATTATAGTGAAATTTGGATTCCTGTTAAGAAAAAATAACTGCACAAAAGAGCATAATTGGGAGTTCATTAAATTCCAACTTGTTAATTTTAAAAAATAAGTTGAAATACATTTTAAAGAATTATATGATGAATTCAGGCATCGATGTACTCTATTAAAAGAGAAGGTAAGTTATGGATATTAATATTGAAATGATACCATCATATAAAATTGCTTATATACGAAGAACAGGTCCTTATGGTTCAGAGAATGTACAAATTATGGAACAATTAAAAAGTTGGGCTAGAGAAAAAAACTTATTTAATGAAAATTCAATTATATTAGGAATAGCCCAAGATAACCCTCAATTCACAGAGCCTAAAGATTGTCGTTATGATACATGTTTAGTTGTTTCGGATGAATTCAAGGTTGATAATAAGTATATTAATTTTGGAAAAACCCTTAGTGGAAAATATTGCGTATTTAAAATAAGTCATACAGTAGATGCTATGCAAAAAGCATGGATGAAGATATTTTCGGAGTTATCAAAAAGAAATTATGAATTTGATGATAGAAGGCCTATTCTTGAACGTTATGCAATGCAGATGATAAATAAGCATTATTGTGAAATTTGTGTACCAATATTATAACAAATTCTAATTTGCCATCAGATTAAATAAAATTACTGTATATGTTAATCTCTAAAATAACCATAAATAAGACTAGAGATATGGAATCAACTTGATAATATATATTTAAGCAGCGGAGGAGAACCAAGTCCAGATGTAGGAGGTTCTCCTTTTTATTTTATTTCTATAATAAGGTTAATGATAAATCTTATGAATATAAAAATTGTAAAATAATGTTTAAAAATATGCTATAATTTATTCATCATGAGAGATAAATAATAATTTGAAGGGGCATCTTTAGTATAAGGTAAATAGTAATTTAATTTGCTTATTATTTATCTGATGGAAGATTCGTTCTATATTATAAAGTGAGGGATTATTATGGATTTTAGAAAGGTTTTTGACAGTATTCCTGAAGAATTTGACAAATGGAGAACATGTTATTGTGATGAACTTTTTGCCGATGTTATAGAATATTCAAAACTTGGTTTTAGTAAAACAGCTCTTGAAATTGGTTCGGGAACAGGTCAGGCTACAGAACCAATATTGAAAACAGGCTGTTCGTATTTGGCCATTGAACTGGGAGAAAATCTCGCAGAATATACAAAGAATAAATTTAGTTCATATGATAACTTTCAAATTGTAAATGCTGATTTTGAAACATATGATTTTGGGTATAATCAATTCGATTTGGTTTATTCAGCGGCAACAATCCAATGGATACCAGAAGAAATCGGTTTTCCAAAAGTTTATGATATGTTAAAAAGCAATGGAACATTTGCCATGATGCTAACTTGAACAGATGAAAAAAGTGCTAATGAATCCTTATATTTAAAGATACAAGAAATATACGCTAAATATTTTCAGTCAGAAACAGAATATAAATGTAATTTAAATTATAATAATACTAAAAAATATGGCTTTACTGATATTGAATGTCATCATTATCATAAAACAAGAGAACTTAATGCTGATGAGTACATCTCATGGGTAAGCACACATGCTTCTCATATAACTCTCCAGGAGCCGTACAAATCAAAGTTTTATGAAGGAATCAGAGATGCTATTTTGAGTTTTGGTAATACTGTAACCCTTTATGATACAATAGTTTTATATTTGGCAAGGAAGTCATAACCTTGTAGTATACGTGCAACACAAAGCTTATAAATTGAAATTTATTAAAGTAGTGTGAATGAATTGGAGATGTAAGAATGGATATAAGGGGAAAAAGAGTTGTATGCTGATGCAGTTCTTAGAAATACAAGAAGTCAATATATTATGAAAAAATTAGGATTTGAATATGTTTATGAAGATGAAACATTTAAGTATTATAAATTAAAAAAAGATAATTAATTTTTAAATGAAAGATAAATAGTAATTTGTATCAAAGATTATTTATATAATAAGAAAATAATATATTCAAGGAGAAAGTAATGAAGAAGAAAGTTGGATTAGTAATTTTATTATTAATTGAAATAATTTGTATTATTGGAGTATATGTTGTTGGTGGACAAGTATCACCGTGGATATGGTCAGGTTGTATATTTATTATTGCACCAATTGCAAGTATAGCACTTGTTGTTCAGATTGTAATTGGTGTTGTAAGAGGATGTAAAAGGAAAAATATTAAATGGAATATGCTATATATTATAATAACTTTAATTATGGCCTATCCGATTACAATACTTTTTGGAATATCCATATTAACGTATCCAGCAAATTTAAGTGATAAAGAAACTATTGAGATTATTAATCCAGTAGAAGATTCCATCCTACTTGGTGGGAAAGACTATAAAATACATGCAGTATGGCCATCTGAATGTTATGCATACGATATTGTGAAGGAACCATATGATATTAATTCTGATAAATTAAGTGATTATGGAATTTATCAGGCTAATGTTTATTGTCCTATATCAGGCACTGTAATTTATTCAAAAGATACAGAAGAAGACATATTGCCAAATACAGAAGATTTCCAAAGTTCACTTGGTAATTACATCTTTATTAAAGTTGAAGAAACAGGAACCTATCTTGTTTTAGCACATTTAGAGAAAAACAGTGTTAATGTATCAATTGGGGAGCATGTTACACAAGGTACAATTCTTGCAAAGGTTGGTAATTCTGGTACTACTTCAGAACCACATTTACATGTTCAACATCAAAAGAACAATCCTATTGATATGAAGATCCCTATTTGTTCTGAAGGATTGCCAATAAAATTTGTAGAAAATAATTAATAACTACTTTTGAAAATATAGAAAAATAGCCTTTGCTACCCTAAATAAGAATAATAAATTTAGGGGGGCATTATGTGCTATATAACTGCAAAAGAAGTATTACCTATTGAAATAATTGAGTTAATTCAAAAATATGTAGATGGAGAATATATTTATATTCCTAAGAAGGATAATACTAGAAGTGGCTGGGGAACTAGAAACAATACTAGGGAGAAAATAAATATAAGGAACTGCAATATTTATAAGGAATATATGAATGGGGATAGCAGAAAAGAGCTTTCAGAGAAATATTTCTTATCAAAGAAAAGCATAGATAGAATAATTTTAAAAGAAAAATTGGAATAGATTTATGAGCTAAAACTATTAAGTTTTAGCTTATTTTTATTGCTTGCAGACCATACGGAGTATGGAGCAAGCGAATAAAAATGAGCCGATAATTCGTGAGGTACAACGTCCTCTAAATTATCGGCTCCGCGTCTTTGCGTCTGGCTCTTTGATAACGGTCATCTTTAATCCATTAACACTGATTAAACTTTCCTTTTTACACTTAGGACAGAATAGTGGAAAATTCTTTAATTCTGTATCTGTTCTTACTTTTACTCTGGTTTTGTTTTGGCATATAGGACAATATAACCAATTTGCTTTTAACATTAAATACCACCTCTTTTTCCATAATGGAATTATCAATAATAAGTTAATTCAAAGTTGAACTATGACGTTCATCAATGGTAGAAATAGAGTCTGATTTTATTGCATTTAATTCCTTATGAATATGAACTGCCATGAATATAGTGATAATGGTAGAGATTACATCAGAAATTGGTTGAGCGTAAAGAATACCATTTATCCCTAAAATCATTGGAACAACTAGAATAACAGGTACAAAGCAAATCCCCTGTCTGCAAGCTCCAAGGATAAAGCCTTTTTTAGCTTTTCCTAGAGAAAGGAAAAGTGATGAATATACAGTATAATAACCAAAGAGCAAGAAAGACAAACCATTTGCCCTTAATGCATTTTGACCGATATTTATTAATTCCATATCACCTGTTGTAAATTGAGAAATAATTGTTGTAGGAAATAAAGCCATTATCAATCCAAAGATTGCACAAAATATTGTTGACCATTTTATAGAGGTCTTAATTGCTTCATATAAGCGTTCGTATTTTTTGGCTCCATAGCTATATCCTGCGATTGGTTGAAAACCTTTGATAAATCCAAATACCATTAGGCTACCCATAGAAATAATTCTTGTTACAGCTCCCATTCCAGCAATTACAGAGTCACCATATTCTTTTGCTTGCATATTTATAAGCGTAATTGAAAGACTAGTTAATAGCTGAAATGCAAGGGTCGGAATACCTATTTTCAAAATCTCAGACATAATTTCTTTTGAAAAACAACATTCTTTAATACTAAAACTGAAAACACTTTTTTTTCTGAGTACATAGCGTAAATATACCAATGTAGAAACAATCTGTGAAATAGCTGTGGCAATTGCAGCACCAGCTACCCCTAAATCTAAAACGTAAATAAAAATTGGGTCTAAAATAATATTTAATATAGCACCCGTTAGTAAAGCACACATTGTAGTTTTAGCAGCACCCTCACTTGTCACAATATTGTTCATTGTAACATTAAATACATTAAAGATTGATGAAATTAAATAAATGCTTGTATAAGTTATTGCATAAGGTAGAATACTTTCAGTTGCACCTAAAAGTTTTAGAATTGGATTTAGAAAAATAATAGTGCAGATAATAATTACTGCTCCAACAAAAATACTGCTGTATAGGGCGGTGCTGGCTACCTTATTTGCAGTTTCTTTATCACCATGCCCTAATAATCTGGAAATGTAAGAAGAAGCTCCATTTCCAAATAACAGTCCTAGTCCTACGACAACCTGCCCAAGTGGGAATGCAACAGATATTGCCCCCATTTGACTGGTTCCCAGTCCTCCAACAAAATAAGCGTCTACCAGATTGTATAATGCATTAATCATCATACCAATCATGATAGGAAGACCCATTGCTAAAAGTGCTTTTGGTATTGGAGCACTTCCTAGCAGTTCCATTTTCTTGTTATGTCCATTCATGATGAAATCTCCTTTCTGTTGACACAAGATATAAAATATAGTAGTATAAATTATAGCATTTTTGCTATGAAATCTATACTACTATAAATTATAGTAGTTTTCAATAAGAAAAGGAGAAGATTATGGCAACAATAGATTTAATTGTATTAGGAATACTTAAAAAAGAATCTTTAAGTGCTTACGATATTCAAAAATTGGTAGAGTATCGTAACATATCTAAATGGGTGAAAATTAGCACACCATCAATATATAAAAAAGTAATTCAGCTAGAAAAAAAAGGATATGTTAAGGGCACTATGGTTAAAGAGGGAAAAATGGCAGAGAAAGCAGTTTATTCCCTAACCAATGCTGGAGAAATAGAATTTGAAAAATTAATGTTAGGAATTGCTTCTAAACCGATTAATATTTTTTTGGATTTTAATGCTGTAATAGTGAATTTGAATAATCTTTCATTAGAAAATCAAAAGGTTTGTTTAAGTGATATTGAAAATAATGTGAAAATTTTGAAATCACAGATAGAAGAAAATATTAATTCTAAAGAGAATATACCAGAGATTTCTGGAGCAGCAAAGGCAGTTTTACAGCAACAATTTATACTGGCACAAGCAATTGAACAATGGCTTAATTCAATAAAAAAAACCTTTGAAAATTAATAATGAAATATTGAGTATGGTAGTACAAAATTCTTTTTGTATGGATATTCTTGGTGGATAAAAGCGTGCAGATCTCATTTGAGGAATGCACGCTTTTGATTTATCTTACAATCTTCCGGTTACCATTTTTTTAAAGTATCAAATCAAACTGTGAAATATGTGATGCTTTGGTTTATAAATGATACTATAGGAATATAATTAGAATGATCATTTAAATTTGGAAATTGATGTTTTAACTTTTAAAAATAAGATATTTGATTATAGTTTAAAAAGTGAAAAAGATGTAATTAAAGATATAAAGATATTTGGAGATTTCTTTGGTGTTAAGGATATAAAAGAAATAGAGGATTTATTAAAGGACATCGAGCACAACAAAGGAAAAATAGGGAATATAATAAAAAATGTTAACATAGATGAGTATTTTTCTAGAATCACTATGGAAGAATTTATAAGCTTATTTTAATATAATAAAAAGGTATAAAAGAATCTGTTTTTTAAGTGATTAACGCTGTTAAATACTTAAGAATAGATTCTTTTTTAGATTTAATAGTTAGAAAAGTTTAGAATATGATATGATGAACCGTGCCACAAATAAATTAGGGGTTGCGCCTTAAGCATTGGGATCACTTGTCTAAGTCTATTTTTATAAGTGAAGATACCGTATCATAAGTAAGCATGACTGATAAATTAACGGCTTTTAAATGTATAACATTTTTTACATTATGAGGTATATGGAAAGGGAATAAAATACATGGTATAATATTGGAAAGAGAACTGTAGATTTTTATTTAAGGTAAAGGAGTCAATTATGCATGTAAGTTTATCAATGCTTGATAATGTAGATAATTCGCAATTGCTTAGGTTTCTAAGGGAACAGGGATGTGAATATAGAGAAGAAGAAGCTGGAATGGATATTAATTATTGGATTTCTAATATGCTTGAAGAAGGAAGAATTAAGTTAAGTTTACTTAATGAATATTTATTAGAGGAATTATTTTTTGGAATGCATAGGTCAATTTATATATATAAAATTAATGGGGTAAGAAGATTGCAGAATATTAATTTGTGGAAAACAAATTTATTTAATATACTTGGAATTTATGATATACCATTTAATAATATAGTAGAAACTAAAGTAAATAAAGATGAAAATAAAAAGATAGCGGCTGTAGATTATATAGAAAATGAGCATGGAGAAATAGAAAAGTTAAGGATATTGTTTGTTGTACATACGGGACAAGTACATGCATCAGGGATATCGTATACATATAGTTATATACCAGTTGAATTAGACTTTAAAATGAAAATTATGATTATTAAAGCCAGACCTAGAAATAAAATTATTCCAGGAAATAAACCACATGAATTTCAAGAAAAGATTTATAAAGAATTAATTTCAAAAATGAATATATCAATTACTCCATTTGTAATAGATCATCAAGAGGCACTGTATAAAATGTCAAGAAATATTTTAGATGAATTATTTAAGAATATTGCTGGATATAATGATATACCAAGACTAGAAGAAGATATTAACATATTTATAAATAAAGTAACAGATAATATTACATTAAAAAACATTGAAGAAAGTAATGGAAGAATATCAATCCTTAAAGGAGTCATGGATATTAAATATGAATTAAATAATATGTTACAAAATTTAACCGTGTCTGATTATTTGTTTAATAAAGACGAGGATAATATTTGGGATACAGGAATTAATACAATAATAACATGTATTAGATTTAATGATAGTAAGAATGCAACAGCAAGTTTGAGTGGAGAAAATAGAAGTAAGCACATATTTAATTCAAAGGCGTTTATGGATTTAAGAAATGCATTAGAAGTTGTTAAGAATGTAAAATCACTTAGTATAGCATATAAAAAAAATAGAGGAAGTATGAGAGTGAAATATGATGCTGAGCCAGAGGATTGTCTAAAGATTTTAGTTCTAAGTCATCGTAATTATAATGAGGAAGATTTTATAACAATATGGGAAAGGTATAATGTAAATGAAAATAGAGATTTTACGTCAACTTCAGGAGTACATCAGGAGCAAATCAGTTGATGAATTAAAAAATATAAAGCCACAAGTTTTAAAAAATAAATTAGGAATTTCAGATATAGAACTTAAAGAACTAATAGATTATTTACATGATAAAGGAGCTATGATTTATAAATATAATATTAGTTGTTTAAATTGCCAATCTAATCACACTATATATGAAAATGAGATAAGAAAGGGCAATAAAGAGTGTGACGAGTGTGGAGAAATAATAAATTTTAACAATTATTTACAGAGAGCCAGTGTGCTTTTACTTCTTGATAAGAATGAAATACTATCATTAGATGAATCTGTAGATTTTAAAAACTATTCAATAAAGAAGATTATAGAAATTAAAGAAATAAGAGAATTGAAAGTTATAAAAACTGAAAATAAAAATAAGGAGAATAATATGGAAATATTTATTGGGAGTTCTACTCAGGCAGCAAATGAAATAGAAGAAATAGCATTAGTTGTAGAAGAAAAAGGGTTTAAAGCGCTACCATGGAATTCACGTGGCAAAGGAGTTTTTAGAGCAACAAATTTTACTATGGAGAATTTAATAAATGTAGCAGATAGAGTTTGTGCTGCTATCTTTATTTTTAACTCTGATGATGAGACTTGGTATAGTTCAGATAATGTTACGGTTAAAACAACTAGAGATAATGTATTATTTGAATATGGATTGTTTATGGGGAAAAAAGGGAGAAACAATGTTGTATTTATCTGTAAAAATAAACCTAAGATTGCTTCAGATTTAAATGGGGTTACTTATATTGATGCAGATCAACCAGAATATCATATGAAGGCGGAATTGAAAGACTGGTTAGCGAGTTTAAATGTATAATTCTAATCATATTATTATATAAAATCAAAACATAACTTATGGGTGATACAGAGAAGCGTATCATAAGTAATGTAGATTTATAGCCCTAATCATTGATATTACTTGGTTAGGGTTATTTTTATAGGTAAAAACACCGTAATAAGATTTAAAAAAGGTAACATAAGACGTGGTATAGGTATAAAAAGGTGTAATAAGGCTAATAATGAATAAGTTAAAGTCATATGAAGTATTTAAGCCAGGATTATTTCCAGAATACACTTATGTATCGAGAATGTCATGAGAAATTATGTTTAGCTATGAGTTTAGACTAGAACAAGCTCTAAAGACGCCAGGTTATCTTACTTCAATTATTGGACCATCTAAAACTGGAAAAACTGTTTTATGTTAAAAAGTTGTAGGTATAGATAATATTGTATCTATAACAGGAAGTGATTTTAAAAAATCAACAGATTTTTGGAGTATAGTAGCAATAAAGATTGGATTGGCAATTGAAGGTGAATATTCAAAGGTTAATACTTTAAAGGAAAATATTAATGATGAGAATGCTCAAATAAAGAGTTCAACATCTAGAGAAAAATATATATCAAATAAAGATTTGGTTATTGATTATTTTAAAAGCAATAACTTAGTTTTAGTTTTGGATGATTTTCATTATGCATCAGAGGAGTTACAATTTGATATAGCATACCAATTGAAGGATGCTATTAGAAAAGAATTTAAAGCAATAGTAATTTCATTACCACATAGAGCAGATGACGCAATTAGAAAAAATGCTGATTTAAGTGGAAGATTGAATTTAATAAATATAGAGCCATGGAAAAAGGAAGAACTAAAGGAAATTGCAGTAGTTGGTTTCAAGCAGTTGGGAGTAAATATAGAAGATTTAGATGCACAAAGAATAGCAATTGAAAGCCTTACATCTCCACAACTTATGCAATCTATATGTTTAAATTTATCATTGATATCTAATATATATGAAGCTAATAAATTAGATACTACTTTAATTGAAAGAAGTTATAAAGCTACTACTATAAATTTGCCATATAAAGACGTTTTTAATAAACTTCAAGCTGGCCCATCTACTAGAGGACAGAAAAGAAAGAAATATAGAATTAACAGTGGAGATGAACTTGATGTTTATGGAATTATATTAGAGGCAATTGCATTAGATCCTCCTTTAATTAGTATAACAATTGACGAATTAAAAGATAGAGTTGATGAATTAATAGAACCTTCAAATTATAAGCTTGATAAAAATACACTTAAAACAAAATTACAAGCAATTCAGGATGTTATGACCAACAGTGCAGCAATATATCAAGCATTTGAATGGAAAGATGATCAAATCTACATTGTTGAACCATTGTTTTTATTTTATATTAGATGGGGAGTAAAATAAAATGGGTAATAATTGTTTAGAAAATAATGATAAACTCACTAAAAAAGTTAGAGTCACAGATAAGGAAAGGTTGTGAGTTTATTGATTATTTAAAAGGTAATTACTCAATTGAAGAAATGAATAAATTATTCATTTTTTGGAGAAGAGAAACGGAAACAGTTTTATTTAAAATATTTGGCGATAACAAAAATGGTAAGTTGTTTTTAATTAAAACAGATAAAGACGTTAACAAATTTTCTAAAGCAGATACTATCAATATACTTACCGAAGGTACTAATAGAGTATAGATTTTATTCAAGAATTAATAGAAGAACTTAAAAATGATAGACCTAAGAATGAAGAAAATAGTAATTATTTGGATGTGAATTCAGCATTAATTATTATAAGAAGAATATTACAAAATTTCTATAAACATATTCAAGTAATGTATCAAGAAGAAGTGCATGGCAATGGAACAATAAAAAAGAAAGACTTAGATGCAATTCAACTTGGTAATGAATATGATGTACAGAGAATTTTATATTCACTTATACGCCTTATATTTCCAACAGCTAGAGTGGAAGTATCAGATGATGCAAGTTATAAGGCTATAAGATATGATATAAAAATAGATTAATATAACATAGTAATAGAGGTTAAGTGTACACGAAAAAGTATGACTGAAAGAAATTTAACAGAAGAACTAGTAGCAGATGCATTTATAAGAAATTATAAGAGAGAAAATGTAGAAGCAATAGTGAATCAATCAATAAATATATAGTTATTGCATTCAGAGCTAGTGAAATTTTAAATCCATAAGTAGCAAAAAAGCTTTTTATAGTCAGCTCTAGCATATCCAATACCACCCCCCCTAACTATGATGAAATATTCACCAATAGTTCAGGGGGTGTATGTTTATGATAACTAATATTTATGAAACAAATAAGACTCTCCACTATATCACCAGACTTTCCATAAGTGTTATGATAATAACATGGAGGTGCAAATGGTATGGGTAAGATATATAAAACAGCAGAAGTAGCTAAAATAACTGGGGTACATCCCAACACTGTACGTTTGTACGAAAAGCTTGAATTAATACCAAAGGTGAATAGATTACCAAATGGTTATAGAGTATTTACTGACTATCATATAGAGCAGTTTAACCTTGCTAGAACTGCCTTTAAAGTAGAGGTTCTACAAAATGGGCTTAGAAAGAAGATAATCAATGTTGTTAAGTTATCTGCTAAGGGGGAGTTTCAGGAAGCAATTAACTGTACAAATGATTATATAGATCAGATAAAGCAAGAGCGAAAAAATGCAGAGGAAGCCATAGAACTTTCAAAGAGGCTTTTATTAGAGATAGATGCTAAAGATAATTATATATTTTTTACAAGAAAGCAAACTTCAGACCATCTTCAAGTCACAATGGACACATTAAGAAATTGGGAGATGAATGGTCTACTTACTGTTAAGAGAAAGCAAAATGGATATCGAGTTTATACTGAAAGTGATATTAATAGATTGAAAATAATACGGACATTACGTTGTGCTAACTATTCCCTTTCAGCAATTTTAAGAATGCTTAGTGCCATATCAGAAAGTAAGGAAATTGATATTAGAGAGGTAATCAATAAAGCAAAAGAGGATGATGATATTATTACAGCATGTGATAAGCTTCTTACTTCCTTAAGTGATGCAGAAAAAAATGCAAATAGTATATTGAAGCAATTAGAATTTATGAAAAATGAATTTAATACAAACTCTACACTTTAACACCATACTTTGTGATGGTGTTATTCTTTTATCAAAAGGAGGTAATAACACATGGAAGTAATAAAAGTTCATAATCTTTATAAATCTTATGGTAATGTTCAAGTGGTGAAGGATATTAGTTTAACGGTAAAGAAAGGTGAGATATTTGGATTGCTCGGGGCAAATGGGGCAGGGAAGAGTACTACCATAGAGTGCATTTTAGGTACAAAGAATTTTGATGATGGGCAGGTATCTATCTTAGGTATGAATCCTCAAAAAGAAAGAAAACAGCTATTTCAGAAGGTTGGGGTTCAGTTTCAAGAATCTAATTATCAAGATAAGATTACAGTGAAAGAGTTGTGTGAAATAACTGAAGTTCTTTACAAAAATCCATTAGATTGCAATAAATTATTAGAGCAATTTCACCTTCAAGATAAGGTTAGAAATCTAGTAAGCGAACTATCTGGAGGTGAAAAGCAACGATTATTTATTATCCTAGCGTTAATTCCTAACCCAGAGGTAGTATTCCTAGACGAGCTTACAACAGGACTAGATGTAAAGGTTAGAAGAGATGTATGGAAGTGCTTATTAAACTTAAAGAAGCAAGGACTAACACTCTTTTTAACATCTCATTTCATGGATGAGGTTGAAGCTTTGTGCAATAAAATATGTATTTTAAAAAATGGAGTAATAGATTTTTATGGAACAGCTGAAGAAGTCGTGGCACTGAGTCCATATAAAAAATTTGAGGATGCTTATTTATGGTTTGTAGATGAGGAGGAATTGGATGATGAAAGTATTTAAAACAATGTTAAAAACTGAATTAAAGTTATCACTAAGAGGTATGGATATGTTCATCTTTGCAATCTGTATGCCAGTTTTGGTAACTATTATTTTAGGCGTTATTTATGGGAATAAACCCGCATTTCCTGGAGCAGATTTTACATTCATGGAACAATCCTTTGCAGCTGTATCAACCATTGCAATATGTGCAGGCGGTGTCATGGGGTTACCATTAGTATTATCTGAGTATCGTCACAGAAAGATATTAAAAAGATTTAGAGTAACACCAATTAGCCCATCTATGATTTTAGTAGTTCAAGGAGTAATCTATGCTTTATATGCCATTGTTTCATTAATTCTTGTTTATTTAACAGCAAAAATATTTTTCAAGTTTCAATTTAGAGGTTCATGGATAAACTTTTTAGGAGCATATACATTAGTAATGATATCAATGTTCAGCATTGGATTTATGGTGGGAGGAATAGCGAAAAATATTAAAATGGCAGGTGTTATTGCCAGTATTATATACTTTCCTATGCTTATATTCTCAGGAGCAACATTACCATATGAGGTTATGCCAACAGCCCTTCAAAAAGTGGCAGATATTTTACCCTTAACTCATGGAATAAAGCTTTTAAAAAGTGCATCACTTAATTTAAGCATAGATAATGCGATACTACCGATTTTAGTTGTAAGTATACTTGCTGTAATATGTATTGGGGTGTCTATTAAGCTTTTTAGGTGGGAGTAATTTAAAACTTATGAATAAATATTAATAGTTTAAACAGCCTTATAATAGTGTTGATATAGGCATAAAAAAGAGGATTTACTGTAATAAGGTAAATCCTTTATACATTTTTAAAGAAGGCGAACTAACATAACTTCACATTATACTCATACCCTATAGCCTCTCTTTAAACGAGTTATCATCAGTTAATATCTGACTGCATAGATCTTTGACATTAAGTGTGTATTTCTTACCATCTTTGATAAAGTGAGTTCCACATTGCCTAAATTCAAAAGAAACTCCTTTAGTTATGCACTGCTCTCCAATAGATAAAACCCAATTGTAATTCAGCGGTTTTGCATTTCTATCGGATTCACCACAAACTACCACCAATTCAACATTATCCAGATATTTTGCTATATTTATCTTTTCAATAAGTGGCTGGCAAATTACATTCCTAATGTACCATACTTAATTTTCTTTTTTTGAAACTGGAATCCATACCTCATATTGGGCATTCTCCGGGTCTGGATTTAAATACACCTCAATATCTGGTGCATTTCCATATTCATATCCTGAAGTTGGAAGCCATTCAGTTAGGATTCTTTTTTCTAGTTCCTGTATAGACTGAGCACTTCCTTCTCCTGAAAATATTGCCCACAGGGAGCTAGGAACAATGTATTCTTCTAAATTATTCTCTATTGGTTTACTACTTGCAACTGCAATATAGTATCTCCAATTATCTAATTCATTACAGGAGCTTACTCCGAGCATACCCATAGGCATTCCCTCCATCATGGCAGTAAGTCTTGGTATTGTTCCATTCATTACAGCTGTGCCCCACATTTTCGGTACAATTTCAAAGTTTTTCTCCATCTCTGTTTCTAGCGGTTCTGAAACACCTACAATTCTAAATGATTCCTTCTTTTCAAGTCTGTAATTCATTTCAATATCTCCTTTTATTGTTATTTTGAAGCTGATAGGAGTATTAGAGCAGGTAGTCATCGGATAAAGCATTTGTCCCATATTTCATAATTAATTAAATATAATGTATAAATTTATTTAAATATGTTTTTATGGTTATTTATGTAAAGGAATCAAGAAGTGGTTCGAGAAAATATGTATATTAAAAAATGGAGGTGGTTATATATGAGTAATATTAATTTCAATAGTTACTGAAACACTATAACCAAAATTCATATTTGAAACCAAATGGCAAGATTATCATAGCATAGTATTAAAATATAAAAGTAAGATAGGAGGGTATACAAATGAAAAACACTAAATTGATTAAATTAGTAGTTGGTTTTATGGCTGCTACATTTTCACTGTCGATTTTAACCACAAGGGTAGAGGCAAAAAATATTGAAAATAAAAATACTAAAAATGAAGTTAAACAAACTATTAATAATAAAGATTTAGAAAGAAAGTTAATTGGATATTTCCCAGAGTGGGCCTATAATAGTGAAGCTCAGGGATACTTTAAAGTTACTGATTTGCAATGGGATTCTTTAACTCATATTCAATATTCCTTTGCAATGGTGGATCAAGCTACAAATAAAATTAAATTAGGGGACAAACATGCCGCACTGGAAGAGGAATTTAAAAATTATAATTTATATTATAAAGGGAAAAAGGTAGAGTTGGATCCTAACCTGACCTATAAAGGTCACTTTAATTTATTACAGACTATGAAAAAACAATATCCTGATGTTAATTTGCTTATATCAGTAGGTGGATGGGCTGGAAGTAGAGGATTCTATACAATGATTGATACAGATGAAGGAATAAATACCTTTGCAGATTCTTGTGTTGATTTTATAGAAAAATATAACTTTGATGGTGTTGATATTGACTTTGAATATCCATCTTCAATAAGTCAATCAGGAAATCCAGCGGATTTTGACTTATCTGAACCTAGAAGGGCTAAATTAAATGAGAGATATAATATACTCATGAAAACACTAAGAGAAAAAATAGATGCAGCTTCTAAAAAGGATAATAAAGATTATATATTATCTGCTGCAGTTACAGCATCACCTTGGGTACTGGGCGGAGTTAAAGATAACACCTATGCTAAGTATTTAGATTTCTTAAGTGTTATGTCCTATGACTATCATGGTGGATGGAATGAATATGTTGAAAATCTAGCAGGTATTTATCCAGATCCAAAAGACAGGGAAACTGCAAGTCAAATTATGCCAACACTTTGTATGGATTGGGCTTATAGGTATTACAGAGGTGTATTACCACCTGAAAAAATATTAATGGGCATACCATACTATACTAGAGGATGGGAAAATGTACAAGGTGGACAAAATGGACTTCATGGATCAAGTAGAACCCCTGCATCTGGTAAGTATAATATTTGGGGAGACGATTTAGATAATGATGGAAAGCTAGAGCCAGCAGGTGCTAATCCATTATGGCACGTATTAAACCTTATGGAAAAGGATAAGAATTTAAAAGTATATTGGGATGATGTAGAAAAGGTACCATATGTATGGCAAAATGAAGAGAAAGTTTTCTTATCCTTTGAAAATGAAAGATCTATGGATGAAAGACTTAATTATATTAAAAATAAAAATCTAGGCGGAGCATTAATTTGGGTTATGAACGGTGATTATGGATTAAATCCTAACTATGAAGAAGGTTCAAGTGATATAAACAAAGGTAAGTATACTTTTGGTGATACTTTAACTAAGCGCCTAAGCAGTGGTTTGTCCAATATGGGAGCATGCAGTAAAACGCCAGAGGATTCTAATAATTCCCTAGAGCCTATAAATGTTTCAGTGGGCTTCGGTGGTAGTTATGATCATCCAAATTACACTTATGATATAAATGTAAAAAATTATACAGGTAAGGAAATTAAAGGGGGATGGGAAGTATACTTTGATTTACCAAAATCAGCATTATATATGTCTTCTTGGGGAGGAACGTACACTTTAAAAGACAATGGAGATTTTACAACAGTTACAATAAAATCTGGTAACTGGCAAAATATTAATGAGGGTGCTACTGTTAACCTTCAAGGAATGATAGGACTATGCTTTTCAGACGTTAGAAATATTAAATTTAATTGTATGAAACCTGTAGGAAATCAAAAAATTATTCAACAAAAATAGATAGCAGAAAAGTAAAATAAAACAGTGCCAGACTATATAATAATGGCACTGTTTTATTGATTTAAGCTAAAAGAAAAATTGGTACAATTCTTTCAAGGTTTAGTAATTTTGGTACTGCTTAAGAACCACATTTACATATTCAGCATCAAAAGAACAATCCTATTGATATGAAGATCCCTATTTGTTCTGAAGGATTGCCAATAAAATTTGTAGAAAATAATTAGTTAAATAGTAAATTATCTGTGATAGAAATAGAGAGAGGTATTTTAAAATGCAATATATGAGTGATAGTGAATGGTGGAATGAACGATTTAAAATTATAATTAATGGCAGAAGATTTAGTGCTATTATTGCATAAATAAAAGTTAGAATATTCATTAATATTATTACATAGAACTTATTTTTAAGAGGTTGAGTATATGGAAAATGTAGAATTAACTAATATGACTATGGTAATTGACAGAGAAAATGATAAGTAAATACAAACACCTCCATTGAATTCATTGATAAAATGAACCTGACGGAGGTGTTTTAATATGGGAAAATAGCATGCTCAATTAATTAAAAAATTATTTAATTTTGAACCACCCTAAGTTGAAATACACAGCTACTAATTATTATAGGTTTCCATTTGATTATTAATATATTCTTCACAAGAGCGCATAGCTAGAATTGTTTCTTCAAATAATTTATTTAATTCCCAACCAAGCATATCTGCACCTTGCTTAATTACGTCACGTGAACATCCAGCGGCAAATTTTTTATCCTTAAACTTTTTCTTTAAACTTGAAAGTTCCATATCCATAACACTCTTAGATGGACGCATCCTTGCAGCTGCACCAATTAATCCTGTAAGTTCATCAACTGCAAATAATACTTTTTCCATCTCATGTTCTGGTTTAGGTTGTTCTTCTGAACATAGACCATAACCGTGACTAGCTGCCGCTCTTATTAATCTCTCATCAATACCATGTTCTCTCATAATTTCTTGAGTTTTACTACAATGTTTTTCTGGATACATTTCAAAATCCAAATCATGAAGCAATCCAACCATAGACCAAAAGTCTGATTCATTTTCATATCCTAATTTTTTTGTAAAATAGTTCATAGTACCTTCAACTGTTAAAGCATGTTGAATATGAAATGCCCCTTTATTATATTCAGTAAGCAACTTCCATGCTTCTTCTCTTGTTATCATAATAACAGCCTCCTTTAAAATATAACTTTCGTATTTTTTTAATATCATTGTTTGCCTTAAGTGTATATAATATAATAGCTTACCAAAGTAAGATATAATTAATGTTAAAAATATTTTACTTTTGCAAATTATGTTTGTCAATATGATTATAGGCAGATATGCATGAATGGAATATACATTTTATTATTGCAGAAAAACATAAGTTTAAATATAAAAAATTATATAGGTTTATTTTTCATAAAAATTTGATATTATATAAATAATAAAAGCTTAGTGCACTAACACTAAGCTAATCCTTAGAACAAAAGCAGATAATCCAAATCTTAGATTTGGTGTTAGTTGATTTCACAGAGTGCTTATTTTGTTTTAGGGCTATTGGATAAATTTAATAGTTAAATTTGAGAGATTAAAGCACTAATCATTGCAGGATGGGTGCTTTTCTTATATTTATTGTATTTGTAATGTTGCTTAAATATGAAGTTTCCAGAGATGAAATTTAATTAATTAAGTTTTGATTTAATGTTATAATAAAGTTAATATAAGATAATAATTTAAACAAAAGAAGATGCAAGGAATGGTATTATATGAGTAAGAATGTAAAAAAAGAGATGTATCATATTCATGATAAAAGTTATAAGGATTTATATTCCAAAAAAGAAATAGCAGTAGACTTATTAAAGAATTTTGTTAATAAGGAGTTTACTAAGAAGTTGAAGCCAGAAGATTTAACCTTAGTTAACAAGTCTTATATTTCATCAGATTATGAAGAATCAGAAAGTGATATAGTTTACAAAGCTAAAATTGGAGATACAGAAGCAATATTTTATATATTAATAGAATTTCAATCTAGAGTTGATTATAGAATGCCATTAAGATTGCTATTCTATATGTGCGAAATATTAAGAGAATTTTCAAAGAATGAGAAACATGATAAAAATGATAAAAGTATAAAGATACCAGCAGTAATACCAATAGTACTATATAACGGTAAAGAAATATGGGATGTTCCAACTCAACTTAGAAATATGTTTTATAATGAAGAAAAATTTGATAGTGGAGTTTTAAATTTCACGTATGATATATTTGATGTAAACAATGGATTTACAAAAGATGAATTAGTAAATAGTAAGAATGTGACAGCAGCGATATTTTTATTAGATCAAAAAATAACACCACAAGAATTTTTAGATAGAGTTAAATTAATTGCGTTATTTTTTGATGGATTAAGCAATGAAGAGTTAAAGGCTATAAAACATTGGATTAAAAATACAACAGAAGAACGTTTGGCAGTGAAATCTACTGAGGTGTTAGAAGCAAGTAAAGAGGAGGTTATAAAAATGGTTGCTAATAATGCATTTATTATCAAAGAAATGGAAGAAAATGCAGAAAAACGAGGAGAAAGAATAAAAGCAATTGAGATAGCTAAAAATTTATTAGATGTTTTAGATGATGAAACAATAGCAGTAAAAACAGGATTAAGTATAGAAGAAATTAAAAAGTTAAGAAGTTAAGATTGTTATAAGCCTTAAGTAATTAATAAAAAAATAATTCGAATAAGAGATGCTAATCATTTGAAGATAGGCATCTTTTTTCATGTTATGTAAATGTAGAAAACAGTATGCCATAATTAATCTTAAGAGATTTTCAGTGAAAGGTGATAATATATAAACTTAAGGTTTCTTAAGAAATTTTTATAATTCCTGTAAACTCTATCTTCTACAATGAAATTACGATATTAGAGAGGAAGTAGAAGATATGAAAAAAGGATTTAAAAAGATTTTAATATTTAGTGTAATAATAATTTGTGGATTTTGGTATATCATAGGAAATACAATGCTAGGATTGGTGGACACAAGCATTAAAGGAATTAATATTAATTTAAATGATAAAGATAAGTTAATACAAGCACCTAAGGTTAATGTAAAGACGGAGCTAATATTAGTAAATAGTAAGCATAGTTTGGATAAAAATTATATACCAGAAGGGTTAAGTATACCCAATATAGCATTTTCAGATAAATCAGAGGATGAAGAAAAACATGTAGCAGAAATTATTATAAAACCATTAGAAGAATTGATAAACACAGCTAAAGATGAAGGTATAATATTGCTTGGTAACTCAGGTTATAGATCTTATAAATCACAAACAAATGTTTATAAGGATCGAGTGAAATCTCAAGGAAAAGAGCTTGCAGATGCATATGTAGCCAAATCAGGATTTAGTGAACATCAAACAGGACTATGTATTGATATCACTAATAAAGACAGATATTTTGTAGAAGGAACAAAAGAAGCAGATTGGCTTGCAAAAAATTGCTATAGATTTGGTTTTATTATAAGATACCCTAAGGAAAAGAAAAGTATAACAGGTATAGAACATGAACCTTGGCATATTAGATATGTTGGGAAAGAAGTTGCTAAATATATTTATGATAACGGAAGTACGTTAGAGGAATACTTAGGTAAATAATTATATAATTGGAGGAGAAAATGAACAATAATATTCTTGTAGTAGATGATGAAAAAGAATTAAGAGATTTGTTAGAAATAAATCTTAAAAATGAAGGATATAATGTATTTAAATCAAGCTCGGGAGAAGAAGCTTTAGAAATATTAGATAGAGAAGAAATTAATTTAATAGTTTTAGATGTAATGATGCCAGATATGGATGGTTTAGAAGTTTGCAAAAGAGTAAGAGAAAAGTATAACATACCAATTCTTATGCTAAGTGCAAAAGTAGAGGATATGGATAAGATACAAGGCATTATGACTGGTGCAGATGATTATGTATGTAAGCCTTTTAATCATTTAGAACTTACAGTTAGGATAAGAGCATTACTTAGAAGAGCCTATTTTTTAAATACTAAAATGCAAATTTCAGATGACATAATAAGAATTGAGTCAATGGTTATAGATAAGAAGAAACACAAAATAACAATAGATGATAATGAAGTAGATTTAACGGCGAGAGAATTTGAAATTTTATATTTATTAGCTACTAATAGAGGTAGGGTTTTTAGTGCAGAAGAAATTTTTGCAAAGGTATGGAAAGAAAGATATTATCAATCCAACAATACTGTTATGGTACATATGAGTAGAATTAGGGATAAGATAGAACAACATATGGAAGGAAATAAGGTAATTCACACTGTATGGGGAGTTGGTTATAAAATTGAAAAATAAAAGATTATATAAATATTGCTTAGCATCATTAATTGATATATTAATTGCCATAGTATTAACGTATATGACATTAGTTATAAGTAAAAAAATATTGGATTATTTACAGAGGTATACTACAAGTCAATTTGTTTATTATTTTTGGCAAATTTGGAAGAGGCTTAAGTATGGAATATTTGGAGAATCAATCAATATAGTTATTGGGGCAATTTTATTTTCAGTGTTTTATTTACTTATAACATATAGAAAAACTAAGAGTTTAGTAGCTATTATAAATGAAACAGAAATAATGGCTAATGGTGACTTAGGTAGAGTAATACAAGTTAAGTCAAAAGGTGATATCAAAAATCTAGCAGAAAATATAAATAATATATCAAAGCAACTTAAAGACATAACAATAGCAGAAAGAAACGCACAGAAAACTAAAAATGATTTGATAACTAATGTTTCTCACGATTTAAGAACTCCATTAACTTCAGTAATGGGCTATTTAGAAATTATTGATACTGATCAATATAAAGATGAGGTGGCACTTAGATATTATGCTAATATAGCATATGAAAAATCTAAGAGTTTAAATTTGCTTATAAATGATTTGTTTGAACTTACTAAAATGCAAAATAGCACTATTAATCTAGATAAAGTTGATATTAATTTAGTAGAATTATTAGGGCAAGTAGTTGCTTGTTTTGAATATCAATTTAAGAGTGCAAGGATGCAATCAAGAATTAATTTTTCAAATGATAAGCTAATAGTAAATGCAGATGCAGGAAAATTAGTGAGAGCATTTGAAAATCTACTATCCAATGCAATTAAGTATGGGCAAGATGGTTATTATGTTGATGTAGTAACAAAAATTGAAGAAGATATGGCAGTAATTCAAATTATAAATTATGGTGGATCAATACCATCAATAGATTTGCCATATATATTTGACAGATTCTATAGAGTAGAAAAATCAAGAAATAGCAATATAGGTGGATCTGGATTAGGACTCGCTATAACAAAAAACATTATAGAACTACATGAAGGAATGATATTAGCTTATAGTGATGAGGATAGGACTATCTTTGAAGTAAGATTACCAGTTAAATAAATGAGATTTTCTTGTTAAATATTTACTTGTAAAATAATAACTATAAGTTGATAAAAAAATAGCCTAAAGCATGATATAAGTAGCTTTAGGCTTATAAGTTATAGTGGCTATGGTACAATTGTACTTAGTGCAACAAACTCTTATTTTGAGAATATGCATAAGTTTGTGTAATTAAATAAATACGGGCTTTTTGTAATTGGAAATTACTACTGGATTTTATTGTCAGCAGTAATTTTTGTTTTCAAGAAAATATTTGTAACATTTTTTATACAATAATGACTATACTACCTAATAATAATTTTGAGATTAATCATTATTTTAAATTTTAATCTAATTTTAATCTTTCTTATATTTTAGATTAATCTTCTAAAAGTATTATATAACCATGATGAATTGTTAATAAATACACGGAGGTAAATCAAATGGAAAGAAATGAAATGATTGAAATTATAATTACAAAGGCAAATATAAATCGGGAAGAGGCAATAGAAGTATTAGAGAAATGCAATTGGGACATTGTAGATTCTATTATATATTTAGAGAAAATCGGAAAGATAGGAAACAATGAAACTACTACAATAATTGAAATTAAAGAAGAAGAACAAAAGCAAGATAAAAAGAAAAATAGTAAAAAGCATGAAGAAGGGTATGGGGGAATTGGAGAAATGGTTGGTAGGATGTTTAAATTTATAGGTAAGTTAATAAGAAAGGGAAATGAAAACTATTTTGAGGTAAAAAAAGATAATGAAAAGCCAGTGAGAATATCATTAACAATATCCATACTTTTATTAATATTCTTATCTGTACCAACTATAGCATTACTGGTAATAGGATTATTCTGTGGATATAAATATTCATTATCTGGTGCTCGCAATAACTATGATGGTGTAAATAATGCCTTTGAAAAAGCGTCAGAATCAGCAGATAGTGTTAAAAATGATTTTAAAAAAGGTTATGAAAATAATATATAGTATAATAAAGAGATTTTGAAAATATTCAAAATCTCTTTATTTTTAAATTTATATAAGGCACATGAAAGAAAATAAAAAGTCAAAGATGTCATGTATATTTTGTGTCAGAGAGCGAAAGGCGCGCCCTTTTTTAGTGACAAATTAAAAGTGACAAGTGGCAAATTGATGTTGAAAATCACAGATTTTCTTTAATTATATTTTTAAAATCTTCCTTAGAAGATTTAACCGCAACTTGTCACTTGTCACTCATAACTTGTAACTCATTAAAGTTCTCAACTTATTTAGGCACATGAAAGAAAATAGACTATCATACTGACTTGTTATTTTTTTGAATGTGCCTAAAGTCATAATTAAATGTTATAATTTAATGGCTAAGGATTTTATTTATCCGATGACTACTCGCTCTAATACTCCCATCTTCTTCAAAGTGGGAGTAAAGAGCGATTACGTCCCTGGATAACGACTTCTAAGGAGTAAAACTCCTAAGAATTCTGTTTACGCCATAGATATGGAGGTTTGCTTGTGGATAAGCTTAAGTTAGTAGATAAATTGAGGGAAAAAGCAAATGTAAGCTATGAAGAAGCTAAAATAGCTTTAGAGAATAGTGATTGGGATATCTTAGATGCATTATTGTATTTAGAAAAAAATGGAAAGGTAAAAAAACCTTCTGTTAATATATTTTATACTAATGAAGCAAGGTATGGTGATAAAGATAAAAAAAGTGGTAAGAATGAAGAAAATAAATATGAAACAAGCAATAATTTTCAAGGAATTTTCGAAGCTATATGTAAGTATATAGATACCTGCAATAATATTTTTTTAGAAATAAAAAAGAAAGAGAGAATGTTTCTAAAGATTCCACTTACAGTAGTTATCATACTTTCATTTTTTGCTTTTTGGATGGTTATACCTTTAATGGTTGTTTTATTATTTTTTGATATAGAATTATATATATATTCAAAAAAGGTTAATACAGATAAGGTTAATAAGATATTACGGAAGATTTCAGATAATGTAAAAGTCATAAAAGAAAAATTTAAGAAGGCGGATAAGAATGGTTAAGATTTTAATAGTTGAAGATGAAGAGAAATTATCAAGATTTATTGAGCTTGAGTTAAAACACGAAGGGTATGAAATAATAAAAGCAAATAATGGTAGAACAGGTCTTGAAATTGCAGAAAAAGATGAAGTGGACTTAGTTCTTCTTGATATAATGCTTCCAGAAATAAATGGTCTTGAAGTATTAAGAAGGCTTAGAAGAACTTCTGATATTCCAATTATAATGCTTACTGCAAGGGATGCAGTTATGGATAAAGTATCAGGTCTTGATGCAGGAGCAGACGATTATATAACTAAGCCATTTGCAATAGAAGAGTTACTTGCAAGAATAAGAACAGCCCTTAAAAAGAGAATAGTTACAGTGAAGAAAGATGAAGACATAATAAGATGTGGCTTATTGTCATTAGATAAAATGAGACATAAAGTAATGTATGATAGCACAGAGATAGAACTAACCAATAGAGAGTTTAATTTGTTACAAATATTAATGGAAAACAAGAATATAGTGTTAACTAGAAGTATACTTATGGAAAAAGTATGTGGTTATGATTATCTTGGAGAAACCAATGTTATAGATGTTTATATAAGATTTTTAAGAACAAAAATAGATGATGTTTTTAAGGTTAAAATAATAACTACAGTTCGTGGTGTGGGATACGTAATTAAAGATGAGTAGAAAAAATAAAACAAAAAATGTTATATCTATTGCAATAAAATTAAACTCTGTTTTTGTAGGAGATTTATTTTTAAAGTTTCTTATCATTGATATATGCATAATTGCTGGATTTATTGGAGTTTGGTGCATTGAAAATGAAATAAATTTTCACGGTGAAATTATAAGAAATGCCCAAAGATCATTTGAATTTTATCCTATAGAAACAGCAAATTATAAAGTCATTTGGGATAATGGAAAGGTTATGATAAAAGAGGCTAGCACTTTTTTAAACCTTCTTATAAGAGTAATTAGTGCTATTGGAATTATAGAAGGAATAATGCTATTAATACAAATGATATTTGGTACTGCAAAAAATAGAAGGATTTTAAAACCACTTAATGAAATAGCAGAAGCTGCAAGTAGGCTTAGTGATATGGCTTTTGATGAGCAAAAATTTCACAGTCTTGAGGATGCCATATCTAAAATAAGTCCTACTACATATGATGAAAGAATTCATATTAAAGATAGTGAACTTCAGGGTTTAGAGGAAGCAATTAATAACCTATTAGATAGAATGAGGGATTCTTATAGGCAACAAGCAAGATTTGTTTCAGATGCATCCCATGAACTTAGAACTCCTATATCTGTAATTCAAGGGTATGCTAATATGTTAGATCGTTGGGGAAAAGATGATAAAGACGTATTAGAGGAATCTATTGCAGCCATAAAAAGTGAATCAGAAAATATGAAAAACTTAATAGAACAGTTATTATTTTTAGCCAGGGGTATTAATGGTAAAACTCAACTTAAGGTTACGGAGTTTTCACTTAATGATATGATGAAAGAGGTTTTAGAAGAATCTAAGATGATAGATAAAGATCATATATATAGATATATAGATTCAGAAAATATAAATGTTTATGGTGATATATCATTACTTAAACAAACAGCTAGAATATTAATAGAAAATGCAGCAAAGTATACAGATAAAGGCGAAGATATAATACTAAGAACAGGAAAAAATAATAAAAATGAACCGTATTTTTCTATTCAAGATAATGGAATAGGCATGGATGAGAATGATGTATTACACATGTTTGAACGTTTTTTCAGAGCTGATACTGCAAGAGTTAGAAAAAATGGGGGCACAGGGCTAGGGCTTTCCATTGCTAAATGGATTATTGATAGTCATAAAGGATATTTTAGCGTTTTAAGTAGGAAAGAAATAGGTACAAGAATAACTGTTTTTTTACCTAAAAGATAGTAAAATAAAAGTAACACTTCGTATCCACCAGTAAAAATTATGATGGTATTGTATTTTATAATTTTTAAAGGAGGATATTATTATGATAACAAGAGAAGAAGGATGGGAATTAGATAAATTTTTTTACTCTTTAGTGCTGAATATTCGTGTAAATATTGAGAATATGTTCAATTTGTGATATATTTAACTAATAAAAGTAAAATAATATCAAGAATGGATTAATATAATATTTGTTGGGGGGTGAAAAATATGGATGAAAATCAAGAAGTAAAAAGAGGGTGTTTCCTTACTGGAATATTAGTTTTAGAATTGATAGCAGGCATTTGTTCTATTGTTAGCTTAATTTTAAGTAAAGCAGGATTTATTAGTAATCCGTTAGCAGGCATAGACTATAGTACAGGAATGTTTACATATACTATAATAGCTTCAATTATAAGTATAATTTCAATTGTACTTATTTTAAAGTGGAAAAAAGTAGGTGTATATATTTATGTAGCCTTAAGTCTTATTGGATTTGTAGAATCTTTTTTAATAGCAAAAAATATAGAAGTTATTGTAATAGTAAGTGCTGTAGTTAGTGTTTTAATTAGTTTAACTATTGCGTATTTCAGTTACAAAGTAATTGTAAAAAAAGAAAATTACGAATTAGAGGAATAGAAGGCACATGAAAGAAAATAATAAACCAAAGATGCGTCGTATATTTTGTGTCAAACAAGGAAGCAAATTCAGTTAATAGTTGTGCTATTAGCTGAATTTAGTGACGTAGTATGACGGAAAATAGACAAGCATACTGGTCTATTATTTTTTGAATGTGCCTAAAACAAAAAAATAAAAGCCTATATTGGACATTAGTCACATTCAAAATAGACATAGCATCTTTGCGTTGTTATTTTCTTTCATGTGCATTAAGTCTGATATAGGTTATTTAATAAATAAGGAATTTAGGTGGTTATATGAAGATAAATAAAAAAACTAAAAAAATCATAGTTATTATAGCTGGTATATTATTCATAATTTTAGTACCTTTAATTGCACTTACAGTTAAAAAAGGTAGTATTGAAGAAGTATCAGCTATAACTCTTTCAAAGGGTGATGATAATATAATTACAATTAATGGATCAGTTAGTTCACAAGAAAAGAAAGAAATATATGTAGATGCTATAAAAGGAACTAATTATACAATTAATGTTAATAAGGGTGATTACATAAATAGTGGAGATGTGATTATTAGTTATAACAGTGATGCAATAGATAGTAAAATTTCAGCTACAGAGGATCAAATTAAAAGTAAAAAGGATCAGCTATCTAGTTCAAAGAAAAAATTACAAGATTTAAAAGATAGTAAAAATGATAATCCTATACCAGGGGCTATTGACAGCCAAAAAGATTCTTTAAATGAAAAAATATCTATGGTTGAATCAGATATAAAAACAACTGAATCATCACTTAAAGAATTGAAAAATCAAAAAAATGAGCTAAATGTAACAAGTCCTATATCAGGAACTGTAACAACTATTAATAGTAGTGTAACTGCAACATCACCAGCAATTGTGATTCAATCAAACGAAAAAATAGTTAAAGGTGAAATTACAGAATATGAACTTAATAAGATAAATAATGATACTACAGTATCACTAAACTTTAAAGCTACAGGAGAAGAATTTATACCAAGTAAAATCATAAATATATCCAACAACCCAGTAGCAGCAACTATGGGGGCAATACCGGGTGCTGAAGGATCAAAAATTTCAAATTATGAAATTACATTTGAAGTTCCAGGTGATGTTCAAGAAATTGTCAAAGAGGGATTCCACTGTGTACTAAAACTTGGTGAAGAATCTAAAGCAATGGAAATTTCAAAAGAAGTTGTATATAAAGATGTGGATGAAGAAACAAAGCTTGTATGGGCAATTGAAAATAAGAAGCTTGTATCAAAAGAAATAAAAGTAAAAGAAAATGATGGAAAGTTAGAGTTAGTTGAAGGCTTAAATGATGGAGATAAAGTGGTGGACAACCCTTCTTCTAAATTAAAAGCTGGAGATGAGGTGACTATAAAATAATGAGTTTAATAGATATTAAAAGCATTGAAAAATTTTATGGACGGGGTAAAAGTAAATTCCAAGCACTAGAGGATATAAACCTTAAAATAGATGAAGGAGAATTTGTTGCAATAATGGGTCCTTCAGGTAGTGGAAAATCTACTTTAATGAATATTCTAGGGCTTTTAGACAAAAAAATTGAAGGTGAATATTTATTAAATGGGGTAGATGTTAAAACTCTATCTGATGAAAAGTTATCATTGTTTAGAAATGAATCTATAGGTTTTGTATTTCAAAGTTTCAATCTTTTACCTAAAATTAATGCATATAGAAACATAGAATTGCCACTACTATATGGTAAAAGAATGAGCAAGAAAGATAAAAAAGAAAGAATCTTTAAATCACTAGATAACGTTGAACTTTTATCACGTAAAGATAGTCTTCCAAGGGAGATGTCTGGTGGTCAAAAGCAACGTATAGCTATTGCTCGTGCTTTGGTAACTGAACCATCATTTATTTTGGCAGATGAACCAACAGGCGCTTTGGATTCAAAAACAGGAAAAGCCATAATGGAGCTTTTTGTAAAACTTAACAAAGAAGGCAAAACTGTTATTGTTGTAACACATGATAAAAATGTTGCCGCTTATGCAAACAGAGTAATAACTATACTTGATGGGAAGATTCTTGATGATGTAAGAAAAGATGCAAGAACTCTTGAAGCGGGGTGTTAATATGAGAAATATTAAAGAAAATATATTAATGGCGTTACAAGCTATAAAGGACAATAAACTTAGATACTTCCTAACTTTATTAGGAATAGTAATTGGTATAAGCAGCTTAGTTGCCATAGTATCTCTTGGAAATGGTTTAGGAAGTAAAATTCAAGATCAGGTTATGTCACAAGGGGAAGATGCAAGTGTTCAATTATATTTTCAGGGTTCAAATATGGAATCCACGCAAAAGTTTAATCCATATAATGATGATGTCATATATACAATAAAACAAAATAAAGGTGTAAAAGAAATTAATAAAAACTTTTCAGGATCCACTGAGTTAGAAATAGACGGTAAAAAGTCTCATATAGCTGTAAATTATACAAAGAACAATGAAAAATTAAATTCAAATGATATTATATCAGGTAGAAATTTTAATGATAAAGAATTTAATGATGTATACAGAGTTTGTGTAATAAATGAAGACTTAAAAAATAAATTATTTAAAGATAAGAATGCTATTGGGGAAATAATCCAAGTTGCCAATAAACCTTTAAGAATTATAGGGGTTTTAAAATCACCAGAAGATGCAATGATGAGTGCTATGGGAATCAGTAATTATCAAATATATGCTCCTAAAGGAGCATGGAATATTCTTTTTGGTGATGAAGCAACTTATAGTGCAAATATAGTTATAAAAGAAGGCTATGATATGCAAACAGTAGCAAAAGAGGTTACTGAAACCTTAAATAAAAAAGGTGAAATAGATGGTGAATATGTAATACCAAATATGCAAGGTGTTAGTAAACAGGTTGGAAAAATAACATCAATTATAACGAGCTTCATAGGAGGTATAGCTTCAATATCACTTGTTGTTGCAGGAATAGGAATTATGAATGTAATGTACATGGCTATAATAGAAAGAACTCGTGAGATTGGTATTCGTAGAGCCCTAGGAGCTACAGGGAAAACAATATTATTTCAATTCCTTATAGAATCATTAGTAGTATGCATGATAGGTGGAATCCTAGGATTATTACTAGGAATGGGCCTTGGTGTTGGGGTTGGAATGATAATAAAAATATCTCCTGTATTCTCAGCTAATGTTTTCATTGTAGGATTTGGAATATCAATAGGTATGGGAATTGCCTTTGGAGTAAGTCCTGCACTTAAAGCTTCTAAGCTTAATCCTATCGATGCATTAAGTTATGAATAGTAATTATTGAAATGAATTGACAATTAAAGAAAATCTGCAATTTTAAACCTGAAATTGTCACCTTTAACTTGTCACTAAAAAAGCCTAAAGCGTGATATAAGCAGCTTTAGGCTTATAAGTCATAGTGAT
This sequence comes from Clostridium frigidicarnis, assembly GCF_900111985.1. Taxonomy (GTDB): domain Bacteria; phylum Bacillota; class Clostridia; order Clostridiales; family Clostridiaceae; genus Clostridium_Z; species Clostridium_Z frigidicarnis. The sequence continues at coordinate 30,341 of NZ_FOKI01000030.1, forward strand.
TTTTAACTTGCTTTATAGGATATTATAAAATTTTGAATCTGTGGATAACTTTGATAATTATTAAAATATATAGATTTTTTAGTTGAAAACTTTAATGAGTGAAAAATTACAAGTGGCAAGAGTTTAAGAAATTGAAAATTGAAAATTCAAGGATAAATCTTCTAAGGAAGATTTTAAAATTTAAAAAATATAATTTAGAGAAAATCTGTGATTTTCAACCTGAATCGTCAATTATCAATTGTCAATTAAAAAAGGGCGTAGCCTTTTTTATGGAGAGAGTATATACATGTATGCTACTATCACTTTATATTGTTAACATTCTTTAAAATTTTCTCAAGTTTTTCGATAGATACAATTCGCTTATTACATTTCGCACTATTTAAACATATATGAAAGCCTAGTGATTTATAAGCATCCGTTCCAGGATTAGACACTTTACAAAGAGGTGAAACAAATGCTACCTCATTTTCTGAGCCTATATGATTGCAAAGAACACATATATTAGTGTTATTAGAAGTAGAGCTTGGAAGTCTACATGACATACATATAAATTTACCATTCATATTATAGACTATAAGTAATTTTCTAATTGATGCATCAATCCAACCTAAATATACAAGCTTTGAATCTTGTCCATTTAAGTCTGGTAATTTAAGTTTCTTTTCTTTTTTAAATAATTTACTAATTTGTGCATTTGTTATACTTGGCATTCCATATACATATTGATCCAAGTCCTTTAAGTAGCTATCTATATGTAAAGGATCAGTTATTTTACTAATATCAAGTATTTCCTTTTCTTCATCAGATAGATTAGGGAAAGCGCTTAATATTTTATCTTGTATATACCCTTTATTTGCTTCAACAATATTGATATCTACACAGTTTCTAAAAGCATTATTTAAATCAAATAAACACTTTTTTATATAATTATATTCATGTTTTTTTATGAAAGTTTCCATAAAATCTAGCACCTCTTTTCTAACAAATATTATTTTATTCTTCATGAAATCAAACAAGATATTCTCACAGGGTTATTTTGTTATTATCAAAATAACGAAAAAAGATGACTATTATTACTTCCACTGAAAGTAACAATAATCATCTAAATTTAAAATATATTATATATAATAATCATTTTATATATGTGCCTTATCTTAAATTAGAAATAATAACTTTCATTGAATTACCACAATGAAAGCATAACATGGTTTTAAATAAATATTCAATCTAATAAATAATTCTGTAATGATTATGAGCATAGACGTTTCTCTTCACTAATTATTCTTCTTATACTCTTTTCTGAAAGGTAATATTCTTCAGTTAGTGCATTAATAGTAGTCCCATCAAGGTACTTTTTATAAATTTCAGTATTTCTCACCTTAAGACTACTCTTTATACCACTCTTTTCTCCCCAGGCTTTATGATTTTCATTTTTTCTGGGTACATAAAGATATCCCCCGTCTACATATTCTTGTATTATTTTAATAAATTCCTCTGGTAACACATCTTGTGCTTTTACATACCTCATTTTCTTACTCCTTCACTTTTATTATAGTGTTAAAGCAAAGAATACTAAAAGGCTATGTGTTACAGAGCCTAAAACACGTACATATTTAAGCTAACTTAACAGCTTAGGCTCCAAACAAAGCATAGCTGACTTTGTTGTAGTCTTTGCAAAGAGCAAGCTGATTTAGAGTTGAATGTATCACAGACCTTCATAAAAACACCTCCAATACTGTATGATAATTATATCATAATTAATATAAATTTGAATATGTGATTAAAAATGACATTATAATTATAACATCCTAAATAAAATTTCAGAAGGAATGGCTAATTGGTTATCGGCTTTTTAAAAAATAAATGCAAAGTAAGCTTGACATTAAATGCAAAGTAAACTATACTAAATTTGCAAAGCAAACATTGCAAAGGAGAGGGTTCATTGAATACTAAAATTAAAGAACTAAGAAAAAAACATAAATTATCCCAAGAGGAATTAGCATTAGCAATAGGAACAACAAGGCAGACAATAACTTCTATTGAGTGTGGTAAATATACGGCATCTCTAGTTTTAGCTTATAAAATAGCTAAGTATTTTGAACTAAGTATTGAAGAAGTATTTGATTTTTCAGAGGTAGAGGAGATTTAAATGGAAAAGTATAAAATGGTATTAAAGAAAAGGGCAATAATATTAGTTGTATTAATTATTTTTGCAACTGGTTTAGGGGTATTCGGTATAACAAATATGTTTGAGGTAGAGAGCAAAGATACATTTAGTAATGGAGCATTAGCTGGATTTCAAACTGGTTTACTATTTGCAATTATTGTATTATCTATAGGAATTATTTTCAGATATATTGTGGCAATTAAGGATAATACAAAGCTTAAGAAACTTTATAATATTGAAAATGATGAAAGAAGAAAAGCTATTAAAGAAAAATCAGGTGCTAATGTGATAATATTTAGCTCTACAATAATTATTTTTGCAGGGATTATATCTGGTTATTTTGATGAAATTGTATTTTTCTCACTAATAGGCTGTGCACTATTCTTACTAACTGTATCAGTTTTCTTAAAACTATATTATTCTAAGAAATATTAATTTGAGGATGGTAGTAATAATAAGGGGTGAAATTGATGAAAGGTAAAAGAAAAGAGACAAAGATTGGAGCGATAGCTTTTATTATTTTTTTATTGTTAAGGTTACTTGGATCATACGTGGAAGTGATTCAGACATGGAATTTAATCCATTTTATAATGGGTATGCTTGTAGGGTTATCTCTACTAGCTGTTATTTCTGAATTTATTCCAGAGCATCTTTATGAAAGGATAAAAGAATCTAAAAGTTTTATTAACAAATAGTATATAGTTTAAATCAATGTTAAAAAAATTGGATTATACACAATAGATTTGAGAAGGAAGATATAACTAGGTATAATGTGGAGGTTATTACTAATTTTATAGTATAATGAATTTAGGCATATTCAAAAAATAACAAGTCAGCAGGGGGCATATTTGACTTGTTATTTTTTTATGTGCCTTACATATTTAGATAATAGGAGATATAAATGAGAATTTTATTAATTGAAGATGATATAAAATTAAAAGAATATATTAGTGAATATTTACAAGCATATGATTATCATGTAACTACAATCAATGATTTTGATATTTTGAGCTTATTGTTAGATATATATTATGTTATAAAAAAATATGGTATTATATTTGTATAATTTTAGTGTGTTATATAAGGGGGATTACCATGAGGTTATGCATTGTTTTTACTCCATGCAGAGTTAAATAAGATACAGTTGCATGGAGTAGAATTGTATCTATTTTTAACTTTGCCCAATTTTAAATAACAATTAAAAAGGAGTAAAGTTAATATGAATATAGTAAATATAAAATTAGAAAAAAATATATTAGGTGGTGAAGAAATATGATTTTACGTGGAAGTGTATTTTCCAAAACCCTTGAAATGGAGACAGGTATAACAGTGATTATTCCTAATACATTTAAGGAAGATAATAAATATCAGGTTGCGTATCTTCTTCATGGCCTTTGTGGTAACAATGGGAACTGGGCGGATAATTCAATGTTACCTGTTTATGCAAATGAGTATAATACTATCTTTATCATGCCAGAAGTAGCAAGAAGTTTTTATACAGATATGAAATATGGTCAGAAATTTTTTACCTATATTACAGAAGAATTACCACAGATTTGTAAAAGCGTATTTAATATATCTTCTAAAAGAGAAGATACTGCAATTATTGGTGGTTCTATGGGTGGTTATGGAGCTTTAAAATGTACTTTATCTAAACCAGAACAATATGGCTATTGCTGCGCATTTGCTTCTGCATGTTTGTTTTTAAAAGAAGGTCTGGATAATCAAAGAGCCTATGGAGATACAGAAGATTTTAAGGCTATGTATGGTGAAAGATTAATTAATGATTTTCAAGCAGCTTTTGGCAAAAGTTTAGAATGGAATTCTAGTGATGAGATATTAGTACTAGCTAAAAATATTTGTAAACAATCAATTAAGCCAAAGATATATGCATCTTGTGGTATAGAAGATTGTTTTAGAGAAGACAATAAGAGATTTAATGAGGAAATGAAAAAATTGGATTTTGAATTTGTTTATGAGGAATGGACTGGAAGTCATAATTTTTATTTTTTTGATGAAGCATTAAAAAGAGCACTAGAATTGCTTTACAAAAGGTAATCATAATTAATCTTTACTTATTGACAAGTATATTGAAATGAAGAGTTTAGATAAAAGGCTTTAAAGGAGAAAAAATATGGAACTTAAAAAAATATCTGATAGAATTTATTATTTACCTGCCGAAGAAGAAACTGACAGACCAGTTCTTGGATATATTAAAGGAGATAAATATTCATTGGCTATAGATGCAGGTAATTCATCTAAGCATGTAGAAAAATTTTATTCCGAATTAAATAATGCAAATTTGAAATTGCCAGATTATACAGTGATCACCCATTGGCATTGGGATCATACATTTGGCATGCATTCAGTAGTAGGAAAAACGATTGCAGGACAATTAACAAATAATAAATTAAAAGAAGTTGCAACATGGCAATGGTCTGATGTTGATATGAAAAATAGACTTGAAACAGGTAAAGATATTGAAATGTGTGATAGATGTATCAAGGTGGAGTATCCAAATAGACAAGAAATAAAAGTAACTTATGCAGATATAGAATTTAACGGAAGTTTAAAAATCGATTTAGGTGGAATTTATTGTGAACTTACTGAAATTCAGGCACCTCATTCAGAAGATTCGGTAGTGGTTTATGTACCCCAAGAAAAAACGGTTTTTGTTGGTGATGCATATTGTGAAGATTACTATGATAATAATGGTCGGTATGATAAGGATAAGTTAGAGTCTTTTATTTCACTAATAAAAGAAAGAGATTTCAATACTTATGTTTTGGGACATGATGAACCACAAACGAAGGATGAATCAATTACATATTTAATAAACGAATTAAAAAAGCTAAAATAAAAAAGTTAGAAGATAAAATTACTTTAAAAGGTCGAACAAAAAATTTTTCTAATATAAAATTAACAGCTAAATCTTATATATGTAATATAGAAATATGTAGGGATGAAGAGCGATGATACTTGGTTTATAGCCAATGATATTACGGAACCTTCTCATATTTTAAAAAAAATCTAGATAAAGCTTTAATAAGCTATAGACTATTTTATGTAGTTTATGGCTTAATCTTATTAAAGAAAATCTGTGATTTTTATCCTAAACTTTCAACCCTCCACTATCCACTTTCAACTAAAAAGGGCGCAGCCACTTTTGTTCTTGAGTTTGTATTGTAATTTATTACTGTAATAAGACATAATGGTGTCATATTTGGTTTTATATAATTTATTAAAAAGCATAAGGAGTATGATATGGAATTTATTAAAATAACTGAAAATAATATTGATAAAGAACATATATGTTGTGCAATAACTGAAAAGAAAGGTGAGAGTTGTATTAAGTCCAAAAAAGATTGGATGAAGGAACGATTGAAGGATGGACTGATTTTTAAAAAATTAAATGTAAGAGGTAAGGTTTTTATAGAATATATACCAGCTGAAAAAGCTTGGTATCCCTTTAATGCAGATGGATATATGGTTATAAATTGTTTTTGGGTATCAGGGAAATATAAGGGTAAAGGAATCTCAAATTTATTATTAGATGAATGTATTAAAGATAGTAAACTACAAGGGAAAAGAGGTATAGTTGTACTATCATCTAAAAAGAAAGTTCCATATTTGAGCGATGGAGATTATTTAAAACACAAAGGGTTTAAGGTAGCAGATACTGTAGCACCCCATTATGAACTTTTATACCTTCCATTTAAAGAAGGTGAGACGGTACCAACAATTAAATCATGCGCCAAAAAGGGTGAAATAGAAGAACAAGGATTGAAGCTATATTATTGCAATCAATGCCCCTATACGGAAAAGTATGTTGAAATAATAAAAGAAATAGCAGATAGTAGAGATGTAGATTTACAAATAAATAAGTATGAAAACAAGGAACAAGCTCAAAATGCTCCATCACCATTTACAACCTATAGCTTTTTCTTTAATGGAGACTTTATAACTAATGAAATTTTAAGTGAAAAGAAATTTATTAAATTTCTTGATGAAAATAATTTATAATTTTAAATGTAAGCGGTTAATATCTCGTCACCTAGACAAGGTATTAACCGCTTAAGTGCTATTTATAGATGTCATATGTTAAAGTGCTTACGTAATTTCCAAATAAATTTAATATCTTTATTATATCAGCAACTTTGGAATTTCTAGTGTCAGGACAGTTTTCTTTAAAAGTTATTCCAAGAATAACTACATTCTGCTCCATTAAATGAAATAATCATTTTATTTCTTATTATACTATTAGTTATAAAGTTCTAGAGAATAAACAATATTTTCATAAAACAGTTAACATCTTATAATTCTCTTTTTTTGATACAATCAAATCTTTTATACCTATACAAGTCGCTTACAAGAGTATCTCTAACCACATCAATTAGGGGAATATCCTTTAGTTTGTTAATCGGAACAATAGTTGGTATATATACCCCATTATCTTTACATAAGAATTCTGCCCCATTTCCAGTTCCAATTTCTCCTCCGATATATTCGGCTAAGAAAAATATTTCAACTTCTCCATTATTGCGTAATCTATAAATTTCTCTACAGACCTTGATATCAATGCCTAACTCTTCGTATACTTCTCTTATAACACATTGCTCCTCATTTTCTCCATCTTCTACACCACCACCTGGAAATACATAGTAGTCCAACTTTGCACCTTGTTCTTCTCTTATTCTGTGTATGAGTAGAATGCACTCTTCATATGGAATAATTGCTCTAGCTCTTAATTTTGACAATACTCTCACTTCCTTAGATCTTCTTTTTGCCACCCTAAGTCACTGCCTTATATTGATATAGGAATATTATTACATCAAGTTACTGCTTATGCTAGGTGACGAGTTATTTGGCGCTTACGAAGAGGTTTATAATAAATTATAACATTGAGTTGTACGAATAGGTAAGCATACATTAAAAATAGCACAAACTTTGTACAGGGTTTCTTACAAGGTTTGTGCTTTGATTTTATAGTTTATATAATGTAAATATTCTATTCCATCCAATTTATTTTCTTTGCTTGTTTATGAATTAAATCTTTGTATAGGAATGTACATGATGCCCATATAGTACCAAAGACTAAGTGTATCACATAATTTGGAATAGAAAATAAAACAATTCCCTTTAAAGTTCTTGAAGGTATTGCGATTAATATAGTTACTACAATAAAAAACATAGAGTTAATTAAAAGTCGTTTAGTTAAAGATTGAAATGCAAATTTATATGATATAAAAAAAGTATAACTAGAAAGGATTAAAGCATATAATAAGAACAATGATAAATGTCCTACATCAAATTTAACAACTGAAGGGGTTAAATTGAAGAACATAATTCCCCACATAAACCACCAAAGTGATATTTGATTTAGGATTGAAAGAATTAATTCTTTAAGTGAAACCTTTCCATAGCCATCCACAATAGAATCGCACCAAGATTTTTCATCATCACCGATTATATCAGATAAAGTTTTTTCGCGTTTTTCAGCTTCTATAGCCATTCCAATTAAATCTTTTCTAATAATTTCTCTATCAAAGGCTCCAATTCTAGAGATTTGTACATATTTTAAAATGCGAGACAAAATTTCTTGATTTATATCAGTTAGTTTTTCAGTAGTAGTTTCATTTTGTGTTTTTAATGTATTTAATTCATTTGCCATTATTTATACCCCCCATAGATAATATTGTATTTACAGATTTAGAAATTTCAGTCCAGTTTTTATGGAACTCTTCTAAAGTTAAAATTCCTTCTTTTGTTAGTGAATAATATTTTCTAGATGGCCCTAATGGTGAGGGTCGAAATTCTGAATTAATGAGATTCTTTTTTTCCAGTCTTAAAAGAAGCGGATAAATAGTTCCTTCTCTTATTTCTTTAAAGCCATATTGTTGAAGCTTTTCTACAATTTCATAACCATAAGTTGTTTTTATATTAATTATTTGTAAAATACAGCCTTCTATTGTTCCACGCATGAGCTGAGATTTATCATTCAAAATTAATCACCTTCTTTCCACTACCTTGTACCGTAAAGTACTTAGCTATATTGTAGCACAAGGTAGATGTGGTGTAAATATATTACAAGAAAAAATGTAAGATTATAATATTTTTTATGTTTATCATTCAAATCTTAATTGGCCAGAAAGAGATGAACATCAAGTAGATTTATTGTTTCCAATAAAATTAAAGGAAAAAGAATAGAGTTATTATATAAATGGAGATATTTTATTTAAAAAAATGATGAAATGATGGTTTTATGTTTTAGAGCTATTGAATAAATTGAACAAGCTAAATTAAGAAAGAAGCACGCTAATCTTTATTTGATGGGTGCTTTTTCTTTTTGCAATATATACAGATTAAATCTTATAATGTCTCTCATCAGCCAATAATTTATAAATAATTAGGGGTATATAAAAATTATTTATTTTGTTGACAAGTTTAATCCTATGATCTATTATTACTGTATGACTTATAAAATTTATTTGGTCATACGGTAATTTTAAAGGAGGTATTATAATGGCTAAAAGTTTTACTGAAACTGAAAAAGAGAATATACGAGAAAAATTAATTGCAGAATGTGAAAAAAGTTGGGCTAAATTTGGTTATAAAAGAACTAATCTTGATAGTCTTTGTGCAAAAGTAGGAATATCCAAAGGTGCTTTTTATTTGTTTTACAATTCAAAAGAGGAATTATTTTGCGATGTTGTTGATGTCATTCAAGATCGATTGATTTTGATAATTCAAGAAACTATGGCTGGAACACCTACGAAATACGACTTTGCAAAAGCGTTAAAATTAATATATTGGGAGTATGACAAGGGAAACCTTATCTTTGATTTTGATAACCCAGATTTTATAGCGTTTATAAATAAAGTCCCAAAAGAATGGCTATCCAAGCATCAACTTAATTCTTTAAGCGGCATACACGAAATTATTAAGCAATCTAAACTAACTCTTAAAGTTGAAGAAAAAAAGGCTATGGCAGTTTTTGACACACTTTTGTCTATAAACATGCGTAAAGAGCACCTTATTTACGATCACTTTGAAGTATTTAACTTTATGCTTGACAATATGATAGAAGAAATTTTTGAATAGGAGGTGATGTTTTGGACTATGCAATAGAAGTACATGATTTATGCAAAGTAATTGATAATCAGCCCATATTATCAAATGTAAATATGAAAGTTAAAAAAGGTGAAATCTATGGATTTTTAGGAGCAAATGGAGCGGGTAAAACCACTTTGATGAAAGTATTGTTTCGAATACTAAAGCCAACCTCCGGTACAATTAAATTATTGAGCCAACAGGAACTGGACAGTAGTAACAATGTTTTCTGCAAAATTGGTAGTATTATTGAAATGCCTGTTTTTTACCTAAATCTAACAGCTAGACAAAATCTTGAACTCCATTGTGACTATATGGGAATTGATTATAAGGCAAACATTGAAAAGTGTTTACAAATGGCTGAAATATCAGATACAGGTAATAAAAAGGTGAAAAATTTCTCACTGGGGATGAAACAAAGACTTGCAATAGCCAGAGCAATATTGACAGATCCAGAAATTCTAATATTGGATGAGCCAATTAATGGTCTTGACCCTAAAGGTATATCAGACATGAGGGAATTGCTTATTAAAATTAATAAGGAACGAGGAACGACAATTTTAATATCAAGCCATATTCTAAGTGAAATGGAGAAAATTGCGAATACCATCGGCATTATTAACAATGGGATTATTCTGGAGGAAGTGTCAATGAGTGATATTACGGCAAAGAATATTAATTTAGAGGAATACTATTTGCAGCTATTAGAGGGGGTGAGGAAATAATGACAAATTTGATAAAGCTTGAACTAAGAAGATTTAACCTAAAGAATCATGTTTTTGGTGTAATGATTGCCAATATAGTTATTTTATTTTTTAGTGTGTTTATGACATATATGCTTTCAATGGGTGAAATTCCACAAACCAATTTGCCATCTGTTGAACTCGATACAATAAGCATTAGTAGTATGTTAATGAAAGCTACTTTTTTGGTATGGGAATCTGTTCTAATAGCAACGATCATCATTGAAGAATTTAGAAGTAAAACAATGTCATTACTTTTTACTTATCCAATTAACCGAAAAAAGTTGATAGCCACTAAATTAGTACTGATATTGCTAGTCACATTTGTTTCTATTGCTATTTCGGAATTGTTTCAAAACATATGCATATTTGGAATTAGCAAGATATTGAGTTTTGTTAGTTATGGGATTACCCCTAAAGATGTTTTTAATGTTGTAATAACAACAATTACAGCAACTTTATTGGGAATGCTACCCCTGTATATTGGAATGATACGAAAATCCACTATTGCAACCATTATTTCATCCATTTTCATTGTTAGTATAGTAGTTAATGCGCAAGTAGGTACCGGAGGATTAATTTCTATAATACCAATTTCATTAGCATTAGGTGCTATTGGGGTGTTTTTTGCCACAATAGCCATAAAAAATATTGTAAACAATGATTTATATTAAATTCTTATGAGGAGGAGCTGCCATGAGTAACTTAGATAATTATTTCAATGTATCTTTTGACCCACAATTATTATTAATTACTTCAATCATTAGCATAGTAATAGGAATTTTTCTTATAATGTTTGGCTTATTAAGAAAAAAGAAAACACAAGGTAAAAGTACAGGTGCATGGATTTGTATTGGAATTGGGATTGCTGCAATTTTATCAAATCTTATGCAAATTATATGGCGCATATAGAATTTTATATGGAGGAAAATCATATCATGGATAAATTTGTAAATGAATTAAACCGCTTTTTTCATGTATCAGTAGAGTTGCCCAGACATTCAATAATATTCTTCGGTTCAATTATGAGTATCATAGTGGGAGTTTTCCTTGTTTTACTTGGTGTGTTTAGGAAAATTGAGATTCCAATTTATTTTGGTGTTGCAGTAATCCTATCAAATTTATGGGGGGTGAACCGCCAAAAATGAAAACATTTAATAGAAATTTTAATTTAATGGTTTTAGGGCAGATTATATCACTTTTTGGAGCAGCGATATTAAAATTCTCTTTATCCCTATATATCCTTGATTTAACAGGTAAAGCGGAAGATTTTGCTACAATCTTAGCTATTTCAACTATACCAGTTATAATACTTTCACCAATCGCTGGTGCTATTGCAGATAGATTCAATCGTCGAAACTTAATGGTGATTTTTGATTTTTTAAGTAGTACCATTGTTTTAGCCTTAATGCTATCTTTGTTATGGGGGAATAATTCAGTGTTTTTAATAGGTGTGATAATGACGTTGCTGTCTGTTGTAAGCACTATGTATCAGCCTGCTGTCCAAGCATCAATTCCAGTATTGGTTGATGAGGATAACTTGATAAAGGCAAATGGAATTGTATCTGGTGTAAGTGCATTAACAGGAATCGTTGGTCCAATTTTAGGAGGTTTATTATATGGACTTGTAGGACTTGAAGCTGTTGTAATTGTTAGCTGCATTGCATTTTTCTTGTCAGCAGTAATGGAAATATTCATACAAATACCATTTACAAAGAAGTCGTATGGAGGGAATATTGTAACGGCAATTTTTATGGATATTAAAGAAGGTTTAGGATACATATTAAATAAAAATCGTTTTATCTTAAAAACCATGTTCATTGTGGCTGGGATAAACTTATTTTTAGCTCCAATGATTTTAGTAGGTGTACCTTATATTGTGAAGATTGTAATGGGCGCTGATAGTACATTATTTGGCATAGCACAGGGAGCAATATCTTTTAGTACAATTTTGGCAGCCATAGGAATCGGGGTTATTAGTAAAAAACTAAAAATAGATAACCTGTATTTGTGGTTTGTTGCTTGTGGACTTTTATTCATTCCAATGGCATTGTCCGTTAAACTAGTTACATCAAATTTAGGATTCTGGATACCCTTTATCTTTTTCACAGTATCAGCTATGCTAATACTTTTTGCAGCGGCTACATGTGCAACTCCATTAGGTCAAATTATTTATGGTACATTGCTGGATAGCTTTAGTGATAGGGTTTATATAACTGTCTTAATTGCCGGAGCATTTACCTTGGTTATGGGGTTTGTTGCAAAGATAACATTAAGCTCTAAAAGAGCAAATTTTTAGATAATACATATAGCCTTAATAAGGTAAATAATCAAAACCTTTAATTATTTTTTACCATATTTTTTTAAAATTATCATTGACATATTAAATAAAATTTGGTAAAGTTATAATAATTTAAATATGGATCTTATCAAGAGTGGTGGAGGGAAAGGCCCTATGAAGCCCAGCAACCAGTATGTTTTATTTACATATATGGTGCTAAATCCTACAACAAGTGTTGAAAGATAAGCAGATGACGCCACCTCTTTTAACAAAGAGGTTTTTTGTTTAGGTAGATAGATCGATAAAATTAAATAATTTAACTCTTATCAAGAGAAGTGGAGGGAAAGGCCCTGTGAAGCTTCGGCAACCAGTATGTATCATTCGCATATATGGTGCCAATTCCTATTTTAGATGTTTTATCTAAAAAAAGATGAGAGAGATTGTGCATACTTAATAAGTGTAGCTCTCTTTCGTCAAAAGTAATTTTGGGAAAGGG
>NZ_FOKI01000084.1 GCF_900111985.1 Clostridium frigidicarnis
AATCATACTTTTTAGCAATTAAAACATTGCTTCCTGATTCTAAAACTTCCTTAACAAATGAAACTCTTTGATCTTCTGAAAACTTTCTTGTAAATCTTTTTTTCTCCATTCCTTAGACCTCCTAATCATCTTAAAACTATTTTATCTTGTTTGAGTAAACATTGTCCATCCTAATTAGGGGGCCTATAGGCTTGTCACTCATAACTTGCCACTTGTCACTTGTCACTTGTCACTTGTCACTTGTAATTTGTCACTTAATAAAGTCATCCACATATTTAAAATTTTATATTCTTAATGTTTATTATAGAATTAAATACTATTTTTTACTATATTTTTATATCCTGTATATGTTGTATAGAAGTATCCTGCATAAACTACAATAAATATTAAAGCTGTTATTAAAGCTGAAAATCTAATATCTATTTCATTAAACTTACTTATCTCTTTATTAACTAATGTAACACCAATAATTGAATGGATTAATGCAAGGATCACTGGAAGAGAAAAATATATCAATGTTTGAGTGAAGATTGTTTTGTCTATCATTTTTTTATTTGCACCAATTCTCCTTAAAGCTTTATATCTTTCTATACTGTCACTGGCTTCTGACAACTGTTGAAGAGCTAATACAGCCATGCTGGTTATTAAAAATACTAGTCCTAAGTACATTCCAATAAATAATACTGCTGTTGTTCCGCTCTTGCTATTAGCATAACGATCATCCTTTGAATAAGCACCCACACGTGGAATGTTTAAATCTTTATACTCACCTTTTATATATTTATCTTGAATTTCTTCATATTTTTTATTATTCTCTTCTCTATTTTCATCTAAATACATTACATTAAGTGTTGACACACTAATTTTATTATAATCACCTAAAAATTCATCATTTATAACTATGGTTAAAAAAATATTTGGCATCGAATAAGTTTCAAGATTTTCCTCTATTACTTTATCATTTTTTACTAAATACTCTTTTCCTTTAATGTTAACTTTATTACTACTTTTTAACCTTTCATTAACTGGCTTAACCAACACATTATAGTTGGACATAAGTAAAACTTCATCCTTGTTTAGACTTATTTCTTTTTCACCTCTAAGTTTCAGCATTTTGTTATAATCTGATATTTTAACAAAGGTCCCCTCACCATCATCATACTCTTTATCTTCAATTGATAATAAATCACATACCTTTACACCTAAAAGATATTTATTGCAAGCTACATATTTCTCATTTTTACTCCTTTTAAAATCAATTTTATCTAATACATCTTCTAAATTGTCTTTTTCACTATCAGCATATACTATTATACTAGCATCAAAAGGTGTTTCTTTTTCAAGTCCAGCTTCATTATCTTTCTTAAGGCTTATTCCTGTAGATAATACAAGTATTGTAATAAATAACATTAAACATATTACTGACATTGATATAAAGTTTGTATTAACTTTACTATTTATTTGTTTTACTACAAATATATTTAATCCTTTGAAATATACATTCTTGTTTTTATTCACTATATATAGTATAACTCCAGATAAACTAAAAAAGAATAATACTGTACCTATTATGGAAATAACTAATGCTGGCTTAAACATAGGATCTCTTAAATCCACGCCTATCTTTAGTATGGATTTATATGCAAATCCAAGTGACACTACACATAAAATAAATGATAATAAATATATAAATGGATTTTTAAATTTTATATTTTCATTTTTCCTACCTGCTGTTAGTAAATCAATTATTTTGTATTTAGAAATAACAAATACATTAAATATCATAACAAGTAAAAACATTATTCCAAAATATAATATAGTCTTACCTATAGCACTTGTTGAAACAGCAAACTTATATTCATCCATTCCAACATCAAATAACTTTAATGCAAAAGTAGACAAACCTTGTGATGCTCCAATTCCTAATATAACACCAGCAATTAAAGATATAGCCCCCACTATAAAGGTTTCTGTTACTAAAATCCTAGATATTTTTCTTTTTCCCATACCTAAAGTCATATATATTCCTAATTCTTTTTTACGTTTTTTTATCAAAAAATTATTTGCGTATAATATTAAACTACCCAATATTATAGATACAAACACTGATACACCAGACATAAGTTCCATTAATTTAGCTATATAATTTTTACCTGAAGATTTCATCTCAATAAGTGCCTTTTGTGAATCCATTGAGTTAAAGCTATAAAATATACAAACAGCTAATATTAGTGTTAAGAAATATATAGTATAATCCTTATAACTCTTTTTTATATTGCCTACAGCTAGCTTAAAATACATTATTGTCATCACCTCCAAGAAGTGATATAACTTCTATAATTTTATTAAAGAATTCTTTTCTAGTGTCATTTCCTCTTACGAGTTCGCTAAATATTTTTCCATCTTTAATAAAAAGTATTCTATGAGCATAACTTGCTGTAAAGGAATCATGAGTAACCATAAGTATTGTAGCCTTTAAATCTTTATTTAACCTTTCAAATCTTTCAAGCAATAATCTAGCTGATTTTGAATCTAATGCCCCCGTTGGTTCATCAGCAAGTACTAAAGATGGATTAGTTACTATTGCTCTTGCCGAAGCAACCCTTTGCTTTTGTCCACCAGACATTTGATAGGGATACTTTTTTAATACATCTTCAATTTCTAGATATTTTGCTACTGATTTAATTTTCCCATCTATTTCTAAAGCTTTCTCACCTTTTATTGTTAATGCTAAAGCAATATTTTCATAAGCTGTAAGAGTATCTAATAGATTAAAATCTTGAAATATAAAGCCTAACTCATTTTGTCTAAACCTATCTAATTCTTTTGACTTTAACCTAGTAATATCCTTATTATTTATTATTATTTTACCTGTAGTAACATTATCAATAGTTGATATACAGTTAAGCAATGTAGTTTTACCACTTCCTGAAGGTCCCATTATCCCAAGGAACTCCCCCTCATCTACCTTAAAACTGATATTATCTATAGCCTTTGTTACATTATCTTTACTACCATAATACTTTTCAATTTTTTCTACACTTAATATGTTTTTCATTTTTAATTCTCCCTTTTTTCTTTATTTAAACTAGTGCTTTCTAACTTCATCTCATGTACTTTATTTTATATAATTCCATTTTTAGTATCAATTGAACTATATTTCATTAACATTACATTTTTGTTATTTTAATGTCAACTTGATTATTTTAATACCAACAATAAAACCCTGGACTAATTAATTAGCTCAGGGTTTAATATAAGAGAAAAAGCACTAATCCCAAAAGCGAAATACACCTACAAATGTTAGACCTATGGAATAATCGTATTTAACATTTGTAGTAATAGTGCTTCATTCTAAAATAAGATATTAATTTTAAATCCTCTATTCTAATTCATCAATGCTATTTATCTGGAATAATATCAAGTGCCATGTTTTGAATTGCTGGTCATAAAACTAATTTTAATTTTACATAGCAGTTTCACTGCTATTATTTAATAATATCTGTACCATTTGTCTTAAAAAATATTAAATTTAGTGGTGATACCTTCGCAATAAATTAAGGAGCATTCATAAGCTTTGCTCATGCATACTCCTTAATTTATTGCAAAAATAGTTTA
>NZ_FOKI01000088.1 GCF_900111985.1 Clostridium frigidicarnis
TGTCCATTGTACATATAATATGCTTCAGTATCCCCTACTTTTCTCATTAGTAAGTTTAGTCCATAAACATTTCTTCCTTTTTCTAAAAGGGTTTTCTCCTGAACTTCTAGGATAACTTTGTCACCTTCATATAAGAAATGGTTTTTTCCTTCTTTATTTTCCTTTGAAACTCTTAGTTCTTCTCCATTATAAGCATTTTTAACTAATACTCCACTTTCATCCTTAGCTTCAATTTGTTGATTTAACTCATCATAAACATATTCTATAGCCTTTATGTTGAATTTACTAGTATTGATTATTGAAAGTATGCTTCAATTTCTTTGAATTAAAAAAGAGCCAATGTCCCTTACTTGAAACATTAGCTCTTATCAAATTTATAATATATATTTGCTTTTATATTTATTGATGTACTGTAATTTTTAATTATTTATTTCATTGAATGATTTTAGTTGTTTATTGATTGACAAGGAACTCCTTTATCAGATGCTTATACTTGAGTAACCGCTAAAAAGATTTTAATCATCTATCAATTCCTATTTAATCAGTTATTTTATCCTCTATTCATTATTTTTTAAATTCAATACCGCTCTTATTCACAATCTTTTAAAACTCTGTTTTCTGATGTGTTATCGTTGCTTTTTAATATAGTTCTTTTGAATAATGTATTTATAGCATATGTTAACTACTAAAAAAATAATGAACTAGCCTACTTAATTTCAGCTAGTTCATTTCATCTTCTCACTACATTATTAATATTATGCAGTAACTATTTCTTTAAATTTAATGTGCATTCTTAATACCTTTATTTAATTTGCAACTTTTATACTTCTTAGTTTATTATTTTGTAGTTACTTTAAATACTATTTTGCATTTAGATTTAAAAACATTATTACTTCAACATTTTAATTTTCTTAATATCTTCTAATGCAATTAATATGCAGAAACTACACTAATACACTCATCTTTACTAAAACACACATCATTTATTCTATAATTTATAAGTATTTCTTGTATTTCTTTTGGTAAATCTGATAAATATAGTCCTTTATCAGGTTTACTAACCAATTGGTAATCTTGTAGATGCTCTGGTGCATTTGAAACATCATAACAGAAAATACCTTTTCGTGTCATGTTTATACATTCTTTAAGATAATTATCACTTGGATATTCCTCAACTGACTTATTAACAAGTTTAGATTCTGCAATATAAGTACTAAGTGCATCAAAATATTCGCACACTATATCCAAAATTTCTCTAGATTCACAAATAAATTCTGGTACACATCCTGTACCTCCAGTTCTTGGTCTTACTGCCTTGGTAAATCTTATATTTCTAATATTGCTTCCTATATTTAGTAATTGATTTGCACCTCTAAATTCCGCACATGCAACAACATTACCACTTTCTAAATCATATGCACCTATTGCCATCGCTTTTCTTTTAGCTCCAGGGGTATTTTGAATCAAACTATCTCTTGCGTACTCAACATTTTTGTATATATCATATTCTCTTATAGTAGTAGAAACATTTCCTTCAGGTCCAACATAAAAATCAGCTTTAGCCGCCCCCTGATCTTAGATAGAAAATGCAGTGAGAGAAAAGAAGTGGCAACAAAAATCTGTGCCACTTCTACAATATCGCTCAATTCCACATAGATTTAAACTGATAAATATTTACTGCTTATCTACAAACGGTTTAATATTTTGAATACGAGCCACTTCAAACGTACACTGAATTTCCTGCTCATCACTCATAGATATTTCGCAACAGTACTTATCGCTATTGCTCTGCATAGTAAACTTCTCGATTCTTGGCTTATCTTCTTTTACGTCTATTCTTAAATAGTTCAATCCATAAAACTCTAGCCTTACATAGACACTTTCAAAGACACCCCATTTTTTAGGAACCTTTGTTGGCTCATCATGAACTAATATTGATAACTCAATTCTAGAATCAATCATTTGCCAATTTACATTAATTAGTTCAGCTTTTTCAAATACATTTTTGTCACCAAAAATATTCTTAATTACAACTGCATTATCAATTCCTTCAAACATAGTTTCACCACCTATTTTTTATTTCTATAATTAAAGTAATAATGGTCCTTCATACCCTGAACGGCTCCGTTCTTAGTATTTGTTGAAGGTCTAACATTAAAATGGGAAGGTTGATTACCAATACCAGAATTATAATAATGTCCGTAAGAATGGTCTTGTATAACCACCTTATCTATAGGATTTCCTTGTACATCAAATTTTCCTTGCACTGAATATGTTAACTCACGTGTTTCTACAAAGTTATTATTCGCATCTAGAATTCTCTTTTTATTCTCATCCAATAAAGGAACCATTTTTTGCTCAAGAGGATGTTGCGATTTACTTATCCCTAAATCCTTATTAATTTCTGACAAAGCTTGCTTTCTAGAAACAGGATTACCCGCCCCATTAACGTTTCTACTAGCCAAAGCTGCATTAAAGCTCTTTTGAGTTTCTGTTTGCTTTATTGATTGTGTATTTTTTGAACTACCAAAAGATTTTATTGGTACTCTTCCAACTCCTGCTGCTGATGCTGAAGTTTGAGATCC
>NZ_FOKI01000082.1 GCF_900111985.1 Clostridium frigidicarnis
AATGTTCCGCAGTAGCTCAATGGTGGAGCACTCGGCTGTTAACCGATAGGTTGGAGGTTCGAATCCTCTCTGCGGAGCCATTTACTTAGAATATATCGATAGGTTTTTACCTATCGTTTTTTTTATTTATAAAAAAGTATTACTTCTGTTAAGAATTTCAATTATTTAAATGTAGCAGCTTATTGAAATTTAAGAAGGAATGCTTTTTTAACTTTATAATAATGGCAAAAAATCTGATTTTATAAATTAATTATATATTGTTATTCACTTTGTATTTTAGACGGATACTTATACAAATATAGTGAATTATCGAAATCTTAACTAGATTAATTATATTTTTAAATGAAAGGAAGTAAGGTATATGAGTAATATTGTTTTGTTGGTGGTAGATGTTCAAAATACATTGATTAATGCAAATCCTTATAATGAACAAAGAGTAATTGAAAATGTTAAAAAACTTATTTTAAATGCAAGAGATAATAAAAAAGAAGTGCTGTATGTACGTCACGATGATGGAAAAGGTACAGAATTGGAAAGTGGTACATATGGATGGCAGATTTATGATGAAATAGCACCTAATAGTACGGAATTAATCTTTGAAAAACAATATAATAGTGCTTTTCATAAAACCAATTTAAAGGAATATTTAGATAGCAAGGATATAGATACAATAATATTGGTTGGACTTCAAACAGAATATTGTATTGATGCTACTTGTAAAAGTGCTTTTGATCATGGTTATAAAATAATTATTCCAGAAGAAACAAATACAACTTTTGATAATGATTATCTATCTGGTGAAAAACTTTATGAGTTTTATAATTATAAGATTTGGAATAAACGTTTTGCTGATGTTATATCGGTTGAGGAAGTTATAAAAATTTTTATGAAATAAAATTCTCCAATGAAAACAGAAGGATAAACGTTAGAATACTAGGTGAAATCTGCTTATTTACGGTGTTTGTCCTTCTATTTTCATATTTGGATGAATTTACTTATTACTTAAAAAACTCATCTATTGATATAATTCTTTGTTCTACCCTAGATTTTTCAGCAGCTAAAGCCATTAAATGACTTTGAACAGATATTTTAGCTGATGTTAAAGAATCACATCTTTTCCCATTAACAAGATCAACAAAATCTTTTATAAGACCAAAATCTCCTCCACCATGACCGGATTTTGGAACTGGCAAACTTATTCTTTCCATAGAGTTATCACAGAAATTATGTATTTCTATCTCCCTACTATTAAGGTGACCTCTAATCTCACCGTTAGTTCCCATAATTTTTATGGTTCTACCAACATCATGAGTAAAAGCACACATTGTAAATGAAGCTGTAACACCATGTTCAAATTCTAGATTTACTACTTGATGATCTACTACATTGTTATCACAATGGTAAACGCATCGTCCATAAGGCCCTTCTTTTAAAGCTTTTAATCTACCATCATAGCTTAAATCAGTAGTTATAGTACAAACGGGCCATCCAATATTATCTCCTAAATAATGTTTTGGAGCATAATATGGACAGGCATCATCATGGGGACAACCATCTAAACATCTTAAAGGAGCATCTTTAGGTGCATTTTCATTGTTGAAATGAGTTAATGAACCAAAAGAAGAAACTTTTAAGCAATTTTCACCTATAAGATAAATTAATATATCCATATCATGGCAGCTTTTGGCTAATATCATAGGGGCTGTTTCATCAGAGTTTCTCCAATTACCCCTTACAAAACTATGTGCTTGATGATAATAACCAACATTTTCATTATGCTGAACTGATACCACTTTTCCTATTTTTCCACTATCAATTATATTCTTTAATTTTTGAAAAAATTTAGTATATCTTAATACATGACATATAGAAAGAATTCTATCATTTTCTTCAGCAACTTTAGCCATCTCAATACATTCATTAGCATCAGGAGACATTGGTTTTTCCAGCAAAACATGATAACCTTTTTTTAATGCATGTATTGTAGGTTGAAAATGCAGTTTATCTTGAGTGCATATTATAGCTATATCAGCAAGCTTGTCTTCATGGAGTATTTCATTGTAATCTTTAAAACATTGATTATCTTTAAGATTAAACTTTTCTTTAAAAACAGTTCTTCTATCATCTAAAGGTTCAGCTATTCCAACAATTTCAAGTTTATCTGGGTTTTTTAAGGCAAATGGAGCATAGGCATCAGTTCCCCTATCACCAGCACCTATGACAATAGCTGTTAATTTATTCATATTAATTTCCCCCTTTTTATTTATATAGTCTCATTTTACACTGATACAATATAAAGTTAAAGAATAAAATCAGAATTTATGAAATATTAAATAAATTGCCACATAAGTCTTCTTTTTTAAATATGAAAAGGTTAATATTGTATTATAGGCTGAAATTATGGGGGGATGATCATGGGAAAAATAAAGGTTTCAACACCAAGTAGACTATGTATCTTTGGTGAACATCAAGATTATTTAGGGTTAGAAGTTATTGCTCAAGCTATAGACTTAAGGTTTTATGCTGAAGCTGAAGAAAGAAATGATAAAAATTTAAATATAAAAATAGGAAGTAAATATTTTAATGAACTGGATGGTGATATATATAGGTGGGTAAACCATAAAGTTGATTTTTCTTCAAAGATAATTTATGAAAATAATAGAGATTATATAAAAAGTATAGTTAATGTTCTTTTAAAGGAAGGGTATAGGCTAGACAAAGGATATGATATAACTATGGTATCAGAAATACCAATAGGTAAGGGTATGTGTTCGTCATCAACAATGATAATTGCACTTATAAAGTTATTACTGGAAGTTATAAATTCTGAAGATAAAAATAATCCAGAAAGAGTAGCTTATCTTGGATTTTTGGCAGAAGTAGTTGAATTTAATGAGCCAGGTGGAATGATGGATCACTATGCTTCAGCGATTGGCGGGCTTGTTAATTTAAATTTTAATAATAAGGACACTAAAGTAGATAGATTAAATATTAGAATACCAGGTAAGTTTATATTGTTTGATTCGTTAGTAGAGAAAGACACAACAAAAGTTTTATCAACGGCTAAAATACCAGTAATTAATGGACTAAAAAAATTAAAAAATAAAGGTATAAAGACCATAAAAGATTTTGTATATAATCAGGACAACTTAAAATATTTAGATGACTTAGAGAATGATGAGAAGAGAAATATTTTAGCTAATATAGATAATTATAAAATTTTGCAACAAGGAAAAAAACTTCTGATTGATAACAAGTTTTGTGAAGAACAGTTAGGAGAATTAATAAAGAGGCATCATAAAAATTTAAGAGATGGACTTAAAATATCAACACCTGAGATTGAGGAAATATTAGAAATCGCTTATAATAATGGAGCCTTAGGTGGAAAAGTTAATGGATCGGGTGGCGGTGGATGCTGCTATGTTTATGCTAAAGATGAGGATTGTAACGATATATTAGAAGCTGTTAATAAGCTTGGATATCCAGGAAGGATTGTTCAATGTTCAGAAGGAATGAGAAAAGAGGAGATATTTTAATGAAAGTCTTGATACTTGCAGGGGGGAAGGGAACTAGACTCCAATCAGAAAAGTTTAACCTACCAAAGGCATTAAGAAAACTTAAAGAAAAAACACTGATAGAACATGTTTTAGATAATGTATCATTTATAGAAGCAAAAGATACATATATAGTAATAGGATATAAAAGAGAAATGATTCTAGAAGTAATAGACAATAAATATAATTTTGTAATACAAGAACAACAGTTAGGAACTGGCCATGCTACAATGGTTACGGAGGAGTTTTTAAAAGATTATGACGAAGATTTGCTTTTACTTTATGGGGATATGCCACTAATTAGTAAGAGTATATTAAAAAAATTTATTAAATGTCATGGTGATAAACATTCTAAGTGTACAATAATGACAGCTATATTTGAGAATCAGCGTCCATATGGAAGGATAATTAGGGACAAAGAAGGAAATTTCAAAAGGGTGGTTGAGGAAAAGGATTGCTCTCAAGAAGAATTAAAGATAAAGGAATTGAATTGTGGACCATATATAATAAATTCTAAAATCTTGTTTGAGGCATTAAAGAAATTAAAAAATAATAATAATCAAAAGGAATATTATTTAACAGATGTTCCAGAGATAATTAAAGAAATGGGCATAGAAATTAATATATTCATTAATGATACATGCAAGGAAATGATAGGTGTAAATACATTAGAAGATTTAAAAGAATGTGAGACACTGATAGAGACAAATTTCAAGTAGTTGTAAGTGACAAGTTTTAGAAATAGAAAGTTGAGGATAAAATTTTATGTGAGTATGAGTATCCTCTAAGGCACATGAAAGAAAATAACAAGTCCAAGATGCCATGTATATTTTGTGTCAGAGAACAAAAGGCTACACCCTTTTTTAATTGACAATTGAGAATTGACGATTATTGTTGAAAGTCGGGGACTTCCTAAATATAAATATAAAGTTGAAGGTTAAGAGTGGAAAGTTCAGGCTAAAAATCACAGATTTTCTTTAAGTATATTTTTTTCAAGATTTTAAATCTTCATGAGAAGATTTATCCGCAACTTGTCACTTGTAACTCACAACTTATCACTCATTAAAGGTTTTCAACTCTCAACTTTCAACTTTCACCTCTCCACTTATTTAAAGACTAGCATGCTGACTTGTTATTTTTTTGAATGTGCCTAAGTTTCAACTTTTACAAGGGTTTTGAGTTGAAACTTAGAGGAGAGGTACTGTAAACCACAATTTTCAAAAGAGCAGCATGAAAGAGTTTTTGAAAGTATTTTTTTGAAAAAAGCATTGACAAAGATAAAAACATAATATATAATAATAAATGTTCTAAGAAATAAATAAAGTTTGTGAACAAAATCAATGATTTTGATTAAATTAAAATCTGGTAATGATGCCTCTAAAGGTCACACTCCTTCCCATACCGAACAGGAAAGTTAAGCTTTAGAGGGCCGATGGTACTGCATGGGTGAC
>NZ_FOKI01000091.1 GCF_900111985.1 Clostridium frigidicarnis
CCGTTTACATCTTGAAGTACTGTTCCTATTACTCCATCAATGCTATTGTTTTTCTTAAAATATCGTAAATATATTTCTGGAGAAGCTGAAACTAATAAAATATAACAACCTTGATCTTTATGTTGCTTTAAAAATTTCATAACTTCTACATTAATCTTATTTGATAAAACATTATCATAAAACTCCTCTAATTGTTTTTCACTTAAACATTTCAAAGGAAAATATAAGGATTCCTTAGCTATTTTTTTATCTATAATTCTTAACAAATAAAGTATTACTTTAATTAAAATTATAGGAACATATAATATTATCCATGGCTTTTTCTTCATTGCAAAAAATATACTTAAGAACATAGAATCTCCATTTATAATAGTATCATCTACATCAAAAATTGCAAAGGCACTTTTCATTGTTAAAAACCTCCTATATATTTAAAATTACTATACAAGCACATCCCCATAATGCTATACAATAGATAAGTTGTTTATCTTTTAATACTAATTCTGTAGGACTTCCACCTTCTCCTTTAGAATACATTAAATAATAATATCTTAAGATTCCAAAAACAACAAAAATAGTTGTCCATACAAAGTTGCTAAAATGTGAACCTAATACACAATAAATAGAGTAAAATACAATTGTACATGTTAAAACTATATTTATTAGCTGATCTAGCAATTTTTCACTATATTTAGACAAATTCTCTCTATGCTCATAAGCATCCTTGCCCAAAATTGCAATTTCACTTTTTCTTTTCCCAAAACCTAAAAATAATGATAAAAATAATGTACATAATATTATCCAATTAGAAGTTTCAACCTTTGTAGCTACTCCTCCTGCCACAACTCTTAAAATAAATCCTATAGATATTGATAATACATCAACTATAATTATATTTTTAAGCTTAAATGAATAGAATAAATTATTTAATAGATATAGGCCTATAATAATAGCTATATATATATTTAAATTAATAGCTATGTAAAATGATGTTAAAGCCATTATTGCTCCTATTGTCTTAGCTTTATTAACACTAACTTTACCACTAGCAATTGGTCTTTTGCATTTTTTAGGGTGTTTTTTATCTCTTTCTACATCTACAATATCATTAAGTATATATACTGTGGATGATATAAAACAAAAAGCTATAAATGTAATAACATTTCTTTTTATTATTTCTAAATCCCAAAAATTATTAGAAAATAATATTGCTCCAAAAACGAAAAAATTTTTAATCCATTGTTTAGGTCTCAATAATTTAATTATATATTTAAACTCCTCCATTTTCTCCTCCTGTATTATCCTTATTACTACTAAAAGCTGTCATAGCCAATATTATAAAAAGCCATGAAAATGGATAAGTGTATCTAGCCTGTGCTTCTGTTATTAGACATTGAATAGAAATTCCACAAAATATAATATAAAAAATATATATTTTATGATTTTTCATATTATTATTTCTATATAATCCTATATAAGATAATAATAAAACTGTTGCAAAAAACAACTGTGTATAAAAATCTCCTTCCTTACTTAATCTTATAGACATCTTACCTTCATCTTGTCCCATCATATCCAAATAATCTATTTTATTATAGGCCTCATCAAGTCCAATTTCAGCCCAATAAAATCCTCCAAAATCACCTGAATACCATTGTCTCACATATTTTAAAGTATAAAATTTAAATAAGTCTTGTGGACTATTTTCAGTTAGTCTTTCTTTTATAATATTTTTTGCAGCATTGTCTACCCTCTCATAATCTCCCTCATATTGATTAAATAAAGCTGCGTCCTCTTCATTCCATGCTCCACCTGCTTCAATGTTTGTCCCCTTTAAAATAGATATGCTTGGTGGTTCTGTTCCATGCCAAAGTGGATTTTCTGTTATATTTAATCCTATCAAAGTATAACTAATAAATACTAATGGAATTACAAATGCTGACACGACTAATAAATTCATAACTACTTTTATTTTTATGCTATCTTTTAAATATATAAAAATATACATTATATAAGCTATAATCATTACATATCCTATAGGTCTAAAAAGATGAGTAATACTTAATAATACACCTGATAAAAATATCAATAAAAGTTTTTTACTACTATTTTTATTGAAAACTTTTAAAAATGTCACTACACTTAAAAGTAATATTGGAATTGCAATATTTTCAGAACAATAAACATTGTTATAAGCAATCATAGGTGGATATAATGCACTTATAAGACATACCCATATACTCTTATTTTCATCATCAAAAACTTCTTTGGCTATAAAAAATAGTAATACCACATTAAACATTGATAAAATTATATTTAAAAATCTTATAGCTAATAGGGGATTAGAAAATGTTCCCCTAATTAAAGCGAAGTATAAAACAGTCATACTCATATGAGGAAATCTTGCCATGTAAGCTGTATCCTTGAACATATCCGTAGATCCAGCTAGAAA
>NZ_FOKI01000093.1 GCF_900111985.1 Clostridium frigidicarnis
TATGGTGACCCATAGGGGAATCGAACCCCTGTTACCACCGTGAAAGGGTGGTGTCTTGACCGCTTGACCAATGGGCCTTGTGTTTCGTGGCTGTTTTGTTATCCACTCGACATGTATTATAATACCTTAAACCTCATTTCATGTCAACACATTTTTTAATTTTTTTTTAGTTTTTTTCCCAAATATATTTACCTAAATTTTATATGATTATGAAAATCCTTTATTATCAGTACTTTGATAG
The DNA here is from genome assembly GCF_900111985.1 of Clostridium frigidicarnis. Classification (GTDB taxonomy): domain Bacteria; phylum Bacillota; class Clostridia; order Clostridiales; family Clostridiaceae; genus Clostridium_Z; species Clostridium_Z frigidicarnis. The sequence continues at coordinate 242 of NZ_FOKI01000093.1, forward strand.
AACGAATCTTCATTCAGTAAGTGTTACAGGCAATAACCATAAGATAAATTTTAGCTCTACATTCTTTCCCTTTTTATTTACCTAAATTTTTGAGTTCAACTAAAGCACAACCATCTATTAGATTCATATTATTTTCTTCTCCATATTTAAATATATCTTCTGAACCAGCTCCTGGTTGAACCAATATATTATTTATATTTAATGATTTTGCTTCTTTTAATATTTCTAACCCTTTTATAGAATTTATACATAAATCTACAACTTCTGTGTTAAAAGGTACATCTTTTAATGATGAATAAATGTCATTTCCACCTTTAGGATTTACCCCAGCAACATTATATTGTGCTGTTTTTAAACTATTTAATATTTTATAAGCATACTTTTCTTTGTTTAAAACATCTCCTACAACTACCCAATTTTTAAAACTCATAAATTCCTTTGCTTTCATAAATAATTCCTCCTTTATTGTTTTACTAATATTTAGTTTTCCATATAAAAAATAAATTATTATTATTTTTAGCTTATATTTTATTTATAATGGTATGTTTTATCAGTTGTTACATCTATTAGTTCACTAATCTCATTTATTAAGCATTTTATATTATAGTTATATTCATCAAAATCATTTGTTTTCTTAATGTCTAACTCTCCTATATCAGGAAAGTATTTTTTTAAATTATCGTAATTTTCATTGTTTAGTAAACACTCTTTGTTTAAATTATTTAATATAATACAATTACCTATAAGTCTATGAAATATGTCATGTAAATTTGTCATTTTTTCATAATGCAATAAATTTGTTCGACTTGATTTTATTTCTATCTCATAATCTTTTAAAGCAGTTTTATAGCTATTAAAATTTTCATGAAATCTTTCTATATTGAATTTTTCTTCTCTTTTTATATAATTTTCTAGGGAATTTAGAATGTCTTTTGCAAGATCTATAGATGTTTTTTGAACCCTTATATGTAGTTTCGGCGGGCATATAAAATAATTTACACTTACACCTATAATTACTCCAACTATTGTCTGAAGTATTCTAGTAAAATAATAATGCATAGGTTCAATGGAATGAGTCATAGTATATAAAAATGCTATAACTGCAAGAGTTGTTCCTCCTTGTAGTTTTAACAAATTAACAATATATATTACTAAAATCACGCCTAAAAAAGTTGCAACAAGATTAAGTTGAAAAAAGCCTGCCATTATCATACCAAAAGCAGCCCCTATACATGTTCCTATCACTCTAAATTTACCTACTCTATAGCTTGAATAAACAGACCCTTGAGTAGACATTAATGCTCCTAATGCAGCATAAAAAGGAGATTCATCTCCGAAAATATAAAATGGGATAATTGCTATTAAAATTGATAATGCTGTCTTTATAGTCCTTAAACCAGGTTTTTTAAAATTTACCACTCTACTCACCTACAATTAGTTTATATATATAGAATACATCGCAATTAATTAAAAATAAACACCCTTGATAATAGTATATTTATCTATAAATTCGTATACATCTTTACCACATTCTTTATATATCCAAAGAGGTTGATTTTTCTACGAAAAATTTATTATTAAAAATCAAATTATTAATTTCTAATAGCAATGTAGAGAAAAACATCCTTAATTTGTAACCTGTAATTATATGAAATACTTCTCAAAGTTATCTATAGCTTTAAAATATATAAGGCACATGAAAGAAAATAACAAGTCCAAAATGCCATGTATATTTTGTGTCAGACAAGGAAGTGATATTAGTTCATAGCATACTATGGGCTGATATCGCTGACGAAGTATGGCACAAAATAGACTAGCATACTGACTTGTTATTTTTTTGAATGTGCCTAATACCTTATAAAGTTAAATATCATATACTTTATCTCTTATTTAATACTTATCCTCTTAATAGTATAATAATCTATATATTATCATATTGTAGTTAGGCACATTAAAGAAAATAACAATTCAGAGATACTGTGTATATTTTGTGTAAGAGAACAAAAGGCTGCGCCTTTTTTAATTGACAATTGAGAATTGACGATTGACGATTATTGTTGAAAGTCACGGACTTCCTAAATATAAAGTTGAAGGTTGAGAGTGGAAAG
>NZ_FOKI01000094.1 GCF_900111985.1 Clostridium frigidicarnis
TTGTGTAGTGACTTAATTATAACAAGTATTTTGCGTAAATGTTTTTTATTCTATTTAATTGTAAAATTATTGAAGTGTTTTTGCACCATTATAGAAGACAACTATTATTGGGTATAATTTCACTATTTAAATTGTATTAAACAACCATATCTTCCAAGCAATTTTGTGATATTTTTAAATATTCTACTATTTCATTAACACTTTTCTTACCTTTTTTTGATTTTATTCCCAACCTTTGAATTGTATTAATTATTGTTTTAAGCAATTTTAAAATTGCTAATTCACCTTTGAAAATTTCAGCCCGTAATATGTTAAAAAACTCTGTACCTTAATAGAAAGCCTTTAGTTCACTTATTTCCTTGGAGTCTTCTTCATAGATAATATCTTTAGATGTAAAAACTATTATAGAAGAAAAAATTAATGAAATTAATTTTCCATATAAAAAATACTTGAATCCTTCTAGCTTTACTGGCTTTACATTATCAATATTGAAATTTGATTTCCATATTTTAAACATTCTTTCCACTTGCCATCTTAAGGTATAAATATCATATATTTCTTCAGTAGATAATATTTTCTCTGGCACATTAGTTATATAAACATTTACCCCATTCCAAGCTACACTCTTATCATTTCTAGTTCTTCGACCTCTATTTACAACTTTTAAATGTTTAATTTCTCTTTTTCCCTTGTTTTTTCAGATAATTTAGTTATAATTAATCTGATTTTTAGTTCCTTTTTGGAATCGATGTAGGCATTTTTGAGTTCAATTGTTTCACCATCTACTAATGGTTTGATGATCTCAAAGATGTCTATTTTTATATACTCAGTTGATTTTAATATTTCTCCATTTGACTTTATTTTAGGAGATGAGTTCTTTTTATATACTACTGAGGTACTCTTTAATTTTGATATAAAAAATACCTTCTTATCATGTATTTTTTTAGATGGTCTACTTTATAATATCCTAAATCAGCTAATCTAATATATCCACCTTTAGTATGCTTGTCCATAGTCTCAACGTATTTACCATCACTTGATGTTCCATTATCAATATCACAACATAAAAAACTTCCTGATAATAAATCATATTGCAATTGTATTTTTATTGCAGCTTTTGATCTTGAACCTCCTGAACCCTTAAATTTATCATAAAATTTCAAGGGTAATCCATAGCTAGTAGCATCATTTATAAGAATTCTATTAAAGTGTAATTTGTTACTTTGTTTATTAAGTATATTATTTTGTTTTATCATTATAAAGTTTACTGAACATTCGCTAAACCTTTTATTTAGTGCTTGTGGGGAGACTTCTATATTGAACTGATAATTTGATCTTGTACAATACTGTTGCTAGTGATTTTTCACATAAGTCACTGCTAGAAAAAATATTAAGTGATAAAAATGTTTCAGCTGTAATTTTACTTTTTCTTTTTACTAGTCCAGTTTGTTTACTAATCACATCTAAAAAGTCTATTGAAAAATTTTCCTTTGTATTATCACTTTTAACCTTGCATCCTTTCTTATTTCAAATATCCTAGAAATTATACCACAAAACAAATCTTCGGTTTCTTAGTTTCTTAGTTTGATGGCTATGGCAGTCTAGTGATTTTAATAGTACACATAATAAACTTTATAAACTAAAATCTCTACAACAAGTAATTTAATGAACATTAAAGCATTTAATTTTGTCTATATTTCGTTATAAAATTGTGGTTTATTAAGTATACCTTTTTTTAATAATAATTTTTCATAAAACTATTGACTTTTTATAACTGGTTTATTATTTAAATCAAAAATCTTCTTTAATACTTATACAATTAATATTCATTTAGTTGGTGTTCTTTCCTGCATCTGAATATTAGCTAAATTAATCTAGACTTGTTATATTTCACATTGTACTATTATTAGAATATTTTAAGTAATAATTATTATATAAATTAAATTTTTCAACTCTAACTTGCTTTACTTCTAACTTTTAATTTGTAAGCAGTTAAGCTTATCAATTTTAAAATCATTCCTTCTAAGTAAGTTCATTACCTTTACTTCAATCTATAAGTAACTTAATATAACACAAAACACTCGTAAAACAAAAAGTTTACAAGTGTTTTGTGTTGATAACGGTTATTTTCAATAAAAAAGGCCGTTTAGATTAACTCTAAACGGCTTTGGTGGCTCACCGGGGGATCGAACCCCGGACACCATGATTAAAAGTCATGTGCTCTACCGACTGAGCTAGTGAACCATAAATAACCTGGCAAC
>NZ_FOKI01000096.1 GCF_900111985.1 Clostridium frigidicarnis
TATGTTGTTAATACCATATAGTGGTAAAAACAATGTAGCTAAGTTTGATTTAACATTAAATGCTATGGAACAAAATGATGAAATTGCTATTAATATAGAATATTGTTCAAAACTATTTAACAAGAGTAGCATAGAAAGATTAGGTAAACATTATTTAATTATATTAGAGAGTATAACGACAAATAATGAAATAAAACTTGGAGAAATTGAATTATTAAGCGATGAAGAAAAAAATCAATTGTTAAATGAGTTTAATGATACGAAGATAGAGTATGAAAATGATAAGACAATACAAGAATTGTTTGAGTCACAAGTTGAAAAAACACCAGATAATATTGCAGTAATATTTGAAGACAAAAAATTAACTTATAGAGAGTTAAATGAAAAATCTAATAGTTTAGCAAGAGTTTTGAGAACTAAAGGTATTAAAGCAGACTCTATAGTAGCAGTAATGGTTGATAGATCCTTAGAGATGATAGTGGGAATAATGGGAATCTTAAAGGCAGGGGGAGCATACCTACCGATAGATCCGAAATATCCTAAGGATAGAATAGAATATATTTTAAAAGACAGTGAGACTAAGATACTATTAAGTAAATCTGAGTCAGTAGAAACTTTAGAGTTTGATGGTACAGTTATAGATTTATTTAAAGATAACTTGTTTAATAGGGATTTTAATAACTTAGAGAAAATAAACAGCTCAAAAAATTTAGCATATGTTATCTATACTTCAGGTACAACTGGTAACCCTAAAGGAGCAATGATTGAGCACAGAGCATTAGTTAATCGGTTATTGTGGATGCAAAATAAGTACCCATTAAATGAGGAAGATACTGTTTTACAAAAAACAACTTATACTTTTGACGTATCTGTTTGGGAATTTTTATGGTGGTCTTTAGTAGGTGCAAAAGTATGTATACTTAGTCCTAATGACGAAAAAGATTCGGTAAAAATAATTGAAGTAATAAATAAATATAAAATAACAACAATGCATTTTGTGCCTTCTATGTTGGATGTTTTCTTATATTGTTTAGAAGAAAGTAAGAAAGCCTTAACATTAAATAGCTTAAGACAAGTATTTTGTAGTGGGGAAGCATTAAAATTTAAACAAGTATCAAGATTTTATAAAGAGTTTGGAAATAGCAAAAAGCTTATAAATTTATATGGTCCTACGGAAGCTACGATAGATGTATCCTATTTTGAGACTACGAGCAATTTTGATGTAAACGTAATACCAATAGGAAAGCCTATAAGTAATATTAATTTATATATTTTAGATAAAAACAGAAGATTGCAACCTATAGGTGTAGCAGGAGAGTTATGTATATCAGGTGATGGATTAGCCAGAGGATATTTAAATAAGTCAGAGTTAACAACAGAAAAATTTGTAGATAATCCATTTGAACCAGGTACTAAGATGTATACAACTGGAGACTTAGCAAAGTGGTTGCCAGATGGAAACATAGAGTTTTTAGGAAGAATAGATAATCAAGTTAAGATAAGAGGATTCAGGATAGAACTTGGGGAGATTGAAAATAAATTATTACAACATGAAGATGTTAAAGAAGCAACAGTTATAGTAATAGAAGATAAGGATGAGGATAAGTATATTTGTGCTTATATAGTAAGCGAAAAAGAAGTTAATGAGTTAAATTTGAAAGATTATTTAAAAGAAAGCTTACCAGAATATATGGTACCATCATACTTTGTAAAACTAGACAAGATGCCAATAACATTTAATGGAAAACTTGATAGGAGAGCACTTCCTAAACCAAACTTAGAAGACAGATTAACGAGTTATGAAGCGCCAAGAAATGCTATAGAAGAAACCCTAGTAAGAATATGGAGTGAAGTTTTAGGTGTAGATAAAATAGGAATAAATGATAGTTTCTTT